>JAVBME010000002.1:0-114371 GCA_031552765.1 Acidaminococcales bacterium | reverse complement strand
TGAGTTGCGTCGATAAATACGGCGCTTGCGTCTATGAAGTCGTGCTTGGAGGCTTCTTGTAATACCCGGGCAAATATCCGCTCGAATATGTCGGTGTCTTTAAAGCGCCGGGCGTAGTTTTTACCGAAGGTGGAAAAGTGCGGGACGGGTTCGGTGAGTTCGTAGCCGATAAACCAGCGATAGGCATTGTTTACTTCAATTTCTCTTATGGTTTGACGCATGGAGGGGATGCCGAAGATGTATTGGATGAAGACTATTTTAAAGAGGCTTACCGGGTCTATGCCTGGTTTGCCCCATTTGTCTTCTTTGTAGAGGCCTTCTACTTCTTGGTAGATGAAGTTAAAGTCTATGGCTTTTTCTATTTGGCGTACCAGGTGGTTTTTAGGTACGAGGTCTTCAAGGCAGAGAAATTGGATTTGTTTTTGTTTGTCACGGTCTTTCTTTTGGTACATGAATATTTCACCCCCAGGACTATTTTAACATAGTCTTGGGGGTGATGGCCTTTTTGTCTACAGTCTGACGCCCGGCTATACGCCGGGCGTTTCCTATACTAAAAATCCGCCTTTGTTTAGCTTGCCGAGTGTAATATAATATAGATAAAGTTATTTGATGAGGAGAAACATTATGCCGGGACAATTCGTACACCTGCACGTACATAGCGAGTACAGCCTCCTCGATGGGGCGGCGCGCATTTCCCGCCTGGTCGCGAGGGCCAAAGCGCTCGATATGCCGGCTGTCGCCCTGACCGACCACGGCGTGATGTACGGAATCATAGATTTTTATAAGGAAGCGGTAAAGCAAGGCGTGAAGCCAATAATCGGCTGCGAAACCTATATAGCTGGCGGGTCGCGCTTTGATAAAAGCCCGGCCGACAAGGAAAACTCCTACCACCTTATACTGCTGGCGGAAAATAATACCGGCTACCGCAATTTGTTAAAACTGGTCTCAGCCGCCCAACTGGAAGGTTTTTACTATAAACCGCGCCTTGACAAGACGCTTCTGAGAGAATATAGCGAGGGTATTATTTGCCTGTCAGCCTGTCTGGCCGGAGAGATACCGGTAAAAATACTCAGCGGCGACCTTGAAGGCGCAAACAGGTCGATAGAAGAATATCTCGATATTTTTGGGCCGGAGCACTTTTTTATCGAAGTGCAGGACCATTTTTTGCCGGAAGATAAGATAGTAAACGAACAGCTGGTAAAATTTGCCCGCCAGTACGGTATCGGGCTGGTCGCTACCAATGATTCGCACTATGTGAACAGGGAAGACAGTGAAGCGCAGGATATCCTCATGTGCATCCAGACCAACAAGACGGTAGAAGAAGAAGGGCGCATGAAATTCAGCAACGATGAATTCTACCTGAAATCGGCCGAGGAGATGGGCGCGCTGTTTCCCGAACTGCCGGAGGCTCTCGACAACACCTTGAGAATAGCCGAGCGCTGCAATGTCAAGATAGACTTTAACCAGCTGTTTTTACCGGAATTTACGGTTCCCGAGAATGGGACGGCCCAAAGTTATCTGGCATCTTTGTGTGAACAGGCTTTGCCGGGCAAGTACCCCGGCGCGGAGGCGGCGGTCAAAGAACGGCTGTCTTATGAATTAAAAGTCATCCATGACATGGGGTTTGACAGCTACTTTCTCATTGTTTGGGATTTTGTCAATTTTGCCAAACAAAACTCCATTGCCGTAGGGCCGGGACGCGGTTCGGCAGCGGGCAGCATAGTGTCGTACCTTTTAGGTATAACGAGTATAGACCCGATCAAATACAACCTGCTGTTTGAGCGTTTTTTGAACCCGGAACGCATCAGCATGCCCGATATCGACATAGATTTTTGCTACGTCCGGCGGCAGGAGGTTTTTGACTATATAGTAAAACGCTACGGCAGCGACCGGGTAGCGCAGATCATCACTTTCGGTACGATGGCGGCGCGGGCGGCGGTGCGCGACGTCGGGCGCACACTGAACATGCCGTACAGCGAAGTGGATAAGATAGCCAAAGAGATCCCGATGGAGCTGGGTATAACGCTCGATAAAGCGCTGGCCGGCAGCAAAGAACTAAAAAATTCCTGCCATGAAAACGCCAATGTCGGCAGGCTGCTAAACCTTGCCAAAGCGGTGGAAGGGACGCCGCGCCACGCCTCTACCCATGCGGCGGGCATCGTTATAGCGCCGAAACCGTTGACCGAGTTTGTTCCTTTACAGCATTCTTCCGAAGGTTTTGTCACTACACAGTATGACAAAGACCGGGTGGAAGAAATAGGCCTTTTAAAAATGGATCTTTTGGGCCTTAGGACGCTTACGGTCATCGCCGACGCCCTGGCTAACATAAAAGCTACTAGCGGCCTTGATATTGACATAGAAAAAATAGACCTGGCCGACGAAAAGACGTGCAGGATGCTGTCTAACGGTGAGACCGCCGGTATATTCCAGATGGAGTCCGCCGGCATGACCCAACTGGTCAAGGATTTGAAACCGGAGCGCTTTGAAGACCTTATCGCCCTGGTCGCGCTGTACCGCCCCGGCCCTTTGGGGACAGGCATGGTATCGGATTTCGTGGCCGGCCGCCATGGGGAGAGAAAGAGCAGGCTGCTGCACCCTACGCTGGAGCCTATTTTGCAGGATACTTTCGGCGTTATCCTTTACCAGGAGCAGGTCATGCAGATAGCGGCCACTATGTCGGGTTTTACCCTGGCCCAGGCTGATATACTGCGCCGTGCCATGGGCAAGAAGAAACCGGAAGAGCTGGCGGCGCAAAAGGAAATATTTATCGGCGGAGCGGAAAAAAAGGGTATAAAGAAAGCCGTCTCATCAGAAGTATTTGCATTACTGGAACATTTTGCCGGTTACGGCTTCAACAAGTCGCACAGCGCGGCCTACGGCCTCTTAGCTTACCAGACCGCCTGGCTAAAAGCGCATTACCCGGTGGAATTTATGGCGGCCATGCTTACCAGCGTCATGGGGCAGAACGAAAAGGTGAGCCATTACATAGAAGTATGCCGGCATATGGGCGTAAAGGTGCTGCCGCCGGACGTCAACGCCAGCGGGCGCGGTTTCACGGTGGACGGAGGGCACATCCGTTTTGGCCTGGCCGGAGTGAAAAACGTAGGCGAAGCTGCGATAGAATCTATCTTAAAAGCCCGCGCCGAGGGCGGCGCTTTTACCAGTCTGGTGGATTTTTGCAGCCGGGTGGAAATGCGTACTGCCAATAAACGCGTGCTGGAAAGCTTTATAAAATGCGGCGCTTTCGATAGCATGGGCAAACGCTCCCAACTGCTGTTCGTTCTGGAAAAAGCCATAAGCGTAGCCGGACAAAAACAAAGAGACGACCTGGCCGGGCAGCTGGGGCTGTTCGACGGCGGCGATGTTTTGCCGCAGGAACTGGTATTGCCCGATCTGCCTGAAATACCTAAGGCGCAGATGCTGTCGGAAGAAAAAGAGATAACAGGTTTTTATGTGACCGGCCATCCGCTCGACCGCCATCGGGAAAAGCTGGAAAACATGGTTTCCATCGCCAGCCTGTCGGAAGGCAAACGCCGGGAAGGCGAAAAAGTGGAGCTTGGCGGCATCATATCGGCTATGAAGCGCATGAACACTAGAAAAGGCGATGCCATGGCAAGCATAGTGCTGGAGGACTTTACCGCTTCTTTGGAAGTGTTGGCATTCCCTAAAGTTTTTTCCCGGGCCATGCATTGCCTGGCGGTGGAAAACACTGTCTGTGTGCGAGGCCGTCTTTCGGTAGACGACGATACTGTCAAGGTGGTAGCAGACGAGATAACGCTTTTAGATGATGTTGCGCCCTTACTTTTTATAAACTTGGCAGCCAGCCAGGAAAAGACAGAAATATTTGCCGCAGTCAGAAACATTTTGCATGAATATAAAGGTTTGTCGCCTGTCGTCATCCAAATGCCGGGTGCGGGCGGCGCAGTAAAAGTAGGGCGTGAATTGTGGGTAAACGCCGGGCAAGAAGAGCTTTTGGCAAAATTGCGCAAACTTTTAGGCAAGGACAGCATCAGTCTTTCTTGAAAGAAAAAACTTGCAAAACACAAGAACTTTGTTAAAATAAATTGTCGCAGTATTGCTTTATATCTTGTTTGGGTAATAGAATAATGATATAGGCGTGCAGTTACTTTTCATATTTCTGGATGGAGGAATATTTATGTGGAAGGTAGTTCATATAACGCAAAAAATTGCCCAGGCTGAGGCGATGAAAGAGTTACTGGAAAAAGAAGGTTTTTTGGTGCAGATAAAAGAAGGCAGTACTTCAAGTTTTGAAATACATGTCCCGGCATCGGAAGCGGCTGAGGCCAGCGAAATACTCTACGCGCACCGCTGCTCACAAAAATCATGCTGATAGAGAGGGAGATACCATGAAAAGAACAAAAATCATTTGTACAGTAGGGCCGGCGACCGATGCTTCCGGAATGTTGAAAGAAATGATTGATGCAGGCATGGACATTGCCAGGTTCAATTTTTCCCACGGTACGCACGCCGATCACCTAGAACGCATGACGGCTGTCCGCGCGGCGGCCAAAGAGGCAGGAAAGCACGTGGCCATCCTGGCCGATACCAAAGGGCCGGAGATGAGACTGGGCGTTTTTGCCAAAGGGAAAGAGATGCTGGAACCGGGCAAAAAATTTGTGCTTACCGCTAAAGAGGTAGAAGGAACCAGTGAAATGGCCTCTATAAACTACGGCGGTTTGGCAGGCCTGGTGAAGGCGGGCGACCTGGTTTTGCTTTCCGACGGCCTGTTAAGTTTGCAAATAGAAGAAGTAAAAGGCGAAGATATCATAACCAAAGTAGTAACCGGCGGCGAGATATCCTCGCGTAAACGCGTGGCGGCGCCGGGCGTGGCCATCGACCTGCCTTTTCTTTCGGAAAAAGATGTCGCCGATCTTTTGTTTGCGGTGAAAGAAGACATGGATTTTGTCGCCGCTTCTTTTGTCCAGCGCGCGGCCGATGTATTGTCCATCAGGAAGGTGCTTGAAGAAGCAGGCTCCAAGATGGGCATAATCGCTAAGATAGAAAACGCCGAAGGCGTAAAAAATATAGAGGAAATCCTCAAAGTATCCGACGGTATAATGGTGGCGCGCGGCGACCTGGGCGTTGAGATACCGCCCGAGCAGGTGCCGCTGGCGCAAAAGAGCATTATCAGAATGTGCAATGCCGCCGGCAAGCCGGTCATTACAGCTACCCAGATGCTTGAGAGTATGATGAACAACCCCAGGCCGACCAGGGCGGAAGCCAGCGATGTTGCCAACGCTATACTTGACGGCTCGGACGTCATAATGCTCAGCGGCGAAACAGCCTCGGGCCGCTATCCGCTGGAGGCGGTGCGCACTATGGCTGTATTGGCCGAAAGCACGGAAGCCGCTTTACAGTATGAAGAGCTTTTACAGCCCAAAGGGTTGCCCGGCCATACTACGACTATGACGGATGCCATCAGCCATGCTACGGTGCAGGTGGCGCACGAACTAAAAGTAGCGGCCATCATTGCTTCGTCTGAAACAGGCTATACTGCGCGCATGATTTCACGTTACCGGCCGCAGTCGAGGGTCATTGCGGTCACGCCGTACAAGGCCAGCGCCCGGCGCATGCAAATGTACTGGGGTATAGAGCCTCTGGTTGGCGAAGCGGCCAAAAACACTGACGACATGGTAAAAGCTACGGTAGGCTGCGCGGCGGACAACGGCATGGTAAAAACCGGCGACGTGGTGGTCATAACCGCTGGCGTCCCTGTAGGCATAGCCGGCAGCACCAACTTGATAAATGTGCGGATAGTGGGCAATATACTGCTGCGCGGCATGGGCATAGGCAGCAAAGTGGTAAAAGGCAATACTACCGTTATCCGGTCGCTGTCGGACTGCGAGAAATTTACCCCGGGCGACATCCTGGTCACCCGTTCACTGGAAGAAGGCGTAACACAGTGCGCGCTCAAAGCTAAGGCCATCATTACGGAAGAAGGCGGCCTTACCTCGCACGCGGCCATCGTCGGCGTAAGCTTTGGCATACCTGTGGTCGTCGGTGTGGAAAACGCTACCGGGATACTTGAAGACGGTATGGACATAACTGTAGAATCGGCCAGAGGGCTGATTTACTACGGCCGTCACTCCGACTGATAATAAAGTTTTGGGGGAAATGGGATGATACAGCGGCGCCTGTATAAAGACTATGACGCTGCCAAAGCGGCCGCAAAAGTAAAAACACTGGGCGAACGTCTACTGGCAGACGGGCAGGCAGGTTCGTCGGCTAAGATGCTGGACGAGCTGTATTCCATTGCCTTGTTCGCGATAAAAGAGGAAAATACGGTCATATTGCTGCAAGTAGCGGAGCTTTTCAAACTGGCCTATGGGCAAAAATATAACCGGCCGGACGAAGAAGAGTACTGGCGTGAAGTGCTTTTAGCGGCGCTCGGCAAAAAGAATTTCCAGGCGGCGGAGTATTTTTTGGAAGGCGGCAAGCTGTTGTTCAAAAATATGCCTGAAAAACGAGCCGCTCTTGCCGGCATATTTAAAATGGCAGGCGTTCTCTCTATGGATGAGGGCAAGCTGTTTATCGGCGCGCGCATTATCAATATATTCCTTGCCTGGCTGCCCAAGTTGTCGCAGGAAGAGGGGCCAGTTATAACCGCCGTCGTGGAATGCATAGAAAATATAGGCACGGCTACGATAAAAGCTGGCGACGAAGAGTTTTTCCGGGAGATATGTACACTGCTCGCCAAAAATGTAGGTGAATTGGAAGAGCGGCAAGTTTGCTGCTGGGACAATCTTTTTATTTCCTGGCTCAGGTTTGCCCTCAAAACAGGCAGTATCGAAAATACTGCTAATTTGATGAATTTCTTGTCTGTTTACAGCGCTTTGCGGCGCGGCGTCTCCGGTGGTAAAGATGTTTTTTACGCCGGGCTTATTGATGTAACAGGCCGTTTTTTGGGCAAAGCAGGGGATATTTATCTAAAAGACCTGCTAAATAAACTCGTAACCCTTGCCGGGCCGTTTGTGGGCAGGCCGGCCTTGGAAGCCGCGTTTAAAGCCGCGGTCTCTTCTATCGGCTGGCGCCGGGCGCTCGCAATCTTTGAAAACTGGTTTGTCCTGTCGCTGCGTTTTTTAGCGCGCGAATATGTCATGGATGGTCGAGAAGGATGCCGGCAGGATTTTTTGGCGGCCAGCGGCCGGGCTTTTGCCGAAGCCGCCGGGTTTGCGGCTATCATAGATAAGGTAAGCGCTTTGTCTATACTTTTATCCTGGCGGGAATGGCTGCTGGGGAAAACGAGGTCTCAGCGCGCGAAAAACAGGGCTAACAGATTATTTGCCATGATTGTAGCCGCGTGGCAAAACAGGCACCCCCTGCAGGCGGAAAAAGAAAAAGATTTGCTGGCCCAGTTTTAAGCCGGCGCTGTAAAGCTCCGGCCTGTTCCGGGGCTTTCATCTTTACAGTTTGGCAACTTTTTTTCGCGTTTGGCAATTTAAGATAGCACATATTGACAATTTGTGTTAATATTCTATGTGGGTATTTTTCTGTTATATCTATGTCGCTATCCACGGTGGAGGTATGTTCTATGGAAGAAGTCCTTTTGGACGGCAGTGAAAAATTGCGTATTTTTGCCGGCACGTCGCACTTTTCTTTTACGGAAAGCGTAGCCGGCCATATCGGCGCAAAAGTCAGCCAAGCCGTGGTGGGGCGTTTCAACAACGGAGAGATACAGGTGATGATCGGCGACAATGTCCGTGGTAAAGATGTTTTCGCCATCCAGACAATGGGGCAGCCGGTAAATGAATCCATCGTTGAACTGCTGGTAATGATCGATGCTTTCAAACGTTCTTCGGCGCGTACTATTACTGCCGTCATACCATACTACGCCTATGCCAGGCAAGACCATCAGGACCGCGACCGTGAACCTATCGCGGCCAAAGTTGTGGCCAATCTTTTGATGACGGCCGGCGCCGACCGCGTTGTGACCATGGATTTGCATTCCGGTCAGATAGAAGGATTTTTCGATATACCTGTTGACCATCTTTTAGCAGCTCCTCTGCTGACTGCACACCTGAAAGAGCGCTTGTGCGAATGGTGCCATGACTTTGTCGTAGTATCGCCCGACATGGGCGGCGTAAACCGGGCCCGGCGCATTGCCGAACGGCTGGACTGCCCGATGGTCATTATCGATAAGCGGCGTCCCGCCCGAGATGTTGCCGTGGTGGCAAATATAGTAGGCAATGTCAAAGGCAAAACCGCCATACTAGTGGATGACACGGTGGATACGGCAGGCTCGCTGGTGGAAGGGGCAAAAGCTTTGAAAGAAGCCGGCGCGCGCGAAATATACGCCTGCTGCACCCATGCGGTGCTGAGCGGCAACGCGGTCGAGCTTTTAGAGCAGTCGGCTTTGCGGGAAATCATAGTCACAGATACCATTCCACTCAGTAAAGAAAAACAAAGCAGCAAAATACAGGTAGTTACTGTAGCGCCGCTGTTTGGCGAAGCGATTTTACGCATCTTTAACGAACAGTCGGTCAGCAAGCTATTTACATAGAGAAGCATACATAGTTAAGGAGAGAAAAGTAAATATGGCACGAAACATAGGTACTTCCATATGGGGCATCCGGGCGCCCATAGCTAAAAAAGGCGACGATGTGGTGAAGTTTGTCGTAGATTCGCTTACCGCCGCTTTATCCTCGGAAAATATCAACCTCAAAGACCGTGACGTCATCGGCATCACCGAGTCGCTGGTCGCGCGTACCCAAGGAAATTATGCGTCGCTTGAAGATATTGCAGCAGACATCAACGATAAATTCAAGGGCGATATCGCCCTCTTGTTCCCGATATTGAGCAGGAACCGTTTTGCGCTCCTGCTAAAGGGCATAGCCCTCACCGGCAAAAAGATATACCTATTGCTCAATTATCCTTCCGACGAAGTGGGCAACCATCTCATGGACGTGGATGTGATGGACAAAGCCGGAGTAGATCCTTATACAGACCTTTTGACAGAAGAAAAATACCGGGAGATATTCGGCAAGGAATTCAGGCACCCGTTTACCGGGCTTGATTATGTCGCTTATTACAAAAGCCTTGGCGCTCCCGGACAAATAAATATAATTTTTACCAACAGGCCGAAAGACGCGCTTAAATATGCTAAAGAAATGTTGGTTGCCAACATCCACGAACGCTTCCGCACTAAAAAAATACTTCTGGCCGCCGGCGCGGAGAAAGTACACACTCTTGACGAAGTGCTCAGCCAGCCGCATAACGGCAGCGGCTATAACCCCGAATACGGTATACTCGGCTCGAATAAGGCCAAGGACGACTGTATAAAACTCTTCCCGCGCGATTGCCAGTTTGTGGTGGACGCCATCCAGTCCAAGCTTAAAGAAGCGAGCGGCAAGAACGTCGAAGTGATGATTTACGGTGACGGCGCTTTCAAAGACCCGGTAGGCAAGATATGGGAACTGGCCGACCCGTGTGTTTCGCCCGGCTTTACCAAAGGCCTCCAAGGGATGCCGAACGAAATAAAGATAAAGTATATAGCTGATAACGACTTGGCCGGCATGGACGGCAAAGAGATGGTCGACGCCATGAAAAAACGCATCAACGGCAAAAGCGGCAACATCTCTTCTACCGATGAATCTACCGGCACTACGCCGCGCCAGTTGACCGACCTCTTGGGCAGCCTGTGCGACCTGACCACCGGCAGCGGCGACAAGGGAACGCCTATAGTGCTTATCCAGGGATATTTCGATAACTACGCGACCGAATAAATCTTACCGGGCGCCGCCTTTAAAAGGCGGCGTTTTTCTTCACTCAATTTATGTTTTTTTCATGTGCTTTTCAGCGTTTTATGTGGTAAAATAATAATGCATACTTTAGCGAAATGTTTGTAAGGAGGTAAGAAGATGGCCGACATATCGAGGGAAACCATGCTGTTTCGCAATGACCCTTCCAAAAAAGACGTAGCGCAAGAGATAGAATTTGTCTGCCAGGCTCTTACAGAAAAAGGCTATAACCCTATCGACCAACTAGTAGGTTATCTTTTATCCGGCGACCCCACTTATATTACCAGTCATAAGGACGCCCGGACGCGTCTGCGCAGTATAGAGCGCTATGAGCTTTTAGAAGAACTGGTGGAAAGCTACCTCAAAAAAGAAAAATGAACTACCATAAATTGGGACAAACTGGTTTGACAGTATCACGCCTGTGTTTTGGCGCTCTTACTATCGGCCCCTTGCAGAAAAACCTTCCCCTAAAAGAAGGGGCTGCTGTTATCAGGGCCGCACTGGACAAGGGCGTTAATTTTATTGATACGGCAGAGCTTTACGAAACTTATGGCTACATCAAAGAAGCCTTGGCCGGTTTTTCCGGTGAAGTGGTAATTTCCGCCAAATCTTACGCGCATACTTATGACGGTATGAGAGAAAGCGTGGAAAACGCCTGCCGCAGTATCGGCAGGGACTATATAGATATATTCAGCTTGCACGAACAATCTTCCCGCCTTACCCTCAAAGGGCACGCCGACGCTTTGCGCTGTCTGGCGGATGCCAAAAAAGAAGGCCTTATCAGGGCGATAGGCGTATCCACCCATTATGTAGAAGTAGTGCGCGCGGCCGCTATGCTTGATGAAGTAGACGTACTGCACCCTTTGGTCAATATGGCCGGCCTGGGCATAGCTGACGGCAGCCGGGAAGATATGATGAAGGCCATGGATTTTGCCGCTTATATGGGTAAAGGCATGTATGCTATGAAAGTACTGGGCGGCGGCCATTTATCACATAAAAGCGAAGAAGCGTTTTCCTGGGCGCTCGGCCTGCCTGGCGTAGCGTCTATAGCAGTGGGTATGCATAGCGCGGAAGAAGTGCTGGTAAACTGCGCCGTCTTTTCCGGTCTTACGCCGGACAGCGCGGTCAGCGAGCGGGTAAAAAACTACCGGCGGGATATCTTTGTCGAAGAATATTGCACAGGCTGCGGGGCCTGCTGCGCCAGGTGCTCAAGCGGGGCGCTTGGTATTGAGGGCGGCCGGGCCGTGATAGATAAGGCAAAATGTTTGCGCTGCGGCTATTGCGCTGCGGCTTGCCAGCATTTTTGTATCAAGGTGGTATGACAGTGGAAGATAGATTTTTAGGCCTAGATTTTGGCGATAAGACCATCGGGGTGGCGCTGAGCGACGGCCTCGGGCTTACCGCGCAAGGAATAGAGACTATTCGCCGCCAGGGGGAAACTAAAGACCTGGCTAGGTTGGCCGCCCTGGTGGAAGAAAACGCCGTAACAGGTTTTGTCGTCGGCCTGCCGAAGAATATGGACGGCAGCCTGGGTGAACGGGCGCAGGCGTCGGAGAAGTTTGCCCGGTTTTTAACGGAGCGTTTTCCCGGTAAACAGGTAGTGATGTGGGATGAGCGGCTGACTACTGTGGCGGCGCAAAAAATGCTCATTGAGGCGGACGTCAGCCGCCAAAAGCGGAAAAAGGTAGTGGACAAACTGGCGGCGGTTTTAATATTGCAAGGGTATTTAGACAGTAAAAAGCAAAGACTAGGAGGCTGATGGTTATGGCGACAGGCGGCTTTACTCTTAACCGTACACACAAGATGATAGGCGCTGTTTTGGCGGGGGTGTTGGTGCTTGCTTTGATTGGGATAAATTGGGCTGGCGGCAAGGCGGCAAATTTTGTCAAAGAAAAGGCTGCGCAACAGACTTTCTTGAAAGGAAAGCTGTCCATAGGCGACGTAGGGGCGTCTTTCAGCGGCGCGGTCTGGGCTAAAGACATCGTATGGAACGATCCGTCGGGCAAACTGGTGGCCAAGATACCCAGGATAAACATCTCCGTGCGCATGAGCGATATATTGTCAGCAAGCCTCGGGGCCCAGTCTATAGAGACCATCATACTTGAGCAGCCGGAACTGCACCTTGCATATGATGAAAAAACCGGCCTTAATGTAATGAATCTGGTGAATATAGACGAAAAAGCCAAAGATAAGAAAGAAGAGGCGAAAAAGCCGCCGGCATTTCGCGGTGTCATTGAAATAGAAAAAGGCTTCCTGGAAATAGTTTCCGGTAAGAATGTACTGAAATACGAGGGACTAGACAGCAAGATCTCTTATAAAGAATATCCAAAAGTCACCGGCACGATGCAAGCTAAACAGAATAAGGCCGATTTTGCCGGCAAACTGGAGCTTCTATATGATGCGGCGGCGGGCGACAAGCTTAAACTGGAAGTGGAAGGACGCTCTATTGCATTGAAAGACTTTTTCCAGATGATCCCGGTAAAAAGCAACCTGAAACTTAGTGAAGGCAGCATACCCGTATTAAAAGCCAAGGCGGAACTGATCGGGCAAAAACCTTTACAGATGCAGGCAGAGGGCAACTTTGAAGGGATAAAAGCCGATACAGACGGCATATCGATCGCCGGGGTAAAAGGCAACTTTAAAGGCAGCCAGGATGAGGTGGAACTGAGTGGTCTGACCGGCACTCTTAACGGGCAGGCGGTAAAAGTGGATGGCAAGGTAAATATCTCCAAAGATCCTTACGTATTGAACCTGAATGTTTCGTCCGATTCCTTTAGCCCGGAAGCCCTGAGCCCGGGCCTCGGCATAAAAGACCCGCTGTCCTTTAAGGCGAATATCGCCGGTACGCCGGACAATCCTCTGGCGAAAGGCAATTTCAACATGCCGAAACTGAGGACAGACCAGATGGAAATAGTAGACGCCAGCGGCGACTTTAATTATGCCGGCGGCGTAGTGCATCTGACCAATGCCCGGGCCGGCGTGTACGGCGGTATAGTGACCGCCGTGGGTACGGTGAAGATGGCGGATAAGAGCTTTGTGTTTGACTTACATGGCAGCGGTATAAACAGTACAGCCATGACGGAAACCAAAATACACGGCCCGCTGTCTTTCAACGCCCATGCCACCGGCGTTGGCGACCCCAATGCCGCTGCTGCCAACGGTTCCTTTAATATCGGCAAAGGCGATTTTGCCGGTATTCCCTTCAACCTCATGAAAGGCAATTTCAGCAAGCTCGGCAGCAACATGAGCTTTAGCAATATCGAAGTACATACCTTAGCCGGCGTGGCCAAGACCAATGCTACTATAGGGGCTGACGGCAAAGTTCGGTTCGACATGATAGACGTGAGTGACCTTTCCAAAAAGAACGTGCTGGAAAACGCGGCGGAAGGCATAGAGAAGGAACGGAAGAAAGTAATCGACGGCATCAAAAAGATATTCTAAAAGTTTGATTGACAGATAAGCCTTTCTACTATAAAATTGCTGTAGTTTACAGCATGTAAGGAGTGTAATTATGAGTGATTTTGAAAAAGACGACATGGAGTTGGAAGAGTCGGTAGTCGTTATGACTGACGAAGAGGGAAATGAATACTATTATGTTGAAGAAGAAGTGATAGTTGTAGGCGATAAGCGGTTTGCCGTTCTGGCGCCTATTGACGCCGAAGAAGGCCAGGAGCATGAATGCGGTTGTGAAAGCAGCTGCGGCGGCGGTTGCGGTTGCGAGGACGAAGCGATAATCGCCAAGATAGAAACAGACGAAAATGGCGAAGATGTATACTGCAACCCGACTGACGAAGAATTTGAAGAAGTGTTGCGCATTTACGAAGAGCGCGACCAGGAAGAATAGTTTTTTGCTGTAAAAGTTTTACCTGGGGAAGCCTTACGGCTTCCCCAGGTTTGCCATTGAGGGTGGTTAATAATGCTGAAAAACAAAAAAATATGCATCATTGGCATTGTTTTACTTCTGTTGTTAGCGGTGGGCTGCGGCTCTTCCCAACTGCCGGCCGGCACTAAGGTGATCGTAAAAGTAAAAGACGGCATGGCGGCGGGAGAAATAGCAAAACTTTTAGAGGAGAAAAAGCTGATAAGCAACTCCTCTTATTTTCGTACGCAATTGAAACTGCGTGGCCTGGATAACGCGCTGCAAGCCGGCGAATACGAATTTACCGCCGGTATGTCCGATAAGGAAATAATGGATAAAATGGCGGTCGGCGACGTCCGCTACGTTAGTTTCACCATCCCTGAAGGTTTTAATGTCAAACAGATAGCCGAGCTGATGGAGCAAAAACAGCTGGCAAGTAAAAAAGAATTTCTCGATCTGGCGAAAAACTATACTCCTTATGACTATATGAAAACAGACGACCCTTTGGTCGAGTATAAATGCGAGGGGTTTTTATTCCCTTCTACTTACAAAGTATCGCCAGGCGCCAGGGCCGATGCCGTATTGGCCCTCTTGGCCAAGGAATTTGACAAACAGCTGACACTGGAAATGCGTAAAGCTATTGTAGACAAAAAACTGTCAATCAGGGATTTTGTCACGCTGGCGTCCTTGGTGGAAAAAGAGGCGGCGGTAGAAAAAGACAGGCCGCTTATCGCCAGGGCATTTTTGACCAGGCTGGATATCGCTATGCCGCTTCAGTCCTGCGCTACCATCCAGTATATACTGGGCTATGCCAAACCGGAACTGACCATAGCCGATACCCAGCTGCCGTCGCCTTATAATACCTACCTGCATTACGGCTTACCGCCAGGGCCGATAGCCAATCCCGGCCTTTTGTCCATGCAGGCGGTGATAAATCCGGCGGCGGAGAGTTACCTCTATTTTGTAGTACAAAAAGACGGTTCGCATATTTTCAGTAAGACATATCAAGAACACCTGGCGGCGATACAAAGGGCCAGCCAGTGATTTATTTGACGGTGGTTTGTCATGGAAAAACCTGAACTGCTGGCGCCAGCCGGCAATATGGAAAAACTTAAAATGGCCTTTTTATACGGCGCGGACGCGGCCTACCTGGGCGGCAAATTTTTTGGCATGCGCGCTCAAAGCGGCAATTTCAGCGATGAAGAGATAGTCGAAGCAGTGAAATATGCCCATAGTCTGGACAAAAGAATATATGTGACGGTAAATATAATGCCGCATAACGACGAGTTGGCGAAACTGCCGGATTATTTACGGTTTTTGCAGGCAGCCGGCGTCGACGCCCTGATCATATCAGACCTGGGTGTTTTTCGTCTGGCCAGAGAATGCGTAAACGATATGCCTGTCCACGTGAGCACCCAGGCCAACACGGTGAACTGGGCAGGTGCGCTCCAGTGGCAGGAACTGGGGGCGGCGCGCGTAGTTTTGGCGCGTGAGTTGTCCTTGCCGGAAATCGCCCGGATAAAAGAAAAGACTGCCATGGAGATAGAAATATTTGTACACGGCGCTATGTGCATATCCTAGTCCGGGCGCTGCCTGCTGAGCAATTATATGACCGGACGCGACGCCAACCAGGGCGAGTGCGCCCAGGCTTGCCGCTGGCGCTATTCTTTGCAGGAAGAAGCGAGGCCGGGCGAATACTTCCCGGTGTTTGAAGACGAATACGGAACTTATGTTTTCAATTCTAAAGACCTTTGCTTGTTGGAGCGTCTGCCTGAGATCTGCCGGACGGGCGTTGACAGCCTTAAGATAGAAGGGCGCATGAAAAGCGTTCATTATGTGGCTACTGTGGTCGGTGTTTACCGGCAGGCGATAGATGCGCTGTTTGCCGCGCCGCGGGAGTTTAGCGTCCTGCCGCGCTGGCGGGAAGAGCTGGCCAAAATATCCCACCGCCCCTATACGGAAGGTTTTGCCGCCGGACGACCGGCAGACGGCGCACAGGTGTATGCGACTTCATCTTACCGGCAGACACACGATTTTGTCGGCCTGGTCAAGGGTTATGGCAGTGGGCGGCTGGTCATCGAGCAGCGCAACAATGTGAAACAGGGCGATATACTGGAGGCGCTAACGCCTGAGGGTGAGATATTCAGCATAGAGCTGGCGGAAATGCTTGACGCAGATGGGAACGCTATCATTGCCGCCGCCCATCCCCAACAGATATTTAATGTGCCTTTTGCGCATGCTCTGCCGGAAAATTCGCTTTTGCGCCGGAGGATACATGATGGCTGAATGTGGCGCCGACCGGATAAAAATAAAGGTGGATGAACAGAACATCGCTTTTGTCAACTGGATAATGCAGGGCTATGAGCACCTGGGCGTGGTCAGTGCCATAGACGGCAAAGAAGGGATTTTACTCATCCGTTCTACGCCGGAACTGATAGAAGATGTCCGTGTAATAGTGGCAAAATTTGGCTTCCCTGTAGAAATATTGGCAGATACGCAGTAATTATGATATTATATTAAAGTAAACTTTTGAGGGGATAAATGAGCATGAATAAGAAAATACTTGTTTTGCACGGTCCTAACCTCAATCTTTTGGGCAAACGCGAACCGGCTATTTACGGTAAAACGACGCTGGCTGAAATAAACGGTCGCTTGCAAAAAGAGGCCGACGGTATGGGTTTTGAGCTGGAGTGCTTCCAAACCAACCATGAAGGCGTGCTGGTGGATAAAATACAGTCGGCGATGGGCAGTATTGATTATATAATCATCAACGCCGCCGCTTTTACTCACTACAGCGTAGCGGTGCGCGATGCATTGAAAGCGGTGGCGATACCGGCCATCGAAGTGCATATGTCCAATGTTTACGCCCGTGAAGATTTCCGCCGGACTTCGGTCATTGCCGATATCGTGGTGGGGCGTATTTGCGGTTTTGGCGCGGACAGCTACCTTTTGGCTTTGGCTGCGGTAGCGGGTATGGCGGCGCAACATGGCTGACCATATTGCCAAAGCCAAAGAGTTTTTGCGTAGCCAGCCATTTGACGCTCTGATTATAAGCAATTTTCGCAATCGCCGTTATATCAGCGGATTTTCCGGTTCGGCCGGTTTGCTCCTTTTGCTGCCGGACAAGGTAGTTCTTTTGACTGATTTCCGTTATGTTGAACAGGCTAAACAGGAGGCTCCGGGTTGCGAAATAGTGCAGCACGGCAGCAGGATATATGAAGATGCGGCAAACTTTTTGGCGCGTTGCTCCAGTATTGCTTATGAAGAAAATTATGTGACGGTAGAAACCTTTAAAAAGCTGCAAACCTCTATACCTGATAAAGAATGGCTGCCTACAAACCTTGACCTTTTAAGAACAGTCAAAGACCAAGAAGAGCTTTCTTTGCTAAAAAATGCAGTAGATATCGCAGACAGGGCTTTTGCCCGCCTGTTGCCCGAATTGCGGACCGGCATGGCGGAAATCGAGGCGGCTGCGCTTTTGGAGTTCTATTTAAGGCAAGAAGGCGCGTCCGGGACTTCATTTCCTACTATCGTCGCCTCAGGCGAGCGTTCGTCTTTGCCGCACGGCCAGCCGACAGATAAGGTTTTCGCCGCAGGCGATTTTGTTACCTTTGACTTTGGCGCCGTATATAAAGGCTATTGTTCTGACATTACGAGGACGGTGGTCATAGGAAAAGCCTCCGAAGAACAAAAAAAGGTATACGGCATAGTGCTTGCGGCCCAGCTCAAAGCGCTGGCGGCGCTAAAACCGGGCATAACAGGCAAAGAAGGGGACGCCGCGGCGAGAGACGTGATAACTGCTGCCGGTTATGGGCAGTATTTCGGCCACGGCACAGGCCATAGCGTGGGTCTGGCCATACATGAAGAACCGCGCCTTTCACCGTCTTGCGCCGCGTTGCTCGAACCTGGCATGGTAGTGACTGTGGAGCCGGGCATATATATCCCCGGCTGGGGAGGCGTGAGGATAGAAGATATGGTGGCCGTTACCGGAGACGGTGTCAGGATACTTACTGCTACGCCCAAACAGCTGTTAGAACTGGGCTAATTAATTTTTAAAAATCAGGAGGAATTTTTATGCTTTCGACTAATGATTTTAGGACCGGATCCACTGTCACCATCGACGGAGACGCCTGGCAGGTAGTGGACTTTCAGCATGTAAAACCAGGCAAGGGCGCCGCTTTTGTCCGGGCAAAACTGAGGAACCTGTGTACCGGATCGGTCGTTGAGAAAACATTCAATGCCGGCGAAAAATTCCCCAAAGCGCATATTGAGCGCCATGACATGGAATACCTGTATGAGAGCGACGGCAACCATGTTTTCATGAACACGGAAAATTACGAACAAAGCGAATTGAGCAAAGACGTCCTAGGCAGCGCTATGAACTTTCTCAAGGAGAACATGAAAGTGACCATCATGTTTTACCAGGGAAAAGTCCTTGGCATAGACCTGCCCAATGTCGTTGAGCTAAAGGTCGCCGAAACCGACCCCGGTATCCGCGGCGATACCGCTACCGGCGGTACCAAGCCGGCTACGATGGAGACCGGTTATGTGGTAAAAGTTCCCTTGTTCATAAATGCTGGCGATATGCTGCGCATAGATACGCGGACAGGCGACTATGTAGAGCGGGCTTAAACGTGAAAACTCCAGATATTTGTCTGGAGTTTTCTTCATTATTTTACCGGAAAAGGCTTTTCCGCTTTGTATAATATGCTATAATAAATTGGTAATAGTTTAACTGTCTAAAACAGTGCGCAAAATGCAAAGAAGCGCACCAAGGAGGCACGCAGTGGAAGAAAATAAAGACCTTTATGTTGCCCCTGATGACGATAAGGAAGAGGAAGCCGGCTCTATCCGCATCGCGGACGAAGTGGTCAGCATAATAGCAGGCCTCGCCGCCACTGAAGTGCCGGGGGTCGCAGGCATGAGCGGCGGTCTGGTGGGCGGCATAGCAGAGCTTTTAGGTAAAAAGAATTTTTCCAAGGGTGTAAAAGTCCGCGCCGGCGAACGCCAGATCGCGGTAGATTTGTATGTTATCATGGAATACGGCGTATGCATACCTGATGTGGCTATCGGCATACAGGAAAAAGTCAAGGAATCTATCGAAGCTATGACCGGCATGGAAGTAGTGGAAATAAACATACATGTGCAAGGCATTGCCAATATGGATAAAATAAAAATGGAACAGGGAGGCGCCTAAATGCGTATTGCCGACCGTATATTGCTCACTCTCTATACTATAGTCATGGCCGCTGTTTCTGTGCTGATAGTATGCTTTGTAGCAGGCATGTTTCCTGTGGCCGCGATCGCCGATTACCTGCATATGATACCGGGGCGCTGGGAATTTGCCGTCATCGGCGTTTTGATATTTATTTTGAGCATCAGGCTGCTGGTCGCCGGGGTCACCCGGGTAGGGCCGAAAGATATTGTCGTACACATCGGCGACGAGGGCGTTGTGCGTGTCAGCATGGCCGCCGTCGAAAAATTTGTGGAAAAAACAGCTGCGCAGGTACGCGGCGTGCATAATGTCAAGACTTGGGTCAACGCCAGCGGTGACATGCTTAAGGTAAAGATAACGGCGGGTGTTTTACCGGAGGCGAACATCCCGGAAATAAGCAAGATCGTGCAGGATAAAATAAAAACCAGTGTCAAAGAGACCGTGGGCCGGGAAGTATCTGAAGTGGAAATAATCTTTAATACCATTTCCTATGAAGCGAAGAGCAAACAGAGGTTTGAGTAGGAGGAAAGGGATATGTTGAAGGAATTTTTTGCCGGGTTGTGGCAGACCCACCGCGGTCGCATGCTGGGGGTGCTGGTAGGACTTATAATAGGGGCGATGTTTTTGCTGCTTGGTTTTTTCCGCACGGTATTTTTGCTTATCCTCATGTCGGGCGGTTATATCCTGGGGCAAAAAGTAGACAACAAAGAAGATATCATGGAACTTTTAGACCGTATACTGCCCTCCGGTTACCATAAATAAAGTTTCAGCCTAAAGAAAAGAGGATTTTTATGAGTCGCAGACTGGCCAGGGAAATGGCGTTACAAACGCTGTTCCAGCTGGATTTTTCACAGGCGGACTGGCCTGAAGCTTTTGCGGCGGTCGCTGCCGAGCGCCATGAAGAACTTAGCCCGGCAAGCGTTGAATACGCCAAAGCTATCATTGCCGCTACTTTGGACAAGCAAAAAGAAATAGATGAAATCATAGACAACTATGCCGAAGAGTGGACGCTAGAGCGTATGGCCTCTGTAGACCGCAATATTTTGCGGCTGGCCATATACGAGATGAGGTTTTCGCCGGACGAGATAAGTCCCGGCATTGCAATAAACGAGGCTGTCGAGATCGCAAAAGTATATGGCAGCGACGATTCGCCTCGCTTTATTAACGGGATGCTTGGCAAAATGGCAAAAAAAGCAAAGGATTGACGATGCAACAAGTTTTTTTGGGTATAGATACGAGCTGTTATACTACATCGGTAGCTATACTGGACTCTGAAGGCAGTTTGTTGGCCGACAGGCGCATTTTGCTCAAGGTAAAAGAATCCGGACGCGGCCTCAGGCAGTCGGAAATGGTCTTTCAGCATGTAAAAAACCTGCCTGTATTGGTGGAAGAAGTGTTTGCAAATAAGGCCCTCTCTTTGACTGCCATAGGTGTTTCCAGCCAGCCGCGGCCGTTGGAAGGCTCCTATATGCCGGCTTTTATGAGCGGTACGGCGGTTGCCAGGTCTTTGGCGGCGGCAACCGGCGCCACGATTATTACCTCCAGCCACCAGGAAAATCATATCCAAGCCGGGCTATGGTCTACAAACGAAAGACCAGGGGCCGGCAGTTTTATTGTACTGCACGCTTCGGGCGGTACGACCGATTTGCTGTTAGTGGAGAAAAAAGAAGAAACTTGCCTGCTAAAAGAACTGGGCGGTACCGGCGATATAAACGCCGGGCAGTTTATCGACCGCATGGGGGTAGCTATGGGGCTGCCGTTTCCCTGCGGAGATCGGTTGGAAGAGCTTGCCGCTACGGCCGGCGAAGCGGAAGTTTTGCCGGTAGCGGTCAATGGTTTTTCTATCAGCTATTCCGGCCCTTTGACCGCGGCGCTCAAGCTACTGGACAAAGGGGCGGACAGAGCGGCCTTGGCCGCCGGCGTACAGGTCGCTGTCGCCAAAAGTCTGGCTAAGCTTTTGAAAAATGCGGCCGAGAAAACAGCCTGTGCTAGTGTGCTGCTGGTTGGCGGCGTTACGGCAAATTGTTATATACGCGACTTTTTAACAAAGAATTTGAGCGCTGTAGGTGTGGAAACCGTTTTCCCTCAGCAGGCGTTTTGCGGCGACAACGCCGTGGGCTGCGCTTATATGGCGCTGAAAAGTTGGAGGGTGCGGCATGGCTAAAGTATATACTGTAAGCGCGGCCAATTCACTGATAAAAGAAACGCTGGCTACCCAGCCGTCTTTGCAGAGGATACAAATAGAAGGAGAAATATCCAATTTCAAGCGCTACGATTCCGGGCACTGCTATTTTACTTTAAAAGACGAAAAAAGCACTATCAAGGCGGTGATGTTCCGCGGCCGGGCGGCGCTTTTGCGTTTTAAACCGGAAAATGGAACCATGGTACTGGCCAGTGGGCGTATCGAGGTATATGAACGCGACGGGGTGTACCAGTTATATGTGGACAATCTTTTTCCCGGCGGCTCCGGCAATTTGGCGCTTGCTTGCGAATTGCTGAAAAACAAACTGGCGGCCGAAGGGCTTTTTGCCGCTGAAAAAAAACGTCCCATACCATTTTTTCCGCAGACGGTCGGCATCATAACGTCTTCCGCCGGCGCTGTGCTACATGATATCATAACTGTGGCGGGAAAACGCAATGCCGCCGTTAAGCTTATATTTTTTCCGGTACGTGTGCAGGGTAAGGAAGCTCCCGGCGAAATAGATCATGCTATAAAAAGCATGAATAAAATGGCTTTGGCCGATGTTTTGATCGTCGGGCGCGGCGGTGGCTCCTTGGAAGAGCTGTGGGCTTTTAACGACGAGCGTGTAGTGCGCTCCGTGGCGGCGTCGGCTATCCCGGTGGTATCCGCGGTCGGGCATGAGACGGATTTCACACTGTGCGATTTTGCCGCCGACCTCAGGGCGGCTACTCCGTCGCAGGCTGCGGAATTGTGCGTGCCGGACCGGCAGGCGCTGCTAGATACTGTTGCCGCGCTGAGAAAACGCATGGAGCAGCTTTTGCGGGCCAAAGCAGACAACTTGGCTTTGCGCCTTAAACATTGTTTGGCTTCGCCTGTTTTCCGGCGCCCGGAAACTCTGTATACCGCCAGCATGCAACAACTGGATAAATTGGACGAGCGTCTGCGGCGTGCGGAAGAAAACCTTGTCGGAGCAAAGGAAAAACGTTTGTCTTCTTTGACGGCGAAACTGGATGTTTTGAGCCCGCTCGCGGTATTGGCGCGTGGTTATAGCGTGACTGCCGACAGGGAAGGGCGACTGGTTAAAAGTATTTCGCAATTACGAAATGGTGATGTTATCAAAACCAGACTAGCTGACGGCATGTTGTATGCGTGTGTGGAAAGCTTGCGCAAGGAGGAGTGAAGATGGCGAAAAAAAAATCTGGTGAGAGTATTTCTTTTGAAGAGGCTCTTTTACAGTTGGAAGAGACTGTAGCCAAACTGGAACAAGGCGACCTGAAACTGGACGAAGCGATGGAACTGTTTGGCCGCGGTGTGGAGCTGGCGGCGGACTGTAATAAAAAACTGGCGTCGGCCCAGCAACGGGTGGAAAAAATAATGCAGGACGCCAAGGGTGATTTGTTTTTGCAGCCTATGGTATTGACGGAGGAATAAGATGGATAACGCTAAATATTTCGAACAGGCCCGCCTGTTGATAGAAGAACATTTAGACAGGCTGCTGCCGGACAAAACCATATCCGATATCGAAGATGCGATGCGCTACAGCCTGATGTCAGGCGGTAAACGGCTCCGGCCTTTGCTCGTACTGGCGGCGGCGGACGCGGTAAACGGCTCCGGCGCTAAATATCTTGATGTCGCCTGCGGCCTTGAGATGATACATACTTACTCTTTGATCCACGATGATCTGCCGGCGATGGATGATGACGATTACCGGCGGGGCCGCCCGACCAATCACACAGTTTTTGGCGAAGCAAAGGCTATCCTGGCCGGTGACGGCCTTTTGACCAAGGCTTTTGAAGTTATGCTCAGCCAAAAAGATGTGGACATGGGAGCCCTAGTAGAAACAGTGCGGGAAATAGCCGTGTGCGCGGGCGCAGAAGGCATGGTCGGCGGGCAAGTCATAGACATGCATGCGGAAAACAATGTTATAAATATAGAGCGCCTCAAGGAAATGCACATGGCTAAGACCGGCGCTCTCTTTAAGGCGGCTCTGCGGGCCGGCGGCCGGTTGGCGGGCGCTGACGCGAAAGAACTGCAAGCCCTCACTGATTATGCGGAAAATTTTGGTTTGGCTTTTCAAATAACAGATGATATTTTAGATGTGGTCGGTGACTCCAGTGAGATGGGAAAAAGCGCCGGCAGTGATGAACGCAGAGGAAAATGCACATATGTGTCTATTTATTCACTGGATGGCGCCCGAGCTTTGGCGCAACAGCATGTGGAAGAAGCTGTTGAATCCCTTTCTTTTCTCGGAAATAAGGCAAAGCGACTAATATATCTTGCTGAAAAACTAATATCTAGAAATAATTAATATTGTATAAATAATAGTATTCGACAAACTGTATTTTATGTAGTATAATAATTCTAAAGGCAGGTAATTAAAATAAAATATATCATACATAAGGATGGAAGGTATGAGCTTGCTTGAAAAAATAAATTCGCCTGCCGACTTGAAACGGCTGGATGAATCGCTTTTGCCGGGGCTGGCGGAGGAAATCCGCGATCTGATAATAAATACAGTGTCCTGTACTGGCGGACATCTTGCGCCAAATCTGGGGGTAGTAGAATTATCTATCGCGTTGCATAGAGTTTTTAGTTGTCCCGAAGATAAGATCATATGGGATGTGGGGCACCAGTCGTATATCCATAAAATACTTACCGGCCGCCGCGAGCAGTTTGGCAGTTTGCGCCAGTATAACGGGTTGTGCGGTTTTCCAAGCCGTTTTGAAAGCGATTATGATTCTTTTGGTACAGGACACGCCAGCACATCCATTTCCGCTGCGCTTGGTATGGCGATAGCGCGCGATTTGAAAAAAGAAAAATTTGACATAATAGCTGTCATTGGCGATGGCTCGCTGACCGGAGGCATGTCCTTTGAGGCTTTGAATAACGCCGGCCACCTGCAAAAAAAGATAATGGTGGTACTCAACGACAATGAAATGTCCATTGCCAAAAATGTGGGGGCTTTGTCCGAGTACCTCTACCGCATGCGCACCGCTCCGACGTACGCCCGCATCAAACGCGATATAGATTCCGCGGTGAAAAGCATACCGTCTATCGGCGACAAGATGCTTAAGACCATCGACCGGGTAAAAAACAGCGTAAAATTTCTGCTGGTGCCCGGTATGCTCTTTGAAGAGCTTGGCTTTACCTATATTGGCCCGGTAGACGGTCACGATATAGGGCGTATGGCGGAAGTTTTCGAACTGGCAAGGAACATGGACAAACCCACTGTAGTGCATGTTATGACTTGTAAAGGAAAAGGCTATGCCCCGGCGGAAGAAAAAGCCGCCAGTTTTCATGGGGTGGGGCCTTTCAGCATAGAGACAGGGGACAAGGAAAAAACAAGTAAAATACCTACTTATACGGAAATATTCAGCCAGGCGATAGTTGAATTGGCGGAAAAAGACGAGCGCATAACGGCAATTACAGCCGCCATGCCGGATGGCACAGGACTTTCGGCGTTTGGCAAAAGATTCCCGCAGCGCTTTTTTGATGTCGGCATAGCCGAACAACACGCCGTTACTCTAGCCGCCGGGATGGCCTGTGAAGGTTTGAAACCTGTTGTAGCCTTATATTCGACTTTTGCCCAGCGGGCTTATGATCAGATAATACATGACGTTTGCCTGCAAAACCTGCCTGTAGTATTTGCGCTTGACCGCTCCGGATTGGTTGGAGACGACGGCGCGACCCACCATGGTGTATTTGGTTACTCCTTCTTGCGCAGCATGCCGAATATCGTATTGTTTGTACCTAAAGACGAAAACGAGCTGAGCGGTATGCTCAGGACTGCTCTGCAAGAAGACCGGCCGACGGCTATTTTCTATCCGCGCGGTGAAGGCGTGGGTGTAGAAATAGATAAAGCAGAGACTTTTTTGCAGATAGGTAGAGCGGAAGTTTTGCAGCAAGGAAAAGACATCGTTATATGGGCGGCAGGTAGCATGGTGGAAGAAGCAAGGAAGGTTTGCGCCAAACTTTGTGCCGGGGGACTTTCACCGGCACTTGTCAATGCCCGTTTTATAAAACCGCTGGATGAAAAGCTTTTGCTGGAACAGGCAAACACCTTTAAATATTTTATCACTATGGAAGAAAATGTTTTGGCCGGCGGATTTGGTTCGGCGCTATTGGAAAAATTGCAGGAAAAAAGACTGCTGAATAAAGTGAAAGTACTTAATCTGGGTTTGCCGGATGAATTTATCCCGCATGGCAAACGTAGCCTTTTATTGGCAGCAAACTCCCTTGACGCCGACAGTATGGCGGATAAAATAAAGGCTTTTTGCGAAGAGATATGAAAAAAGAGAGAATAGACGTGATTTTGGTGGAAAAAGGTTTTTTCCCTTCCCGTGAGCGCGCCCATGCTGCATTGATGGCCGGGCGGGTTTTGGTGAACGGGGAGAAAATTGATAAAGCCGGCAGTAAAGTGGACTGTGAGGCGCCGATACGCATAATTGGCGATGATATGCCTTATGTCAGCCGCGGCGGCCTGAAACTGGAAAAGGCCCTGAAAGATTTTGCCATTTCACTGGAAGGAAAAATAGTCGCCGACATAGGAGCCTCAACCGGGGGATTTACAGACTGCGCTTTACAAAACGGCGCGCAAAAAGTATATGCCGTTGATGTAGGATATGGCCAGCTGGCCTGGAAACTACGCAGCGACCCGCGGGTAGTAAGTTTGGAAAGAACTAACGCCCGCTATCTGACGAGCGAGCAAATAAAAGAAGAGATAGATTTTTTTACTATTGATTTAGCGTTTATATCACTGGAAAAAATATTTCCGGCCATAGTACAGTTTCTTTCGCCGGCGGGAAAAATCGTAGCGCTGGTAAAGCCGCAATTTGAGGCTGGCCGTGAGAACATCGGTAAAAAAGGGGTTGTGCGCGACCCGAAAGTACATGAAGCCGTACTGGATAAGATCGTGCGATTTGTCCAAGAAGCCGGCCTGACTGTATTAGGCATTACATACTCTCCTATTCGCGGCCCGGAAGGAAATATAGAATACCTCATATATCTTGGGCGGGAAAGCGCCGGCAAGGATTACAGCTACTCAATCCGCGACACGGTAGCGCAAGCCCATGAGAAGACGCTATAAAGGAGCAGGCAATGGGAGTTACTTTTGGTGTTTTTCCTAACATGGAAAAAGAAAAAGTCAGGGATATTCTTGACGAATTGTTGGCTTTTTGCAAAGAACAAGGTATCGTTACCATGCTTCCTGTTGAATTGGCTCATAGTAAAGGATGCCCAGGCTTTGATATTAATTATCCGGAAAGCATGCAACAAATTGATATCGGTATTTCGTTAGGAGGTGATGGCACATTTTTAAGAATGACAAAATATACTGCCCAACTTGGTATCCCGGTTTGCGGTATCAATGTAGGACGCAAAGGTTTTCTTACAGAAATCGAGATACCTCAAATGAAAAAAGAGTTGAAAAAGATATATAATATGCATTATGATATTGAAGAACGTTGTATGTTACACTTTACCATTATGCGTAACAGAAGTTTGGTTACTCAGGGAAGCGCTCTCAATGATGTGGTATTGAGCAAGGGAAACCAAGCAAGGCTTGTAAGGTTATCGCTAAGTATTGATGGCAGCAAGCGGGATTCATCTTATTCTGCAGACGGATTAGTTTTTGCTACAGCGACTGGTTCTACGGCATATTCTTTATCTGCCGGAGGGCCTATCGTACACCCATTACTGAATGTTACTGTTATTACTCCTGTTTGTCCGCATGCCCTTCATACCAGGCCATTGGTTGTGCCGGGTAAAGATGAGATAACTCTCAAGGCACAACCGCCTTACAGCGAGATCCAGTTGGCGGCAGATGGCGTTATTGCCGCGCAAATATTACCTGGAGATGTTGTCAGGATAAAGCATAGCCAGCTAAAGAGCAAGTTTATAAAACTTGCCGATAGTTGTTATTACGACACCTGGCAGCAAAGGTTGCAAAAAGGCGAGGAGTTTTAAAATGCAAAAACAAAGAAACAAAACTTAGAAAAAACGGGTTAGGTTCATGTGGGAATGTAAAAAGAAAGTAAATTTTAAAAGTTTGAAAGGAGAAAAAACATGAAAGGACTTAGACACGCAAAGATAAAGGAGATTGTCGACCAACAGATAATGGAGACTCAGGAGGAGCTTGCCGCTGCTCTGAGAAAACATGGCATCGAGGTCACACAGGCAACTGTATCGCGTGATATCAAAGAGTTGATGCTGATAAAAGTCCCGACCGGCGATGGTAAATACCGTTACGCTTTTCCGGCCGAACAAGGGGTCATGTTGTCGCAAGCCCGTATGGAAAGGACTTTCCAGGATTCTGTGATAAGCATATTGTCGACCCATAACCTTATCGTCATTCGTACCCTTCCCGGCACGGCCCAAGCTGTTGCCTATACCATAGATTATGTGCGCTGGCCGGAAATCCTCGGCACTGTAGCCGGAGACGACACCATCTTCGTAGCAGTTGCTTCACCGGAAGACGCTCAACTGGCAATAAACCGTTTCCGCAATTTGTTGTAATTAGCCCATAAGGAGGCAGTTAAATGCTTTCAGCCCTGTCTGTCCATAATTTTGCCCTTGTAGATAAAGTGTTAGTGGAATTTACCCCCGGCTTTAACGTTCTCACAGGTGAGACAGGAGCCGGCAAATCCATATTGGTAGACGCTTTCAATATTGCTTTGGGTGGTAAGGTTTCCACTGACCAGATAAGAAAAGGCGAAAACTATCTTATGGTACAGGCTGTTTTTGATATTGAAAAACTGCCGCTGGTCAAAGGTTTGTTAGATGAAAACGGCATAGATTACCCTGATGGCGAGCTTATACTGTCAAAGCGGATCAATGACGCCGGAAAAAGCATGAGCACAGCCAATGGGGTCAGGATACCGGCAAATCTTTTAAAAATTCTGGGTGAGAAACTTGTAGACATCCACGGGCAACATGAAAATCAGCAGCTTTTAAAGCCGGATGCCTGTTTGAAGCTGGTGGATTTGTATGGCGCAGCGGAAAGTAGCGCTATGATGGTAGATTACCAGCAAAAATATGCCCTATTACAAGAAAACACCCGTCGACTCAGGAAAAACAAAGAAAGTGCGATAGAAAGAGAAAGAACACTAGATATTCTATCCTGGGAAATCGAGGAAATAGAAAAAGCTTCTTTAAAAGAAAACGAAGACATTTCTTTGGAAGAAGAAAGCAAAAAACTGGCTAACTATGAGAAGATAGCATCCTCACTTGCAAAAGCATATGAACTGTTGGAGGGAGAGCATTCTCCCTCCGGCGGTACTTTACCCATGCTGGCAAGAGTTCTGCGCGAATTGGAAACAGCCGCCCGTTTTGATGAAGAACTCGTCAAACTGTCAGTTACACTTCAGGAAGCTCAATACGCTATAACCGACGTTAAGCTCGATTTGGCCTCGCGCCTTGAAAATCAGACGGCCGACCCACGCCGCCTGGAATTTGTCCAGGAAAGGCTGGATACTATTTACAAATTGAAAAAAAAATATGGCAATACAATAGCTGATATTTTGCAATATTACTCTAGCGCGAAAACAAAAAAAGAAGAACTTTTACATGCCGAAGAAAATACGCAAAAGTTGGAAAAAGAACGCCAGGCGCTTTTGGCCGCAGTACAGGAAGCGGCAGACAAGCTAAGCGCTTTACGGGGGAAAAATGCCAAAACATTTGCCGGGAAAGTACAGGAACATATTCATGATTTAGCCATGGAACAGGCTAAATTTATCATTTCAATGAAAAAAAAGGATGGTTTGAGTGAATCCGGCCAGGATGAAGCGGTGTTTTTTTTCTCCGCCAATCCGGGCCAGGAATTAAAGCCGCTTAACAAAGTGGCTTCAGGCGGTGAACTTTCCCGTATCGCTTTGGCTTTGAAAACAGTTTTGCTCGACAAGGCCGAACTGCCGACAATGGTATTTGATGAAATAGATACGGGAGTAGGCGGCGTGACCGCTCAGCGCATGGCCGAGAAGATCGTGATGATAGCTTCTTCACGTCAGGTTCTTTGCATAACCCATCTACCGCAAATAGCCTGTATGGCAGACAACCATATACTTATAGATAAACAGCAAATGGAAGCCGGCGCCTTCATAAATGTGGCGTCTTTAGACGAAGAAGGAAAAGTAAGGGAAATCACACGCATGACCGCTGGCGACAATGTGACGGATTTGGCAAGGAAAAATGCCGGACAAATGCTCAAACTGGCCAGAGATAAAAAAGGATCTTTACTAAACGGAATAGCCTAATAAAATAAAAATTTCTTTGATGCACGAAACATAAAGGATTTTTAAATATTAAAATAGAATATTCATTAAAAGAGCTTTAATAGTTATTTTTAAATAGAAACTTTTAAGAATAATTCATTATTGGTTCAGTTTTAGTGAGGAGACTAGACATGACGATAAAAAAAGCCATTAAGATTGCCATTGCTGATGATAACAAGAACTTTACAACTTTGCTGCATGACTTTTTTTCTCAACAGGAAGATTTCGAAATAGTAGGGGTAGCCTATGATGGAAAAGAGATAATAGATATAATCAGGGAACAAAACCCCGATGTAGTGGTACTGGACCTTGTGATGCCGCAGGTAGACGGACTGGGCGTCATTGAGATACTGTCCGCCGAAGCGCTGGCTGTCCAGCCAAAATTTATCATACTGACCGCTTTAGGGCAGGAGACTTTGGCTCAGCAAGCCTTGGCGCTCGGCGCATCTTATTATCTCATGAAACCTTTTAACTTTGGCATCCTTGCTACGCGCATCCGCCAACTGATCGGCGCCAATCCCAATACTGCGGCGGAGCCTATTTACCCACAAGCCCCCAAGGTTTTGGTGCAGCCGCTGTCTTCACCTGTAAACAACGCGCAGCCGATAGAACATTTGATAACACAAACTATAAAAAATTTGGGCGTTCCGGCGCACCTTAAAGGCTATCAATATTTGCGTGAAGGTATTATGGGCGTTTTGGAGGACAGGGAGCTGATCGGCGCTGTCACCAAGATACTTTACCCTACTATTGCCGAACGCTATGCTACAGAAGCTTCACGGGTGGAACGCGCTATAAGGCACGCGATAGATGTCGCTTGGAAACGTGGCAATATCGAGACCATCCAAAAAATATTCGGCTATCTGCCATCTGCGGCCCATAAACCGACCAACTCGGAATTTATTGCGGTGGTAGCCGACTATTTAAGAATGAAGTAAACTCTACACAAAAACGCGTTAGGCTGACAACAGTCGGCCTATTTTTTACGTTAGCCGGAGGAAACAAATGGATACAGATCGCGACAAAGATTTATGGGAAAAATTTACCGGCCGGGAAGAGATCTTTAACGGCAAAGTGATAAAGCTGTCTGTGGATAAGGTGCTCTTGCCTAATGGCAAACCGGCGCAAAGAGAATTGGTCAGGCATCCGGGTGCGGTACTGATACTGCCTGTTTTGCCTGACGGCAGGCTGGTATTTGTCCGCCAGTACCGTTATGCTGTCGGCAAGGTGCTGTATGAGCTGCCGGCAGGTAAACTGGACGCCGGCGAAAATCCTGACGACTGCGCCTTAAGGGAACTCACGGAAGAAACCGGCTATGTTGCCGGTAAACTGGAAAAACTTTCCAGTATCATAGTGACTCCTGGTTTTTGTGATGAAGTCATACACATATACAAGGCCAATGAGCTGGTATTAAAGCAGCAAAATCTTGACGAAGACGAATTTGTGGAAGTTTGCCTTTTTAACAGCAAAGAAGTAATGGCTATGGTAAAAAACGGCACGCTTTGCGACGCAAAGACCCTTTGCGCGATCCTCCTGGCAGGTATTGGCAATGAATGAAACCAGGAGATGCCTGGCCGACCTACATATACACGTAGGCGTGAGTGAAAGTGGCCGCTGGATCAAAATACCGTCGACACGCCGACTGACTGTACATAATATCATGGAAACAGCCTGCCGGCATAAAGGGCTTGACGCTATCGGCATCATTGACGCTTTGTCGCCATTAGTGCAAGAGGATCTTAGAAACATGCTTTCCGCCGGATTGTTGCGGGAACAGGCCGGTGGAGGATATATTTACCGCGATAAGCTTGCCGTTGTACTGGGCGGGGAAGTGGAGACCGGGGAAATATCCGGCGGCGCGGCTCATAGCCTCTTATTTTTGCCCACGCTTGATGCTTTGCAAGAACTGAGCCGGGAACTTTCTGTTTATATAAAAAATATAAATATGAGTTCGCAAAATGCCCACATGGGTGTACAAGAGCTGTATGATCTGGCTATCCGCCATAAGTGTAAAGTCATACCGGCCCATGTGTTTACTCCGTTTAAAAGTATTTACGGCAATTGTGCACGGCGGCTAGAAGACCTTTTTGCAGGCGGACTGCCGCCGATAAGCGCAGTAGAACTCGGCTTGAGCGCAGACTCCTACATGGCCGACCGGATATCTGAATTGCACAGCTTTTCTTATCTGGCCAATTCTGACGCCCACTCTCTTGAGAACATAGGGAGGGAGTTTACTGACCTTGAAATATGTGGAGAACCTAGCTTTGAAAGCATATTTGCCGCTATTGCAGGAAAAAAAGGCTGTGTAAAAGCGCTTTACGGCCTTAACCCTGCTTTGGGTAAATATCACCTCACCCGTTGCGCTGACTGCGCCCAGCCTGCTGGTTACAACGAGAAAAAGTGCGGGCATTGCGGCGGCCGGGTAGTAAGGGGCGTAAGCGAACGCATAGACGAGATCGCCGACAGGCCCCTTGTCGCAGGAAAAGCGCTGAAAGCGCCTTATATTTATCACTTACCGCTGTCCTTTTTGCCGGGTATAGGCAGAAAAGCGCTGGAGAAGATCTACACAGCAAACTATAATGAACTGGAAATTTTATATAAAATTGATTTATCTAAGATAAACGCCTTATTGGGAGAAAAAGCCGCAAACAGCATAGGGCGTGCAAGAAGAGGAGATATGGAGCTCGTTGCCGGCGGCGCAGGCCATTATGGCCGTGTGCTGGTTGATTGATTTGAAACACTTTTTCTTTTTTTCTTAAGAAAGAATGCTACCTGTGAAATGAAAATTTAAATTTATTAACACTAAAGAAAAGGATATTTTAAAAAAAACGAGAATATATCATTTGAAGGAACAAGTTTACTTATTCAGCAATCGCAACAGCTACCAAGGGAGGGAATTTGCATGGAAATTTTGAAAGTATCTGCTAAATCTAATCCAAATTCTGTTGCCGGTGCATTGGCAGGGGTCCTGCGTGAACGCGGCAATGCCGAAATGCAGGCGATTGGAGCCGGCGCTTTGAACCAGGCTATCAAAGCCGTGGCTATTGCCCGCGGGTTTGTAGCGCCACACGGTATGGATCTCATCTGTATTCCCGCCTTTACTGATATCGTTATTGACGGTGAGGAACGTACTGCGATAAAATTGATCGTTGAACCAAGATAAAGTGGTGTAAACGCGGCCGCACCAAATACGTTGGTGCGGCTTTTGTTTATGTTAATGGGTCAGGAGGTTTTATTATGTCTGTGGAATTCAAAATAACGGCCACCCTACCGGCAAAAGAGGAACAGACCATCGTTTTTGCCGGAAAGGACGGCGCAAAAATAGTTTTACCCGAAGGGATAGGCGGCAAACTTGCCGCAACGCTGAAAAAACTTTTTAAAACGCAGCCGGGATTGCTGGACAAAGGCAAAACAGCCATCTTTATTCTTTGTGAAGATTCTACCGTCAATACTTTAGGCGTTTTTGGCTTAGGAGAGGTAAAAGCGTTTACTACTGATATGGTACGCCATCTAGCTGGCGACGCTATAAGGTTTTTATCGGAAAATAAGCTGTCGCAGCCTTACCTGATTTTCCCACAAGACTTTTTTAAAGAAAAAGAACGCTTGGGCGCTTTTGCCGAAGGTGCGGTGCTCGGCGATTATTCTTTCGAAGAGTTTAAAAGTAAAAAAGAAAAGGGCAGTGCTAAGACATTGACCATATTGGCGCCTGGTGTGCATGCCAGGACTGCGGCGTCCTTATTAAAAAATGCGGCCAGTGTAGGACGCGGCGTGAATTTTGCCCGCGACCTGATAAACAGGCCGGGCAATGTAGTGACCCCGTCCGTTATGGCGCAGGAGGCGCAGGAGCTGGCGAAAATGTCCGGTCTGTCCTGCCAGGTACTGGGCGTAAAAGAAATGCAAAAACTGAATATGGGCGCTCTCTTAAGCGTTGCCAAGGGGTCGGCGCAGCCGCCCTGCATGATAGTGCTCGAATATAAAGGAGCGCCGGCTAAAAAGCACACAACCGCTTTTGTCGGCAAGGGTATTACCTTTGATTCAGGCGGCATATCGATAAAACCGTCTGAAGGCATGGGCGAGATGAAAGACGATATGGGCGGCGGCGCGGCTGTGCTGGCGGCCTTGGGCGCGATTGCCGCGTTGAAGCTGCCTGTCAATATAACGGGCATAATCCCTTGCGCGGAAAACATGCCGTCAGGCAACGCCGCGCGGCCGGGCGACATAGTGAAAGCGGCGGCCGGCAAGACTATAGAGATAATAAGCACAGACGCCGAAGGGCGCATGCTTTTGGCGGACGCCGTATGGTATGCGGGGAAGATCGCCGGGGCGGAAAAAATAATAGATATAGCGACACTGACCGGCGCTGCTTCTATTGCGCTAGGTGAGGTCGCCGCGGGCGTCGTCACCAATGACCAGGCGCTTTGCGATACCGTAATGAAAGCAAGCAAAAACAGCGGTGAAAAATGTTGGCAAATGCCGGCTTTCGAAGAATTCAAAGAATATAATAAAAGCAGTGTCGCCGATATAAAAAACAGCGGCGGCCGCTTTGGCGGAATGATAACAGGCGGCCTCTTTATCGGTGAATTTACTGATAAACCGTGGGTACATATAGATATCGGCAATACCGTCAACAGCAAAGAGACCAAGGGCTATAACGTAAAGGGTCCCAGCGGCTTTGGCGTAAGGTTGCTGATAGAAGCCGCGCGATTGCTGTAATGCTGGCCGATTTGCACTGCCATACAACTTTTTCCGACGGCGTTTTGAGTCCCGCGGAACTGGTGGCTGCTGCGGCCTTATGCGGTCTGGGTCAGATCGCTATCACCGACCATGATACGGTGGGCGGCTGTGCGGCGGCGTTAAAAGCATCCCGGGAAGAAAAAAACGCCCTTAAGGTCTTTGCCGGTATAGAACTTAGCATAGAAGCGGGCGAGGACGAAGTGCACCTTTTGGGGCTTGCTATAGACCATGAGGACAAGGTTTTAAACGATTACCTGGCCGTTTTGCGCGAAGACCGCTTAAACCGGACGGGAAAAATAATCGATTTGCTAAAAAAACTTGGCTATCCGCTAGACGAAAAAGACATTATGCTTTTGTCGCCCGGCGTCGAAGCGCTGGGGCGGCCGCATATGGCCGCCGCGCTGGTGGCTAAGGGATATTTTCCCAACCAGCAGGAAGTTTTTGATAAACTGCTTTATAACGGTGGGCCGGCCTATATTTCCCATTTAAAACCATCTTTGGCCGAAGCGATAAAATTAGTGCATGATGCCGGCGGTTTAGCGGTTATAGCCCATCCTCACGCGATAAAAGAGCAACAGGCGCTAAAAGAGGCGGCGTCGTTAGGGTTGGATGCTTTGGAGGTATATTACCCAAGGCATACCCCGGAGCAAGTCGCTCATTACCTCGATGTGGCCCGCCAGCTTGGCCTTAAAGCAAGCGGCGGTTCTGACTTTCACGGCATACAGGGCAAGTATCCGCCCCGTTTGGGCTGTTATACGGTATCTACACAAATTCTGAATTTGTGGTAGAATGATATAACATAATAGATATGCTTTATTACAAAAATTTTTTATAAAGCATTTTTGTGGAGGCGTGTTTGTGGAGGTCATTGCATTTGTAGGACCGGCTGGTACAGGCAAAAGCTATAGAGCCCAAAAAATTGCCCGAGATGTTGGTGCGGATGCTATTATTGACGACGGTCTTTTGATCCAGGGCAATAAGATCCGGGCCGGTTCTAGCGCAAAAAATGAACAAAACCGCATACAGGCAGTAAAAAGAGCGATATTTAACGACCCGGAACAAATAAAAACAGTAAAAGCGGCGTTGGCGGAATTGCCGCCGGAGCGTCTGCTCATCCTCGGAACATCTGAGGCTATGGCTAAGCGTATAGCTTTGAAGCTGTCTTTACCTGAGCCTTCCCGCTATATAAAGATAGAAGAGGTGTCTACCAAGAGGGAGATCGCCAGGGCCAGGGAGAGCAGGTACCGGGAAGGAAAACACATAGTCCCGGTTGCTACGGTAGAGTTAAAGCCGCACTACTCCGGCTATCTTATCGACCCTTTCCGCGGCTTTTTCAGCAAAAACAAAAGCAGTGGCGAGCACATGGAAAAATCCATAGTGAGGCCGACGTTCAGTATGTACGGAAAAATGTTCATTGCCGATTCGGCGATAGAGGATATCGTAACATTGACGCTGGCTGAAATAAAAGAAATAAAAAGCGTTTTGAATGTTACAATAAAAACCGGAGTGGACAAAAGCAGGAGTGTCTCAATAAATGTAGAATTGGTACTGCTATACGGACCAGTAATCAAAGAGATAGTACGACAGGCGCAAACATTCATCAAACAGCAGGTGGAGGCTATGACCGCCATGAACGTTCTTGCGGTCAACATTTCTATAAGGCGTTTGGTGTTGCAATAAATATCGTTAAAGGGGTAAAAACCTGAAGAGGAGTAAAAAACTATGGACAATACAAAAGAAAATCTGGTATTGTTTTCCGGTTATGCAAAACTTCCAACTGGTATTACGGCTAGTGAAATGTACAAAGTAATAGGGATAATCGTAGTGGTAGACGTTGAAACAGGAAAAATAGTGGAAGCCGACTGTACATTGGCTACAGAGTTGGCGCGGCGGCATGTATCTACTGCTATAGTCGGGTATGACCTAAATCTTGGCGCTGAGCTTTTACAGCAAAAGCTCGACCATATATACCAGGGCAGCGCTAAAAAAGCCGTGACCACAGTATTACGTATTATTTACGATAAATACCGCAGTTATAAAACAGAGGGTGCGCAAAGCATCATAGATCATTAAAATAAGCCGGACCGTTCAACGGTCCGGCTTATTTTGGAAATAGCCTGTCCCAGCAAAGGTACAAAAGGACGAGGATGATTATAAATAAAAGCCCGAGATCGCCTAAATACTGCTCCATCGACCAGCCTCCTCTTTGTCTATTAGTATATGACAAATATATAGAAAAACAAATCTCTTTTTGAAAAAAAGGCCAGAGTGTGAATTCTTTGTGAAACAATACGTTTTGCTGGTGAAAGAGCGGCTTCTCTGGTTTATAATATTTACAAGAATAAAAATATTTCGCAAGAAGATGCCAATGGGAGGTCATGTATATGGGACAGCTTGTCATAATAGCTGACGACGATCCGCAGATCAGGGAAATATTGAGGCTATATTTAGAAAAAGACGGCTTTTCCGTGGTAGAGGCGCAAGACGGGGCCGAAGCCATATTGAAAGTACAGTCTGAACAGCCCAGCCTGCTCCTGCTCGATATCATGATGCCGGTAATGGATGGCCTCGAAGTCTGCCGCCAGGTAAGAAAGATTTCCAAAGTTCCTATCATCATGCTGACCGCCCGGGACGAAGACGACGACCGCATCATGGGGCTTGATATAGGAGCGGACGACTATATAACAAAACCCTTTAACCCGCGTGAGGTGATTGCCAGGATAAAGGCGGTGTTGCGCCGCGCGGCGCCGGAAAATGGCGATAATAAGGGCAAATTGACGTTGCCCAACCTTGCAGTTGATATGATGGAATACAGCGTAGTGTCTTTTGGGCAGGAAGTTACCCTTACCGCTAAAGAAATGGATCTTCTCTGGTATCTTGCTTCCAATGCCGGCCAGGTCTTTACCCGTAACCAACTGCTGGAGGCAATATGGGGCTATACATATTATGGGGATACCAGGACGGTCGATACCCACATCAAGCGGCTACGGCATAAACTTGCCATACCGTCCGATTCCTCCTGGGATATAAAAACCATCTGGGGCGTAGGTTATAAATTTGAGGTAACGAAATGAACAAATCACTCAGCAAGCGTATACTGTACAGTTTTATGTGCATTACGACGCTGGTACTGTTTGGCGTGTCGCTGGGACTGTCTTTTATCATTAAGGATTATTTTTGGGAAAACCGGGAAAAAGAACTTATCAGCGATGGCTTGGAAGTAGTAAAAAATATAACTGAAATAAAAAAGACTTCGGATGATAAGACGGCATTAAACGAATACTTGCAATCTGTAGACCATTTTTTGCGGGCGCGCATCTGGGTCATTGACCAGGACAGGCGCCTGGCGGCGTCTTCAAGACCCTTCAAACCGCGTGTGCAGCATGAAGAAGGGCACAAGCCGGAGCATAGAGAGCGGGAACGCCCGTCATTACGCGCCAATTCGCAAATGCAACTGATGCTGGATAATGTCTATAAAGGCGAGATACAGACCATCAGGACTTTGCATCCCTATTTTGATGAATACGTCATTGTAGTGGGTTTGCCGATAAGAGACGCCGGCGGTAATATTGCCGGGGCGCTTTTACTCAATACGCCTGTGCGCGGTTTGGAAGTGTTTTTAGTAAACATATATTATTATATAACGGCAGTAGGAGTATTTGCCGTTATCCTGAGCTGGTGGCTTTCAAAACTCTTGTCACGGCGCATCGTTCAGCCGCTGGTGCTTATGAAAGAGAATGCCGCCGCGATGGCAAAAGGCGACTACACTCATAAGGTAGACATAAAAGGCCAGGATGAAATAGCCGAACTTGGCGTCTCGCTCAATTCACTGGCCGGGGATCTCGAGGAATTTGTCGAGCAGACAGAGCGCATGGAGCAATTGCGCCGTGACTTTGTCGCCAATGTTTCCCATGAACTGCGGACGCCGATAACCATCATCAGAGGCTATAATGAGGCCATGCTTGACGGAACGATAACCCAGCCGGAAAAAATAACGCATTACCAGAATATGATACGTGAAGAAACCATAAGGCTAGAGAACCTGATCAGGGAACTTTTGGATATCAGCCGCCTGCAAGCCAGGGTGGAGCGGGACTGGGAAGAGATACCGCTCGACGTGATAGTCGGCGAAGTGGCGGACAAGCTGCTGGTCAAGGCAGAGGAAAAAAATATCAAAATAACCGTGGCCGCTGAGCCAGGCTGCTTTGTGCACGGTATGGGCGACCGCCTGGTGCAACTGGTAATGATCCTTGCAGACAATGCGGTAAAATACTCTTTGCCTGGCGGCAATGTATGGCTCTCCATCGAGAAAAACACCGATGGGGAAGTCGTGCTTGCCGTCTCAGACGACGGGGTAGGCATTGCCCAAGAAGAGCAGCCGCGCGTATGGGACAGGTTTTACAAGGTCGATAAATCCCATGCTAAAAGCGGCGGCGGCAGCGGACTGGGGCTTGCCATAGCCAAAGAGATAATCGATATACACAAAGCGCGGCTTCACATGGAAAGCGCTGTCGGGCAGGGAACCAAAATAGAAATAACTTTTCCCGCACAACCTTAAATTTATTAACATGCAACTATTTACTGGACAATAAAGGATTTTTCTTTGCTGTGTCGAAGTTTTAACCGATAAATATGTTGCAGTTATTATGCAGAGTTTTAAGGAGGAAGAATTTTGCGCCTTGCTCTTGTGCAAATGGAGATAGCGGAAAAAAACCGCGCGCTTAATATCAGCCACGGCTTGGAACTTTTACGGGAAGCCGCCGGCCAGGCAGATGTCGCTGTGCTTCCGGAGGTATGGACGACCGGCTATTCGCTCGGCGCGCTGCACCGGGAGGCTGAAAATGCATCCAGCGCACTTTTAGGTGACATAGCCGCCATAGCCCGCGAAAACAATACAACTATAGTGGCGGGCTCAATGCCTTTTAAACGCCAGGATGAGAAAACATATAATACCATGCTTGTCTATGGCAAAGATGGCGGCAGGATCGCCGAATATGACAAGGTGCATATGTTCGGCCTATATAACGAAGAAAAATATTTCAAAGCCGGCAGCCGCCGCGTGCAATTTGAACTGGACGGCATGAAAGCCGGCGCCGCTATCTGTTATGACTTGCGTTTTCCTGAACTCTTCCGCGCGATGGCGCTTGAGGGGACGGAGATGGTCTTTCTTCCCGCCGAGTGGCCGGCCTCGCGAGGCGACGCCTGGCGGCTGCTGGTGCAGGCGCGTGCGGTGGAAAGCCAGCTATATATGTGTGCGGTAAATTGTGTCGGCCGTTTCCGCCAGGATGTATTTTATGGACATTCCATGCTGGTAGCCCCTGATGGTACTATAGTGGCCGAAGGAAACGAGAAGGAAGAAATAATATATGCTGACGTAAAGCCGGAACTAGTGGCTAGTGTGCGCGGTAGCATGAGCGTCCTCACAGATGTCAGAAGCGAGGTCTATCGCTTATGATAAAGGGAGGCACCAAGCTGGTCGGCCTGTTGGGCTGGCCGGTGGAACATTCACTTTCGCCGGTCATGCAAAACGCCGCGTTTTCTTATTCCGGTTTTGATTGTGCGTATGTTCCTCTGCCGGTAGAACCAGGGCAGCTAGGCAAGGCGGTGGACGCGTTAAAGGTATTTGGTTTTCTCGGGGCTAATGTGACCGTTCCACACAAAGAAGCGGTCATGGAATACTTGGATGAAATACACCCGGACGCCCAAAAAGTGGGTGCAGTCAATACCATAGTAGCGCGCGAAGGCAAACTGACAGGCTACAATACCGATGTGGGCGGTTTTGTGGCGGCATTATCCAGGCACAATATAGACCCCTTCGGTAAAAAGGCCATAGTTTTTGGCGCCGGCGGCGCGGCTAAAGGCATAGTGCATGCGCTGATACAGTCCGGCTGTAGCGGTATCGTAGTAGGGGCAAGGGACGGTAAAAAGGCGGAAGTTTTCGCTAAGTATTTCAGCGGCGATATCTTCATCAAATCATACCAGTGGGAAGACCCGCTTTTTCGTCGCGCGCACTGGGACGTAGACCTTCTGATAAATACGACACCGGTAGGGATGGACGGCATAAAGGACAAATCGCTTCCCGCCGCCTGGACGGATGTTCCGCTCAGCGCTTTTGCCGCCGATATAGTATATAATCCGCCAATCACTGCTTTTTTGCGCCAGGCTCGCCTCAGGGGCTGCCGTGGCATGAATGGTTTGGCCATGCTGGTAGAGCAGGGGGCCTTGTCTTTCGAATTGTGGCTGGGTAAACAGCCTCATCGTGAGATAATGTATGAAACAGTAATACAAAAAGGCTGAAAAAACTGCTATAATTATAGTTGAAAAGGTATTATTGTGCAGGCATTGGTCAACACAAACACATAGAGAGAAGGTAGAGAAATGACGGAACTTAGCAACTATATGGAAAAGCTGGTATTCAATAAATACGATGAAGTAAAACGCAGCCGGCCTGAATTGTGTGATTGCGAACAATGTAAATTGGATATCTGCGCCATAGCTCTCAATAACCTGGCTCCCCGTTATATTGTGAGCAACAAAGGGGAAATATTTACTAAATTGGACATGATGGAGACACAATTTGGCATAGACGTGCTTATGGCTATAGGTAAAGCCATTGCCATCGTGTCGGAAAACCCGCGTCACCAGAGTAAAGAATAAATAAAAAGAAAGAAGGGGAAAAATGACAGCAAATATTTTAAGGAAAACCGTTTTCACTGCGATTTTCTCGTTACTTCTTTGTTTTCCCCTGCATGCCCAGGCGTCGTTTGGAGCCACTGTTATAAGCAGGGGTGTTGAATCTGCTTACGGCGAACTGCCGGAAGTGGATGGCTTTATGGATGTAGCGCTCCAAGGCAGGATAAACGATAGTATCAAAGCAGTTACTGAAGACTTGAAAGCCGCGGTAAAAGGGAAAAAAGACGTAAATTATTCCTATACCGTGCTGATGAATCAGCCGGCCCTGCTCAGTATAATAGTAAAAGCCGATGTTAATGGTAAATTTCTTGATGCCAGAGGCATTACCATCGAGCTGGCTAGCGGAAACAGCTACGGCATAAACGAACTTTTCAAAGCCACGCCGGATTTTTTTACCCAGGTAGAAAAGAAGCTCGGCTGGCTCCCGGATGAAAAAACACCTTTTGGCGTGGCCGCCGATGGCCTGCATTTCATACGCCAGAGCGACGGTGCGGAGCAGGTCGTTGGCTATGAAAATATTTTCAACTGGGTCGATTTGGGCAAAGCCGCCTATTATACGGATTGCTACAGGCTGACTGCGGTTGCCCACGGCAAAATGATGCACGCTAAAGTAGGCAACATGGTCATAGTATTTCTAGAATCCAACCGCACTACCGGTTATTTGTGGGAAGTGAAAAATACTAACTATGCTCCGGCCTTACAATTTGTTGGTACGTCTTATGTGCTCAGTTCCACAAAAGTAGGGGCCGGCGGCTGGGAAATGATAATATTCGGGATGGTGGAAAAAGGCGAAGCTACTGTAGAGATGGAATATAAGCGCAGCTGGGAAAAACAGCCGTTAAAAACGGTAAAAATACAATTTGTCGTAGAATAATAGAAAATGGGCGCCTTTAAGGCGTCCATTTTTTTGTTGTAATTTCATAACAAAAGTAGTAACATGAAAAATGCTAATTAAATTTAAAATGTAGGTGTGGATTATGGAGATAATTTACCGCAAAGCTACTTTTGACGATGTGGAACCGATGCATAAACTGCTCAATGATTTTGCCGCCAAAGGCTTGATGCTTCCTCGCTCGCGCAACAGTATATATGAAAATATACGCGACTATGTTATTGCCACAGTGGGCGGCGAACTGGTCGGTGTCGGCGCGGTGCACATGGTGTGGGACCGCTTGGCGGAGATACGTTCTTTGGCGGTTGCCGAAGGCTACCAGAAGACCGGCATAGGAAAAGAGATAGTTTCTTTGCTGGAAGAGGCCGGTCATGATTTAGGTGTAAAAACATTTTTTACCCTGACCTACCAGCCGGGCTTTTTTGCCAAATGCGGCTATACTCAGGTAGAGCGTGACAGCATGCCGCAAAAGGTGTGGAAAGAATGTGTACATTGCCCTAAATACCCTTATTGCGATGAAATAGCTTTGGTCAAGCAAGTATAATAAAACCCCTTTCGCAACTTGCGAAAGGGGTTTTTTGTCAATGTACGGTTAACTGCTCCATACTGCGTGACGCTACTATGTTTATATCGGAACCGCAAATGTTTTCCACTATCACGTCGCCTGCTCTGACCGGCGCCTGTACGGTGATATTTCGCAGCATGACGGCGCAGGAGGCCACCAATTCCTTGGGCAGAGGTTTTTCCGATACGACAGGCAAGAGAGGCAGTATGGCGTCTTGTATACGGACAGTGGAGGTCAACATCCGTTTAGGCATAGTTGTCTCTTCCCGGGCGTAATTTTGCCCCCTGGAGCAAGAGGCGCCCCTGATAGCGTCAATCTGGCCGTCTATAAGGTCGACACTCAGTTCGCAGCCTATCGGACAGACTATGCAGTTGATACACCTGGTTTCCTTGTTCATAAAATCACTTCCTCAATTCCAGCAATAAATCTTTATCTATGCGCGCGGCTTTGTCAGCAGTGATGGTAGAAATAATCATCTCTCCGGGTTTGGCGACCGGTATAGGGCGGGAGGCTAAAGGCGCCCCGCCGCAGGCGGTGGACAGCGTGGCCCCGCGCTGGGGGGCGCTCGGCCTGATAAAGAGACGTATCTCTTCTTGCTCTCCGGTCAGAGAAAGGCGCTGCGGCACTACTGTGCGCAGGCCGTCTCCGGCATTTACTTCTATGACGGACTGTGCTTTGGGCAGTTGGCCGAGGGTGTAAAGGGCGGCGGCGCGCCCGGCTATTTCAGCCTCTTCTGAAGCGAAGTCGGCCAGGTCGTGTACATGCACGACATTGCCGGCGGCAAATACGCCTTCCCGCATAGTATGCCGGTATTGGTCGACTATGGGACCGCCGGTCAGCGGATGGAGAGGTATTTCAAGCTTTTTGGACAACTCGTTTTCCGGTATCAAGCCAACCGACAGGAGCAGTGTGTCGCATTCGAGGTAAAACTCGCTGCCGCCGACCGGGGTGCAATTTTCATCAACTTTGGTGCAAGTGACGCCGGTAAGGCGGTCTTGTCCATGTATCTTGGCTATAGTATGAGAAAGGTAAAGCGGTATGCCGTAGTCGTCGAGGCATTGGACGATGTTGCGCGTCAGGCCGTTAGAGTAAGGCGCAAGTTCCAGGCAGGCCAGCACTTTGACTCCTTCGAGGGAAAGGCGGCGCGCCATGATAAGGCCTATATCGCCTGAGCCCAAGATAACGGCGCGTTGGCCGGGAATATAGCCTTCCATATTTACCATACGCTGGGCGGCGCCGGCAGTAAATACGCCGGCCGGGCGCTGTCCGGGGATACGTATAGCCCCGCGCGTCCGTTCGCGGCAGCCCATGGCCAAAACCAAAGCTCCGGCTGTTATACGCAAAAGGCCTTGTTGCGGGCTGGCGGCGACGACGGTTTTATCGGGCAATATATCGATGACCATAGTATCGGTGATAAAATCGACATTCGGCAAATTTTTGACCATGTCATAGCAACGCTCGGCGTAAGCCGGGCCGGTAAGTTCTTCTTTAAAGTGCTTGAGTCCGAAGCCGTTATGTATGCACTGCTGGAGTATGCCGCCAAGTTCGCGGTCGCGTTCTATCACCAGCACGCTGTGCGCCCCGGCTTTGCTGGCGCTATGCGCGGCGGAGAGGCCGGCCGGTCCGCCGCCAATGATGACTACCTGATAGCTTTTATTCATGGGAAGCTACCTCCCCGGCGCCCAGCTTGTCAAAAAACAACAGTGATACAGCGCTTTCTTTTACAATACTGGTTATACCGACGCCTAATTCGCGCGCTAAAATAGCTATGACGCGCGGGCCGCAAAAACCGCCCTGACAGCGGCCCATACCGGCGCGGACGCGCCGTTTTACCCCATCGAGCGTGCGTGCTCCGCAGGGAGAGTTTATAGCTTCGACTATTTCAGCTTCGCTGATGGTCTCGCAACGGCAGATGATACGGCCGTAAGCGGGATTATTTTTTATAGCGGCCGCTTTTTCTTCCTGGGGCAGATGGCGGAAGACGGTTTTTTGCGGCAGTACAGGCAGAAAGTTTTTCTTTTTTTCTAAAACAAGACCGTCTTGCCGCAATATTTCCGCCGCCATTTCCGCTACGGCAGGGGCGGCGGTGAGCCCGGGCGACTGCATGCCCGCGGCGTGGATAAGCCCTTTTACCTTGCCGGAAGCGCGAATGATAAAATCATCGGTATCGCTTACCGCGCGCAGGCCGGAAAACTCTGTAATAACCGCGCCCAGAGGAATGTTGGGGATAAGATTGCGGGCGGTTTTTATGACAAAATCCATGCCGCCGTCAGTCGTGGCCGTATCTGTCTTATCCTCGATGTTTTCGGCGTTAGGTCCGATAAACACGCTGTCATGAGTGGTAGTACAGACAAGTATGCCTTTGCCTAATTTATTGGGAGTAGGGAATACTATAGAATCTACCAGTTGGCTGCTGGCAGTGTCGTCAAACAAAAGATATTCGCCCCGGCGCGGCGTGATGGTAAAACTGCTGTCGCCAGCCAAGCGGCTGACGCTGTCGGCATACAGACCGGCGGCGTTTATGGCATATTTTGTTTTTATAACGCCTTTATTGGTTTTTAGGGCGGTTATACGGTCGCCGCTATTTTCGAAACCCTCTACTGTACAATTCAATATTACCTGTACGCCATTTTGTACCGCGCATTCGGCAAAAGCGATAGCTGCGCCGAACGGCCAGATAACACCGGCCGAAGGGGCGTATAGCGCTGCCTTAATATCCGGTGACAAATGCGGTTCACGAGCCAGGGTCTCTTCGCGCGACAATATTTTAAGGCCTGGTACGCCGTTAGCCTGTCCGCGCTCCAGGAGGGACTCCAAGGCGGCTGTTTCTTCCTCGCTCTTAGCTACGACCAGCGAGCCGCACCATTTTATGTCAAGATTAAGCGGTTGTTCTAGTTCCCGATAGAGCTGGCTACCCCGAACGTTAGTCAACGCTTTCAAAGAACCTGTGGGCGCGTCAAAGCCGGCGTGTAAAATGCCACTGTTGGCTTTTGTCGTACCTGTCGACAGGTCGGGATCTTTTTCCAAAAGTATTACCGACAAGTCATATTTGGAAAGTTCATAGGCGATAGCGGCGCCGGTGATACCGCCGCCGATTATTGCCACGTCATAGTCATTTTTGTAGTTCATTTAGTCACTTCCTGATAAATTATAGCTGTGTTATGTGGATATTTTTGATATAATCGTAAGCGATAAGGAATGTTTTTATGAGAGGTGCCGAAATGTCTTTAGATATAGAATTACAGATGATGTTCAGATTGCTGCTGGCATGTATTTTAGGTGCGGCCGTAGGCTTGGAGAGGGAAAGCGGCGAACGCCCGGCCGGGTTTCGTACGCATACTCTTGTGTGTATGGGCTCGTGCCTGTTCATGATAGTGTCCATGTATGGCTTTGGCGAATTTACCTCGGCTACCCGCGACCCGGCCCGTTTGGCGGCCCAAGTGGTAAGCGGGGTGGGTTTTTTGGGCGCCGGCACGATAATGCACGAAGGCGTCACCGTCAAAGGCTTGACGACCGCCGCCAGCATCTGGATGGTGTCGGCCATAGGCCTGACCATAGGCGCCGGTATGTATGTCATGGGTATTTTTGCCACCATTTTGATGCTGGCCACTCTTATTATTTTAGGACGTTGGGGCAAAGCCGTCAACTTTTCTAAAAGAAGCGAGCGTAGCCAACTGAAAATAGTAACGAGAGACGATCCGGGCAATCTGGAAAGAATAATGCAGATGCTCGAAATAAAAGGCGTCAGGACCAAAGCGGTGAATGTTTCCCGTAACTTGACCAATGACACCATAACGCTAAATATTTACTTGCAGGTCAGCAAAGAAGAGAAAGAAAATTTCAATAAAATGCTTTTAAGTATCGAACAGCTGGATTATATCACTTCCGTGGAAAATGCTTCCCAAGTGGTATAACAATTCATATTATATACCAAATATAAAAATGTATAAAGCCTTGAAGGGGATGCTGATGAAAGAAAAATTGCAGGCTGTCCAATGTTTTTTGTTCGATATGGACGGGACAGTGTATCTGGGAGACAAACTTTTGCCAGGCGCAGTGGAAACTATTTCCTTGCTAAAAAAACAGGGTAAAAAATATTACTTTCTTACCAATAATTCGTCGCGCGACCAGGACTATTACCAGAAAAAACTTGCCCGTATGGGTATAGCTGTTTCATGCGGCCAAATCATCATTTCCACTCATTCAGCCATAGCCTACCTGTCTTTCCACAACTATCGCGACTTGTTCGTATTGGGGACGGTTGAGCTGAAAAAAAGCCTGGCCGCCGCAGGATATAATATAGTAGAAAAAGGTGGGCGGGCAGACTGTGTTTTGGTAGGTTTCGATCTTACCCTTAACTATGAGAACTTGGCCGCCGCTTGTCAGTATGTCGACAGCGGCGTTCCCTACGTTGCGACCCACCCGGATGTGCGCTGCCCGCTCGAAGGGGGGAAATACCTGCCGGATTGCGGCAGCATCATTGCGCTTATCGAAACCGCGACCGGCAAGAAATGTAAAATGGTAACAGGTAAACCCAGCCGGTACATGCTGGACGTGGTGATTGAGATAACAGGCCTTTCCTGCGACAAACTGGCCGTAGTCGGCGACCGCTTGTATACAGATATAGCCCTGGGTAGCGATAACGGCATATTGTCCGTATTACTTTTGACCGGCGAAGCTAAAAGAAGCGACCTATCCGGCAGTAAAATGCAGCCTGATATAGTGCTGGAGGGGATAGGGGATTTGGCGAAAATAATAACTCAATGAATAAACAGAAAAACCTGGCATATAGCCAGGTTTTTCTGCTTGGGGAATGTGTTATGTTGGGAGAGATTGCCTAAAAAGTATTGGGGGGACTCTTTAGGCAACAACTTTGACACCAATGTTATTATGCTGTGGCCAATTTTTGCCCCAGCTCTTTGCATTCGTCGCCACTGGGGGCGCCGTTTACTATAAGCCCCTCGGCTACCATGAGGCAGCCGGCGCCGGTCATGCATTCTGTCCATTCTCGCATCCAGCGACCGTCGCCCCAGCCATAAGAGCCAAAAAGGGCTACTCTTTTACCTTTTAAAAGCGGCATTGCCGACTCCAAAAAGGGTTGAAATTCAAATTCTTCCAATACTTCGTCACCCATGGAAGGGCAACCAAACGCTACTACATCGGCATTTTTCACATCATCGAGAGACGCATTGCCTACGCTTTTCACGGTGCATTCGGCGCCTGCCGCTCCTTCGGCGATGAGGTTGGCCATGGCTTCAGTATTACCGGTGCCACTCCAATAAATAACAGAGATTTTCATTGTCAATTCCTCCATAAATTAAATTGCTTTCAATAAGTGTATAGCATGATCTGCGGGCATGCGGCTGAGTGTTTCGGCCGCTTCTTTTTTTGCGGCGTCTAGTTGCTGGAACTTACATAAACATTCTTCTTTATTGGCATAGACTTTCCAGTAACGGCAAAGATGAAAATTTTTACCCTGACAATCTATGAAGCCTTGTACATCGCCGGGAGGGTAACCCAGAAAAAGTCCAATTTCATGCGGGAATTTTTTATAAGAAAGGCGTTTGGACAACATGCCCAGCAAGTTGTTTACCGAAGACTGTTTTGGATAACCATGGGCTGATAGTATGCGGCAACAATCTTCATTGCAAAGTGTTTGCCTTAAAAGTGTAGGGTCATAAAACAGAAGATGAATATTTTCTTCCGACTGCCTCATCTCCCGGCAACATAGTTTCAAAGTGGCAAGGATTTTTGGTTTTTCTTTTGTCCAAAGATCTAAAAACCTATCTGCATTAAGCACGACCAGTTCAGAAGGCTTAAGGCCTTTGAGTACCGGAGTTACTACATATGCAATCAGTTTGTGCAAATGCTCGCTTTTATCGCAATCTGCCAAGTGTTTAAAAAAGTATAAGTTTTCCGGCAAGAGAAAAACTCCTTTTGCAAATTTGTTTACCCTAACTAACTGTTGAGGCAAAAAACAAGCGGCTTAATTTAGTTATCTAAGCCTAACTTGATATAAAGATACCATGACATTAATTCAAAGTCAAGTGGTTAGGTATAGTTTTTTAAAAAAAATTCTTATATCTGTTTTATGGCGGAAATACGCCTGCGGTTTGGCTGTTTATTTTAGTTTGAAATATCGGGAAACCGAAAAGCGGTTATCTAAATAGATTATCAGACCTAAAATTTCCTTGTAACATTGTTAAAATACCTTTCTTTCAGTATTGAAACAAAGTATTTTAAGTTTCAGTAATAATGATGCAATAATATATTTACTATGCAATATAGTGTAGGAAGTGGGGGCTTTTTTTAAAATTCGTATAATTGGCACAATATTTGCTTAATTAAATAATGAGATTATAAAAATTTATTTTTTGTTTAAAAAATTATTTAACAAAAGAATAAAAATGATAATCTCAATTATTGCTATTGCTGCAAGTTGCAGTATTGGCATATTAAACAAAGTTGTCTATATTCCTCAAAATTAATGAAACCGGGGGATTTTTTGAAACAAAACCCGTTTCGTTATTGAAACCAAAAGAGGAATATATAACGATGGAGTAGGGAAGGGGGGATTAGGGCGCCGTATCATGCTTGAAAACAGGAATTCTTGCAAACAGTTGTAAATATTTAAGGCGTTATTGTAAATTTTTATTATACCAGTACAAGGGGAGGGATTCATGATGACTCCAGCAGTAAAAACCCTGATTATTTTAGCTTTTATTGCGTTCTTTTTCATAACCGAATTGATACCTCTTGCCATTACCGCGATAGGCGGCGCCATAGCCTGCGCGCTTGTAGGCGTTTTACCTATGGGGCGTGTGTTCGTGGGTATGGCTAATTCGACGATCGTCCTCTTTGGCGGCATGTTCATTGTCGGCGCGGCGATGTTTCATACCGGACTTGCCCAATCGGTGGGCGAGGCTGTAGTTAGAAAGTTTGGCAAAAGCGAGACCGGACTGATGGTAGGCGTTATGCTGCCGGCTACGTTCCTTTCCGCTGTCCTGTCCAATACCGGCACCTGCGCCTGTCTGATGCCGGTTGTGCTCAGTATTTGCGCAGCCGCAAAAATACCGGCTTCACGCCAGCTTATGCCACTGGCTTTTGCCTGTAGTTGGGGCGGTTCTATAACCCTTGTGGGCACGCCGCCCAACCTTATTGTAAACTCGGCCCTCGAAGCGGCTAAATTGCCCAAATTCGGCTTTTTTGACTTTGCCTGGGTTGGCATACCTATTTCCATCGCCGGTATAATCTACATGGTAACTATCGGCAAGCATCTGTTGCCCAAGATGGAATTGTCGGCTGACCAGGAAATAGAACAAGAAATCGCAGCCTCTGTGAAAGATCCGAAGAAAAAATGGATTTCCGGTATAACCCTCCTTGTAGTGGTCATTTTTATGGCGCTTGACTACAAATGGATGCCTCTGCATGTAGCTGCGGTCATCGGCGCGATAGTCTGCGTGCTGACCGGCTGCCTGACGGAAAAACAAGCCTATGCCTCTATCGACTGGGTGACCATGTTCCTTTTGGGCATGATGATGGCGGTAGCGGAAGCGCTGGATAAAAGCGGCGCCGGCAAACTTATTGCGGACGGTGCGGTCGGCATGATGGGTGGTACTCCTTCGCCGTACATGGTGATGGCGGTACTATTCATAATAGCCAGCATCCTGACCCAGTTTATGTCCAACACTGCGGCGACCGCGCTGTTTGCGCCGATAGGCATATCGATAGCGCAAAAACTTGGCGCCAGCCCGCACGCGGTGCTTATGGCGATAGCCATTTCGGCAGCCAGCGCATACGCGACGCCTGTCGGTACGCCGCCCAATACGCTTATCCTCGGCCCCGGCGGCTACAAATTCATGGACTTTGTCAAACCAGGTATTGGTATGATAGTCATCTGCTTTATCCTCTGTATGGTATTGTTGCCAATAGTATTCCCCTTCTTCCCCGCTAAATAACTATTTTTTAAATTAATTAAAGTAAAGAAAAAAACAATTCTCTAAATAGCGCTTTTACAAATCGATAAAAACAAAATATATCACTTCGAAAAAACCACTGAACGTCCGGTTGTTGGCGCTTTTAGCCAGCAGCCGGACATCAGTGCTTATATAGGCAAATATAAATAAATATAATAAAATTTTAAAAATGTTTTTAAATAAAAATGATAGTGTTAAAAATATCTAAACTAATAATCCACCGGTATATTGCCGTAGTGGTATATACCAGTGTTTATATAAAAATCTTAACAAGGCCATTTTATAAAAAGGAGGGACTTATAATGACTCCGGCAGTAAAAACTTTAATTATTCTGGTCTTTATCGCAATACTTTTCATAACTGAAATGATACCTCTGGCCATTACCGCGATAGGCGGCGCCATAGCCTGTGCATTCGTGGGCGTTTTACCCATGGGGCGCATATTCCTGGGTATGGCTAATTCGACGATCGTCCTCTTTGGCGGCATGTTCATTGTCGGCGCGGCGATGTTTCATACCGGGCTTGCCCAATCAGTGGGTGAAGCGGTAGTCAGGCGGTTTGGCAAAAGCGAGGCGGGGTTGATGATGGGCATCATGCTGCCAGCTACTATTTTATCCTCCGTTTTGTCCAATACCGGTACCTGCGCCTGTCTGATGCCGGTTGCGCTCAGCATTTGCGCGGCCGCAAAAATACCGGCTTCACGCCAGCTTATGCCACTGGCTTTTGCCTGTAGTTGGGGCGGTTCTATAACGCTAGTGGGCACGCCGCCCAATCTTATCGTAAATACTGCGTTGGAAGCGGCGAAACTGCCCAAGTTCGGTTTTTTTGAATTTGCTTGGATCGGCATACCCATTTCCATAGCCGGTATAATTTATATGGCGACTATCGGCAGGCACTTATTGCCTAAAGCTGAACTGTCGGCCGAGCAGGAAATAGAGCAGGAGTTTGAGACAACTGTCAGAGATCCCAAAAAACAAATGATATCCGGTATTACTCTTTTGGTAGTTGTCATTTTCATGGCGTTGGATTTTTCCTGGATGCCTCTGCACGTAGCTGCGGTCATCGGCGCGATAGTCTGCGTACTGACCGGCTGTCTGACGGAAAAACAAGCCTATGCCTCTATCGACTGGGTGACCATGTTCCTTTTGGGCATGATGATGGCGGTAGCGGAAGCGCTGGATAAAAGCGGCGCCGGCAGGTTGGTTGCCGATGCGGCGGTCGGTATGATGGGCGGCGACCCTTCGCCGTACATGGTGATGGCAGTACTGTTTATAATAGCCAGCATCCTGACCCAGTTTATGTCCAACACTGCGGCGACCGCGCTGTTTGCGCCGATAGGCATATCGATAGCGCAAAAACTTGGCGCCAGCCCGCACGCAGTACTTATGGCGATAGCCATTTCGGCGGCCAGCGCGTACGCAACGCCCGTCGGTACGCCGCCCAATACGCTTATCCTTGGCCCTGGAGGCTACAAATTCATGGATTATGTCAAGCCCGGTATTGGGATGATAGTGATCTGCTTTATTCTCTCGATGGCGATATTGCCGATAGTGTTCCCGTTTTTCCCTGGTAAATGATCATAAAAAAGCAGTGCGGCCCCGTTTCGAGAGAGGCCGCACTGCTTTTTTCGTTTTTACTGTTCTTTTACCAATCCTTTTTCTTCAAGGTATTCTGCCAGCAATTTTGCCGTGTTAGATACCAGCTTCAGGCAGTTTATCCTTTGTTCACGCGTGCCGGAGTCAAATTTGCGCAACGGGATGCAGTCTGTGACTTGGTTTACCTCGATGAATTTTTGGTAAAAGCCTTTAGCTAAAGCGTAGATTGCCGCGCGGTCTCCTTCCGGCGGATGCGGACGCCCGCCGAAAGAACCCAGTACCATGACACAGCCGGACAGTGCGCCGCACAGATCGCCACATTGGCCGATGCCGCCGCCAAAACCGCTGGCCATTTTGACCTGTTCGCCTATGCCAAGATGGCATAGCTTGTCAAAAGTGGTAATGATGGCTTCAGCACAGTTTATCCCGTTCTTGTAGTTTTCCGCTCCCAGGGCGGCCGCCTGTTCAACAAACTCAGACATAATCAACACTCCCTTTTGTTTATTATTCTATAACCAGTCGGTGGTAAGTTTTTTTACCTTTACGGACCAAAAGGCTGTTTTTGTCGTCAAAAAGGGCAGGAGAAAGCGAGTATTCCGGGTCGGTGATCTTTTCGTCCGCCAGATACAAACCGCCGCCGGCGATCAATCGCCTGGCTTCGCCTTTGCTGGCGGCAATGCCGGTAGAGGCTAAAAGGTCGACGATTTTTTCACTGCTTTGTGTATGACTTATCGTGACGGTCGGGACGTTATCGAGGGCGCCGCCGCCGCCAAACAGGGCTTCTGCCGCTTGTTTGGCTTTTTCCGCGTCTTCTTTGCTGTGCACAAGACTGGTTATTTCATAGGCGAGGACTTTTTTTGCTTCGTTTATCTGGGCGTCTTTTAGTGCGCCCAGGCGACGCACTTCATCCATAGGCAGGTAGGTGAGGAGCGCCAGGCATTTTTCTACATCGGCATCGTCTATATTGCGCCAGTATTGGTAAAAATCATACGGGCTGGTTTTTTCCGGGTCCAGCCAAAGAGCTCCTTTTTCCGTTTTGCCCATTTTTTTGCCTTCGCTGGTAGTTAAAAGCGTGCAAGTCAGGCAATAGGCGGGTTTAGCTTCCTTACGGCGGATAAGGTCTACGCCGGCCAGGATGTTCGACCATTGGTCGTCGCCGCCCATTTGGAGGATGCAGCCGTAACGTCGGTTGAGCTCCCAAAAGTCATAGGCTTGCATTATCATATAGTTAAATTCAAAAAAGGACAGGCCTTTTTCCATTCGTTGCTTGAAACATTCGGCGGTAAGCATGCGGTTCACAGAAAAATGCGCTCCTACTTCGCGCAAAAGCTCTATGTAGTTGAGCTCAAGCAGCCAGTTGGCGTTATTTTCCATGATGGCTTTGCCGTCGGAAAAATCAATAAATTTAGCCATCTGCTTTTTAAAGCAGTCGGCATTGTTTTGTATTTCTTCTTTAGTCATAATGCGGCGCATACTGTCTTTGCCGCTGGGATCGCCGACCATGGCCGTGCCTCCGCCTAAAAGGCAGATGGGACGGTGCCCCGCTCTTTGCATGTGGCTCATGGCCATAAGCGCTATAAAATGGCCAACGTGCAAACTATCGGCCGTGGGGTCAAAACCGATATAGAATGTAATCTTTTCTTTCGCTAAAAGGTCCCTTAATTCCTCCTCGTGTGACATTTGCTGAATAAAGCCGCGTTCTTGAAGTACATCGTATGCAGACATTTCCATAACCCTCCCAAATTTAAATAAAAAACCCTTTCCAGATTTTCTTCTGGAAAGGGACGAAAGTTCCGCGGTACCACCCTTGTTGCCCAAACAGGCCACTTCATTGCTCCTGTATCGAAGGAATACGGCACAGCCTACTTTGTTCGGTGTACTGCTCCGGGGAGTATTCACACAGGATGTTTTCACCAGGTCGCACCACCCCCCGGCTCTCTTGGGAAAACACTTCCGGCTACTTGACCCTGTCATAGCATCAATACGATATGTCATTTGCCAAAACTATAACAAGAAGTTTTGCTATTGTCAACTTTTTTTGCGGTTGAAAGAAGATTTCAGGCCAATGATGTCACGGTATTTAGCTACTGTGCGCCGGGCGATGGATATACCTTCGTGCGACAGCATATCGGCAATTTTTTGATCGCTCAGTTTTTGGTTGCTTTTTACAATTTCGGCTATGCGCCTTTGGATTTTGGCGCAGTTTATTTTATTGCCGCCGTTGCAGCAAATACCGGACGGGAAAAATGATTTCAGCGGTATAGTGCCGTGCGGGGTTTGGGCATACTTGTTGCTCAAAGTACGGCTAACAGTGGACTCATGTACGCCGACCAGTTTGGCGACTTCCCTTAGAGTCAGGGGCTGCATGTACAGTGGGCCGTGTTCGAGAAAATCATGTTGCAGTTCTACGATTATCTCGCTTATCTTGCGTATGGTCTTTTCCCGCTGTTGTAAGCATTGGATTATCCAGGTGGCGGAACGGATATTTTTACTGATGTATTTTTTCGTATCGCTGTCCACACTTTTGCGCATTTGCGCGTATTCGTCCTGGATGCGCAAAGTGCGGGTATAGATAGGATTTAAGGAAACGACAAATTTATCCTCGATTTTTTCAATCATGATATCCGGCGTGATATACTGCATGCCGGACTTCCCGAGCCAGGCGTTTATCGGCCGTGGGTTCAGGTGGCGTATCAGTGCGGCGGCCTCTTTTACCAGGTCGATATCCTTGTCGGTATCCATGCTGATGCTTTCAAAATCTTCTTCCGACAATGCTTCAAGATATTTTTCGATAATCAGCTGCGCTAGTTGCGTTTTGTTGTCTTGAGTGCGCTTGGACAACTGCAAAAGTAAAAATTCCTGCACATTTAAAGAAGCAAAACCAATAGGGTCCAACTCCTGGATTATTTGCCTGACACAGTCGACTTCTTTGGCTGTAACCGAGAGTTTTTTCGCAATAGCCGCCAGCGGCTGTTCCAGATAACCGCTTTCATTGAGTGAGCCGATAATATACTCGGCTATGGTTTTTTCTTTTTCGGTTTTAATGCACAGCACTACCTGGTCCATAAGCTGGTCCTGCAAATTGCCGGGTGTTTCCGCCATGGCGTAAAAAGCATCGCCATCTTCCTTTTGCCTGTAATGCTGCATCCAACGGTCGTCGAGGCGAATCGTGGCGGTATTGTCGACCAGCTCCAACACAGGATTTTCCAGCAATTCTTTGTCGACCATATCATTGAGTTCTTGACCGGACATTGCTAAGATGGTCACGGCTTGTACTAGTTGCTGCGTCATATTAAGATTTTGCTTGATTTCCAAGTTAAGAGAATTCATAATGGCACCCCTGGAAACATAAAATATTCAACATAACATAATTCTTTGTCGCTTTCGCTTTTTCCTTCATCATATGCATATGATACCAAAAACTCTTGCGCCGCAATGGTGGCGCAAGAGTTTTTGGTATTGCTAGCGGTATGGCTACAACCGCTTTATTTTTACCCGCACTATTCGCAGGTTGTCCACTTCTTCAACTGTAAAAGAAAAGCCGTCTATAATAAAGGTTTGCCCGGGCTCGGGGTTTACGCCTAGTTGACAGTACAGCCAGCCGCCTATCGTATCCGCTACTTCCATGTCAAGCTGTATATCCAAAAGGTCGTTCACTTCTTCGATGAGTACAAGTCCGGCTACAGAATAGCCGTCGAAGCGCTTTTCTATAGGTTCGCGTTCTTCGTCAAATTCGTCCTGTATTTCGCCGAAAATCTCTTCGATAATATCTTCCAGCGTTACTATTCCGGCCGTACCGCCATATTCGTCGATTAAGAGGACTATTTGCGTACCTTCTTTTTGCATCTGTTTTAGCAGTTCTGTCACCGGCATGGTTTCCGGCACAGTAGTCAGGGGGCGGACGATACTTTTCAAGTCTTGGGCCTGTTTTCTCGCCAACATGTGCAAAATATCCTTTATATGTATGAAGCCGGCGATGTTGTCTTTGTCAGGCATACAGAAAGGATAGCGGGTGATCTGCTCGGACAATGCGATTTCGAGGTTCTCTTCGAAAGGCTTTTCCTCATACAGGCAGATCATCTCTGTGCGGGGTATCATTATTTCCCTGGCGGTACGCTCGGTAAAATCAAACACGTTATCCATCAAGGTCATTTCCGTATGGTCTAAAAGCCCGCTTTTATGGCTTTCTTCCATCAACTCGCGCAGTTCTACGTCGGAGTGGGCGCTTTCATGTGCTTCCTGCGGGTCTATGCCAATATGCGAGATGAGTTTGTTGGATATCCCGTTTAGAATCCAGATGAAAGGATACATTATCTTGTAAAAGATAATGAGCGGCTGGGCGGTAACCAAGGTGACCCTTTCCGCCATTTGTATGGACAGTGTTTTAGGCACGAGTTCGCCCAATATTATATGAAGAGCTGTGATTATGGAAAAAGCGATGATAAAGGAGATCGTCGTTACGGCTTCTCTGCCTAAACCAACACGCTGTAAAAGCGGGCTTATCATTTCCGCTACCGCCGGTTCGCCTATCCAGCCAAGGCCGAGGGAGGCCAGCGTTATGCCAAGCTGGCAGGCGGAGAGGTAGGCATCTAGGTGCAGGGCTACTTCACGCGCGTAATGCGCGCCGCTGTGTCCTTCACGGATAAGAGTGTCAAGCCGCCCTATGCGGATTTTGACCATGGAAAACTCTGCCGCAACAAAAAAACCATTAAGTGCGACAAGCAAAAAAACCGCTATTATATTGGCAAAAACGATTAGAAAATCCAAACTGAAAATAACACCACCTATTTATTGTTTTGAGTTAATTCCGCTATGCATTGAGGGCAGCGTACGGCGTTTATATTTATCGTGCTAAAGCAATAAGGACATTCTTTAACAGCAGGGGTCTCAGCGGCCGGCTTCAATTTGTTGAGCTGGCTTATAATAAGAAAAATCGCCAGGGCGATGATGATAAAATCCAGGACGGAATTTAGGAAAAGGCCATAAGATAAAACCGGCGCCCCTAATTTTTGCGCTTCGGCCAAAGTAGAAACCGGCTGGCTGGAAAGATTTATAAATAAATTGGAAAAATCCACCTTGCCCAGTAAAAGGCCAAGCGGCGGCATGATGATGTTGTTTACCAGGGAGGTGACTATCTTACCAAATGCGCCGCCGATTATAACGCCTATCGCCATGTCTGCGACATTCCCTTTCAAGGCGAACGCTTTAAATTCCTGTAGAAATGACATAGTGTCGACCCCTTTTAGTTAGTTGTTTATGATGTAGGACAATTCGCCGTCCGTCGCCAAAATCCTCTTTGCTTGACGCTATGCCCGGGATTGCCATATAATCAGATTAGCAATATATCATAGATGATAAGGAGAGAGAGCATGAGAAAAGACCTGATAGTACCTGGCGAAAATGAAGAGGCTTTCTCCGCCGCGCCTAAAGACATACATACGCGGGTAGTTACCGAGCCATTCACCCCACTGGAGGAACGCGTCGCTAAAGACCAGCCATATATGCTCGAAGATTTGTTAAAACTAAAAGAAAGTATCGGCCAGCAGGATTTTGACAAATACATCAATACTTTGCAAAGCATAAAACGCAACGATACTACTGTGATGCTGGTGACTGATACTCCGATGAACAGGACGAATATAGAAGCCAAGTTTATTCCTCAGATCGAAAAAGCTTTTAACGTTAACTTTGTGCGGGTCGTTGCTATGTAAAAAAAATAGGGAGGTAGGGCAAATGAAAACTTTCAAATTATTGGCTGTTTTATGTGTTCTTACTTTTTCTTTAGGTATTTTACCGCAGACCGTCGACGCTTTTGCGGAACTTCCTGTAGCGGTCGTCGTTGTGGATAAATCCGGCGCAGTAGACGGTAAACTGGTGTCGGCCTGGGAAACCAGGGTGAAGAGGCGGTTTGGGTTTCCTAATTACCAGATCGTTCCGCAAGACACTGTCCGTGCCGCCCTTGCCGGCAGATTCCCCGCGGCTGACCAGAAGCGCCCTTACCTGAAGCAGGCGCAGCTCGAATATATAGCCAACACTGTGCCGGCGGAACTGGTTGTAGCCATATGGGTAAACAGTATGCGCGAAGAAGTCTATACTTCCTGGCGGGGTGAGACCATCCAATGGGTGTATGTAAATATCGATGTGACCGCCTACCGTAAGACGGACAAAAAATACCTTTTCCGCCAGATACGTTACGATGACACTCGTTCCTGGGCGGCCAGTGATTCCGCCTATCAAGTGGCAACAGACAAATTTGCCGATGTGATAGATAAATTCAGGGAAGAATTGCCTATTCTCCAACAACCGGAAACATGATTCGATCATCAAGGAGCGACCTATGGCTGATAACAACATCATAAACGCGCCATCTTCTGCCAGCAGTGACCTCAACCGGGGTCAAACGCAGGCCGGCCATATATATTCCGGTGGGCGCAGGCGTACCCAGCCAGCGCTTTCGGCGGAAGAAGCAAAACGGGTAAGCTCTGAAACACGCCTACCGGGCAGTGGAGCATTTTCCCCTGCGGTTATCGTAGATATTTCTAAAAATGCCAAGCGGCTTTGGCAGGATGCTTTAGAAAAACAAGGCGGTGTGATGAACATCGCCAAGCCATATTTTAGCAGCAGGTTGTTGGATAAAATGCGAGAGGCCGGCGCTCTTGGGCCTAGCGGCATCGCTTCTATGGCCTATAAACGTATGGTAGATATTTTTATTTAACAAAAAGTATGTTTTTTTGTCACGAAGATGTCACAAACAGGCTGTAATTTTAACAGGATATCATTTGCTGAATGTAGAAAAATAAAACAACTGATACTCCAAGCTAATAAAATTTACCAACATAGTTATTTTGCATGATTACTGAAAAGGGAGTGGTTGTTGTGACAGAAAAGGCGAAAAAAATAACCAGTGTATTTTTGGCGTTGTGTTTTTCGGCTACCTTGTTTTCAGCGCCTGTACTGGCAAAAAAAGGCGATGGCAACAACAAGGATAAAGGAAAGCAGCAGCAAAATAAAGGTTATGACCAGGGGCAAAAAGGCAAAGATAAAAAAGATGACCGAGCCAAAGGCAATCAACGGGGAAATATAGTAGTAAACATAATGAAAAGCAATTGGTCTGACTTTGATCGGGCCAGAGCCAACAGGCTTACTTTGGACGATTTTATCACGGCAAGTTTTATTGCCAGCCAACTGGGCCACAATGATTTTATGTATGTATTTACGATGAAGAAAAATGGCAAGCCTTATAAAGAAATATGTAAAGCTAATGGTATAAAGTGGGGCTGGGTGCGCAGGAATGTGAAAAACCAATATGCCATAATGAACGACGATGCCATAAAACTCGGTCTGGTCATGTGGGCTCTTGATGAGATATTTGATTGACTTACAATAAAATTACCAATAATGCCCTTTGCAAAACCGCAGGGGCATTATTTATTTTCAACAATCATAATTGCTAGTAAACGATAAAAATTATTTTTACAGAAAAAATTTTTACGAAAAAACGATATGTGGTATTGCAAAAATAAAATAACTACTATATAATGTGTGTTATGAGCGGGATACATAGTGTAACCGCATAAATTGCCTAAAAATCTAGGAGGAGAAAAAATGCAACAGTTTGTATTCAAAGATGTTATCGTAAATCATCCGGAAGAAATGCCCATGCAGGAAGCCCAGGAATATGTAACAGAACAACTTGACGTAAACCCGGCCCGCAAGCTGGTCGAATTGAGCATAAACATTGATGGCGATGATGTGCTGCTGTCGCCGCACTACGACTCCATCATCCGGGTCCGCCGCATTACCGGCTACTTGAGCACCATCCCGCGCTTTAACGACGCCAAGAGGGATGAAGAGAAAAGCCGCCTGAAACACGTTCAATAAGCGATATAAAATAAGAAAGAGAGGCATGCCTCTCTTTCTTATTTTATATCTATAGATATTTCAAACAGCCTGTTCCAGGGGAAATCCGCGGCTATCACCGTTATGCCCAGCGTGGGATATCTATTGTCAAGGCGGCGGAATTCTTTTTGCATTAATAGTGAGAGGGCGCGCCTTTGCCCATCAAGAGCGTACTGATTGCCGTGGTTTAAAGATTTTTTCAGTATGGGCCGGATGTTTGACTGGTAATACCAGTCATCGGCCAGGCGGATGCGCAGGAATTTTTCTTTGGCAGGCGCTGTCACGTTACGGGATATAAGGCCCAAAGACAAAGCCGAGCCTATGGAGTTATCGGCGGTGTTCCAGCCGGAGTAAGAAGAGAGAAGCGGTATTAGTGAGTGATTGTACAACTCCTGCATAAAACCGTTATCGGCGCCGTTGGCGTAAGAAACGTCGGCTAAAGCCAGTGGTTTACCAAGTGTTATAAGCTCTTTTAAAGCCAAAACCGATACTTTGTTTTCCTGCGAAGCAAACGGCTGATTTTCCGGATTTACAGATTCCCGGGTTATGCCGTCAGGCGGGGTATTTACAAAAAACACCAGGTCAGCTTCGGCAAGGCTACTGGATGGCAGGCAGCCAGCGGCTAAGATTTGTTGGTTTACCGACTCGCCCACAGATTGGTCGGAGTACAGGGGGATGGTTTTAGCGCCGGCCCCTTCGGCGTAGACAGGGTATACTGAAGGCTGCTGCCATTTGTCTTCATTGAGCGCCCGCACGGCCAGCAAAAGGCCCAGTTGATCTACTCCCGGCAATATTTGAAAACGGGCATTTGATATATCGGATGTTTTTTCCACAAGTCGCCTGGTTTCCCGGTGTGTTTGGGAGAGCGGGGCATTGTCGTCTTTTCCTACAGCATAATAATGGAAATATTTTTCACGCACCAGATTGGCTAGTTGAAAATGTCCATCAAGGTTTTTTTGCCGGCGTTCGAACCAGTCGTTGTAGAATTGTTCCGGCATCAATTCGGTAAGGTTTTTAATTTCCGTCTGGTCGAGAAGGTTATAGCCATAAATTTCCACCTTATCCATCAGTTCGCCCAGCCGGAAAAAATCCGGTCCGTATTCTTCATAATAAGGAGGCTCTACGCCGCCAAAGCTTTTGCGCGGAGTGCGCAAAAGGGTTGAAAAACAGTATAATTTAAGTTTGGGATAGGAAGACTTCAATTCTTTTAGCCTATTTATACGGTGCAGGATGGTTTCCATCGGCAGTTGATGCGTACGTGAGGGGACAAGTCCGCCGTATATTAGAGAGTCCGCCGCTATGATAGCAGCGTCGGCTGTTTTGGCGCTTTGGAGCAGCCACTGCCAAAGCTGGTCCGGGTCTCCGGCCCGGTAGCGTGACGAAATAAGGGCGCTGGGCGGGGTTAGTACTTTATATCCGGCGGCTTCTATGGCTTCTACCGGATATTTGAGGCATACCGGACGTGTGTCGAGAGGTATATAAAGAAGAGCTTTCGTTTTTGCCGCACAAGGCAGGGCGAAAATCAAGGAACATAAAAGTAAGAAAAAAAACAGCTTTTTGCCAGCAAGAAAATTTTGCAAGAAAAAAACCTCCAGTTATGCTAAAGATTAAAAGCAGTTTTTACGATATACTTTTTGTAAGAGTGAAAACAAATATATATATTATTTTACCATGTTGAATTGCCGTCTCCAAGATTAATTTTAAAATAAGCCGGTAAAAATTGCTTTTTGGAATGTTTTTTGCTATAATAAAGGAACTTAATACAGTGTCAATACGATGATGAAGGACAAGAACCCGTTTTATTGCTGTCCAAGAGAGCCGCGCAAGCTGAGAAGCGGCACAGGATGACCGGGTTTACCGCCTTAGAGTAGCGGGCCTAAAGCTGATAAGCGATTAAGCCTTGCCGGTTGCCCCGTTATAGGCGCCTGAGAGGACTTTTCTAGTCAACAAGGGTGGAACCGCGGAAAATTATCCCGTCCCTTTATAAGGGGACGGGTTTTTATTTTTATATAAAAAGGCATCTTACGAAAGAAAGAAGGAAACCAAGATGGAAAAAGAAATGATAAAAATCAGTTTTGCTGCCAATCCTGATTATAAAATAGAGGTGGAAAAAGGTCTGACCGTGTTGGAAATAGTGGCGCAAAAGGCGCCCAAACTGTACAAGATGATCTTGGCCGCCAAAGCTGACGGCGAGGATATAGAGCTGAGCGACAGGATAGAGCGCGACTGCATTATCCAGATCCTTACAGGGTCGGATGACGCCGGTCTCCATGCTTTGCGTCATACGGCCTCGCATATATTGGCGCATGCCGTACAACGCCTTTTTCCCGGTACTAAACTTGCTATCGGCCCGGCTATTGCCAACGGTTTTTATTATGATTTTGACAGCGGGCATACTTTCTCACCGGAAGACTTGACCGCTATAGAAAAGGAAATGGAAAAGATAGTTGCAGAGGATCTGCCGCTGGTACGAGAGTTTTTGCCGCGCGACGAGGCTATAAAACTGTTTTACGGTTTAGGTGAGAAATATAAAATAGAACTGATAGAAGCATTGGCGGACGATGTGCCGATAAGCATATACCGGCAGGGCGAATTCGTAGACCTGTGCGCGGGGCCTCATGTGGCAAGCACCGGCAAGGTAAAGGCGTTCAAGCTGCAAAGCCTGGCGGGCGCCTATTGGCGGGGCGATGAGAAAAACAAGATGCTGCAAAGGATATACGGCACTGCTTTTGCCAAAAAGACGGAGCTTGACGCCTATCTGAAACTGCTGGAAGAAGCGGCGGCGCGCGACCATAGGAAACTTGGCCGTGAATTGGATCTATTCAGTTTGCAGGACGAGGGGCCGGGATTTCCGTTTTTCCATCCTAACGGCATGGTAGTAAGAAATGAAATAGAAAAATTGTGGCGCGACTTGCATTTTGACTTTGGCTATGATGAAATAAAAACGCCGGTCATTTTGGCGCGCGAGTTGTGGATACAGTCCGGACACTGGGAACATTACCGTAACAATATGTACTTTACCGATATCGATGAACAGCTTTATGCAGTAAAACCCATGAATTGCCCGGGCTGCATACTGGTTTACCGTTCGCGCCACCACAGCTACCGGGAGCTGCCCATCCGCATGTGTGAGATGGGATTGGTACACAGGCACGAATTGTCCGGCGCTTTGCACGGCCTGATGCGCGTGCGCGCGTTTACCCAGGATGACGCGCATATTTTCATGTTGCCCAGCCAGATAAAAGATGAAATAAAAAAAGTCATAGAGCTGTTTGACAAAGTATATAGCGTTTATGGCCTCCAGTACCACGCCGAACTGAGCACCAAGCCCGAGAAGGCTATGGGCGACGACGCGGTCTGGGAGCTGGCTACCGAGGCACTGCGCGAAGCCATGGAAGAGTATGGGCTCAATTATAAGGTAAACCCCGGCGACGGCGCTTTTTACGGGCCGAAGATCGACTTTCACCTGAAAGATTCGCTGGGCAGGACCTGGCAGTGCGGCACTATCCAGCTCGACATGCAGATGCCGGAAAAATTCGACCTTACCTATGTCGGCGAAGACGGGCAAAAACACCGCCCGGTCATGATCCACCGCGCTTTATACGGCAGTATAGAAAGGTTTATCGGCATACTTATCGAACACTATGCCGGAGCTTTCCCGGTATGGATGTCGCCTGTACAGGTGAAGATCCTGCCTATAGCGGAACGCCATGTGGAATATGCTAAAAAGCTGCAAGAAGAGCTGTTTAAAGAAAAAGTACGCGTGGAACTCGATGACCGCAATGAAAAGATCGGCTATAAAATACGCGAGGCCCAGGTGCAAAAAACGCCTTATATGTTGGTCATCGGCGATAAAGAAGTAGAAGAAGGCAAGGTTTCGGTAAGAAAGAGAAAAGAGGGCGATCTGGGCGCGCAGGATTTCTCCGTTTTTGCAGCCGCTTTGAAAAAAGAAATAGTGGAAAAAGCTTAACTGTTGACAGAAAAAGAAAAATGTGTTACATTACATTAGTAATTGAAAGTAGGAGCTACCCGCTTCTCACCTTACGGCGTTTAGCCGCAAAGGTTAAATAGAGCGATCTATTGTTATTTTGAGCGGGTGGATTATATCCAGCCGCTTTTAATATTTTGTGGAGGTGAACAGCTATTAGCAAAGAAAGCTTGCGAATCAATGAAGAGATCCGGGCTAAAGAAGTACGAGTAAACACAGAAGAGGGAGAACAGCTGGGCATAATGTCCTTGCGTGACGCCCTTAACGAAGCGGTAAACCGTCAAATGGACTTAGTGGAGATAGCCCCGCAGGCTAAGCCGCCGGTCTGCCGGATTATGGATTACGGCAAGTATAGGTATGAACAGCAAAAACGCGATAAAGACGTACGTAAAAAACAAAAAATCGTCAACCTCAAAGAGGTAAAACTCAGGCCAAAGATAGAAGAACACGACTTTAACGTCAAATTTAAAAATGCCGTGCGTTTTTTGGAAGACGGCGACAAGGTAAAAATGACGATAATGTTTCGTGGGCGCGAGCTTTCGCATGCCGGAATGGGCAAGAAACTCTTAGACCGTATGGCGGAGGAACTCAAAGAGATTGCCGTTATTGAACGCGAGGCCAAGCTTGAGGGCAAAAACATGATAATGATCGTTGCGCCCAAGGCTGCTAAATAAATAATGTTTACACAACTATAAATAATAGCAAGGAGGCCAATCATGCCTAAATTGAAAACCAGAAGGAGCGCAGCCAAACGCTTTAAGGTCACCGGTACGGGTGAATTCAAACGCTCCAAATCATTCAAACAACACATACTGGAGAAAAAATCTCCTTCTCGTAAACGTAACTTGAGAAAAGCCGCGCTGGTCAGCAAGTCCGATCATGACCGCGTAGTAAAAATGTTGCCTTACGCGTAATATTACGGTAAAAAGCTATTTTTACCGCCAGTCTATTAATTTTTAGGAGGTATTACCATGCCAAGAGCAACTGCAGGCGTGACCGCGCATAAGCGCCATAAAAAAATATTGAAACTGGCCAAGGGTTACCGCGGCTCCAAGAGCAAACTTTTTAGAAAAGCTAATGAAACTGTTATGAAAGCGCTGTATTACGCAAGGCGTGACCGCCGTGCCAAAAAAGGCGAATTCAGGAGACTGTGGATAGCCCGTATCAACGCGGCCGCCCGCATGAACGGCATCAGTTACAGCAAGCTTATCAACGGCCTTGCCAAAGCCGGCGTCGAAGTGAATAGGAAAATCCTGGCCGACCTAGCCGTACACGATTTTTCCGCTTTCAGCAAATTAGCTGAACTGGCAAAATCGGCAAAATAGCATCAGCAATTAAAAACTCTGTTACGGCAGAGTTTTTTCTTTATATAATATTTTAATTAAAAACTCTGCCGTTCAGCAGGGATTTTACACGATTAAGCCGAATATAACAAAATATAATAACTTATTGTAACAATAGAGGAGGAGATTCCGATGTCCTTGGCGCCAATGAGCAAATTGCTTAAAGAAGCCCACAAAAAAAAATATATTGTAGGTGGTTTTAATGTTTTTAATTTTGAGACCATCAGCGCAATTATCGAAGTAGCGGAAGAATTAAAAGCGCCGGTTATTATGGGGTTGCCGGAACGTCTGTTTAAATTTGTCGATGCCGACCTTTTGGCTTTTGCCATGGTGAAGGCGGCAGAAAAGGCGAGTGTGCCGGTAACGGTCCATCTTGACCACAGCCAGACCTATGAAGGTATAATGAAAGCCGTCCGTTGGGGCTTTACTTCGGTTATGTACGACGGCTCCAAGCTGCCGTACGAAGAGAATTTGGCTCAAACGAAAAATATAGTGCGTATGGCTCATTCCATAGGTATTACCGTAGAAGGCCAAATAGGCCACGGAACGGAGTATTCGCTGGAAAAGGTGGTCGAATTCGTCGAACGCACCAAAGTAGACACGATAAGTATGGATATAGACCTGCCGGGCATGGGCATAGAATTCTTGCATAAAGTCAACCAAGCGCTTGACATCCCGATGGTAATGCACGGCGGAAAACGCGACCGCCACAATCCGCAATATTACCGTCCATATATAGAGGCTGGGGTAAACAAGGTGAATGTTGCCACAGACATGTCCAACGTTGCCAGCCGTACGCTCAAAGTACAGCTGCCGCAAAACGAAAACGCCAACTATATAACCTTGATGAATGACGTAAAAAAAGCGGTAAAAGAATCTGTGACCAAGTATATGCTGGCATTTGACTGTATTTCCAAGGCCTAAGCGGAGTTTTTTATTGCACGGAACATTGATAAAAAAATGTGTAAAAATAAAAGCAAAGTGCTATAATAAAGCTGTTCTGTGAACAGCTTTATTTTCATATTAGGCGGTGCAGTGGGCAGTGACGGAAAATTTAAAACTAAAGCAACTTTTTTCTACTTATCAAATAGTGGCGATGGGTTTTGCCGCTATTATTTTCATGGGTACTTTTTTGCTGATGCTGCCTGTCGCAAGCAATAGCGGCGACAGCTTGTCTTTCGTTGATGCATTGTTTACATCTACTTCGGCCGTGTGTGTGACAGGTTTGATCGTAGTAGATACAGGCACCTATTTTTCGCTGTTTGGGCAACTAGTGATAATACTGCTCATCCAGTGCGGCGGTATCGGCCTGATGACGCTGGCAACATTGGCTACAGTGGCTTTGGGTAGAAAGATCAGCCTGCACGAACGTATGGTGATGCGCGATGCGCTAAATCAGGGAGATATTGCCGGAGTTGTGAGGATCACTTTAGGGCTGGTCAAGATAACGTTGTTAATTGAATTTATAGCGGGCAGCATCCTTGCTGTGCGCTTTTTTCAGGATTATGGCGCTAAAGGTATATATTACGGCTATTGGCATGCAGTTTCCGCTTTTTGCAATGCCGGTTTTGATGTATTTGGCCACTATAAAAGCATTACCGGCTATGTAGACGACTGGACGGTAAATATAGTCATCACCAGTCTTATCATTTTGGGCGGGTTGGGTTTTACGGTAATGATGGACGTCTGGCGGGTAAGGAACTTCCAGAAGCTTACTCTGCATAGTAAAATAGTTATCATTACTACCTTTGCCCTTATAGCGGCGGGGACTCTAGGGGTGTTCTTTTTTGAGAAAAATAACGCCGCTACCCTTGCTCCCTTATCTTGGCAGGGTAAAATACTGGCCAGCTATTTCCAGTCGGTAACGGCCAGGACAGCTGGTTTTAATTCCATAGATATGAACAATTTGAGCAATGCTATGATGTTTCTACTGACTATACTCATGTTTATCGGAGCTTCTCCCACTTCTACCGGCGGCGGCATCAAAACTACCACTTTTGCCGTGGCGGTCATGTATACCTGGGCAATCATACGCGGCAAGACTGATGTGGTGATTTTTGAGCGCCATATCAGTGAAAAGACTGCGGGCAAGGCTTTTGCGGTCATCGTCATTTCCGGTGGGATAGTCGTTCTCGGCTGTCTGTTTTTATGTGTTACTGAGGAGCAATCGTTCATCCACCTTCTTTTTGAAACCACTTCGGCGTTTGCCACCGTCGGCTTGTCTTGCGGCATTACCGGGCAACTGAGCGACGCCGGCAAAATAGTCCTGTCGTTTATCATGTTCGCCGGGCGCGTGGGGCCGCTCACGCTGGCTTTGGCGCTGGCGCTCAAAGGAGGGCGCGGCCTGGTAAAATATCCGGAAGAAAACATAAATATCGGTTAGGAGTGTATGCAAATGGCGGAAAAACAGTATGCCGTGCTGGGGCTGGGGCGTTTTGGTTTTAGCGTGGCCAGTACCCTTTATGCTTTGGGTCAGGATGTTTTAGGCGTAGATATAGATGAAGAAGTCGTGCAGTTGCACAGCCATGACCTGACGCACGTAGTGGCGGCGGACACGACGGATGAAGAAAGCTTAAAGGCTATAGGCATACGCAATTTCGATGTGGTCATAGTAGCGATAGGCAGCAACGATATGCAGGACAATCTAATGACCACGCTTATTTTAAAAGAACTTGACGTCAATCATATCGTCGTTAAGGCGGTAGACCTACGCCATGGCAGGATGCTTGAGAAGATAGGCGCCGACAAGGTAGTTTACCCGGAGCGCGATATGGGGCAGAGGGTGGCGCATAACCTGGTGGCCAGCAACATACTGGACTTTATTGAACTTTCACCCAATTTTGGCATAGTGGAACTGTCTGTACCGGAAAAATTTATTAATAAAAAACTTGTGGAAAGCGGCATACGGGAGCATTACGGACTCAATGTCGTAGCCATAAGAAATGGTAAAGATATATTTGTACCGCCATCGCCGGACAGGATATTTATCGAAGACGACATACTTGTCGTGGTTGGGAAAAGCGAAGGAATAAGAATGCTGGAGAAAGAAACGTGAACGGACATATAACCAGTCTGGCCAACCCGCTGGTAAAAGAAGCGTCTGAGCTCAAAGAAAAAAAATATCGGGAACAGAGCGGTTGCTTTTTGCTGGAAGGGGTAAAAATAATAAAAGAAGCATTCTGGGCTGACTGGCCGCTCGACAGGCTATTTATCTGCCGGAAAGAGCTGGCCGCCGAAGACTTTTCTTTTTTTGCGCAGCAGTCCGAAGCTAAAGGCGTCGACTTTATTTTGACGAACGCCGCAGTGATTAAAAAAATAGCCGACGCCAAAACACCGCAGCCGGCAGTGGCGGTGGCGGCAAAACCGTCTTATACCATGGGCAGTATCAGCCTGCCGGCGACGGCGTCAGTCGTCATTCTCGACCAGATAGCCGACCCGGGCAATCTTGGCACTATCATACGTTCGGCGGATGCTTTTGCCATCAGCGCCATTTTTTTGACGAAAAACTGCGCTGATGTTTACTCGCCTAAAGTTTTGCGCTCGACGATGGGGTCGCTGTTTCATCTGCCTATAGTAACAGATTGCAGCCCGGAAGAAATAATTGGCTGGCTGCAAAAAAATAAATTCAGGCTTTATGCGGGCAGCCTTGATGGCCAGGCGCTGGCGCAGGCGGACTTTTCCGGCCGGACGGCGGTCGTTATGGGCAGCGAAGCGCATGGCGTGAGCGCAGAATTTAGCAAAGCGGCGGGAAATATTTCCATACCCATGCCGGGCCGGGCGGAATCTCTCAATGTGGCTATGGCAGCGGCGATAATTATGTACCAGGTTGCTGTTGCCAGAAACAAAATAAATATGCTATAATCATTCTGGCAGTACGGCATAGTACCTTGTGAAAGGTGTGGTCCATTTATGTTGTTGACCCCCGATATTCTCTGGCGGCTGTTTGAAGCCACCGGGTCTGTAGCTATCTATGTTTTGTACAGAAAGATCACCTGTAATTGAAATCGTCCATCAACGATGAAAAAGAGAGTACCCTGCGTAGTCCGCACAGGAAGAGCCTTCATCGACTGTAAAAGGCTTCGGTTTTGCGCCGGGGAAGTTCACTTTTGAGTTTTTCCGCTGAACGCGTAAGTAGGCGGGAACGTGTTTCCGCGTTAAGGATTTGAGTACAAACTAGGGTGGTACCGCGGAATTTTTCCTTTCGCCCCTTTCCGGGCGGAAGGTTTTTTATTTTTCAAATATGTATGTAAAAACTTAAAGGAGTCATAAGCAATGGAAAAACAGCTGGCAATATTAAAAGAAGAGGCTTCCGCCGCTTTTTCTTCTTGCGGCAGTATGGCGGAGCTCAATGAAATGAAAGTAAAATATTTAGGGAAAAAAGGCCCTATCACAGCGGCTTTGCGCGGTATGGGCGCGCTGGCTCCGGAAGAGCGCCCGCGTATGGGGCAAGTGGTGAATGAAGTGCGGCAGACGCTAGAAGAGATATTTGCCGCCCGAGAGCGTGAACTGGCGGGCAAAGAGATGGAGAACCGCCTGGCGTCGGAAAAAATAGATATAACTTTGCCCGGACGCCGGCGCACGCAAGGCCACCTGCATCCGGTCACCCTGACTATGCGCCGGATGAAGGATATTTTCATGCGTATGGGTTTTGAAATATGCGACGGCCCGGAAATAGAAAACGACTACTATAATTTTGAACTGCTAAACCTACCGAAAAACCACCCGGCGCGCGATATGCAGGACACTTTTTATATAACGGAAGACTACCTTTTGCGTACCCACACTTCACCGGTGCAAGCGCGGGTGATGCAATCGAACCCGCCTGGCACGCCTATCCGCATGATCGCTCCCGGAAAGGTATACCGCCGCGATTACGACGCTACCCACTCGCCGATGTTTCATCAGGTGGAAGGGCTGGTAGTGGATGAAGGGATCAGTCTCTCGGACCTTAAAGGCACGCTGGAGCTGTTTACCAAAGAAATGTTCGGCTCGTCAGTACGAGTGCGCCTGCGCCCGAGCTTTTTCCCGTTTACCGAACCAAGCGCCGAGGTGGATATTTCCTGTGTCATGTGCGGGCAAAAAGGCTGCCGTGTGTGCAAAAACTCCGGCTGGCTGGAGATACTTGGCTCAGGCATGGTGCATCCTAATGTGTTGTCTATGAGCGGCTATGACCCGGAGAAAATGCGCGGCTTTGCTTTTGGCATGGGTGTAGAGCGTATTGCCATGCTTAGCTACGGCATAGACGACCTGCGACTGTTTTTTGAAAATAACCTGCGGTTTGTCCGCCAGTTTAATTAGGAGGTGGGAGCATGAAGATTTCTTTGAATTGGTTAAAAGAATATGTCGATATAACAGACGCTCCCGAGGCGCTGGCGGAAAAACTCACCCGCGCCGGCGTGCCGGTGGAGTACCTAGAATACCCCGGTGAAGGCATAATAGACGTTGTGACCGGCCAGGTGGTAGATATATGCCGCCATCCGGAAGCGGACAAGCTCTGGATATGCCAGATGGATGTAAAAAAAGAAGAAATACTGCAAATAGTAACAGGGGCGGACAACGTCGTAAAAGGCGCGGTGGTGCCTGTGGCGCAGGTAGGCTCGGTGCTGCCGGACGGGCGCAAAATGAAAAAAGCCAAATTGCGCGGCGTGGACTCGGCCGGTATGCTTTGTTCGGCCAGCGAACTTGGCATAGCTGATAAACTATTGCAGCCCGAAGAGCGGGACGGCATATTCATATTACCGGCAGGAACGCCGCTGGGCGTCGACGTCCGCGAAGTACTTGGCCTGAATGACGTAGTATTTGAAATCGAGCTGACAGCCAACCGGGGCGACTGTTTGAGCGTTATCGGCATTGCGCGTGAAGTGGCGGCGGTAACCGGCCAAAAACTAAAACTGCCGCAGGTAAGCCTGAAAGAAGAAGGGCCTCAAATAAGTCCGGTAGAAATAAAAATAGCCGACAGCAAGCTGTCGCCGCGTTTTACCGCCCGTATCCTGACGGACATAAATATAGCCCCGTCGCCGCTCTGGTTGCAAAACCGCCTGCGGCTTTCCGATATGCGCCCGCTGAACAATGTGGTAGACGCGACCAACTATGTCATGTTGGAACTGGGCCAGCCTACGCATGCCTATGACAAAGATACCTTACAAGGGAATATCATCATGACCCGCCCGGCAGTGGCCGGGGAAAAACTGCTAACTCTCGACGGCAGCGAAAGGGCGCTGGCCGCCGACATGATAGTTATCGCGGACGGAGAAAAAGCTGTCGGCCTGGCCGGCGTTATGGGCGGCCTCAATACAGAGATTTCTCCCGGCACGAAAACCGTACTGCTGGAAGCCGCCTGTTTTGACCCGGAAACCACGAGGAAAACCAGCCGGGCGCTTGGCCTCAGGAGCGAGGCTTCCAACCGCTTTGAACATGGTATAGACAGGGACAATGTTATCGTCGCTCTGGACCGCCTGGCCGGACTTCTGGAAGAGCTGGGCGCGGCTAAGGTCTGCCCGAATCGCATGGATAACTATCCGGCGCCGGCTGGGAAAAAAGTCATTACAACTACGGCGGGCGCTATAAATAGCCGTCTGGGTACTGCTATAAGCGCCGAAAAAATGGGATACATACTCACTTCTCTAGGTTTCAGCGTGGAGAGAAAAGCTGAGGATCTGGCCGTGGGTGTGCCTGGCTGGCGCAATGACGTGACTATTGCCGCCGATATTTCAGAAGAGATAGCGCGCATCAATGGCTATGACAATATCCCCGGCGCCTTGCCGTTTGGCGCGGTCATGCAGGGCCGGCAGAGCAAACTGGCTACCCTCATAGATAAGACCGGCGACTTTTTATGTGCGGCCGGTTTAAATGAGATCATCGGCTATAGCTTCACTAATCCAGGTCAGATAGACAAACTAAACCTGGCGGAGGGAGACGCTCTCAAGCAGGCCATACCGGTACTCAATCCGATCACTGACGAATTTTCCGTGATGCGCACCACTCTTTTGACAAGTGTGCTGGGCGTTATGCAACATAACGTGGCGCATCGCAATGAAGATGTGGCGATTTTTGAAATAGGCCGTACTTATCAAGCGAAAAAACTACCCCTCGACGGGTTTCCAGTGGAAGAGACCTGCCTGGTAGCAGCGGTTACGGGTAAACGTTGGGTAAATGACTGGAACCAGGGCAAAGAGGACATGGATTTTTACGACATAAAAGGCTTGACCGAAGAGCTGTTTGATAAACTAAACATCAGCGGTTATCAAATCGCCGCCGGTACGGCGCCTTATCTGCATCCGGGAAAATCAGCCGCCGTGGCCTACCGTGGTGAAAATATCGGTCTTATCGGCGAAGTGCATCCGCAGGTAGCGGCAGCGTTCGATTTGGCAAAACCGGCGTATGTTCTAGTGCTGAAATTATCGCCGCTGATTGAAGATGCGGGTAAAATAGCCAAGTATCAACGATTGCCGCGCTATCCGGAGATATTCCGTGATTTATCCATGCTGGCCCCGGTTGCTGTCAGCAACCAGGATATAGAAGAAGCTATACGCGGCAGCGCTGGTAAGCTTTTGCGTTCGGTGCGCTTGTTCGACCTTTATACAGGAAAACAGGTAGAGGCCGGTATGAAAAGCATGGCTTACGCCCTTTCCTTCCAGGCGGAAGATAGGACCTTGACCGACGAAGACGTGGACAAAGCAATAAAGTGCATAGTAGCAACGTTGGAAGAAAAACTGGCGATAAAATTACGCGGATAATAAAAAAGCGGCCATTTGGCCGCTTTTTTGTCAGTGATTGTTCTCGAGGGGCAAGACCAGCCTGTTGAAGGCGTTTATCACGGCAATGGCCGCGGTGAGGTCGACCACTTCGCGTTCGGAAAATACTTTTTCCAGTTTTTCCCGGATTTTTATTATGGCCGGTTTGTCACTGCCAATCACAGTCAGCGCTTCGCACCACTCGAGCGCCAGTTTTTCCCTGTCATCGAATAGGTGCGATAACGCCCAGCCCGGCAGTTTGTCAAGTTTGGCCTGTTCAATACCGGCTTTTCTGGCCGCTTCGGCATGGACTCCGCAGCAGTATGCGCAGCCGTTGATTTGCGAGGCGCGCGTTTGGGCTAAAAGGATAAGTTTTTTATCCAGTGGGGATTTTTCAAAACTCGAATAGCATTTAAAAAGATAACCGACAGTTTCTTTTGATACTTCACGAAAATCATTCATGGACTACACTCCTTCCTTTTTGTGCAGCTTGATACTTATCCATAAAAGACTGTATAGTCTTTTTGATAATAATTTTTCGTATGGTTTAATTATCGATTGTTTACAGGAAATAGTCAATACTATATTTTGTTTTGACGGACGCTAGTTTTATGCTATAGAAAATACCGTTAAATACTGGTAAAATAATAGTCGTAAGATATTAGGGGAGGGCATGGCCCATGAGCAAACAAAGGATAGTGGTAAATATTTTCAATGAACAATATGTATTAAAAGCCGACCTGGCGGAAGAACGAGTGCAAAAACTCGCCGAGCAGGTCGACCAGAGAATGCGCAAAATAACTGACTTGCAGCCGTCTTTGTCCAGTACGCGGGTTGCTGTTTTAGTGGCGCTGGAGTTGGCGGATGAAGCGAACAACAGCAAAGCGGCTTATGAAAATATACTGACCGCTCTAAAGGAAGAACAGGCGCCCTCTTTTTCAAAAGCGTAAGGAGCGAAGATGAAGGACAAAATAGAACTAATGTCGCCGGCCGGAAACTGGCAGGCGCTCGAGGCCGCGGTAAACGCCGGGGCTGATGCTGTATACTTGGGCGGGAGCAGATTTGGGGCTCGCCAGTATGCGCAGAACTTTGACCGCGAAGAATTGTCGCGGGCGGTGGAATTTGCCCACCTGCGCAGAGTAAAAATATATGTGACAGTGAATATCCTGGCGGCTGACAGCGAGATGCATGAAGTTGCCGGGTATTTGGCTTTTTTATCTGATGCCGGCGTGGACGCCGTCATAGTACAGGATCTGGGCGTTGCAACCGTGGCAAGGCAGGTAGCGCCACAGCTGCCGTTGTTTGCCAGCACGCAGATGACCCTGACTAATGCCGCCGGCGTGGCTTTTGCCGAAAGCGCCGGTTTTTCCCGTAGCGTATTGGCGCGTGAAACCAATTTAGATGAACTGTCGTCTATTTGCCAAAAAGCTGCCAGTGAAATAGAAGTATTCATCCATGGCGCTTTGTGCATGTGTTACAGCGGGCAGTGCCTGATGAGCAGCCTTATCGGCGGGCGCAGCGGCAATCGCGGCCAGTGCGCGCAGCCCTGCCGCCTGCCTTATGCCTTGGTAGACGCCGGCGGTAGCCAGGTGACTGAAAACAATAGCGTAGGTCAATACATACTTAGCCCAAAAGACTTGAATACTATAGAACTTTTACCGCAAATAATCGAGGCGGGCGCGGCTTCTTTCAAAATAGAAGGACGCATGAAACGGCCGGAATATGTAGCCGTAGTCACCTCTATTTACCGTCGGGCCATAGACAGCTTCCTGGCCGGTGATTTCCACTTGCCGGACAATACTTTACGCGATTTGAAGCAAATATTCAACCGGGATTTTACCACGGCATATCTTTCTGATCGGCCCGGTCGCGCTATTTTGAGCGACCGCCGGCCAAATAACCGGGGGCTACAGATAGGAAGGGTAGTTGCTTATGACCAGAGCAGCCAGCTTATTGCGATAAAGCTGGAAGAGGACCTGCATATAGATGACGGGATTGAGATATGGGTAAGCGTGGGCGGCAGGGGCAGCGCTACGGTAAAAGAACTTTTCCTTGACGGGCAGGCGGTGCTCGCGGCGCCTGCCGGGCGCACCGTGCAGATAAGATTTCCATACGGCGTAAGTCTTAATGACCGCGTCTTCCGTACTTTTGACAGCGAACTTATGGAGTACGCGCAAAGCTTTTTCGGCATAGAAAATAAGCGTTTTATCCCAGTACAGGCAGAGGTGCAGGCTTATACCGGCCAGCCGCTCAAAATAGTTTTTACAGATGAAGATGGCAACCGCGGCGAGGGCGAGACAGAGTTCTTTACCGAGGCGGCGCGCAAGCATCCTTTGACCGAAGAGAGCATAAAAAAGCAGGTGGAACGGTTGGGCAATACGGATTTTTGCCTGGCTGCTTTGTCTGTTAAACTTGATGATAATGTTATGGTACCGGTGAGTGAGATAAACGAAGCCAGGCGCAAGGCTATAGAGCAGCTTAAAGCAGCGCGCCTCAGGGCATTTTTGCCGGCGCGCGAAAAGAGCCGGGGTGTCCTGCCGGCGCTGGCAAAGGGTAATGACAAATATAGCGGAAAAACGTTACTTAGCGTACATGTGGACAGCCTCGATAAGGCCGCCGCTGTTCTTGAGGCGGGAGCGGATGTTTTGCTGTTTGGCGGCGAGACTTACAACCATATGTCTTTAGGGGAAAAGGACTACCGGGAAGCGGCCGCTATGGCGCGCGCTGCTGGGCGGCAGGTATATTTTGCCACGCCGCGTATTGTCCGGGAAGAAGAAAGCGCTGCCATGGGAGAACATTTGGCGTCGCTGGCCGGCTGCAAACCGGGGGGGGTTCTGGTTGGCAACCTCGGCGTATGGCAACAGGCCCAGGGGCAAGGGATGTTTTTATGGCCGGATTACTCGCTTAATGTTTTCAACAGTTGGACGCTGGATTTTTGGCGCGATCGCGGGGCTGCCGGCGCTACCCTTTCGCCGGAACTGACTTTTCCGCAAATAGAAAGATTGCGGAAAAAGGATATTCTGCCGCTGGAGTGTTTAGTGCATGGGCGCACGGAAATGATGGTGTCGGAATATTGCGCGCCCGGCAGCCTTTTAGGCAATGCTGTATGCCAGGACGGACGCTACTTTTTGGAAGACCGCAAAAAAGAGCGTTTTCCGTTGGTGACAGACCAATTCTGCCGCATGCACATCTTGAATGCCAAGGAGCTTTGCCTCCTTGACAGTGTAGATCGGTTCCGGGATATGGGTATGGCTAGGATCAGGATAGACGCCCGCTATATGGACGCCAAAGAGGCGGCTATGCTAACGGCTGACTACCGGGCGGCGCTTGATGGGCGGAGCGTATCTTCGGCAAAGTATGAAAATATCACACGCGGCCATTATTTCAGGGGGGTAGTGTGATGAAAAATGACGGCATAGAAAACGCCGTTTTGAAGGTGCTGGAATACCCGAAAGTGTTGGAAATGCTTGGCGCCAGAGCGGCTACTTCTTTGGGCAAAAACGCCGCTTTAGGGCTCAAGCCGGCGGTCGCGCAGGCTGTGGTGCAGCACTTGCTGGACGAAACAAGCCAGGCTTTTTCTATTATCAATGAAGACAAGCCGCCGCCGTTTGGCGGGGCTACGGATGTTACGGCCGATGTAAAGAAAGCGCATATAGAGGCCGTATTGGAGCCTGCCCGTATAAGGGCGGTAGGTAACTTTCTGTATGCTGCCAGGCGGGTGCGCGACTTTCTGCTGCCCTATGCGGAAAAAACGCCGCTGCTGAGCGAAAAAGCGGCTAATATAACAGTCCTCAGCCATTTGGAACAAGCTATAGAAAACGCCATATCGGACAATTTGGGCGTGTCTGACAATGCTTCGCCGGAATTGGCCCGCCTCAGGCGGGAGATAAGAGTATCGCAAAGCAGGGTCAAAGAAAAACTGGAAAACATATTAAAATCAAGCGAATACCAAAAATATTTCCAGGAACAGCTTGTTACCATCCGCGGCGACCGTTATGTCATACCGGTAAAACAAGAATACAGGCAGTATTTCCCTGGTATCGTACACGACCAGTCGGGCAGCGGAGCGACAGTGTTTATAGAGCCCTTGTCTGTCGTAGAACTCAATAACGATGTAAAAAAAATGCTCTCGGAAGAAAAAGAGGAAGTGGAGCGCATATTGCGGCTGTTGTCCGCCCAGATAGGCAAAGTAGCAGGTGCGGTGCTGGAAAACCTGGCTATTGTTACCGATATAGACCTTATTTTCGCCAAAGCTAAATGGGCCCAGGACTTTAACGCCGTAAAACCGGTGCTTTCTCTCGACGGACGCCTGGATATAAAAGAAGCCCGCCATCCTTTAATAGACCAGGCGCTGGTAGTGCCGGTAGACATCAGGGCGGGCGGCGAGGTGCGTACCCTCCTTATTACAGGTTCTAACGCCGGCGGCAAGACGGTGACGCTGAAAATCATCGGCCTCTTTGCCCTGATGGCGCAGTCCGGCTTGTTCCTGCCGGCGCAGGCGGACAGTACGGCGCCGGTATTTAAGGCTGTTTACGCTGATATTGGCGATGAGCAGAGCATAGAGCAAAGCTTGAGTACTTTTTCCGGCCAGGTAAAAAACCTGGTGGAAATACTTGCTAGAGCGGGCGAAGGTTCACTAGTGTTGCTCGACGAGATCTGCGCCGGTACCGACCCGAAAGAAGGGGCGGCTCTGGCCATGGCGATTTTGGAACGCCTGCAAAAAGATGGCGCTACAACAGTCTTGACCACTCATTACAGTGAGCTGAAAACATTTGCTTTCCAGACTAGCGGCATGGAAAATGCCAGCGTGGAATTTGACGCGGCGACTTTACGACCTACCTACCGTCTTTTGATGGGGCTGCCGGGCAGCAGCAACGCTTTTCATATCAGCCACAGGCTTGGCCTGGCGGCGGATATCGTGGAAAAAGCAAAAAGTTATATGGACAGCGAATATAAAAAAATGGAAGAAATCCTGCGTGAGTTGGAAGAAGAGCGAAAAAAACTGGCCGCAGAAAATGCCGGACTGGAGAATCTAAGGCGTGAAGCTGCTCTTTTGAAAGATAGGATAATAAGGCAGGAGAGGGATATCTCCGCTAAAAAACAGGAAATAATAGAAAAATGCCGCGCGGAGGCGGCGGAAGTCACCAGGAGGGCGCGCCTCGACGCGGAAAGCGCGATAAAGGAAATAAAGGCATTGCATCAAGAGGAGAGCGGGAAAATCAGACAGCAGGTAATTGATGCAGCCAGGAAAAAACTTGCCCCGGCCGATTTTGGAGAAGTAGAGGAAGTAAGCGGTGAGGTTTTGACGGAGAAAACAGCCAAGCCCGGGGTATGGGTGTATGTGCCTTCGCTCAGGCAAAAAGGCAGAATATTGAGTATAAGCGGGAAAGAAGCGGCTTTGCAGATGGGGCTGCTAAAAACCAACTTGCCATTTGCCAAATGCGTACTGACTGAGAGCCCTTCTGAAAAAGAAGCGCCCAAAACCGGTCGCAAACGCGCGGCGCGCGAAGTAGCAAAGACCATGGAGTTTAAAAGCGAGATAGATGTACGAGGCAAAACGGTCGAAGAGGCTATTCTCGATATCGACAAATACATCGATGACGCTCTTATCGCCGGTATCGGGCAGGTAAGGATCATCCACGGCAAAGGGACAGGCGCGTTGCGAAGCGGCCTTATCCAATACCTCAATAAGCACGCCGCCGTGAAAAGCCATACTCTGGCGGCTTTGAACGAAGGGGGCAGCGGCGCTACTGTAGTATTTTTATAGACACAAAAAATTAAAACCCTTCCCGCCTAAAAGCGGAAAGGGTTTTTCTTTTAGTGGTCGGGGCGACAGGACTTGAACCTGCGGCCTCTTAGCTCGATTTTAAAACAGGTCAAAATATGCGCCTGTACTGTGCTTTTTGAAAATTGGGCAACCAATTTAACGGAAAATCAGGTGGCCTTTTTATGCGGATTTTCGGGGTTACTGATGGGGGAAGGTTGCCCAAAAGTTGCCCAGTTTTTAATCAGCATCTTGATAGAGATTGTTAACTGTGTCGGCGATCATCTTTGTTTGTTTTTTTATGGCGTGGCCGTATAGGTCAAGGGTATGGCTTATTTTTGCGTGTCCGAGGTAGGCGGAGAGGTCTGCCAGGGACACGTTTTTTTGTCCGATCAATAGGGTGGCATGGGTATGGCGTAATGTATGTATATGGTGATAGGCAATTTGTTTGTCGGGGTTTTGTTCGTTGTAGTCAACGAACATTGCCCGCCAGACTTTGGCGATATTATTGGCGGCAAACGGGGTAAGCCGGTTGGTGCTGAATACAAAGTTGCAAGGGCGGGGAAGGCCGGCCAGTATCGAGGTGACGGTGCTGGATATGGGAATGACTCTGTTGCCGGCTTTTGTTTTGGGCTGAGTGATACGGGTGCCGAGTGTGACGGAGTATTCCAGCGCTTGGGCTATGGTTATAGTTTGTTCTTCAAGGTTGACATTCTTCCATTCGAGGGCTAGTATTTCGCCAATACGGGCGCCGGTGTTGGCCAGTAGGAAGAAGAGGGGGTAGTGTTTAGAATATCTGGTGTGCTTTTTGCAGAAAGCTAAAAGGGCGTTGATGTCTTCAATGGGCATTATGGCTATTTCCGTTTTAGGAGCCGCTGGGGCGGCGATTGCGGTCAAGGGGTTACGATGTATCAACTGGTTGTTATGGGCTTGTTTAAGGGCACTTTTAAGGAGCTTATGGGCCTTTAAAGTGGCGCTTTGGGATAGTTCGCCGGAAATATAAAATTTTTGTACGGTGTGAGGGTCGAGGGCTTGCAGCTTATGAAGGAAAAGGGGTTCCAGATGGTTTAGGGTAACAAGGTAGCGTTCATAGGTGCGTATGCGTACTTTGGGTTTTACGTATACATTCAGCCATCCCACCAGCCACGCGCCAACGGTTACTTCGGACGGCTCAATGAAGGTTCCGTTATTTATTTGTGATTTTTGTTCGGCTATCCAGTCATAGGCGGCCTGCTCGCCATCAAAACGGGGCGACCATATTTTTTCGCCTTTGTAGGCCAATACAGCACGCCATTTGCCGGGGCGGCTTTTGTCTGCAAAGACCGAGCCTTTGTTGGTGCGGGGCATAAGGTGTCCTTTCTTATCGCCATTGGAGACGATTGTATAAAATATTTCGGTTATTATTTTTGTGTTTTTTAAGTAAGTTCATTAAAATTTCGAGAAAACAGGCCGCCTTCAGCGATTTTTTTACCTTATCTATGTTTTAAAGCTTGCCAAGTATAAACAAATAGCAATATAGCTACAAGTTCAAGAAATGCTAGACCGGTTAGTGTATATAAAATATTTTGTGCAATGTATATCGCTATCGGTGCTGTATCTGGCACTATGATTCCAACAGCAAACGGTAATCCGTAAAAATTCCAATAGAGTAGGATACCTAGCACAATTATGATAATGGGCAGCAATATTAGAGTAAGCACCAGCAAAAGTTTTCTCATTATGGTTCTCCAATATGAATGATAGACGCCACCAGCGGCTTTTTTATTGTTTTTTGTCTATATATTTTGATACGGCTTTATCAAAATCGGATACATAGTTTTTGTCTTGGATTATTCTAAATTTTTCAAATTCTGCTGCTGCTAAGCTTTCTGCAACAGTACGCTTGATTTTACCTTTATTTTTTAATAAATCATATTCATTGAATTGCAAAAATGAATCCAGGCGAACCGCCCAATCATTCATGGCCATAAGCTTTTGGCGTTTGGCTTGGTTTTCCGCATAATCTAGGTACATATTGACAATATCGTTCAATCCGCTTAGCTCATCTTGATTTAGATAGTTTTTTGAAACGATTATGTCTGTTTTCAATACTTTGCCATCAGGGGCATTTTTCCATGTAGTCAAACCCATATGAGGTTTGTTACAGTCCGCTCTGCCTGCAATAATTTCAGGAGCAGTAGAGCCAGTGGCAGCAAAGATTAATTTGTTTTGTACTTCTTTAAAAAAGTTTCTGGTAATAGCACTGTGGGGGTCATAATCATAGCTGCATTGAGCATATATGTCAGTGATTTTTTGGTAAAATCGCCGTTCACTAGCGCGAATTTCTTTAATGCGTTCCAGAAGTTCATCAAAGTAATCTTTGCCAAAGGCACGACCATTTTTAAGCATATCATCATTGAGAACAAAGCCTTTTATGATGTATTCTCTCAATGTATTGGTTGCCCAACGTCTAAACTGTGTCGCGCTTTTTGAGTTGACACGATAGCCAACAGCTATGATTGCATCAAGATTGTAGAATAGTACATCTCTTGAAACCTGCCTATTACCTTCTTGTTGAACTACTCGAAATTTTCGAGTAGTTGAAAACTCCTCTAATTCCTCGCTTTTAAATATTTCTTGTAAATGATAAGTAATAGTGTTGCTTTCCACTTCAAATAGTTCACTCATAGCTTTTTGTGTAAGCCAAAATGTTTCATCCTTAAAAAAAACGCTGATAGTGACATTGCTATTATCGGTTTGATATAGGATTATTTTATTTTGGGCCATGTCTTTATTTGAGCCAGTCACTATATCACCTCTATTTTATTCGATGTTTTCATTGGCGCCAGGCCATTTTCGTAAAGAAACCGTCCACAATTAAACGTGGGTAAAATTTTTTAAAAAGGGATTGTTTTTTATGTTATTTATTTTGTGTTTTTGACAAGTTTCGAAATAGAAAAAATTGTTTTTGAAAATATAGTAGTATTTTTGCGATACCAGGGCCAAAGCGGTTTTTTGCAATTATTAGTTCGGCAATATTTCTTTTTTCTTCGTCTATATCATAGCTGTAGTAGTCTTCACGATATAAAAAAGCTACAATATCGGCATCTTCTTCTAATGTACCTGATTCGCGTAAGTCGCTTAACATAGGAACTTTATGCAATCTATCTTCTATTTTTCTGCTAAGCTGCGATGTGGCAATTATGGTTATATTAAGTTCTTTTGATAATGCTTTCAATAACCTAGATACTTCGGAGGCAGCTTGATATTTGCTGATATCACTTGGACCATCCATAGAGCCAATTAGTTGAAGATAATCAATAATTAAAAGTTGAATATCCTTTTCTTTTTTAAGCGTTCTTACCTTGTTCATTAATTGGGTAATGTCAAGTGCTGGCGAAGCATCGATATAAAGATTACTGTTGGCTATCCTATCAGATGCAGCAATTATATTTGTCCAATTATCATCCGATAAATGGGCCATGGATAATTTATCGGATTCAATATGTGCTTCAGCACACATAAATCTTTGCATAATTTGTTCTGCGCTCATTTCAAGACTAAAAAAAGCGACAGGTTTTTTTTCTTTTATGGCAACATGACAAGCAATATTGCTGACTAGTGCGGTTTTGCCCATACTTGGACGTGATGCTACGATTATAAAAGCTGGGGATGGTAGCCCCGAAATAACCATGTCTAAATCGTTGAAGCCAGTGCTTGTCTCTACACAATCATCTGTTTCAGATTTGTCTTTTAATTTAGTAAACAAGTCAAAAACAATATCTTGAGCGGGCTGCGATCTAGGAAATAAATTATTTAAGTGATTTTCAAAAGCCAATATTATCTCCTCATCCAAGTGATTAGTGTGAGTATCGGGATATTTGTCCAAATATGCCAGTTTGTTTTCGGCAGCTTCGTTACTAATACCAAAATTTTGCATTAATAATTTTTTGTTAATTATATACCCACGTCTTTTGATTTCACTTATTATTGCGTTTGGCATAAGAGTCTGTGCAGCAAAAAAATGTGCTTCCACTTCCTCTATATCACCGTGCTTTTTGTGTTCACATTTAATATGTCCTATTTCATGAAAAAAAGTATGTCTTAAACGCGGTGGGTATTTTTCTTTATCATATAGCAATAGTTGAACGCCAGGACGTAGTTCCTTCCACGAAAGTCCGTCTGAATATTTATCGCCTAGCATTAAATGGTAGACAGAAGTATTTGTAAGTTCAGCGTATTTTTGATATGAGGTAACAATAAGATCATCTTTCCTGTGTTCTGGCAAATCTATCGGGAAATAGCCGCATTTAACTTCGTTTAATAATTCTTCATATGCCAGTGAAGTTATTTCGCAAAAACGCGGTGTACTCATTGTTTTTTACCATCACCGTCACTTTTTGTTTTTTCAAGAAACATGTCTATTGTTTGGTCAAAAATGTCATAAAGCTTTCTTCTGTCTTCCTCCGGCATTTCTCCTGCTTTGCGAGCCATTATAACAAATTCGGCAGGAATTTGTTTCTGATTTTTATCTCCGACCAAATAATCAACAGAAACGCCAAAACAATCGGCCAAAGCGGATAATATTCGCTCGTCTTTTGGGAAGCGCTCATCTTCGTAATAAGAATAAACCCTTTCGGATACGCCGATTTTGCCAGCGACTTCTTTTTGTGTCATTTTGCTAACTTCACGTAATTCTTTTAATCTTTTTCCGAAACGCATGTGAAAGCACCTCCGCGATCTTTTCAAGGCTAGTATAACATTTTGTTCTATAAAAATATATATAAAGAACAAAATTTGCAAACAGGCTTGACAAAGAACAAAATATTCTATATTCTGTAATCATAGAACATTTATTGGGGGTGAGAAAGTTGGAATTACTAAACAATAGAGTGCGCGAATACCGGGAAAGACAAGGATTAACACAAACAAGATTTGCAAGTGAACTGAAAATTACGAATGATTATCTATCATCTATTGAAACAGGCAAAAAAATTCCTAGCTTTAAACTGGCTAGAAAAATCGCTAATTATTTTGAGGTTACAATAGATGATATTTTTTTCACTCTTTGTAGAACAAAAAACTCTTAATTGTATAAAAAAAGAACAAATTAAGCGTAATATAAGCAAAAAACGCTGAAGGCAAGGTAATCGGTAAGGGGCAGAAGTATTTCATCAATAAGTTTTGCGGACGGCTTGAGGGTAAAATAAAAAGCCCTGGAGGGGCTGGCAATTTAATCTCTATAATTACCAAAGAAATAGTCAGGCAGGTTTTCCAGCCAGCCTTTTAAATTATCTAATTCCCTTGTTGAATTTTTCTTGTAATACTCAACATCAAAAGGTTCTTTTGAAGAAAGTTGATGCATTTTTAGGTCGCAAACTTTATTTATAAGATTTTTGTACCTGATCAAAAGCTCGGCAAGATGACCTTTGATGTGCTGGGTTTCACGAGCATCAAAGAACGGGTTTTCGCTCCATACTTCAATACCATGCAGGTATAAACCAATGAGTTCTTCTGATTTTTCAAAGTTGTATACAAATTGTTTATGCTGATCGCTATTGCCTAAAAGATAGTCAATGCTGACATCAAAAAAACCGGCTATCTTACTTAATAATTGCACATTTGGCCTTGATTGGCCAAGTTCGTAATTCTGGTAGCCACGTTCTGTCAGGTTGAAAATAAGAGCTGTTTGTTTTTGGGTGAGATTTTTCTCCTTGCGAAGTGATTTAAGTCTTTCTGGAAATAGCTCCATTATTAAACCTCCAAAAATTAAAATTGACACGCACACAATTTTCGTGTAAACTCAAACCGAACACACAAATAATTTTCGTGTCCAATAAAAAGGAGAGGGTATTCATGAGAAAAAATTTAGTGTCTGCCCGCAAAGCAAAGGGTTATACGCAAGTGTATGTTGCAGAACAAATAAGTATTACAAGCCGTCAGTATCAAGGACTGGAAGCGGGGAGTTCAAATGGGAGAGTTATTGTTTGGGAGAAGCTAAAGCAGCTTTTAGATGCGCCAAGCATTGACTACTTGTTAGTTAATGAACAATAGCTTCATGTAATTATACCACATAGCGGGGCTGAAAATAAGGATATGGCCATCAAGTATGGTCATGGAAAGTCGGCATAAGGGGGTGAAGATGTGAGGGTAGTATCGGCGGCGGAATTTAGCCGCATGACTGGTTATCCGCTCGATAGGGTAAAGCGGGCGTGTCGCGAGGGGCGCATACCTGGTGAGATTAGCGGGAGCCGGTATTTTATTGATTATGACCGTGCCATAGCTGCATTGACAGAGTTGTTTGCAGCAAAACCGCCAGCGCCGGAAAAGCCAAAGCTGGGAAAGATAAATACTTTTGAAGCTGCAATGGCGGTGCTGTGTCCGGAAAGACTTGAAAAGAGAAAAGCAAAAGCCGCCCGCGCAGCAACGCGAACGGCCAGCTTGCCCCAGGCGGGGCAAAGAGATATCGGCTCATCAATATCATTTTTAGTATAACCGATATGACTAAAAATTTCAATGCGAAGAGCCGGTGTAATGGAAAAACGTTATTTTACCAAGCCGGCATTTTCAATAATATGCCTGCTGCTATCGAAGGCAGGTTCGCAACTACCGAGATTTGATAAAAAAGAGATAGATGCTTTGGGGGTGGTGAGGCGATGAAGACTGTACCTACTACACCCCTACGCCCACCAAACAGGCTGAACATAATCCGCGATCTGGAAGATGTGATGGCTCGTCTGAAAGGAGTGTCGCAGATACTTTTTGATATGGGTGAGTTAAGGGGAGATTGCGGTGAGTCATTAATAGTTTTAGCCTACGTTATTAAAGGTGAATACGGGAATCTGCAAAAAATTTCGATTGAGAGAGAGGATTAATATGATGGAAATTACTGTACAAGTAAAAGCACCGGAGTTAGTATAGGCGCTGCTTACACTGGCTGCTGCGCTGGGAGCGAAAAATGGCAAGGCTATCAGAAAGGAAGGTGCAGGAGAATGTTTAAAGTAATAGACGGTAAAAGATCAAGGCAGGATAAGCGGCTGCTCTATCTTAAGGCGATGGGGCAGAAAAGCAAAAAAATATCAAAAGAGAGCTTTCTTCTATATGGCGTAAAGTACATAAACCTGACAGAAAATGAGTTTGTCGAAAGAGGTCTTGAGGATATCCGGTACATGCTTTCTTTTACGAATATTTTGATAAGTATTGCTGATAGGCTAACGCCGAGTGAACTTTTAAATGTTTTTCCAGTGGACAAGGATTACCGAGGGGAAAAATATGGCACGAAAGATTATTTCACAACTATGGCGGTGCTAAGGGAACATGGAATGAACAAGCCTTTAGGCGATGATGCGGAACGGGTGCTTTTTGATTATATGAATAAAGATATATTTAATTTTATGATAGCTTGCCGTCATCTGGCTGATCGGTTGTCCTACATGGAAGGGAAAGAAGCGTCGCTGGAGGGCCGGTCAGGTAAAGGCTTTTCCATAGATGCTGCTGGCAGGCGGCAGGAGGTGTACAAAAAACAGCCGGATTATTTAAAAGCGTTATAAGAAGAGGTAGTAATGAACGGCTTTATTTGCTTACACAGAAAACTTTTAAGCAAACCGGTATGGCTCAAAAGCACGCCAGAGCAATGCAAGATACTTATTGCCCTTTTACTGATGGCAAACTACAAAGAAAATGAATGGGAGTGGAAAGGACAAAAAATTAATTGCGCCGCTGGACAACTGGTTACTAGCGTTGCCGGTATTCAAAAAGCCTGTGGTGACGGGATAAGTCGGCAAAACGTCCGTACTGCATTACAAAGATTTAAAAAATATGAGTTTTTAACCATGCAGTCAACCAGCACAGGAATGCTAATAACTATAGTAAATTGGCAGGAATATCAAGACAAAAATTATTCATCTAACCAAGTAGCTAACCAATTCCTAACCAACGGCCAACCAACGCCTAACCAGCGCCTAACCACTAACAACAATAATAACAATGATAATAATATAAATAATACCTCTCCCCCAAAAGGGGAAGTTGGTGAAGAGGCGAGCGAAGAGAAATCTTTGGCCAAGACCCTTAGCAGCCGGTTTGACGCCTTTTGGGAAGTTTATCCTAAAAAGAAGAGCAAGGGCGATGCGTTTAATGCATTTAAAGCGCTATCACCGAACGACGTCCTTTTGGCCAAGATGCTTTTGGGGATAAAAACAGCGAGGGAGAGCTGGCAATGGAGGAAAGAAGGCGGGCAGTTTATTCCCTATCCCGCCACATGGCTTAGGGCTAAGGGTTGGGAGGACGAGGCGTCGCCGCCGAATCCGCAAGGAGCACTAGGGGAAATAAATTTTTTTAACGAGTAGGAGGGCGTCATGTTAATACGGCGGACTTTGGAGGCCAGTGATGAGGTATACGTGCTCAACTGCATGCTGGAGGGCAAAGACTGCCTTGAAGAGGCTAACACACTCTTGGATTTTGAGGATTTTACCGGAGCGAACAAGGAGATATTTCGCCTGATCCTTGACACGTATATTCTCGCTGGACAGGTGGACATGGTCTCTTTTTACCGGGAGAACTCGGCTAAGATAAAAGAGCTCGATATAAACTGGACAGAGTTTACCAATGTGCTGCCTTCGACGGCTCATTTTGCGGCGACCGCAAAACGGTTAAAAGAAGCGACGAAAAAACGAAAACTGATTACTCTTATGCGGGAGATGAAGGCCGGGCTGGAAGAAGACCTGGGGGTGGATCAGCTTTTAGCCAAGCTCGAAAATTACCTTTTGAACAATGAGCCGCGGATAGACAGGGAATACCTCTCACCGCGTGAACTATGGGAAAAGTGCCGGATGGCGGTAGTCGAGCGGATGAACGAGGAAAAGCGGTTAAAGAAAGTCACATACACTGGCTTTCGGCGGCTCAATATGGTAACAGGAGGCTTTGAGGCCGGGGACCTTATCATCCTGTCAGCCGAGACGGGTGGGGGTAAGTCCGCTTTTGCTGCCAATCTCGCTAAAGATATCGGGATAGTGCAGAAACAGCCGGTTCTTTATGTCAATTCTGAGATGTCGGCTGAGCAGATGGCGCTTCGGTGGTGTGCGCTCTTGAGTGGGGTATCGCTGACCGACCTTAGAAACGGCGAGATTTCTGACGCTGAGCACGCTCAAATAACCGAGAATATAGCGGCGATTTCCAATAGCGAGCTACACACGGCGACCATACCTGATTTAAAAATATCCAGCATAATTTCCGAGATCAAGCGAGCCAAGCGGCGCCATGACATCCGTATGGCGATAGTGGACTATATCGGCCGGGTGGACATGGAGAACGCCGGCAAAGAAGACTGGCAGATGATGACTATGGCGGCGCGAAAACTCAAGACCTTGGCGCAAAAAGAAAATATTATAATCCTGATGGTGGCACAATTGAGCGCAAACGGGCGCCTGGCCCAAGCGTCCTATATGGCGCATGAGGCTGACCTGTGGTTTAATCTTCGAAAGCCGACGGATGACGAGGCGAAAAAAGAAGATTTGCCATGGTGGAACATCTTCCTTGAGATAAAAAAGGGGCGTAATACACAAACCGGAATATTGAAAATGCACTTTGAAGGGGCGAAGATGCGTTTTAGTGATAATGCAGGAGGTGCGGGATGAAAATCGAGATAACGGCCGACAGCAAGACGCAAAAAGAAATAATTCTGGAACTCTTAAAACCGGTACTGCAAGATGCCAAAATACGTGAAGGCATAGAAAAAACCACAGTGGAGAAAGATTATTCAAGGTTTTATGGCAATGTTCGATGACAAAGCAATTTTGTAGACAAAAATCCGTTTGTAACAATCGTAATTATTTGGGCTATAGTACAAATAGTGGCGTATATTACTGATGTGTTTAAGGGGTGACGAATGGAGCGTAAGCCGTGGTTTTGCCAGGATTGCCGGGTACTGATGGCTGTTATCGATGGGCATTTTTTGCGGTGCCCGACCTGTGGCACTGAGGCATGGTTCCCTTGGGGCGATAAAATCGTTCAGCCCTTGCCGGAAGACCGTTCCATAGTGACTCTATCATATGTGCCGGGTACTGTTGACGGCAAGAATATCGACCACACGGGGAAGATAAAAAAGAAAAAAGTTAAGTTTATTCCTTTTGGAAGGGTTGACAATTTGACAACCTGAGAATATCATTATAAGTAAGCTGTGGCCTAATGGTAATACAATAAAACTAATTGAGCGCAAGCCGTGAATAACGGCGAGCGCTTTTTCTTTTTACTTGGAAGGAGGAGCTATTTATGGCTAAAAAAGCAGAAACAATAAAAATTACAAAAGCTGGCCGTGAAGAGCTTTTCTGTCTGGAGTACATAAATGACTTCAACGGTACACAGGCATATCTCCGGGCCGGTTTTAAGGTGACATATCAAACAGCGAGAGTGGAAGCTAGTAAACTCCTTGCAAAGCCTAACGTCCTTGCGCGTGTGAAGGAGCTTATCAGAGAACGGGCGGAAAGACTTTGTCTTGACGCGGACAATGTGGTGCTCCGCTTGATAGATATTTATGAAAAATGCATGTCGGAAAAGCCGGTACTGGCTTTTAACTATGATACGCGGCAGATGGAAGAAACGGGCGAGTATGTATTTGACAGCAAAGGGGCTTTGAAGGCGACTGAACTGATAGGCCGTCACCTGGCCATGTTTAAGGATAAGCTGGAGCTGTCGGGTGAATTAAAGATAGCTGACAGCCTAGCTGCTGCCAGAAAGCGGGTGCAGGATGCAGCCGAATGAGATGACAGAATTAATAAACGACCTGGCCGGCTTTACGCGTGACCCGCTGGGGTTTGTGTATTATGCTTTCCCCTGGGGCGAGGGCGAACTGAAAGAGTATGCGGGGCCGGACGAGTGGCAAAAGGATATTTTGCGCTCTATCCGTGACGGCTTGAGCGTAGAGGCGGCTTTGAAGATGGCTGTAGCCAGCGGTCACGGCATAGGAAAGTCCGCCTTGGTATCCTGGATAATCCTCTGGGCTATATCGACGCACGAAGACACAAAGGGCGTCGTTACGGCCAACACTGATACACAGCTACGCACCAAGACCTGGGCGGAACTGGCCAAGTGGCACCGGCTGTTTATCGGCAAGGATTTGTTTGTGTTCACGGCCACGGCAATATTCAGCGCTGAAAAAGATCATATGAGAACGTGGCGGATAGATATGGTGCCGTGGTCGGAACGCAATACAGAGGCGTTTGCGGGCCTTCATAACAAGGGCAAGCGGATACTCCTGGTAAAAGACGAGGCCTCGGCTATCCCGGACGTTATCTGGGAAGTGTCTGAAGGTGCTATGACGGACGAAAACACGGAGATACTGGATTTGTCTTTCGGCAACCCGACCCGTAATACCGGCCGCTTTTATGATTGCTTCCACAAGCTGCGTCACCGGTTCAAGTGCTGGCAGATAGACAGCCGCACAGCGCGCATGACTAACAAGAAGCAGATCGAAGAATGGGTGGAGGACTACGGCGAGGACAGCGATTTTGTCAAAGTGCGTGTGCGTGGCGTGTTTCCGTCTGCTGGTGAGTTACAGTTCATTGGCGCGGATATTGTGGACAGGGCGCAAAAGGTATTCATTCGCGCGGAAAGCCTTAAAGGTGTGCCGGTCATTATCGGCGTTGACCCGTCCTGGACGGGATCGGATGAATTCATTATCTATATGCGCCAGGGGCTGCACTCAAAGCTCTTAGCCAAGTATGAAAAGAACGATGACGATGGCCGCATGGCCGGGATAATCGCGCGTTATGAAGATGAGCTCGGAGCCGCTGCGGTGAATATCGATAGCGGGTACGGCACGGGGATTTATTCCGCCGGGCTTGCGCTGGGGCGGCGTTGGACGCTTATCAATTTTGCCGGCAAGCCTGCCGACGGGCAATACGAGAACAAGCGCGCCGAGATTTGGGGCGAGCTGAAACGCTGGCTGCTTGACGGCGGCCAGATAGAAAGCGACCCAGTACTGCATGACGATCTGATCGGCCCGGAGGCGTTTATCAACCGCCGGGGGAAATTGCAGCTCGAAAGTAAGGACGATATGAAAAAACGGGGCCTGCCGTCGCCTAACCGGGCGGACGCGCTGGCCTTAACTTTTGCTGTGCGGCTGGCGCCGCAAGGTGTGGCAAGGCCGGCAGCGGCCAAGACGGAATATGACATTTTTCGAATATAGGAGGTGAAAGGTATGTGCGGTGGTATGTTTGGCGGGTCGAAGTCCGGGGGCGCGACAACGCTGGTGACGTCGCCAGCGGCGACCAATGTAGCGCAAAACGCCGAGGACAAGACGGCCAAGGCGGTGGAGCAGGACAAGAAGAACGCGCTTAAATACGGCGCGGCCAAGACCAAGGCGACCGAGCCGGGTTTGGGGTCGGTGTTTGACGATTTGCAGTTTAAAAGCACTTTCGGCGAGTAATGGCCGCGGGTTTTGAAGGAGGTGGTGTTTATGGCGGCTGCTGTGCTGGCTCTACAAGTGGACAAGAAAGAGCTTGATGACCTCGATAAAAAGGTCGGCGAGTTGAAAAGGGCTTTCCAGACGGAAGAGCCGGCGCTCAAAGATATAAGGGATTTCGTCCTGCCTTACCGCGGCAAGTTCTCGGGCGAGAAGGCGGACAAAGACGGCCAGCGCAAGGACAAGAACATCTCAAACGGTGAGGCGGTACTAGCGCTGCGGACTTTGGCGGCCGGCCTCCAGTCCGGGGTAACCAGCCCGGCGCGCCCATGGTTTAAGCTGGCGACCAGCGACCCGACCGAGGATTCGGAGGAGGTGCGTATCTATCTTGAGGATACGCAAAAGCGCATGGAGCTTGTTTGCGCGCAGTCGAATTTTTACAACAGCATTCACGCGCTGTATGGCGAACTGGCCGGGTTTGGCACCAGCGCGATGATGATCGAAGAGGATTTTGACAGTATCATCCGCTGCCGCACCATGACGGCGGGCGAATACTGGATAGGCCTCAATGATTGTCTGCGGGTGGATAAAATGGCGCGTCAACTGGATATGACGGCGCGGCAGCTACTGGGGGCGTTTGGCCTCGAGGCTTTGCCGGAACAGATACGCCAGCAGGTGCGTGAGGACAGGGAGGAAAAGCCCAAGTACAAGGTGTATCATCTGATAGAGCCTAACCCCCGGCATAATCCGGCTCGCTATGCGGCTGCTCGGCGGGCAGTGCCGACGGTGTACCGTTCTGTTTACTGGCTGGAAGGGTATAAAGACCAGCCGCTGAAAGTGCAGGGCTATCACGAAAAACCCTTTATCGCGCCGCGCTGGGATGTGGTATCTGATGCGATATATGGACGCTCGCCGGCCTGGGAGTGCCTGGGCCTGGTGAAGTCGACCAATGTAATCGAATCTGACTTTCTGCGCGGGCTGGCTTTGCAGACGCGGCCGCCCATGCTGGCGCCGGATGGGATACGCGATGTGGATATTGCGCCGGGCGGGATGACTTATTACACGGAAGGTTCTACGGGCAACGCTAACCAGCGGGTGCTGCCGCTGCTGGAAGTGCAGGCCAACCTGGCCGCGGCGACGCAAAAGGTCACGATAAACGAGCATAAGATAAACCAGTTTTTTTATGCCGACCTGTTTGCCATGCTCAGCCAGTACCAGGGGCCGAAGATGACGGCGCAGGAAGTTATCGAGCGGCACGAGGAAAAACTCCTCATACTCGGCCCGGTGCTTGAGCGTTTGTATGCTGAGGCTTTGAGCGAATTTATCGAGCGTTTGTATGGCATCATGTACCGCAATGGCCTGTTGATGGAGGTGCCCGAAGAGCTGGAGGGGCAGAACATAAAGATAGAGTATGTGTCCATCCTGGCACAGGCGCAGCGCATGGTGCGCCGGACGAGCATAACGGATATTTTAGGCTTTGTAGGTAATATCGCGGCGCTCAATCCCGATGTCTTGGAGCGCATAGACTTTCAAGAGGCGGTCAAGCAGTTTGGCGACTACTCGGGTACGCCGCCCGGTATCATTTATGGCGACGAGGTATTCGAAGAGAAAATGAAAGCCAAGCGCGAACAGGAAGAGCAAATGATGCAAGCGGCCCAGGCCGCACAGGTAGGCGGTATGGTCAACCAGGCTGCCGATACGGCCAAGACTCTGTCTGAGGCGGATATGTCGGGCGCCAACGCCTTGACGGATATTTCTGGCCAGCTCGGCCAGGCGCTGGGAGGTGTGCCCGGTGGCTAAGGATTTACGCCTCGAAGTTAATAAAAGCATTGCTGCTGATGTAAGAAAGCTGCTGGAACAAGAAGAGTTCCGGCGGTTTTTTTATTGGCTGATAACTGAAACCGGGGTGCTGGTCATGCCGGACTGCCAGGAGGAAAACCCTTCCTTCGGGGCAGGTAGGCGACAGGTAGGCTTCGGGCTTATCGCCTGTCTTGAAAGTTACCGCTGGCTGGACACCTGCCGGGCGGACTATCTTGCAAGAATGGCGGAAATCCAGAAAACATTGAAAGAAAGGGGTTAAAACATGGGTGAAGAGTTTAAAGGAGCAGAGGGCGCGCCGTCGCTGGCTGGCGCTCAAGGCGAAGCTCAACCGGGAGGAGACGCGGCAAAAGAGACGCCGGCGCCGGGACTTGATGGTACGGGCGAGAAAGCGGCGGATGGTGATGCTGAAGGAGTAAAGGGCGAAAAGAAAGCTGCGGAAGAGAAACCGCAGGGCGCGCCGGAGAAGTATGAGGACTTCAAACTGCCGGAAGGGTTTGAGCCTGTGCCGGAACTGGCGGAGTCTTTCAGTGCTTTGGCCAAGGAACTGGGTATGACCCAGGAGGCGGCGCAAAAAGCGGTGGACTTTTACCTGGAGCGCCAGAAAGAGGAGGGCGCGGCGGCGCTCGCCAAAAACGAGGAGTTTATCGATAAGCTCAAGGCAGAGGCGATGAGCGACCCGGAAGTTGGCGTCAAGTGGAAGGGCGATGCGGAAAAGAGCGTGGCGCTGGCGCTGGAGAAACTGGGTACGCCGGAATTAAAAAAGGTGATAGCCGAAAACCCGGCGATGGGCTGTCATGTGGAGATAATAAGGTTTTTCAAGCGCGCGGGCGACCTTTTACGCGAGGGCCAGTCGGTAGAGGCGCGCGCCGGGGCGGATGCCCCATCGGCAGCGGATGTGTTGTTTGGCGATATGATGAAAAAATAAGCCGCGTAAGCGGTACAAAAGGGAGAGATGTAAATTATGGCAATAGTTGGCGCAAATGCGCTCACTCTCAATGAGTGGGCGAAACGGCTGAATGAAAACGGCAAGGTGGATAAGATTGTCGAGATATTCAACCAACGCAATGAGGTGCTTGACGACATGCGCTGGATGCAGGGCAACCTGCCGACCGGACACAAGACCACGGTAAGGACGGGGCTGCCCTCGGTGACTTGGCGCATGCTCAATTACGGTGTAAAACCGTCGAAAAGTTTCACCAAGCAGATCACCGACAGCTGCGGTATGCTGGAGGCTTATTCCGAGGTGGATAAATCACTGGCAGATCTTAACGGCAACACATCAGAATTCCGTCTGTCCGAATCTGTGACTTACCTTGAGGCGATGAACCAGGAGATGGCAAAAACGCTATTTTATGGCGATACTTCGGTAGCGCCGGCAAAATTTATCGGCTTAGCGCCGCGCTATTCCGCGCTGACGCGCGAAGACGCAAGCGTGGAAGATACGGCCGATTATATCATCAACGCCGGCGGCGCCGGCAGCAACCTTACTTCTATCTGGCTGGTGGTATGGGGCGACCGCGCTGCGCACGGCATATTTCCCAAAGGCTCCAAAGCCGGCCTGTCGCAGGAAGATAAAGGGCAGGTAACCCTGGAAGACGAGGACAAAGGCAAGTTCGAGGGGTACCGAGCCCATTTTAAATGGGACTGCGGTTTGACGGTGCGCGACTTCCGCCAGGTTGTGCGCATATGCAATATCCCGATGGCGACCCTTGCCAGTGTGCCGCTGGTGGATTTGATGGTGGAGGCGTCCGAGCGCATTTTCAACCTGCAGGATGGCAGCCCGGCTTTCTACATGCGCCGCGAAGTGCGCACTGCGCTCCGGAACAATATGCGCAAGACCCAGAATGTCAACCTTACGCTGGAGACCGTGGCAGGCAAGAAGGTGCTGTCCTTTGACGGCGTACCTGTGCGCCGGGTGGACGCGCTGATGAGCAACGAGGCGCAGGTGGTTTAAACCGCCGCGCCTATAACTTTTAAACGAAAGGGTGATTTATGTGATTTTTGATAAACAAAATATGTATTCGGACAAGCAGACGCTTGCGTCTGCGGTGTCGACGAATATTATCGACGGCGGCGCGGCAGGCGACGCTTACGAGGCGCTGTTTCTGGCGGTGACGGTCAACCCGCCGCTGTCGGGGGCGCAAAGCCTGGTGGTGGACGTGCTGACGTCCGCTACGTCCGACATGGCTTCGCCAGTAACGCTGGCGACCTTTAGGGCGAAAACAGGCGCCGGGCTGGCTATAGGCGAACGCTTCCCGCATCGCGCCAAACGCTACACCCAGCTAAAATACACTGTGACCGGCGCGACCGGTACGGTGACGGCCGGACTGACGCCGGACATCCCGACGAGGTAGAAAGGAGCAGCTTATGGCGGAAACTAAAGAAGTTGAAAAAGCGGTAAAAGAGGCATTGACTAAGGCCGCGGAGGCGCACAAAGCCGAGCTGGCCGAACTGGAGAAGACTCACACAGCCGAGATGACACAATGCGTCGAAGGTTATAAGGCTGAACTGGAGAAACAGGCTGCGGCAGGCCTGGCGGTGCTCGCTGAAAAAGACAAGGAGATAGAGGCGCTGAAAGAACAGCTGGCCGGGCAAACTCTGCAAGGCGGCCCAGCGAAGGAAAGTAAGCAGCCAGAAGTAAAGCTGGCCAAGCCGGGGACAAAACTGACCTGTGTGCGCTCCTGCCAGATCAGGGAGGGCAAGCTGATAAAGCCGGTGATGGTCGGCGAGGAGCTGACGGTTACGGCGGACATGGTTTATCCACCTGAGTGTTTTAGGGATTAGGAATTGATGAATAAGCGGCGGGGCGCAAGCCCCGCACCGCTATGCATGAGGTGAGAAGATGGACAAGGTAAAAGTGGGTCTGTGTAACGAGGCTCTGGCGCTCATCTGCGCATCGAGGATCCAGCAGCTTGATGAACATACGACTGAGGCGCGGGCTTGCCGTGAGGCGTTCGGCCGGGTGCTCGGCGAACTTTTGCGCGCGGCCAACTGGATTTTTGCGCGCCGCTTTAAGGCTTTGGCGCTGAAAGAAAAAAGCGATGCGGGGTTTGTGTATGCCAAGCTCGCAGACTGCGCTTTGATGATAAAAGTAGTGTCCGGCGAAACGTATATGCCGGTGGAATACAAACTATATGGAACTGAAATTTACTGCTACGCCGATAAGGCGTGGCTTGAATATATAAGTGCGGATTTTGATTTAAACAGTATGGACGCTTATTTTAAAAGCGCGCTCATCCATGCGCTGGCGGCTAGTATCTGCCGTGAGCTTACCGCCGACGCGCAACTGGGCGCGGCCATGTATCAGCTGTATATGCAGTATCTGGCCGAGGCCCGGCAGAAAAATGTGATGGAAGACCGCCCGAAGAGGGCAGATATAAATCCGTACGTAGATTGCCGGTAGCATGATTGCCCTCCGTGGCTCATGCTACACTTCGCTAGTCCTTGGGAAAAAAATGCGTTGCATTTCAGAGAGGGCTCATCCGTGAGCTCCGGTATAAGGAATTTTAAGGAGGAGCAGTAATGCCTATACAGTTTATGAAAGGTGCGTTCACGGCGGGTGAATTGAGCCCCTATCTATACGCTCGTGTGGATTTCGCCAAATACCACAGCGGGGCGAAAGAGCTGACCAATATGCTGGTGCATCCGCAAGGCGGCATAAGCAACCGGCCGGGCACAAAGTTGGTAACTGAGGCCAAATACCCGGACAAAAAAGCGCGGCTGGTGCCGTTTGTCTTTGACCGCAGCAATACCTATATGCTGGAATTCGGCGCAGGCTATATTAGATTCATGGCCGAGGGCGGGCAGATAACAGCTGGCGGCGAGCCGTACGAGCTGGAGACAGACTATGCCGAGGAGGATTTGAAATATATACGCTTTGTGCAAAGCTCGGATACGCTGTTTATTTTTTGCCGGGACAAAAGGCCGATGAGGCTTATCCGTTATGGGCATACCTCTTGGCAGTTCCAGCCTTTCCCCTTTCGGCTGGGGCCGTTTTTATCCGACAAGAAGGTCGACTGCAAGGTGATGGTAGAACTGTCGTCTACAGGCGGGCGCAAGCCGGCAGCCAGGCATACAGTTCGCCCGGGATATATGTTTTTACCGTGCCGCCCGGCATAAACAGCCTTGATGTGGTAGTACAGGGGGGCGGCGGTAGTGCGGAAATAGCGACTTTTACTACGCCAGCCACAAACAGCGGCTTTGGCAGCTTTATCGCAACCGGCTCTAATGCCGGCGTGGGTGAGCGGCTGGAACTGTCGGCAGTAAGCGAGGCGCAGGGCAGCGCCATCCAGATAACAGTCGGCGAAGCTGCCACAGGGACGGACGCCGCAGGTAATACCGTGGTCGGGCTGCCTGGCGTTGTTATAGTATCCTGGAAAAGCGCGATGTCCGAACAGACCACAGGCGTCATGACGGCAAGCGAAGATTTGTTTTTGCCCGGGCATGTGGGGTCGCTCTGGCGCATCCGCCAGAATGTACCGGCCGCCGAGGTGCGGCATCCGGACAGCTCGCCGCTCAACTGCTATAGCGAGTGGTTTTTGGAGACTTCCGGCTACTGGGCCGGGACGCTTTATGTAGAGCGCTACGACGAAGACAACGACCGCTGGGAGATAATACGTACGCTGACCAGCAGTAAAGATAAAAACTATTCTATTTCCGGCGATGTGCAGGAGCTGACTAAGATACGCCTGCGTAGCGAAAACTATGTGGCGGCGGTACCGGAAGGTACAAAAGCAGACGCTTACCTTTTGGGCAAAGCGGTGCTGCAAACCAGGGCGACGACTTACGACGGCGTGGTACGGGTGGCTGAATACATCAACGCTAATACGGCGTGGGTAGAAATACAAAGAGCGATCGCCGTACCCGGCGCCTGGACTACTCTTTGGCGTGAGGGGGCCTGGTCTGATGTACAGGGCTATCCGGGCTGTTGCGGGTTTTACCAGGACAGGCTATGCGCTGGCGGTACCAAGAACGACCCGTTCATGTTTTTTGCTTCCCAGCCGGGGGACTATACCAATTTTGGCGTGTCGCTGCCGGCGGAAGACGGCGACTGCATACTGGCGCGCATACTGGCGCGGCAGAACGGCCGCATCCGGGAGATCGTGCCGTCGGGCGACCTTCTTATTCTGACCGACGTCGGGGAGTTTAAAATGGCGCCCAGCGACAACGGGGCGCTGACGCCCAAAAATGTAGATGTAAAGCCGCAGTCCAACCGCGGCTGCGCGATAGTCGACCCGGTGCTGGTAGGCAATCAGCTGGTGTTTACCCAAGCGGGCGCGTCGATAGTGCGGGATTTTGGCTATACGCTGGATGTAGACGGCTATGCAGGCAATGATCTGACTGTACTGGCCTCGCATTTTTTCCTTGACCGCCAGCTGGTGGATATGGACTACCAGGGTTCGCCCTGTTCGGTCATCTGGTGTGTACGCGATGACGGCACGCTTCTTGGGCTTACCTACATGAAAGAGCAGGAAGTGTTTGCCTGGCATCGGCATGTGACCCAGGGCAGCTTTGAGGCGGTGGGTGTGCTGCCAAGTGAGGACGGGCAGGACGATGTATACTTCATCATCGAGCGGCTGGGTAAGCGCTACATTGAGCGCATGGCCGAGGGGTTGCCGGACGGTGAGCTTGACCGCGCCTTTTTTGTTGACTGCGGGCTGTTTTACGACGGCACGCCGAGCAAGATAATTTACGGCCTTGACCACCTGGCGGGACGCCCGGTCGCGATATTGGCCGACGGCGCGGTGGTGGAACCGCAGGCGGTGAAAAAGCTGACGGTAAACAATGCCTCAGTATGGGGCATAGAGCTCAAACATCCGGCCGGCCGGGTAGCGGTAGGGCTGCCTTATGTATCCACCCTCCAGACCATGCCGGTGGAAGTGTCGGAGACGGGGGCGCTCCAGGGCAAGAAAAAATACATACCGAACGTGATACTTAGGGTGTATGACACGGTCGGCGGCTCTGTCGGCGTGGACGGTCAGGAGATGACGCCGGTCAAGTGGAACCGGATGGATGCGCCGCTCGCGGCGAAGCCTTCTCTTTTTACTGGTGATTGTACGGTCAAGCCGTTTTCCGGCTATAAGGACGATGGTTGCATAAAGGTGGAGCAGGACAAGCCGCTGCCGTTTACGCTTCTTGGCATAGTGCCGACCATCGAGGTGAAGTGATGGACAGTTATTTTGCCGGGCGGGTACTGGTGCGGGAGGCAACGCTGGCCGACGCTAAAGAGGTAGCGACGTCTTTGCGGGAAGCTGACGCCCGGGAGCTGTGGTCGGCTTACAGGCAAAAGCCGTATGCCGGTTGCCGCTTCGCGGTGGGGCGCTCGGAAGTTGCTCTGTGTATAGAAGCGGACGGCCGGGCGATAGCTATCTTCGGGGTGCGCACGGCGTCGTTTTTGGATGGCCGCGGCATAGTGTGGCTGCTGGCCACGGACGGCATACTGGCGGTAAAAGTAGCGGTGCAAAGATATACAAGAAAATATGTGAACGGTTTTTTGCGGGAGTGGAATAGTTTAGAAAACTGGGTGCATGCCGAAAACAAGGTTTCCCTGCGCTGGCTAAAGGGCGCGGGGTTTTCTTTTGCGGCGCCGGCGCCGTATGGTTTTGACAACGAAGCATTTGTTCATGTGAGGAGGGAAAGATAATGTGCGGAGCGATGGCGGGAGCCATTTTACAGATGGGCGGGCAGATATTTTCGGGCATTGCCCAGGACAGGCATGCGAAAGCCGAGGCTGAGGCGTTGCGGTCGCAGGAGGCGGCGGCCAACGTCAATGCCAAGGCACAAATGGCTAAGGCCGAGGACGCCTCGGAAAGAGGGCGCGAAGAGGCCAGCGGCTACAGGGAGGACGCCAGGCAACTGGCAAGCTCGCAGCGGGTGGCGGCAGGGGCCAGCGGCATTGAGACAGACAGCGGCAGCGCCAGGCTGCTCTATAACGATGCGGCCGAACGGGCGGATGACAATATAGGCAATATCTTGGTCAATGCCGGACGCGAGCGCGCAGGCCATGAGAGCGGGTATGTGTCGTATAAAAACCAGGCCAATAATTACGGCATGGAGGCGCAGAACGCCAGAAAGGCCGGCAAGGCGGGGCTGTTTACCGGGCTGTTGGGCGCGGCGACTACCGCGACGAGTTTTGACTGGCGCAATAATAAATGGCATAAGGGATAGGGGGCGCAGAATATGCAAATACCAGTAAATACTGACCGTGTGCAGCGGCGGGGCATAGACTACACGCCTATTTCCGGCTATTCCGCGGAAGCCATGGGGTCGAGAAACGCCCGCGGCATGGCGGACGTGGGGCGGGCGGTGACGGGGCTGGGGGCTGCCATGGTGCAAAATTCATATGAAATGGATAATGCCAGGGCAGTAAAAGCGCAGAACAATACTGAATTGCGCTTGGCCCAACTGCGCACAGATATAAAGACCAAAATGCAGTTTGAAAATGCTGAGAAAGCTGATGAGTACTATAATGTGGAATCGGGGAAAATAATATCCGAAGAAAAGAAAAATGCCGGCGTCAAGTACCGGGCGACGGAGGAACGGTTCAATCCGACTTTCGATCGCCTGAAAAATGCCGGACAGGTAGATATAGACGTTTATAAAAAAGGCCAGCAGCAAGCGTTTATCAAGATGCAGCAGGCTGTGAACGATGATATAGCTATAGGCGCGGCGATAGACAGCAAGACGCCTGAAGGGTTTATGGCTTTTGTGGATAGCCGGGTAAAAGAAAGCGCCGAGCAGTACGGCCCGACGCAAGGAAAAACTTTTGTTGTGGCGGACAGCAAAGAGCGCATAACAAGGGGTGCGGTTGCTTACTGGCAGGCTACGATAACCAAAGACCCCAAGCTGGCGCAACAGGCACTGGAATATGCCAAGCCTTTTATGAGTTCGACCATATATAGCCAGCTGGGTGGAAAAACAGATCAGGTACTGGAAGCAAAGGAAATGGAAAGCCTGACGGCGTCTATTTACCAGCAGTCCGGGGGTAGTATAGAAAAAGCCATAGAGCTGGTGGGTCAGTCTGACTATAAGGATAAGCCGGCGCTTATGAACAGCATTACAAAGATGTATTCGAAAAATGAGGAGTTGTCTAACAAAGTATTTAATGAGCGTATGGGCAACCTGTTCACGGCTGTTGTGAATGGCGAAATAAAAAGCTATGAACAGGTAAAGGCTATTTTGCCTCTGATGAATCTTTCTGGCGATGATTATGTGAAAATGGATAAAAAGGCACGAGACTTTTTTGGTATCGATGACAGCGGCCAGCCGAAAGTCAATAACCTGCAAACTATAGAACGGTTTGAAACCAAGTTGTCCAACGGGACATTGAAGTCGGGTGAGGTAATGGGTGCCACGGATTTAAAGAACAGTACAAAAGAGGCGTATATAAAGGCTATCCCCTCGGCATACAAGCTTAGCGAGGCGCAGCAGAACTATGTGGATACAGGGAAAGCTATTATTCGGAATGCCGGCCTTAGCCCTGACGATGCGGCCGCCGCTAACACTCTTTTGATAAAAGGTGCGAAAGATTTCCGTAATGAAGAGGACGCTGTAAAGCAGGCTAATAGTATATTGAACAATAAGCTGTATGATTCAAAAAACTTCCTGCCTTCAATAGAAAACCAGGCCGCAGTGCGGGCCGCTTATGAGAATACTTACGGAGCGGGCAATGTGCAGGCCGTAAGTGACATTGCAAAAGGATTTGCCGTCGGCGGTCAAGATTGGAGCACGGAAAAGCGCTGGCAGGCGACAACAAGCATTCTTGACAAAACAAGAAAAACTACTAATTCTAATGTGCCACAATCAGATTACCAGGCCCTTTTGCAGGTGTTTGTGCAGCAGATGAGCAATAGCAGCTCCCCAGTAGTATTTGCCACGGAAAAAGAATTTATGGATTCGTGGGAGCGGTTTTTGATAAAAGTCGGCGACCGCAAAGGGGTTGCTGGCCTATTCGTGCCACTGCCGCCGGAGAAGAAGGCGACAACACCGGTGCCAACGTTTGCTGTAAAAGATTACAGCCATCCGGAGCAGGGTGTGGGGTCATAAAAAAGCCCCCGATTGGGGGCTTAGGATTCTAGGTATTTAAATGTGTTAAAAATTTTCATGAATTGCAATCGATGCTGTCCAGATAGGTCGTCTGTAAGAAGGGCGAAAGAATAGAAAACTTTATTGCTGATAAAAACCATGCCAGAGTATGAGCAATCAAGATTTTGTTTGTTCTTTCCTTGTAGTAGTATTAACAGAACACTATTTTCATTATTTTGTTTATACAAAAACTCTTCTTTTAAAAAATTTGTTTGCGGAAACGCCTTCTTTATTTCTGCCAAATATGTTTTTGCGAAAGCGTCTTTTTCTTCTGCATCAAGATTTTTTAATGTTATTGGAGCGTCGGGCTCGTAGAAAGCATCTATGGTTAAAACGCCTGTATTGCCAGAGGAAGTTCTGTTTGCAAAAGTAAAAATAGCAGCTTTATTTTCTGTGGGTATCCAACTTATAGGGACGTCAACTTGAAAGTTATACTCATAATTTTTATAGATTTCTGCTGACGCGCAAACGGGTAATGCCAGCACCATCAATAAAACAAAAAGCAATTTTTTCATGGTAGTCTCCTGTTAAACATACTCCTTTACGGCTTTTATAACGGAAGCCGAGTTCCAGCCAACTGTTACATGTGCACAATTTTGTATCTTTGTAGGTGTTCTTTCTTGCCCCCATGGCTCTACTGCTATAATAACCTTACCCATACGGCGGGCTTCGCCTATTTCATAATCTATCCAATCACTATAAGCTGCATACATGCCGGCAAGGATGATAATGGCGCTAGAGGGATTGATCTGGTTGGTAAGCATTTGCCTTAGTTTGGTAGGGTTTTTGGCGTCAATTGGATCATGTTCAGGGACGCTGTAGTTTCTCCAAGTAAGGCCGGAACCGTTTAGCCATTCGACAATTTTACTGTAATGCTCATTTCTGTGCCAGGCGTGGCTGATGAAAAGGTTGTAGGTTTTTGTCATTGAATGTCACTCCTTATACAATATAAAATAATAACAAGAAGAAAGGGGATGATGGTGTGAAATTTCGTAAAAAGCCTGTTGTTGTAGAGGCTTATCAGACAAAGGAAGAAAAAATAATACAAACGTTAGAAGGGCCTTTGCGGGCTGCTCCTGGTGATTGGATAATAACCGGCGTTAGGGGAGAGCAGTACCCATGTAAGCCAGATGTATTTGAACGCACCTATGAACGAGCGCCGGATGGCGAGGCATTGTCGCCTTTTTTGTGAGAGATTTTGTGGCATTCAGTTTGTTGGAGCTGTGTCCAGTTTATATTCTCGCTTGAAATTATAGTTTCGCAGCGAGAAGCAAACTCTTTGAAACAAGTACTATCATCGTAGCGGGAATACAGACCGGCTCTTGTGAGGTACATGTATTTTTCTTGTTTAAGATTTTCGGAAGTAGCTCGGTAAGCTATCCAGTTTTCATGCCACTTGTTGAGGCTTTGCAGGCCGGCTGCGATAGCGATAAGCAAACCAATCGCCGCAGTGTATATTTTCAAACAGTAGTTGTTATGTATAAGAAGCGTCACCAAAGGAATAGAAACAGCTAATACAATTTCAAATATTCTACATCCTTTGTACCATCTTTGGCAGGAGGAACTTTTTTTGCTGTACCAATTTATTTGATCTTCAACACGATTACTAATGTATTCTTTTTCTTCCAAGAGAACCCACCCCATATGTGTAAGTTTTCTTTTAATCATACCAGAAAATTTATAAAATAAAAACCTTTAAGCCACTTGCCATATTGGGAAGTGGTTTTCCTATATACCAAAGGAGGAATTTGTATGGCCGACCTTACGAAGTCTGACTGGAAAGACATTTTCCAGCCGGCGCAAAAGACGGATTTGCCAACGCAACCGGTTGCCCAGGCGCAAGATGTGGCACAACAAGCAACGACAGAAAACTTGCTTTCATTCAACGATGCCGACCGGCGCGAGATATTTGGCGATGCCGCGATAGACGGCAGCCTGGTTCGTCAGGCGGTGTTGCGGACACAGCAAGCGGGCGGCAGCTACGGTCAGAACCTGGCTACGGCGACTGCCTTAAAAACCGGCGCGGATTTTGACCGCAACATGTCTAATCCGCAGTACCTGGTGGACACAACGAGAAAAGCGGACGCGCTTGGCTTGAAGACCGTCATAGAGAGCAACCCGCATTTTCGCCCGATACTCAACAACCCGCATATAACTTTGCAGACGCTGGACAATGCCAGCACATACGATAAGGTTTTACGCTGGGCGGGAGTGTATGACGCGGACAGGCGCCTTGCAAACCGAAGGGCGTCTGGGGAGATCGGGGCGCAGATCGCGGCGGCGGGTGGGCAGATAACGGACGACCAGATAAAAAAGCTCAATGAATTGGACTTTGCCAATTACTTCTACCGGCAGCCGGAAGGGACAAGTTTTCTCCGGCGCGGCTATGAAGGGGCGTATGAAAACGTCTTTGATATCGGCCGGCGCTGGGGCAAGGGCGCTATAGCTTATGGCGGCATCAAGGGGGCGGGCGCTCTAATATCAGGACCGGTATCTACGGCCTTCACTCCCGCGGCCGGCGCTGCGGTGAATATGGGCGCGGACAGGTTGGGGCGGTTTGTGGCGGCCGGCGTGGCTGCGCAGGACATATATAACCAGAGCTTTAATGACGCGGTGGCCGATGTTGCCAAGATGGCAGACAACGAGGGTAACCGGCTATCAGGTGATTCTTTGCTGTGGATAGCGCGGGCAATCGGCATGGTGGAGGCGGGACTGGAGTTTACGTCCGACCTTATCATAGTGCCGGGCCTGGGGAAATTCGTTATACCTGATGGCTTTAAGGCGGCCGCCGGAAAGATCGGCGCAGACGGTTTCAAGTCGGCGCTTCGCGTGGCGCTCAAAGACCCGGCCAAGAAAAGCGCGATACAGCTGGCCGCGAAAAAGATGGCGACCGCCATGGCGGAAGGGTTTGCCGGGGAAGGCATAACGGAATTTTTGCAGGAACTTAGCGGGACGATCATCACTAACGAGGCCTTGGAACAGAGCAACCAAGGTAAAGGCACGAGCTTTCAGCTTACATCTATGGATGACGCCCTGGCGCAGGCATGGGACGCCGGCAAGGTGGGCGCGGCTTCATCTTTGTGGCTGGTGGCGGCCGGTTCGCCTTACCATGGCTATAAGACCTACAAAACGGAAAATTTTAACCAGGTGGCAAAGACCAAGTTTTCTGCCGGTTTTTTGGATACTGTAGCCAATGAAGCGCAGAAACTGGACATAAAAGACCCGGCGGAGCATGGCTCTGTAGTGCAGACGGCGGCTGACGAAAACGGCGTAGGCACGATGTTTGTGGCGGCGCAGTCTTTTAAGGAGACATACGGTACAGGCGCGGGTGAGCTGGCAAACAAGCTGGGCATAGGGGCGGACGCCCTTGAGCAGGCAGCGGCCAAAAATGAAGAGGTACAGATAAAGACCGGCAAAGCGGCTGAGGTGTTTTTCCAAGATGGTGAAGGGCTAAAAAATCTAAACCAGATAAAACGCTACCAGTCGGAAACACTGACGCCGCAGCAGGCCGACGCCAAGGCAGGCGCTTTTATACCGGATGCCGAGGCGACACCGGCTCAGAAAAAGGCTTTTGGTAAGGACTGGGATACGGCGCAGCGCGGCTACACCCAAATGAAAAAATCCCTGTCGCTTCTTGGTGTGGGAGAAGAGCAGGCGGAAGCGGCGGCCAGGCTCTTCGGACAGCGCTTATTGTCGACTAGCCGGCAATTTAACATCAGCCCCTCTACCTGGCTGAAACAGAATAATATCAATATACAGGCGCACCCCGGGGCTTTTGGCTCGCAGCAGTTCGGTTCCCTGTCATCCAAATACGAAGGTGGGACAGGGACAGTATCGACCGGCGACGGCGACGCGGGCGGCCGGTCGTACGGAAAATACCAGTTCAACACTAAAGACGGCGTGATAAATGATTTTATGGGCTGGCTGAAAAAGCAGCCAGGCGGCAGAAAATACGCTGAATTTCTGGGCGAGAATGTTGGCAGCAGGGAATTTAATGCCGCATGGGAAGAGCTGGGCAGGAAAGACCCGGAAGGATTTGGCTCCATGCAAAGCCTGTACGCCAAGCCGGTCTACTACGATACCGCGGCCAACAACCTCAAAAACAAGTACGGTCTTGACATAGCCGGGCGCAGCCAGGCTTTGCAGGAGGTGCTGTTCTCCAATTCCGTGCAGCATGGCTCACACTATGGCGCGCAGGTGTTTGAAGAAGCGGCTAAACTGGCCGGCAAGCCTTTGAGCGAAATGACGGACGCCGAGATCATCCACAATATCTATGAAGTAAAGCTCAATGATCTGTCCTGGTCGTCCGGTTCGCCTGACCTCAGGCCGGGGCTGTTCAGCCGCTGGAAGAACGAGCGGCAGGACGCCCTGAATATGCTGCAACAGGGAGGGCCGCGCGGACGCGAAGGCGGCATGAAGTACGGCCACCCGGTAACGGAAAATATCAGCGAAAAAGATATGGTGGACGTTACCGACCTTGATGGACTCTCTAACCTGTTTGAAAAAAGGGACGAGGCGGGTAATGTGACCGGCAAGGCCACGCCGAGCGAGATAGTCGATTTTATAAAAGGGTTTGATCAGAATATAACTTTTGCGACCAAAGACATAAATACCCTGATAGGTTTGCCGGAAGACGCGTATGCGCAGCGGCATATAATACGTAATACCAGAACTATGCTTCGAGACGGAGATACTGCTCGTAACATAGAGGCGACAGAAAAGACGCTCAGCAATATGCAAAGCATTTTTGCCAATGCCGTACTTGTTGATGTAGTGCCGAACACCAATCCTAACAAAAGCAAAAAAGCCGATGCTCGAAAGCATCGGGAAAAAGTAGACAGTTTTTATAATTTTTATCTGCCGGTCAAATACAACGGCGAGCTGTACGCTCTGAAGGTGACGGCGGAAAACTACAAAGGGCAGTTGAAAGTAGACAGCAACAGGGTAGACCTCTACCAGGTGGATGCGCGCGGGGAAAATAAAATAGAAGCCTCAAGTCTGCCCTCAGTCGGCGCACTGCAAGATGCAGGCATCAACGAGCAGGATGCTCGTCCCGTCCGGACTGGCAATCAACTCGAAACTTCTACCGAAGGAACTGGCGCTCCTTCTAAAATCAGTATAGGGGATATGCTGAAAAATGTCAAGGATGAGGCGGGGGCGCCTTACGTAAAGCCTGATGGTACATTAAATTATGAACAAGGCAACCGCGGCACCATTGAGATGCACGAGATGGTAAAAAACGGACAGCTCAAACGCGACAGTTATATAGACATACTGGCTAAGGGCGACCTGTCTACAGTGCTGCATGAATTCGGGCACCTGTTTTTACAGGACTTTTCCTGGCTGGCCAACAACGCCGATTTTGTCTCCGAGCAGGCGGCCAAAGACTGGGATACGCTGAAAAAAGACCTCGATATAACCGATGCGCAGATAAAGAAAGGCAAGGACGGCTTTATCAGGGTGGAGTTCACCACCGCGCAGCACGAGAAATTTGCCAGGGAATTTGAGCAGTATATCTACGAAGGCAATGCGCCGTCTCTCGGCATGAGGCGCGTTTTCCGCAAGTTCAGGGATTGGCTGGCGGATATTTACCGCGGTGAGCTTGAGGCCAATAACGGCCAGCTAGCTGAACTGTCTCCGGAAATGCGCGGCTTTTTCGACCGCCTCCTGGCGACGGAAGAGCAGATAGAAGTGCAAAAAGAGCTGCTGGAAAACATCTCAACGCTCGACCCGGACACGGACTTTACCCTGTGGGAAGAAGCCTATGAACGGGCGAAGGAGATTCTTTTGCGGGAAAAGCTGCGCGAAATAAAGGCGATAAACTCGGAAGAATTTAAAAACCTGTACAAAGATACCAAGGAAAAAATAAAAAGTGATGCGGAAAAGCAGCCGGTATATAGGGCGATAAGCGATCTGTCGGCCGGCGTCATCGAAGACCTGCCGGATAAAAGCCAGGCCAGGCTGAATATAAAGCAGCTGTGGCAATTGTACGGCGCCGAGATAACAGAGGGCTTGCCGGCGGAAGTTATGTCGGAGGACGGCATACTGCACCCGGATGATGTGGCGGCGCTGTATGGTTTTGGCTCTGGCCTTGAGATGCTGGAGGCCATGCGAGCCTCGCGGCCTTTGAACGCCGAGGTAGCCGCCCTTACCCGCCAGGCTATGCGTGAGGCCACGCAGCCGACGGTGCAGGAGCAGCAGCAAATGGCGCAGGAGGCAATGAACAACGAGGTGACGCTCGACCTCATACAAAAAGAGCTGGAAAGAATGGGAGTAGAGCAAGACCGCCGCCAGGAGGCGCGGGAAATAAAGCGCCAGGCCAAAGATGCCGCCGCGGCCGCTATAGCAGTGCAGACGGTGAGCAAGGCGAAGGGCTTTCGTAACTATTTTGACCGGGCGGTAAAAAACGCTGTGGATAGCAAGGAGGCGCTGAACAAGGGTAAGAGCATTCTGGCGCTGCAAAAGAAGATGGAGCAGATGACCAACCAGGCCCTGGGGGTTGAGAGCGTAAAGTTCAAGGAAGAATACCAGAACACGCTTTCCTATTTCAATAAATTTCTCAATCGCACAAAGAAGCAGTCCAGCAGCCTCGATAGCCAGGAACTGGGCGTGATACAAAACCTGTTGCAGTCTTTTGGCCTGGAGAAAAGCAGGCGGACGCCCGACCTTGATGTGTCAATGGGGCTGGCGGAGTGGATAAGCCTATTGCCGCCGGCGGTAAAAGACCAGCTGGCGGAAGGTGGGCCGCACCTGTCCGCTCTGGGGCTACAGGGGCAAGACCTGAACAGCCTTACGGTGGAACAGTTCCGCGATGTGGCAAATGCCGTGCGTATGATAGAGCATGAGGGTCGCCGCAAAAATAAATTGTACAATCAGGAAATAAGGCTGACTGTGCAGGAGGCAGGCGAGCAGTTGAGAGACGACGCTATAAAAAACGTCGGGGTAAATTATTCCAGTAAAAACTATAAGCCGCTGCCGCAAAAACTCAACCGCCTGGCGGATAAATTCAATTCGTGGATAATTGGCACGGAGAACATCATCTGGCAAGTGGACGGCAGGAGGTTTGACGGTTTTATGCGTGATACGGTCTGGCGGCCAATAGTGGGAAAAGCCTTCGATATGCAGTCCAACCTGACCTATGAAGCACAGGTGCGGATAAATGGTGTTTGGGGGGAATACTCCGAGGCTGAACTTTGGAATATGCGCCAGACGTACATACCGGTAGAGGCGCTGGGCGACCGCTTCACAAAAATGGAAATGCTGGCTGTGGCTTTTAACTGCGGCACAGAAGACAACTACCGCAAGCTGAAAGATGGGCGTAACTGGACTGATGAGAGTATCGAAACCGTCCTTAACCATCTGGATGAGCGCGACTGGAAGGCCGTGCAAGCTGTTTGGGATATGCTGGACAGCTACTACCCCATGCTCAACGAGCTGGAAAAACGGACAAAAGGCATTGCGCTGAAAAAGGTTCCGGGGCGGACGGTGAAAACAAAGTACGGCAGTATTCAGGGCAAATACTATCCCCTGAAGGCTGACGCAGACAATCTCAATACCCCCGCCAGGCAGAAAGAGGAGGCGAAATACAACCGTCCGCGCACGCCGCAGGGGCATACTAAGGAGCGGACAAATGCCACCTACGCGGTATCTTTGGATGAGTCCTACCTGTATGAGCACCTGGCAAACATCATACAGGACATTTCCTATCGCGAGGCCGGCATAGACGCCAGCCGGATACTTTATAACAAAACAGCCGAGAGTGCGCTCAAAAGCACTATCGGCAAGGACAAATACGACGAACTGACCACTGCCATACAAAAGGCTATCAGCTCGCAGTCAGGGCCGATGATAGCCGGTGAGCAAATGGTGCGCTGGCTGCGGACGCGCGCGGTATCGTCTTTGATGGCCGGAAAGCTGTCTGTGGCCAGCCAGCAAATATCCGGGTTGTTTTCGTCCATGGCGATGATCGGCGTCGGCCCGGTTTTTGACGGCATCATGGGCGTGGCTTTTAACAGTGAAAACTGTAAATTTGTCCGGGAAAAATCCGCTTTCATGCGCGACCGGCCAAAAACACGCGACCGGGATATAAAAGATTCGTACAACAGGCTGACCGGGGAACTGGGCGGGGCGCCGGCATGGATGGGGCGCAACCCGAAAAAAGCGCTGGATACTATCGGCGAATATGGATTCAAGCTGATAGCGACCATGGACATGATAGTGTCCTATCCCACCTGGTATGGAGCGTACCTTGACGGTCTGCGGCAATTTGAAGGAAACGAGGCGAAGGCTGTAACCTACGCCGATACTGCGGTGAGGCAGTCACAGGGGTCTGGTCATACTATGGATCAGGCGGCCTTTCAGCGTGACGGGAACGAGTATTCAAAGATATTTTCCGCTTTCACTACGCCGGGCGTGGCGCTGTACCGGCTGATGTGGCGCAACCTGCAACAGTTCAAGGCAGGTGATACTGCGGCCTGGCGCAACATAAGCAATGTTATTTTAGCGGCCACCGCGCAGGGGGCGATAGCGGAGGTGCTGGCCGGGCGACCGCCAGAAGACGATGAAGACTGGCTGAAATGGGGAACTAAACAGACGCTTCTTTTCATGGCAAGCTCAATACCCATCTTCCGCGACTGGGTTTCTTATTCTTTTGGCGAATCAAGAACCATTATGTCCAGCCCGGTAGCTGCGCCGCTGGAATCAGCCGGCAAGCTGGCCAAGTATATGTATGAGTTTTATGATGGCAAAAATGTGGACGCCAACACGGTTTTTAAAGAGTCTATACGCTTGGCCGGCTTTGGCATAGGGTATCCGCAGCAGCTTAATATTTGGGGCTATAATTTTTTGAACTGGGGCATAGAGGGCAAGGAATTGCAGCTGTCCGACATACTGAGGTTCAGGCCAAAGAAAGAGAGGTAAAAAGCTTGCCATCCGTGGCGCTTTTTACACTCGGCCATCCATGGCCAGCGGTAGAAAGGAGTTGATTAAAAAATGACAGTAGCGCAAAAACCTGTACGGGCAATATACGAAGGCAACGGTGCAGCGGTCGAATGGCCGCTGCCTTTCTCTGCCATGAGCGCCGCGGACGTCAGGCTGATGGTGGACGGGCTCAATATCGGGCCCAAATATTATGATGTGAACCTGGCGGCGCACGTGCTTACCTATCCTTTGGCCGGGGCGCCAGTAGATGCTGGCGTGAAGGTAGTAGTATACCGCCGGACGCCGCTCGAACAGGATATGGACTTAACCAGCTACGGCGGCTACTATCCGGAGAGCGTGGAGGACGGGCTCGACAGAGAGGAAATGCAGATACAGGAGCTGGCGGACGCGGCCGAACGCGCGATAAAGGCGCCGCTTGATGTAACCGGCTTTGACGGCGAATTGCCCTCGCCCATCCTGCCGGGCGGGGCAATAGTGGTGAATGCTGACGGGTCAGGCCTTGAATTTGTAGCCGACCTTGGAGACATGCTCAATAGCCTCTCGACCGGAGCGTATGATGTGCCTTATGAGGAGTGGCCATCGGCGACCTACAACCCGGAAACGAGAATGATCTGGTTTGGCGTGCCGCGCGGCCGCCGGGGCGACCCCGGACTGCCAGGACAAAAAGGGTCGCCTGGGGAAAAGGGGGAGCCAGGAGAAAAAGGCGAGCGGGGTGAGCCAGGCCCGCCCGGCCAGCCGCCGGTGGTGGATATAATCGACTGCGGCGGGGCGCACCAGGTGCAGGTAACAGTTATCGACGCAGGTACGGCGTCAGATTTTACAGGTTAGGAGTGATGATAAATGCCTTTGATGCAGGTACAGTTAAGGCGGGATACGGCGGCCAACTGGGCGCTGTATAATCCAGTGCTTCTTGCGGGGGAGATGGGTGTCGTGACAGATGCCAATCCGCCATATTTCAAGGTGGGTGACGGCGTGACGCTGTTTGCGGATTTAGCGGCGATGAGCGGGCCGCCCGGAGAAAAAGGCGAGCCGGGGGCGAAAGGCGCTGATGGGGTGGACGGTGCTGACGGCGCGCCGGGACTGCCTGGCCCGCCGGGTGAAAAAGGGGAGACGCCGCCCATTTCGGACAGCGTGAATAGTACAGACTCTAACACGGCCGCCAGTTCCAAAGCGGTGAAGACCGCCTATGACAAGGCGGTGGATGTAGAAAATGCTATAGGCGATTTTGCGCCGAGGATAAGCCCTGCTTTTGTCGGCATACCAACGGCGCCGACCGCGGTGCCGGGTACGAACACCCAGCAGTTGGCGACTACGGAATTTGTACAGGCGGCGGTAGAGGCAACAGATATGTCGCCGTATGCGCCTATTAACAGCCCAGTTTTTACCGGTACGCCCAAAGCGCCGACGCCGGCCGAGGGGGATAACTCCACCAAAATAGCCACGACCGCTTTTGTGTCAAAAAATGGCGGGCTGACGTCTATCGTAACAACGGCGGCCAGCAAGCAAGCGGCTATAAGCGCTACTGTTACTGCGGCCAGTGGTTCCGGGACAGTGCTTACTCAAATAGCGGGGCTGGCGGCGGGAACAAGGACTATGCAGCAGCTTTTACAGAATCTGGTAGATCTGTCGCATTCGCACGGAACAAATGCCGTCGGCTCGGTGTGCAACTGCGCTTGCAACTGTGCCTGCGAGTGCTGTGATTAGGAGGAACGTATGTTAAATACAGTTACTATAAAGCTCGGCGACAACTGTAATTTCGCTTGCCGACACTGCTGCCAGCACGAGCATACCAACGAGGTGGAGGAAGGTCTTGCCATAAAGCCGGAGGTCATAGAGTTCGTTAGAAAGCATGCAAAGGAAGTAATGGGCAGCGGTTCGCGCATGCCGCTACGATTGCGCCTATGGGGCGGCGAACCGCTAATGTACTTCGACCAGATAATAGGAATCCTGGACAGGTTGCAAGATGTCCGCCTGCAACCTTTTCTGGTGACAAATGGTATGCTGCTGACCGATGAGATAGTGGACTACTGCAACAAATATAAAATCGGTGTGGCGCTGTCCAATGATGGGGAGAATACCGCGAAGATCAGGAACATCAACGTACTTGAGTTTGATGAGATATGCCGGCTGCATAAACGGCTGAACAGTTGCATGGTGACGACGGTGCTGTCGGCGTATTCGCAAGACCTGCCACGAACTTGGGGCTATATACGAAGCAAGCTGGGTGAGAATGTCGCCATGAATACGGAACTATTGATGGCATCGCCGGATATGCCGGCAGACATTTGCAACTTTGATGTAGAGGCGTTCGAAGTGACGATGCGGGAAGTGGTGGATATGGCGGTTGCCAATATCGGCAACCACATTATCCATCCGGCGTTCTACTTTATAGAACACTTTGCCATTCTCACGCTAAAAATACTTTTAGGCCACGACATACAAAGAAAAATGCTGGGCTGCGGGCAGATGTACAAAAATGTAACGACAGACGGCGCCGGCAATGTTTATCCCTGTCACAACTTTGGCGGCAAGATCGCCAGTATAGATATGCCACATGAGGAGATCCTGAAAATATACCACGGCAGCATAAAAACAACAAACGCGTTCGCTGAATGTGCAGGGTGTGAGTGCGTAAGGCTTTGCCGCGGCCATTGCCCATTTGTACCGCCGTCGCCGAATAAGGCTATCTGCTGTGAGATACGCCGGGTATTCTTCCGGGGCATACTAGACTTTATAAATAAATTTGAGGGGGTGTTGTGATGCTAAGGGTTTATCACTGCAAAATAAGCGAAGGGCAGTTAGAACGCGCTGGGTCAGTAACAGGCTTTACATTTCCTCGCTATGATGTAGGTTATGGAAATGACAAGCTGCTCTTGCGTTTTTACGGCGCTTTTGTCAATAGCCGGCCTGTTGATGTTGCCTATGAAATAGATTTAAAAGAGTACGCGGGCAACGTGATAGAGGTAAATATCACCAGCAGCTTTGACGCCTACGATGAGGTGGTAATTAGAACACTGCTGGACAAGTCCTCGCCCGAGGCTTTTGTGGTCAGCAAATCTTCCGGCGATAACTTCCCGGTGGCGCTTATTGCTATCCCTCCGGATATGGGGGATGTGGCAATGCTCCTGACCAGGGCGACAAAAAACATAACCGGCATTACCAGTACGGAGATAGAGCGGGACAGGCCAAATCCGGGACTGCTTTGCCTGCATAGCGATTTTGCCCAGGAACAGTACAAAGCGCATAGGGTAAAGGCAAAGCTGATACGTCGCGTAGACATTTACAACAGCGTCTCTTATCTCGAAGCGCAGGTAGACGTGCTGACGCGGGCGATCATCAATTTGGCGCCGAAGGGCTTTCCGCTGACCAATATTCTGGCCGCAGCGGATAAAAATTCCGTGCTGACGGTAAAATCCGAAGAGGCTGTATTGGGGCAGCTCTTGGCCGACAAGGGGCGGTTCCGCGGTCGGCAGGAAAGATATTATGAAGAAAAAGCCGCGGCCGGCATAGAGGATGAACCTATAGAAATACCGTCGCCAACGCTGGAAGAACTACAGGCGGCGCTTTGTGGTGCTGTAGAACAGTATATGGACGGAAAAGTTGGCGAACGAGGCTATGACCGGATAGAAAAGGCGATAGGCTATTTCAACAGCACAAATGAAAAATTCAGAGCAGAGGCGCAGG
>JAVBME010000022.1:0-20874 GCA_031552765.1 Acidaminococcales bacterium | reverse complement strand
ATTGGCAGATCAAGAGGCGGGCTTACAACCAAAATTCATATGGTCACCGCGTCTGACCGTGCAGTTGTAGATTTTTGCCTGTCTCCCGGCCAAGCTCACGACGCACCTGTTGGCAGAGATTTAATATTATCCATGAAGCGTCGTGATGAGCATCACTTTTTATTGGCAGACAGAGCCTATGAAGGTGATCCCACCCGTCTGTTGTTTGCTGAACTTGGCTATATTCCTGTTATCCCGCCTTTGCGCATTAGAACAGAGCCGTGGGATTACGACAAAGTAATGTATCGGCAAAGGAATGAAATTGAGCGATATTTCTTGCGTTTGAAACGATTTCGCAAGATATTTACACGCTATGACAAACTTGACATTTTGTTCACAGGCTTTATTTTATTTGCTATAGCTATAGATGCCGTTTTAGTGTGAACACATTCTAAAGCTATTAATTTATTTTCCGTCGTTCCTATAAGACGCAGTATAGTGCCAGCCGAAGCGCATTACGGAGTGTGGGTTGAATTGGTTGCCGAACTGTGCCGGCAAAGGCAACTGTTTGAGTGAAATTTGAAGGAGCATTTGCGACGCACAAATGAGCAAGCTTAACTTTGCCAGCAGGCCGGCTTAACAATCCCCCTCGCGCAGTATGCGTTCGGTGGAACTATACATAAAAAAGAAATGTCGCGTGACAAAAGATAGCTCGCAGTCGGACTTACTATAACGAAGGATAACAGGTAAGACCCGGATTTCTTGTCATGAATACCAAACGTATAATTAATGCATAAATGTGTTTATGTCTACAGTCTGAGCCCATGTAAATGGGCTCTTCTCTTGTCAGAATATCTGCTCATTCAATATATCTTTTGCCGCTTGCGGGCCGATAAAGCCATTCTTGACCATGGTCTCCAGTACTGCCGCCTGGCGTTTTTTTGCCACTGTCATGTTGACAAGTGGCGAATAAGCGGACGGGGCGGCGGGCAGACCGGCCAGCATGGTGCTCTGCGCCATGGTAAGTTTGTCCGGCGTTATCTGGAAATAGGTGGCTGCCGCGGCTTTTATGCCGTAAGCGCCTGAGCCGAAATAGATGGTATTAAGGTAAATTTCCAGTATCTCTTCTTTGGAAAAATTGCTTTCTAGTAAAATGCCATAGATGCCTTCTTTAAATTTGCGCGCGGCAGTCTGCTCTTGCGTCAGGAAAAGGTTTTTGGCCAGTTGCTGTGTGATAGTGCTGCCGCCTTCCACGACTTCGCCTGCTTGGATGTTGACGAGTATAGCGCGCAAGATGCCGTTGATGTCAAAAGTACCGTGCTGGTAAAAGCGGCTGTCTTCGACAGAAATGATGGCCTGCTGCATGGATAGGGGTATGTCTTTTATCTTGACCCAGTTGGGGTTGGACATTTTAGCGCGTATTTCTTTTTCTACATTGAAAATGCGCAAAAGCCCTTTGGTATCTTCCGGCAGCAGGTCTTTACCAAGGCTTTTACCGGCTGTTTGCTGTTCAATATTTTTTACCACTTCCGGCGGGAGGTGTTCTTTATAGCTGCTCCAGCCGGCCGCCAGGGCTAAAAGAAGCACTGCGGCCAGCAACAGTTTTTTCATATGAAAACTCCTTCACTGTTCTGTTAAAAACTTTTCTTTATATTTTAACCTATTGCGCAGAGTTTGTCATACTTTGTTGAAGGAAATAAGGGTTTTGCGGAGAATGATAGTATATACATATAAGTAAAGAATAACCGGTCTGCTTATATTGCCGGGAAGGTGAGGATATTGTGGTGTATAGAACCAAATGTCGGCGCTTTTTTCTTTTAGCAGCATTTTTATTGATTTTATTGCCTGCAAGCAGCGCTTTCTGCTGTACTTTATGGGGAGCTGTCGGCGCCCGGGTAGAGGGCGGCGGCGCTTTGGCTGTGAAAAACCGCGATTGGCACGGTTCGGACGATCAGAAAACCCGCCTGTTTACGCCCGCCAAAGGCTGGCAGTATTTTGCGCTTATAGAGGTTTCGGACAAAGAAGGCCGGCATAAAGAGCGGATAACAGGCGGTGTGAACGAAAAAGGCCTGGTCGTGCTAAATTCCTCAGCCGGGAGCATACCCAGGCAGCAGCGGCTGGCTATGCGCCACAATCCGGCTTTAATGAAAGAATTGCTGTCCGGTTGTGCTTCGGTAGACGAAGCGCTGAGGAAAAGCGCCTCTTTTGCCGGGCCGCGCAACTTGCTGCTGGCCGACAGAAGGAAGATCGCGATATTGGAAATCGCCGGTGACGGGAAATACGCCGTAGAAGTAAAGAAAAACAGCTACCTTTTCCATACCAACCATTTCGTTTTGCCCGGGATGCTTGTCTGGAACAAAATACAGCCGAAAAGCTCCCTGGCCCGCTACCAGCGTATAGGTGAACTTTTGGCCCAAGACAACGGCATTTATACTATGGAAAAATTCCTGGCATTCAGCCGGGACCAGGCCGCAGGCCCAGATGACAGTATATTTCGCACCGGTTCCAAGCCTGGCAGCATACGCACTGAGGCGGTGTTTGCCGTGTACCTGAAGCCGGACGGCGATATGGATATTTACGTACGCCTTCTTACGGCGGGCAAACCGGAAAGCGAGGCCTATTATAGAGGCGCAGACCTGTTTGCTAAAAAATAGATGCCATAGAAATAATCAGGCAGTTGCCGGAGGTGTAACATGAAAAAACTTCTTGCCGGGGCGTTCATGCCGCATCCGCCGCTGATCATACCGGCGGTAGGCAAAGGCGATTGCGGTAAGGTCGCTAAAACTGTCGGTGCCATGAAAGCTGTGGCTGCCGATATCGTTAGGCGCCAGCCGGAGACTGTCGTCATTATGACGCCGCACGCCTTGTCTTTTCGTGATGCGGCAAGTGTGACGATTTTACCGGAACTTGCAGGCAGCATGGAGAAATTTGCCGCGCCGGAGTGCCGGTTGAATTTTCCGGTGGATGTGGAACTAGCGGAAAAATGCCTGCAAAACGCTGCCAGCCGCGGGGTCAATGTAGTCAGATTTAATGAACATTTCAGCATAAAGTCAGGTTTTAAGGCGGAGCTTGATTCCGGAGCGTTCGTGCCGCTTTATTATTTGTCCGAGGCCGGTTTTTCCGGGAAAATAGTGCATATATGCCCAGGGATACTGCCTTTGGAATCGATGTCTGCTTTGGCTGTAGCTTTGCGCGATGCGGTAGAAGAGAAAGAGCGTGCTGTAGCTGTCATCGGCTCAGGCGATTTGTCGCATTACCTCAAGGACGGCCCGCCTTACGGCAGGCGGCCGGAAGGCGCGGAGTTCGACCGTATAGCCGTGGAAGCGATCGAAGATAACGATCTGGAGAAATTGTTGCAGCTAGACAGGGGCTTTATAGAATGCGCCGGTGAATGCGGCTTGCGTTCGCTTGTTTTTGTCATGGCGCTTTTTGCCGGGCTGTCGGCGCAACTGCTTTCTTATGAAGGGCCTTTTGGCGTTGGTTATGCTGTCGCCATTTGGAAAGAGGAAAGTTTGCCGCTGCGCCTGGCTCGCTGGACACTGGAAGAATGGCTGGACACCAGCGCTGCGCCAGGCCGGCTGCCGGAATGGGCTACAGAGCTTTTCAACCGCAAAGCGGGGGTCTTCGTGTCTATGCACAAAGACGGTAAGCTGCGCGGTTGTATGGGCACTTTTTTGCCCTGCCAGGAAAATTTGGCGCGTGAAATAGAGCAAAATACTCTTTTGGCGGCGCGTGAAGACCCGCGGTTCCCGCCGGTAGGGAAAGCGGAACTGGCGTCGATCGAGCTATCTGTAGATGTTTTGTCGGAACCGGAGAAGATACCCTCTATGGATTTTCTTGATGTGAAAAAGTACGGCGTCATTGTAGCAAACGGCACGCGGCGGGGGCTGCTGCTCCCCGACCTTGACGGGGTCGATAGCGTGGAAGAACAGGTAAGGATAGCCATGCAAAAAGCCGGCATACATCCAGATGAGATTATAGATTTGTACAGGTTTACCGTACAGCGCTATGATAGCTGAATATTGGCATAATGACGGGGCAGATATAGTTTGCGATCTATGCCCGCATTCCTGCCGCCTGCGGGCTGGGCAAAGCGGCCTGTGTGGTGTGCGAAAACATGCGGGAGGAGATCTGCTGACGCTCAATTATGGCCAATTGTCGGCTTTGGCGCTTGACCCTATAGAAAAAAAGCCTCTGAAAAATTTTCACCCCGGCAGTCTTATTCTTTCTATGGGTAGTTGGGGTTGTAATCTTGCTTGCCGCTTTTGCCAAAACTGGCAAATAGCGCAGCAGCGGCCGACAGTAAGGAAGATGACGCCGGCTGAACTGGTGCAAAGCGCTTTGGCTGCCCAAAAAGACGGCAATATCGGTCTTGCGTATACTTATGCCGAACCGCTGGTTTGCTATGAGTTTATAAAAGAATGCGCCGTTTTATGCCATGACGCAGGACTGCAGAATGTACTGGTAAGCAACGGTTATATAAATAAGGAGCCGCTGTTATCTTTAGCCCCATGTCTTGACGCGGCGAATATAGACCTCAAGGCTTTTAACGGCAGTTTTTACCAAAACATGTGCGGCGGCAGTTTAGAGCCGGTAAAGGAAAGCATCAAGTTATTGGCGGGTTTTTGCCATGTTGAAATCACTACGCTGGTCATTCCGGGAGAGAATGACAGCGTTGAGGAAATATCTGCGCTGGCCGCCTGGCTGGCCGGGATAGACCGTAGCCTGCCGCTACACCTAAGCCGCTATTTCCCGTGCTATAAGCTGGCTGTTGCGGCTACGCAGCGGGAAAAAATATATGAATTGAAAAAAGTGGCGGAAAATTTTTTAACGAATGTGTATACAGGAAATCTTTGAAAAATATAAAATTTTTTTGCCGGGATATTGACAGATAAACTCTGGGAGTATATAAATATATACATAACATTTTTTTGCCAGGAAATAAAACTTATTATGCATAAAATATGCATAAATGCATAAGAGGTATTGGAGGTGTTGTTGTGAAGGTAAGCATAATCGGCGCTACAGGTTACACCGGGGCGGAACTGCTGCGTATTTTGGCCGGTCATCCGGAGGCGGAGATCGCTTATATAACGTCGGAAAGTTCCACTGGGGCGCCTATTGCGGAAAATTACCCTCATCTGGCTAAAGTCTATGGACAAAAACTGGCCAGCATGGAAGAACTTGACAAAATAACAGAGGCCAGCGACGTGATATTTGTCGGCCTGCCGCATGGGCACGCTATGAAGATAGGCAAGGCGCTGACTGGCAAAAAGGCCAAACTTATCGACCTCGGTGCGGATTACCGCCTGGAAGATGTAAAGATATATGAACAGTGGTACAAAGTGCAGCATACTGATTTGGAAACAAAAGCGGTTTACGGATTGTGCGAATTGTACCGCGACAAGATAAAAGAGGCGGCGGTAGTCGCCAATCCCGGCTGTTATGTAACAGCCAGTATACTCGCATTAGTACCGCTCTTGAAAGATAAGCTTATCGCTACGCGCGGCATAGTGGTGGACGCCAAGTCGGGCGCCAGCGGCGCCGGACGCGGATTGTCCCTCGGAGTGCATTTTAGCGAACTGTTTGGCAATTTCAGGCCTTATGGCGTCGCGACCCACCGGCACACGCCGGAGATCGAGCAGGTATATTCAAAGTTCGCCGGCGAGCCGGTAGTTATTTCCTTTACGCCGCACCTTTTGCCGATAGACCGCGGCATAGTGGCGACCTGTTATGCCGACCTCCTGCCTGGTGTGGACGAAGCGGCGGTGGCTAAGGCTTTTGCCGATATGTACTGTGAAGAATATTTTATCCGTATCTTGGGCAAAGGGAAATTTCCGGAAACGAAAAACGTGCGCGGCTCTAACTATGTGGATATCGGCTGGCAGTTCGACCCGCGTACCGGGAAGCTAATCGTTATGACAACGCTGGACAACCTGGTAAAAGGGGCGTCCGGCCAGGCGGTGCAGAATATGAATATAATGTTCGGGCTGCCGGAAAATATGGGCTTGACCCAACTGCCGCTTTATCCTTGACCAGATTAGGAAAGGAATGTGATTTTATATATGAAACAGATAGATGGCTGGATAACCGCACCGCAAGGTTTTGTGGCCGCCGGGATAAAAGCTGGTATAAAAAAGAGCGGTAACCATGATGTCGGCATCATAGCAAGTACGGTGCCGGCTGCGGCGGGAGCGGTATTTACGCAAAACGTCATGGCGTCGCCGGCAGTTCTGTTTAGCCGGGGGGTTGCGCAAAAAGATTATGCCCGGGCGATAGTTTTCAATGCCGGTTGCGCTAATGCCTGCACGGGCGAACAGGGCATGGCGGATGCCAGACGTATGGCGGCTTTGACCGAAGAGTTGATGGACATAGAGAAAAACGAAGTTTATGTTTGTTCGACCGGCGTTATCGGCCATCTTTTGCCGATGGACAAGGTGGAAAAAGGCATCAGGGATGCGCACGCCGCTCTTTCCGTGTCTGGCGGCGAAGCGGCAACCCTGGCGATACAGACGACAGACACTTTTGTTAAAAAGAGCGCTTATGAAGTCATGCTGGGCGGCAAGAAAGCTATAATTGCCGGCATCGCTAAAGGCGCAGGCATGATACACCCCAATATGGCGACGATGTTTTCTTTTATTACGACAGACGCCGCTGTACAGCCTGCTTTCCTCAAACGGCTGGTAAAAAACGTTGCCGATAAATCTTTCAATATGGTGGTAGTAGACGGCGACACCAGCACTAACGACAGCATGATAGTGCTGGCGAACGGCCTGGCTGGCAATCCTGTCATAGACAGCGAGCAGCATCCGGATTACGCCGCTTTTTACGAAGCTTTCCTGGCGGTAAGCCAGGATTTGGCGAAACTCATCGCCCGCGATGGCGAAGGGGCGACCAAATTTCTGACAGTTGAAATTACCGGCGCGGTAGACGACGGCGCGGCCAAGTCGGTGGCTATGGCGATAGCCAAGTCGCCGCTCGTCAAGACAGCCTTTTTTGGCAAAGATCCTAACTGGGGGCGGATAGTGTGCGCGGCCGGTTACTCAGGGGCCTGTTTTTCACCGGACAAGGTATCGGTGGCTCTGAATGGTTTGCTTATTTTTAAGGACGGCATGGGGACGGCGCCGGACGCCAAACGTTTACAGGCGGTCATGGAGGAACATGATATAACGATATCTGTCGACCTAGGCGCGGCCGGCGGGGCGGCTACTGTGTGGACAAGTGATTTTAGTTATGATTATGTGAAGATAAATGCTGATTACCATACCTGACGCAGGTAAAATATTTATTTAGAACGGGGGTAATATTCATGATAAAAACCACAGAGCAAATCAATACTTTGGTGGAAGCCCTGCCCTACATGATGCATTTCAAAGACAAGACCATCGTGATAAAATACGGCGGCAACGCCATGATAAATGAAGACCTGAAAAACAAAGTGCTCAAGGACATAGTCTTCCTCAAGTGCGCCGGTATGCGACCGGTGGTAGTGCATGGCGGCGGCCCGGAGATAACGGCCATGCTGAAAAAAATGGATAAAAAATCAGAATTTGTCAGCGGCCTGCGGGTGACGGACGAAGAGACGGTAGCGGTAGCCGAGATGGTACTGGTCGGCAAGCTGAATACCGAACTGGTCAACCTGGTCAACCGCCAGGGCGGCAAAGCTATAGGGCTCAATGGCAAGGACGCCGACCTTATCGTGGCGAAAAAGCATATGGCGGAAGTGTACGACAACGGTGACATCAGGCTTATCGATATCGGTTTCGTCGGCGCGGTGGACAAGGTGAATATCCAACTGGTGGAAGACCTTTTGGACGCCGGCTATATACCCATCATTGCTCCCACCGGCGTTGGCGCCAATGGGGAAACCTACAACATCAACGCCGACAGTGTGGCCGGCGAAGTGGCCGGTGCGCTTAAAGCGGAAAAACTGGTATTGCTGACTGATGTAAAGGGTATTTTCTCCGACTACCGCGACGAGAATACTTTTATCTCAACGCTGACTTTCGAAAAAGCCCAGGAACTTATGATAAAAGGCAATATCGACGGCGGCATGATACCTAAGGTAAAAGCTTGCGTTACCGCACTGTCCGCCGGTACGAAGAAAGCCTGCATCATCGACGGGCGTGAGCCGCATTCCATTATTATGGAAATATTCACTGACTCCGGGATAGGTACGGAAGTGGTAAAGGAGTAATCCTGATGGATAAAAACCAAACGATAAAAATAGAAAATAGCCACTACCTGCCAGTATTTGCCCGTTTGCCGATAGTGCTTGAGTATGGCGAAGGCTGCTGGGTGTATGACAGCGAAGGCAATAAGTACCTGGACTTTCTGGCCGGTATTGCCGTCAATTCACTCGGTTACGGGCACAAGGAGCTGGCGGCGGCTATAGGGGAGCAGGCGGGCAAGCTTATACACTGTTCCAATCTGTTTTATACTACAGTGCAGTCGGTTTTGGTGGAAAAACTTGTCGAGATAAGCGGCTTTGACCGCGTATTCCTCTGCAACAGCGGCGCTGAGGCCAACGAAGGCGCGATAAAGATGGCGCGCAAATACGGCAATAAAATAAAAGAAGGCAAAGGCAAGATCATCAGTACCCATCATTCTTTTCATGGGCGCACCATGGCGACTCTGGTCGCTACCGGCCAGCCTAAGTACCAGGCCGGTTTTTCGCCGCTTCCCGCCGGTTTTTCCCATGTGGAGTACGGCGACCTGGCCGGGTTGGAAAAGGTGATGGACGACGATGTATGCGCCGTTCTGCTGGAGCCCATCCAGGGCGAGGGCGGCGTGCATATGCCGCCGGAGGGCTATCTGTCCGCTGTGCGCGCTTTATGTGATAAATACCAGGCGTTGCTCTTGTTTGACGAGATACAGACTGGCGTCGGGCGTACCGGCAAGTGGTTTGCCTATGAACACAGCGGTATAAAACCTGATGTGATGTCGCTGGCCAAAGGCATAGGCGGCGGTTTCCCTATGGGTGCGGTGCTAGCGGTGGAAAAAGTGGCGGCGGTCTTTGGCCCCGGCGACCACGGCTCGACTTTTGGCGGCAACGCCCTGGCCTGTGCGGCAGGCAACGCCGCTGTGGGCGTCATAGAAAGAGAAGGCCTGGTGGCAAATGCCGCTAAAGTGGGCAAATATTTCAAAGAAAAACTGGCCGGCCTGAAAAGCAAATATCCTGATCTGGTCACGGCGGTGCGCGGTGAAGGGCTGTTGCTTGGCATGGAGCTTAGCCGTCCCGGTAAACCGGTGGTGGATGCCGCGCTGGCCGCAGGCCTGATCATAAACTGTACCGCGGGCAATGTGATAAGGCTGGTGCCGCCGCTTATCGTGTCCGAAGAGGAAATAGACATTGCCGTGAGTGTTTTGGATAAAGTGCTTGCCGCTTTGCCCAACTGAAAATGAGGTAGAGATATGGCTTTAAGAGGCAGGAGCCTGCTTTCCTTGCAGGATGTATCTGTAGGCGAAGTGGCGACAATAATGGACGTAGCAAAAAAAATAAAGAAGAAACAGAAAAGCGGCGAAGCGCATAACTACCTGGCCGGAAAGACTTTAGGCATGATTTTCCACAAGGCATCCACCAGGACGCGCGTGTCTTTTGAGGTCGGTTTTTACCAATTGGGCGGCCACCCTTTATACCTGAACGAAGCGGCTACCCAAATGGGGCGGGGAGAGCCGGTCAAGGATACGGCCCGTGTGCTGTCGCGCTATGTTGACGGCATCATGATCCGCACCTATGGGCACGAAATAGTGGAAGAATTGGCTAAGTACGCCGGTATCCCGGTCATAAACGGCCTGACGGACAAGTTTCATCCCTGCCAGGCATTGACCGATATTTTTACCATCATGGAACACAAAGGGAATGTCAAAGGGCGCAAGTTCGTCTATGTGGGCGACGGCAACAATATGGCGCATTCCCTGATGTTCGCCTGCGCCAGGACGGGCATGGACTGTGTGTGCGCCAGCCCCAAAGGCTATGAGCCGGACCCGGAGATCGTCGCTATCGCCGAGGGCATGGCGGAGGAGACAGGCTGTAGTGTCAGTGTCATGACTGACCCCATGCAAGCGGCTAAGGGCGCCGATGTTCTTTATACCGACGTCTGGGCCAGCATGGGCATGGAACAGGAGCAGTCTATCCGTCAGGAAGCGCTAAGCGACTATCAGATAAACCGCTATATGTTGGATGCGGCGAAAGCTGACGCTATAGTCATGCATTGTCTGCCTGCCCATCGCGGCGAAGAGATAACCGATGAAGTGATGGAAGGGCCGCAGTCGGTGATTTTTGATCAGGCGGAAAACAGGCTGCATGTGCAAAAGGCGGTTATGGCGCTTCTCATGAGTGATGTCGTGCTTTGAAATAGCTATTTTTGTAGGGGCGGCCACCGGCCGCCCCTACATTTAATAAATTTGCAAATGATGCACATGAAATAAGGAGTGTTTTAATCATGAAGAAAAATGTAAAAAAAGTGGTGCTTGCCTATTCCGGCGGGCTGGATACCTCGGTCATCATACCCTGGCTGAAAGAAAATTATCAATGTGAAGTCATAGCCATGTGTTGCGACCTCGGGCAAGGCGAAGAACTGGATCCTGTCTACGATAAAGCGCTCAAATCAGGCGCCAGCAAATGCTATATCGAAGACCTAAAGAGCGAGTTTCTGGAAGATTTTGTCTGGCCGGTCTTGAAAGCCGGCGCGGTGTATGAGAAAAAATACCTTCTCGGTACTTCTTTCGCCCGCCCGCTCATCGCGAAAAAGCTTGTCGAAATAGCGGAAAAAGAGGGCGCGGACGCGATATCGCACGGTGCGACCGGCAAAGGCAACGACCAGGTGCGTTTCGAGCTGACAGTCAAGGCTTTGGCTCCACATCTTACCATCATTGCGCCCTGGCGGGAATGGGACATCCGCTCACGCGAAGACGCCATAGATTATGCAGACAAGCATGGCATTCCCGTACCGGTAACGAAAAAACGCCCGTACAGCATGGACCGCAATATCTGGCACCTAAGCCATGAAGGGGCGGATCTGGAAGATCCGGCAAACGAACCGCTGGAAGATTTATATATGATTTGCAATGCGCTGGAAAAAACCCCCGATGAAGCGGAATATGTGACACTGGACTTTGAACAGGGACTGCCGGTAGCTCTGAACGGCAAAAAACTGGGCGCGGTGGAAATGGTGGAAACACTCAACGCCATAGGCGCCAAACACGGCATCGGGATAGTAGACCTGGTAGAAAACCGCCTGGTCGGCATGAAATCGCGCGGCGTATATGAAACGCCGGGCGGCAGCATCCTGCACTACGCGCACAATGAACTGGAAGCGCTCACCCTTGACCGCGCAACCGTACACTACAAGCAGCTGGTCGGCATCAAATACGCAGAGATGGTATATGACGGCATGTGGTATGCGCCGCTGCGGGAAGCCTTGGCCGCTTTCGTCGACGAGACGCAAAAAACTGTTACCGGCAGTGTGAAACTTAAGCTGTTCAAAGGCAACATCAAGAGCGCGGGCGCGAAATCGCCTTATTCTCTGTACCATGAAGGTTTTGTCACCTTCGGGCGTGATGAAGTATACAACCAGGCCGACGCCGAAGGCTTTATCAATCTTTTGGGCTTGCCGCTCAAAGTGCGGGCGATGATGAAAAAGGAGAGCGGGCTATGAGCCTCAAGCTGTGGGGCGGACGTTTTGCCAAAGGAACTGACAAACTGGTCGAAGAGTTTAACGCTTCGATAAGTTTTGACCAGCGCATGTATAAAGAGGATATCCGCGGCAGCGTCGCCCACGCCCGCATGCTGGGCAAGTGCGGCGTCATACCGTCTGGCGAGGTTGATGCGATAGTAGAGGGACTGGAAAAGATACTTGCCGATATCGAAGCCGGCAATTTCGAGTTTTCTGTTGCGCTCGAAGACATACACATGAATATCGAAAAAAGGCTGACCGAGCGGATAGGAGCGGCCGGAGCCCGGCTGCATACGGCGCGTAGCCGCAACGACCAGGTGGCGCTCGACCTGCACATGTATGTAAAAAAAGAGACGGCGGAGACTGCCGAACTTATAATAAAATTGCAGGAAGTTTTGCTGGAGCTGGCGGAGCAGCATAAAAACAGCATCATGCCCGGTTATACCCATTTGCAAAGGGCGCAGCCGGTGACGCTGGCCCAGCATTTGCTCGTTTATTTCAACATGCTGGCGCGTGATTTCCGCCGACTGGAAGGCGTATGGGCCGGAGCGGACATAATGCCGCTGGGCGCCGGGGCGCTGGCCGGTACGACTTTCCCCATAGACAGGCATTTTGTAGCGGCTGAACTGAATTTTGGCGACGTATATAGCAACAGCATGGACGCGGTGAGCGACCGCGATTATGTCCTTGAGTACCTCTCTTTTGCCTCTATCCTGATGGGTCATCTCAGCCGCCTGAGCGAAGAGGTGATCCTGTGGTCTAGTACGGAGTTTTCTTTTATTGAACTGGATGACGCTTATGCTACAGGTTCTTCCATGATGCCGCAAAAGAAAAACCCCGACGTCGCCGAACTGGTGCGCGGCAAGACAGGCCGGGTATACGGGCACCTTCTCGCCCTTCTTACAGTAATTAAGGGACTGCCGCTTACCTACAACAAGGATATGCAGGAGGACAAAGAAGGTCTGTTTGATACTATAGATACGGTGAAATTTTCTTTGAGTGTTTATGCAGCCATGCTGAGCAGCATGAGAGTAGACGCCGACAAAATGCGCGAGGCGGTGCAGCGTGATTTTTCCAACGCTACCGACCTTGCGGACTATCTGGTGAAAAAGGGCCTGCCCTTCCGGGAGGCGCACGAAATAGTGGGTAAATGTGTGCAGCACGCTATAAAAAACGCTACAGTGCTCAGCCAGGTGCCGCTCGAGGTATACCGCGGGTTTTCCGCGTTGTTTGAGGAAGATCTTTTGCCTATGATAGATGCCGATGTTTGCGTTGCTAACCGCAAATGTTACGGCGGGCCCGCTCCGGAACAAGCCGCTTTGCAAATAAAGCTGGGCAGGCAAGTGTTGGTTGGGGAAAAGGAAAAATTCGCAAGTTTTTGCAGGAAAATTTAATTTTATTAATAAAAAAGCCCTGTACGCAGTTGCGCCACAGGGCTTTTTTTTTGTATAATATTATAACGGGTATTTTTAGCCGTATTATTTGATTTTGCAGAAAGGAGCAGGCCGGATGTTAGCTTATATGCAGATGGTGCATGAGACCTTGCGCTTGTGGGATTTTGTAGACATATTTATCGTTGCAGTGGTCCTTTACCGTGTGTACATGCTGCTAAAAAATACGCGGGCCGCTTCTTTGGTAAAAGGGCTTATCGTTTTGATCTTGGCTACCCTTCTCAGTAACTGGCTGGAGCTGCATGTGGTCAATTGGCTGCTGCAAAAGAGTATGACCGTGCTTTTGGTGGCTCTGCCGGTGGTTTTTCAGCCGGAACTCAGGCGCGCCCTGGAGCACCTCGGCCGCGGCCGTTTTTTCAGTAAGCATGTCCTCGATGAAGCGGAAGTGGAAAACATTTTGAATGCTCTTTCTTCCGCGGTATTCTCCATGGCAAAACACAAGATCGGCGCGCTGGTGGTAATAGAGCGCGAGACCGGCCTTAGCGATTACATAGAGACAGGTATAAAGCTGGACGCTCTTATAACAAGTGAATTTTTGATCAATATATTTATCCCCAACACCCCTTTGCATGACGGCGCAGTTATATTGCGCGGCAACAGGGTGGCTGCGGCGGGCTGTCTGTTGCCTCTGACCGAGCAGCGCGCGCTGAGCAAAGAGCTTGGTACCAGGCATAGGGCTGCGATCGGCCTAAGTGAGCAGACCGACGCCCTGATACTGGTAGTCAGCGAAGAGACCGGCACGGTTTCTCTAGCCAGCGGCGGTCATCTGCGCCGTGAGTTGACGGGAGAAGATATAAAAAAGACTTTGCGCCCGGTGATGAACAGCAATAATGTGAACTGGAAAGACGCCGCCAAAGCGACTTTTGCGAACTGGAGGCGGACTAAATGATAGGTTTGCCGCACAATGGCACAATTGCTAAAATAATTTCGCTTATCATGGCGTTTGCTCTGTGGCTTTATGTCATGAATGAACAGAACCCGGCTATAAACCTGACTTATTCGGTTGTGCTGGAAGCGCAAAACCTTCCGGGCAATCTGGTGTTGACAGAAGCGCCGAGCAATGTGCGGGTAAAGATACGCGGCCCCCGCGCCGTTATCTCCAACATAGCCGCCAAAGATATCAAAGCATTCATTGATATGCAGGGGGCGGGCAGAGGCGAATACAGCAGGAAGGTACACATTTCCGTACCCAACGAAGCGCAGCTCGCCGAAGTGTCGCCGGAAACTGTTACTGTGCGGACAGATAACCTTTTAAAACGCACTTTGCCTGTAGATATAAAAAATATCGGACAATTACCGCAGGAACTGCAAATAGTGTCTATTGCGCCGTCGCCTAATTCGGCGCGCGTGAGCGGAGCGGAGGGTATAGTAAATAAGGTGGTGCGCTTGGAGGCGCTGTTTAGCCTTGACCAGAAAGCGAAAGGCGAAGTGAAGGCTGATGTGCCGCTGGCCGCGCTTGATCAAAACGGCGTTAGGGTGGAAGGAGTGCTTATCGAGCCGAACAATGTAACGGTGACAGCGCACTTTATCGAAAAGATCGTTAGCAATAACGTGCCGGTAAAGGTTACTTTTACCGGTTCTTTACCAGCGGGGTATAAGCTGTCCGGCATGTTGTCCAACCCGCCGCAGGCGGCGCTCAAAGGTAGCCAGGAATTGATGGCGGCTATCAAGGAAGTGTCGACAGAGGAAGTGAGTCTCGATGGGGTTGTCAAAGACACGGTGCGCAAAGTGCGTTTGCAGGTGCCGCCGGGAATTGCCGCTAGCCCCGACGTGGTTGAGGTTTTGCTAAAAGTAGTGAAAGAATGATGTTCAGGAGAGTATGTTTTGCTCAAATTAACCAATTTGCGTGTGGCTTTGTCCGATGGCCGGGAACTGAAAGAAATAACGGCCCGGCGGCTGAACATTACACCCGGCGATATAAAGACGGTAGCGGTGACGAGAAAAGCTGTGGATGCCAGACGCAAAGACAAGATAGGGTTTGTCTATACGGTTGCTGTAGAAACAATAGATGACGAAGGGCTGCTGCAAAGATCAGCGGCCAATAAGGATTTGTCGCGGTTGGAGGAAGATGTGCCGCCGGGGCAATTTTCCTATGGGAAAGAACCGCTGCCAGGCAGGGTAGTGGTGGTTGGCGCTGGTCCGGCTGGGCTGGCGGCGGCCATTCTTTTGGCGGAGCACGGTTACAAGCCTCTTTTACTGGAACGGGGGCGTTCACTGGAAGAAAGAGTGCCGGCGGTAGCCGATTTTTGGCGGACAGGCCGCTTTCAGGCAGAAAACAATGTACAATTTGGCGAAGGCGGAGCCGGGACTTTTTCTGACGGCAAGCTGACCACTAGGGGCAATGACCCGGTAGGGAAAACCATTTTGCAATGGTTTGTGGCGGCGGGCGCGCCGGCGGAAATACTTTACGAACATAAACCGCATGTCGGCACAGACAAGCTCCGGGCTATGGTAAAAGGCTTGTCCGCACGCATAAAAGCGTCGGGCGGCGAGCTGCGTTTTGGCGCGCGCATGACCGATCTTGTGCGGGGCAAGCAGCAGCTAGAAAAAATTACTGTCAACAGCGATGAAGAAATAATGTGCGGAGCGCTTGTGCTGGCTGTAGGGCACAGCGCCCGCGATACTTACCGTATGCTTTGGGAACGCGGGCTTTCCATGGAAGGCAAGCCTTTTTCCATAGGCGTGAGGATAGAGCATGCACAGGAAGTTATTGACAAGGCCCAGTATGGCTCGGCAGCCGGCCATGTAAAGCTGGGGCCGGCTGATTACGCTCTGGTCTACCATGACCGGGCGTCAGGGCGCAGCGCGTATTCTTTTTGCATGTGCCCGGGCGGGCTGGTTATCGCCGCGGCGTCGGGAGAGGGGCAGGTCGTGACCAATGGCATGAGCCTCTATAACCGCGCTTCGGGAAAGGCCAACAGCGCGCTGGCGGTGAACGTGGGACCGGCTGATTTTGGCAGCCACCCTTTGGATGGGATAAAATTCCAGGAACATTGGGAGCAACTGGCTTTTGCCAAAGCAGGCGGCGATTATTGGGCGCCGGCGCAAAACGCAGGCAGCTTCCTGTCCGGCGGCGCGCCGGTTTTAGGCAGCCTTGGCGCTACATATGCGCCGGGCGTGAGGACGGTGGCTTTGCGCGAAGTTTTGCCGGCTTTTGTGACAGATACGCTGGCCAAAGCTTTGCCGGATTTTGGCCGTAAGATAAAGGGTTTTGACCAGGAGGACGCATTGCTGACCGGGGTGGAGACGCGGACGTCGGCTCCCCTTAGGCTGCTGCGCCTTGGCGATACGCGTGAAGCGGAAGGCTTTCCCGGCATCTACCCGTCTGGGGAAGGTTCGGGTTACGCCGGCGGCATAATGAGCGCCGCCATAGACGGTTACCATGCGGCGCTGGCTTTGATGAGAAAATACAGGCAACCCCTGTGAGGAGGTTTTTACATGCAACGGCTTTTTGGCACGGACGGGGTAAGAGGATTGGCAAACCATGAGGTCACGCCGGAGTTGGCCATGGATCTCGGTAGGGCGGCGGCCTGTTATTTCGCTGAGGTGAGCGGCGGTAAGCCGAAGATATTCATCGGCCGCGATACCAGGATATCCGGGCATATGCTGGAAGCGGCGCTGGCCGCAGGCATTTGTGCGGCAGGCGGTGAAGCGCATATCCTTGGCGTTATGCCTACGCCGGCGGTAGCCTATCTGACTGCCAAATCCGACGCTTGCGCCGGGGTGGTAATCTCGGCGTCGCACAATCCTTTTGCCGACAACGGCATCAAGTTTTTCTCCCATGAAGGGACTAAACTGCCGGATACGGTGGAAGACAAGATAGAGGCTCTTATAAAAGAAGAAGACGTTACCTGCCGCCCGGTCGGACAGGGGCTGGGCGCGGTAGTTCAGCGCCCGGGATTGGCCGGCGACTATATCCAGCATGTGGTGTCGGTCGCGGACGTCGACCTGCACGGGCTAAAAGTAGTGCTCGATTGCGCCAACGGGGCGGCTTATGAACTGGCGCCGGTGATACTCCGCTCTTTGGGCGCCGAAGTGATAGTGCTATTTGACCAACCGGACGGGGTCAATATAAACGACCATTGCGGTTCTACCCATTTGGAAGCCCTGGCCGCCGCTGTGCGCGAACACAAGGCTGCTGTGGGGGTAGCGCATGACGGGGATGCCGACAGGTGCCTTCTGGTCGACGAAAATGGCAATGCGGTGGATGGCGATCAAATGATGCTCATCTGCGCCTTGGAACTGATGAAAAAAGGCAAGTTGAAAAATAATGTCCTGGTTACAACGGTTATGAGCAATATCGGCCTGCATGCCGCCATGAAAGAACACGGCGGACGCTGCGTGGTGACGCCGGTAGGCGACCGTTATGTACTGGAAGAAATGTTGCGCAACGGTTACTCTTTGGGCGGCGAGCAGTCGGGGCATATCATATTTGGCGACTATGCAACGACTGGAGACGGCCTGGTGACTGCTACCCAGGTATTGCGGGCGATAGTGAAGAACAACCAGACTATGTCTGAATTGGCTGCGAAGATGGTCTGTTATCCGCAGGTACTGGTAAATGTCCGGGTGAAGAGCAAGGCCGGCTGGGAGCAAAACGCCGCGGTCAAAAAGGCGGTAAACTATGCGGCCGAACTTCTGGGCGACAGCGGGAGGGTGCTGGTAAGGGCATCAGGCACAGAACCGCTTATCAGGGTGATGGCCGAGGGGCCTGACCAAAGGCAGCTAGACGAATTGGCCGGGTATGTGGCCGACATAATAAAAAGGGAACTGGGCTGAAAGGGGACTAACACATGTGCGGTATAGTAGGTTATATAGGCGATAAGGAAGCGACGGGGTTTTTGCTGGAAGGCCTGACCAAGCTGGAGTATCGCGGTTATGATTCGTCCGGCATAGCGATTTTCGACGGAAAAAAGATAGTTGTGGAAAAGACTGTAGGGCGGCTGGACGCTTTACGGCAAAAAATGGGCAACGCCCTGCCTAAAGGAAAGCTAGGCATAGGGCATACCCGCTGGGCGACCCACGGGCGCCCCTGCGATGTTAACAGCCATCCGCACCTGAGCCAGGACGGGAATTTTGTCGTCGTACACAACGGGATAATAGAAAATTACCTGGAATTAAAGGAAGCCTTGATGGCCAAAGGCTATGTCTTCCAGTCGGAGACAGATACCGAAGTAGTGGCCCAGCTTATGGCTGAACATTATACAGGCGACTTTTTTGGCACAGTAAAAAAAGTGCTGGGCATTGTGGAAGGCTCCTATTCGCTGGTTTTCATGAGTGTTTACGAGTCGGATAAAATAATCTGCGCCAAAAAGGACAATCCCCTGGTCATAGGCCTGGGGGAAGGGGAAAACTATATAGCTTCCGATATCCCCGCGATCATTGCCCATACCCGCCGGACCTATATCCTCAATGACGGCGAACTGGCGATTATAAAAAAAGACAGTGTGCATATTGAAAATTTCCTGGGGCAGACTGTAGACAAGAAAGAATTTATCGTCAACTGGAATGCCGAGGCGGCCGAAAAAGGCGGCTACGAGCATTTCATGATCAAGGAGATATATGACCAACCTAAGGCTATCCGCGACACCATGCGCGGCCGGGTCACTAAAAACCATCAGATAGACTTTGCCGAACTCAAATGGACGGCGAAAGACGTCAAAGCCTTTAAAAAAGTATTTATTGTTGCCTGCGGTACCGCCTATCATGCCGGTATGCTGGGCAAGTACTATATAGAACAGCTGGCGCGCATTCCGGTGGAAACGGATATCGCCTCAGAGTTCCGTTATCGCAGCCCATTGGTGGACAAAGATACACTGATGATCGTAGTCAGCCAGTCCGGTGAGACCAGCGATACCCTGGCCGCGCTCAAAGAAGCGAAACGCTTGGGCGCAAAGACGCTGGCCGTTACCAATGTCGTCAGCTCGTCTATTGCCCGCGAGGCCGACCAGGTGCTCTATACTTATGCCGGGCCGGAAATCGCCGTGGCCTCTACTAAAGCATACACGACCCAGGTCATGGTCATGCTCATGCTGGCTATGTACATGGCGGAGCTCAACGGAGCGATGGCGCCGGACAAATGCGCCGAACTGGTCGACGGCCTGCAACAGTTGCCCGGACAGATACACGAGATGCTGGAAGACGTGGAGCCGATAAAAGTATTTGCTCAAAGGTATGCCGCTAACGAAGATGTTTTTTTTATCGGCCGTTCGCTCGATTATGCGGTGGCTCTGGAAGGCTCCCTCAAACTCAAAGAGATATCATATATACACGCCGAAGCGTATGCCGCCGGCGAACTCAAGCACGGTACGCTGGCGCTTATCGTCGATAATGTGCCGGTCATTGCCCTGGCTACCCAGGAAGATGTTTATGAAAAAACGCTCAGCAATATAAAAGAAGTAAAGGCCCGCGACGCCGTGGTCATCGGTATAGGCATGGAAGGCGACGACAGTTTGGGAAAATATGTCGACCACACTGTATTTGTGCCGCGTACGGAGAAATATCTGGCGCCGCTCCTTACAGTCATACCGCTCCAGCTTCTTGCTTACTACGCGGCCTTGACCCGCGGCTGCAATGTGGATATGCCGCGCAACCTGGCCAAGAGCGTAACCGTGGAGTAGGCTCTTGAAATTAAGTATTTTGAGGTATAGGATGTATAAAAAGATAGTATTTATGCTGCTTTTTTCGCTTGCCTTGTCCGGTATGGCGACAGCCGCGCCATTGGAAGCGGAAAAACTCATGCAAGACGCTAATGTAGCTTATAAGGCCGGGAGCTACAATCTGGCGGGCAAACTTTTTAACAAGGCGATCATTGCCGCGCCTGAGCTGTCGGCTGCCTATTTCGGCAGCGCGAAAGCCTGGCTGGAAATGGGCGACTGCCGGCAGGCGATCAACGATTTGGACGAATGCATCAGGTTGAATCCTGGGGATGTCGAAAGCTATTGTATCAGGAGTTACGCTTGGCAGGTACTGGGCGATTATGACAAGGCTGTAGCCGATATCAATGTAGCGCTTGCCGTACAGCCCAAAAACAGCGCCCTGTATTACGCCAGAGGGTTGATCCATGTGAATCAGGGAGAAATCGGTAAAGCTGTGGCTGACTACGATACGGCGATTGCTTTCATAGCCGATACGCCGAAAAAGCTGCGTGCTGACAGTCTTCAAGTCTTTGCCGAACTGGCGGAAGTAGCTCCCCTGGATAAGAACGGCGGCGCTGTTTATTTTCAGCGCGGCATGGCTTATTCGCAAAATGGCGACTTTAAGGCGGCAAAAAAGGATTTTAAACGGGCAGTGAAAATAAAACCCGAATTGGGCAAGGAAATACCTGAATGTACTTGAATATACTAAAATCCAGGTTTAAACAACCCGGATTCAGGCTGTAGACATAAACACATTTATGTATTAATTATATGTTTGGTATTCATGACAAGAAATCTGGGTCTTGCCTGTTATCCTTCGTTATAGTAAGTCCGACTGCGAGCTATCTTTTGTCACGCGACATTTCTTTTTTATGTATAGTTCCACCGAACGCGTACTGCGCGAGAGGAATTGTTAAGCCGGCCTGCTGGCAAAGTTAAACTCGCTCGCCTGCCTATCGCCTGTGTCTCTGTCCGACTTCGCTCAAACAGTTGCCTTTGCCGACGCAGTCCGGCAACCAATTAACCCGCGCTCTGTAATGCATTTCGGCTGGCACTATACCGCGTCTTATAGGAACGACGCGGTATAAAAATTACCATATGGCACGGTATAGCGCTTGCTACGGTTGC
>JAVBME010000039.1:0-19592 GCA_031552765.1 Acidaminococcales bacterium | reverse complement strand
CAGACTGTAGACAAAAGATAATTTGCGTGTTATTTATGCATAAAGTATTCATTTTTCGGTTGCCATTTATAGTTAAAACTACTCAGCATCTCATAATGACTGCCCGGCTCTCTTTTGTATAGCTCTGCCCGGTTGCTATGCTACGCGTTAAGAGCTAGCACGTCGAATGCATTGGATAAAGTCAAACTCGCTTGTCTGTCTATCGCCTATGGCTCCGTCAGACTGCGCTCCCTTTTGGAATGCAACGCATTCCTGTTTCAGGACTAGCAAACAAATTCCTTTTCCTAATACATTCGACGGCTATCTCTAGTAACGCTTCGCACCATTCTGGCATCCATGGCTGTACGAGGTTTTTGCCCTCTGGCAAAAACTTCTACAGCCTTTGGTCAAGGCAACCAAACAAGTGCTATACTGGCTTTATAGGGAATCGAAAAAAATAAACCTTCGTCGTTCCCCAAAAACGCGGTATAGTGCCAGCCGAAGCGCATTACGGAGCGTGGTTGAATTGGTTGCCGGACTGCGCCGGCAAAGGTAACTGTTTGAGCGAAGTCGGACAGAGACGCAGGCGATATAGGCAGACGAGCGAGTTTAACTTTGCCAGCAGGCTGGCTTAACAATTACCTACGCGTAGTACGCGTTCGGTGGCACTATACAGAAAAAACAGGGCAGGTAGCTGGATAACATGCTGAAGTTGGACTTACACAAATGCAGGAGACGACAGGTACAAAAATTATAATCAGTTTTGTTTGAACAAAAAGCAAAAAGCAAAAAGCCCTCTTGCGTGGGCTTTTTTGATATAAAAATAAGTTTCTATCTTTCCTGCTCGGCGGCCCACTCTTTGGCGGTGAGGATATTGGCGTGGCGGGGGAAGATGATATTCATCAGGGCTTGGTGGGCTTCGCTGCTCGCGTCAAGGCAGGCGTCTGAGAGGACGGTAAGGGCGTAATCTTTGTCGAGGGCTTCGCGGAAGGTGGAGAGGACTACGCCGCTGGTGGATATCCCGGTAAGGACGAGGCGGTTTATAGCGTAGCCGGAGAGTAGTACGCCAAGGTCGCTGCCGGTAAAGGCGCTCATGCGCCGTTTGAGAGCGATCGGCTCGCCGGGGAGCGGGGCGACGTCGGGATGTATATGACTGGCGGGGTCGGAGTCGAGCAGCGCTCCTTGGGCGGAAATTGCGGCAAATTGCTTATTACGTGGGTTTATCTCAGTGTAGCCGTCGCGGAAGGCGACACGCACGAAAATGATAGGTATGGCGGCGGCGCGGGCGGCGAGAAGGGCTGTCTTGATAGGATGGAGGTCTTTGGCTGTAAGGCCGTGATTTTTCATGATGCTTTCCTGGACATCCATGACGAGAAGGGCGGGGCGATTTTCCTGCATGGCTGATACCTCCTTTGAAATCTTATTCTTTCTTTCAACTTAAGTAATATAAGATTACTTAAGTTGAGGACGCTTATGAGTATATGATGTACTCAAAATTATTTCGCCAGCGAAGGAGTAAAGTCCTTTTCCGAATATAGGGCGCGGCTTCAATAAAATAAGGATAAAAATACTTTACGCGCCAGGCGTTGCGGCTTGGCGCGTGTTTTATGGAGGAAAGGGGATATCAGAGGACTTTTCCCGGCGCGAGGAGCATTTCCGGTGTGATGACGGCGAATGTATGTAAGCCGCGGGCTACGAGGCCGGTCCAGCCGGTCTGGTGGTTGGCGCCGATGCCGGCGCCGTTGTCGCCGTGGAAGTATTCGAAAAATTGCAGATTGTCGCGCCAATAGGGGTCGGTCTGGAATTTTTCCATGCCGCCGAATACCGGCCGTCGGCCGTCTTCGCCGCGCAAGAATATGGCGTGCAGGCGACGGGACAGTTCTTCGGCTACCTGGTAGAGGTTCATTTGTACGCCGCTGCCGGTGGGGCATTCGATGGTGAAGCTGTCGCCGTAATAACTGTAATAGTTTAAGAGCGCCCGCAGCAACATGGCGTTTATAGGCATCCAGACCGGGCCGCGCCAGTTGCTGTTGCCGCCGAACATGCCGCTGTCCGATTCGGCCGGGAGGTAGCTTACTCGGTATTCCTGGCCGCCTATGGAAAATACATAGGGGTGGTCTTTGTGGTAGCGTGACAGCGAGCGTATGCCGTAAGGGCCAAAGAATTCGTTTTCATCCAGCACTGTTGAGAGTACGCGGCGCAGCTTGTCCTGGTTGAGGACGGAGGACAGGCGCCGCCCGTCTACTCCGGGGATGGCGGCGTCGTGTACGCTTTCCATGAGATCACGCCGGGAGGCGATGAAGCGGCGAAAGCGTTCCATGATTTCCGGGTATTTTTCTACGACCGAGCCGTTAAAGACGGTGACCGCACATAGCGGGAGCAGGCCGACGACGGAGCGCACTTTGAGTTGCTCGGACTTGCCGTCGGGCAGACGCAGTACATCGTAGAAAAAGCCGTCTTCTTCGTTCCACATTTTGATGCCGCCGGCGCCGAGCATCATGGAAGAGGCTATCCAGAGGGTGTGCTCCATAAATTTTAGGGCCATTTCGGTATAGGTGGGGTCTTCTTCGGCTAGTTCAAAGGCGATCTCCAGCATGTTCTGGGAAAAAAGGGTCATCCAGGCGGTGCCGTCGGCCTGCTCAAGTTGGCCGCCGGTGGGAAGCTTGGCGCTGCGGTCGAAGACGCCGATGTTGTCGAGGCCGAGGAAGCCGCCTTCAAAAACGTTTTTGTTGTCCCTGTCCTTGCGGTTTACCCACCAGGTGAAGTTGAGCAGCAGTTTTTGGAAACAGCGCTCCAGCCAGCGGAGGTCTTTTTTGCCTTGGGTTTTTTCCGCTGTGTAGGTAAATATGGTTGCCCAAGCGTGCACAGGCGGGTTTACGTCGCCGAAGTTCCATTCGTAGGCCGGTATCTGGCCGTTGGGATGCATGTAATGTTCGCGCAGCATCAGGTTTAGCTGTTGCTTGGCAAAATCGATATCCGTCAGGGTCAACGGCAGGGTGTGAAAAGCCAGATCCCAGGCCGCATACCATGGGTACTCCCATTTGTCTGGCATGGAGATGATGTCGGCGTTATACATGTGCGACCACTGGCCGTTGCGCGGCGACAGGCGGTCGCCGGGTTTGAAGGGGTCATTGCCGCGTTCTTCCAGCCAGCGGTTGATGTCGTAATAATAAAACTGCTTGGACCAGAGCATGCCGGCCAGCGCCTGGCGCATGACCAGGGCGGCGTCCGGGCTGAGTTTGTCGGGGATAAGGTTTGCGTAGAATTCGTCCGCGTCTTTTTTACGCGCCGCCATGGCTTTAATAAAGTTGGGGCCGAAAGGTTTGCCCAGCTTGGCCGGGGAGAGGCGCAGGCGTATGGTGCGCTCTTCGCCGCCCGGGACGGTGAGGATATAATGGGCGGACATCTTGGTGCCGGTGCGCTCGGGGTTGACGGCGTCGTCTTGCCCGGCGACCAGCTTGTTATTGATGCCGTCTTTGACGTAGGGCGTTGGGTTGGGCTGGTTGAACATACGCATGGTATTGGTTTCGTTTTCCGTAAAGAGCATTTCCGGCTCGCCTTCGCAATAGAGATAGCGCTGGCCGAGGCCTTCTTCTTGGGCCAATACTGTGGCGCAGCCGGTTTTTTGCTCGAACAGTTCAAGTGAAGGGCGCACAACTTCTTCATCCCACGACCAGGTGTTGCGGAACCACAGGGTAGGTAGGACGTGGAGCGCGGCTTCGTCCGGCCCGCGGTTGGCGATGGTTATTTCGACCAAGAGGTCTTCGGCGTCCGCTTTGGCGTACTCGACAAAGCAGTCAAAATAGCGGTCGTCATCAAATACGCCGGTATCGAGCAGTTCAAATTCATACTGGTTGCGCCCGCGCCCGCGGTTGGCGGCGACAATTTGATCGTAGGGGTAGGCGTCTTGCGGGTATTTGTAGAGGTATTTCATAAAGGAGTGGGTAGGGGTGGAGTCGAGGTAAAAGTAGTATTCTTTTACGTCTTCGCCGTGGTTGCCTTCGCTGTTGGTCAGGCCGAACAGGCGCTCTTTGATGATGGGGTCTTTGCCGTTCCAGAAGGCCAGCGCGAAGCAAAGGATCTGCTTGTCGTCGGATATGCCGCCCAGGCCGTCTTCGCCCCAGCGGTAGGCGCGCGAACGGGCGTGGTCGTGTGGAAAATAGTTCCAGGCGTCGCCGTTTTCACTATAGTCTTCGCGTACGGTGCCCCATTGCCGCTCGCTCAGGTAGGGGCCCCATTTTTTCCAGGGTTTGGCGCCGGAACTCGCCTCTTTCAGACGGCGGTCTTCGGCGGTGTTTTTATTTTTCCCTTTGGCGATTTTCAGTGTCATAGCGTCATCTCCTTAGGTTATTTTCACAGTGTGAATGAAAGGACATGGTACTGCCAAGGCGGGAGGTCGACGTAGAGACCATTTTCCACGAGGTCGCGCCTTTCGCGTTCGAATGACTGCCCGGACAGGCGGTCTTTAAGTTCCAGCGCCCCTGCGCCGAGGTCAGCCCAGGGAAGGCGCACCCATCCCTGCGACTGCCGGGCGGCGTAATTGACCGCCACGATGTGCCGGTTTTTGCCATCAGTCCAGGTCCAGGCCAGAATATTTTGGTTTGTTTGATTGTCCGGCCAGCCGCTTGTTTCGCACATCTGCCATTCACCTGCGCATAGTTTTGCAGCCAGCAGCGCCTGGTAAAAGCGTTCCAGCTCACTGTCGCCCTCCTCAATGGGCCGGCGGCCGAGAAAGACCGGCAACCGGACCTTTTTACCTGCGGCCTGGCCTTCGTGTATTAGTTTGGCGCCGGGGGCGGTGAAGGCGACCACGGCGGCGGCTTTTTCCTGCTCCCGGTCGAAAACTGCCCGCGCCCGCGGCTCGTCGTGGTTTTCGAGAAAGCGGAGCAGTTTTTCCTGGTAGGAGTATTCAGCCGACAGGCGCCCCCTGATGTTTTCCGGTAGTTCGTGCAGCAGGCGGTCGTAGAGGCGTTTGTCGTAGCAGTAGTCAAAACCTTGTTGTTGCAGTTCCCATTCCATATCCCAATAGGCTTCGGCGGCAAAGAGGAAACCGGGAAAATCTTTTTTGACAGAGGAGATGATTTCGCGCCAGTACTCCTCTGCCGATTTTTCGCCTGCTTTAGGGCCCCAGGTTTCGGCAAAAACGTCGCGGACAAGCAGCATGGCCATGTCGCAGCGGACGCCGTCGGCCTGCCGGGCGATAGCGGAGAGGGTGTCCTTTACCGCGCGGCGCAGGCCGGGGTGAAAGGCGTTTAGCTGTACTACATCCGGCCAGGGAGGGAAATATGGGTCGCGCCCACAGGCGATGATGTTTTTACCTATTTGCAGGAAGTGGCCGGGGTTTTGCGCCAGTTCCCCGGCAGTGCCGCCGATGAAGTATTCAGGGTGCTCCGTCGTCCAGGGGTGGTCGGGCGCGACGTGGTTTGGCACAAAGTCTAAAAGAAGGAGCAGACCGCGCTTTTTCAGCTGGGCGCGGGCCGCGGCCAGCCCGGCCGGGCCGCCGAGGCGCGGGTCGACGGTATAGTTGCGTATGCAATAGGGTGAACCAACGATGTCCTCTTTCTTCATATCCGGCAGTGCCTGGCGAAAGTCTGCCATGAGGCCGGGATTGTTGAGCGCGATACTTATACCTTTAGGGCTGCGTTCCCAGACCCCCATAAACCAGACGGCGTCAAAGCCGCGCCCGGCCAAATCGTCCCACTCCGCCGCGGGTACGTTGGCGAGGCTGATGGTTTTTTTGTAGCGCTTGCTCAATTCATGCAGCCAAGTCCAGGCGTTTATTTCGTAAATTACCGGGTGTTTGGGCCATAGTGACATAGGACAAACCTCCCTTGCATTTAGTTATGTTGTTATGACTATATGTTATAATTACTATTATATATTGCTTTATAGAACATGTCTATACAAATGATTGCAAGGGTAAAACATAATTTTTGGCAAAAAGATGCATGCAAACTGTAAAATAATAATGCAAAAAAGACGCTTTTTTGCAGGGAAAGAACAGTTGTTACTTTTCGAGCGGAGATCAAGACAAAACTTTTGCCAAGTTTTTTCCCTGCGCTAACAAGCTGGTTTTATGGCGGCTGGCACCGCAAAGGCCACGGGTTTTTCTGGGGAAAGGCAGATGGGAAGAGGCGGTGTTATTTTTATTGCAGTAGATGATAAATATTACCTCGATTATTGTATTTCCTATTTATAATAATCCTGTTATAATTATCTGTGGTGATAAAATAAATATACTTGTAGGCAGGTGGATGCTATTTTAAGGAATGGTGATATGTGCCAAAGTGAAGTGAAATATGATACGTACGATTTGCATTTTACAAAAGAGGTACAAACTCTTCTGGCTGCGAGCCCTTTTGCCGCTCTTTGTCTGAGCCGGCACCGGGAAATTGTTTATTTTAATCCAAAGGCCGCCGAGTTGTTTGGTTTGGGTGACGATTATAATTCTTTCGAACTCATGTCGCCGTTTACCCAGCCTGACAATATTCTTTCGATGGAAAAGGCTGATCAGAAGATAACCGAAGCGTTTGAAAAAGGGGCCGCGAATTTTAACTGGCTGCATGTAAATGCCGATGGCGAGTTTATTTCTTCTACCGTGTGGCTGCAGGTCATAAAAAACGGCGATGAAGGGTGTGTGTTGGGCTATGTGCAGCCGGTCGCTTTGCACGCGGATAGAGATGCGGCCGAATTGCAGGCGGAAAACAGCTTTTTTTGTACCATGCTTGATGCGGCGCCTTTATCTATTGCGCTATGGGATGAAAATTTCTCATTTATGTATTGCAACAAAGCTACGCTAAATTTGTTTGCTTCGAATAGCTGCGAAGAGTTTGGCAGGGATTTTTTGAATTTATTTCCTGAATATCAGCCTGACGGCAGATTGTCGTCGGAATGGATCGAAGAGTGCAATAAAAGGGTATTTGAGGAAGGTTCCTTGACTTTCGAGTGGGTATACAGAAAAAGTAGCGGCGAGTTGTTCCCGGCAGAGGTGAAGCTTGCTCGGGTCAATATAAAGGGTTCATGGGAACTGGCGGCTTATGTCAAGGATTTGACCGAGCAGAAGGCTTTTATCCAACGTATAAAAGACGCCGACGAGCGTGTGCAGATAATGCTGGACGCTACGCCTTTAGCCTGTGGTTTTTGGGACGAGAACCTAAATGTTGTCGACTGCAACCAAGAGGCAGTAAAGTTGTTCGGGCTGTCAAGCAAAAAAGAGTATTGTGAGAAGTTTTTCGATCTTTCGCCGGAGTTCCAGCCTGACGGCCAAAAGTCGAGCGATGTTATTGTAAATAAGGTGAAAGAGGTTTTTGAAAAAGGCGAGGCATTTTTTGAATGGACGCACTGCAGTTTGACCGGTGAACTGGTACCTACCGAGGTAAAGCTTATACGCGTGAAGCATAATAATGTTTATAAGCTGGCAGGCTATATGCGGGACATGCGTAAGCTAAAAAAAGTGCTTGGCGAGCTGGTTACGGCAAAAGAGGCCGCCGAGGCGGCCAGCCTTGCCAAGAGCAGTTTTTTATCAAATATGAGCCATGAAATACGGACGCCGATGAATGCAATTATCGGCATATCCGATATACTTTTGCTCAAAAAGTTGCCGGAGGATATAAGAAAGGGCGTTTCCGACATAAAGGTTTCCTCCAGCGCTTTATTGGGCATCATAAATGAGATACTGGATTTTTCCAAGATAGAAGCAGGCAAGCTCGAGATAATCCAGGTATCTTTTGACTTACACGAAATGCTTGGCAATTTGCAGTCCATCTTTTCTTATGCGGCGCAAAAAAAAGGTCTGATTTTTAGGGTGGATATTTCGCCCGATCTGCCGTGGTGCATTTGTGGCGATGATGTAAGAATCAGACAGGTGTTGGTCAATATCATCGGCAATGCTATAAAATTCACCTATAACGGCCATATCAAACTGAGGGCTTCGCATAGCGGGGGCAGGGTCTTGTTTGTTGTGGAAGATACCGGGATAGGTATCAAAAAAGAGGATATGTCCAAGACTTTTAAAAATTTTCAGCAAATAGACTCGAGCAATAACCGCAAAATAAGTGGCTCGGGCCTGGGGCTGTCCATATCCAAAAGCCTCATTGAGATGATGGGCGGCGATATATCGCTGGAAAGCGAGTATGGAAAAGGTACGGTGTTTTATATCTCCCTGCCGCTATTGCCGGGCGACGAGGGAGCGGTTGCCAGTTCGGAAAAGCAGACGCTGGTCTTTAAAGCTCCCGCTGCCCGAGTGTTGGTGGTTGACGACAACGAAAGCAATTTAAATGTGGCAGCCGGCATGTTGCAGTCGTTCGGTATATTATGCGATACCGCGCCAAGCGGCAAAAAAGCTATTTGCATGATCCGTCAGAAAGATTACGATTTGGTGTTTATGGATCATATGATGCCAGAATTAGACGGTGTGGATACTACGAGGCTTTTGCGCAAAAAAGGCTATGACAGCCGCCGCCTGCCTATAATAGCCATTACCGCAAATGCCATTGCGGGGGTGCGCGAGACGTTGCTGATGGCCGGGATGGATGACTATCTGACAAAGCCCATAGACAGGGCGCTGCTTGGCAAGCTGTTGTTAAAGTGGCTGCCCAAAGAACTGGCGTTTTTTGACACTGACCAACAGTTACAGCCTGTGCGGACGGCAGGCGGTTTAATCGACCGTCTGCGTGGGCAAATAGAGGCGCTTGATGTTGATTTGGCGCTGAGTATGGTAAACGGCGCGCCTAAAGTCCTTGAAAAGTCGCTGGATATTATATTTCGCTGCATACCACAGGCTATAGAACAGTTGACAGAGTCTTTGAACAGAGGCGACAGCAAGAATTTTACAATAGAGGTACATGGAATAAAAGGCACTATGAGCAGTATTGGGGTGACGGTGATAGCAGATTTGGCGCAACAGCTGGAAACCAGCGCTAAAAAAGGCGACTGGGATTTTTGCCGGGATCATTTGCCGGAACTGCTTGACCAGTTACGTGATTTTCGCGCAAAACTGGGGCTTCTTATGGATGCGGAAAAGAATAACGAAAAGTAGCTTGAACCGTTCGTTTGTTGCCGATGTGCGTGATTTTTCAAGCCTCAATTTATAGGCGGCAGTGAAGCTGCTACAGCGTTGCCTTGTATATACGAAAAATGCCCCCGGGGTTTACTCCCGGAGGCATTTTTCTATGACAGGTTATTTCTTTATTGATTTTATCAGGTTGCCCAGTACCATGGCAAGGTCGGGTTTGCCGATCTCTTGCAGTTGGTAGTCGACTTTGGCACAGGTTTTTTTGATGTCGATGACGCGCTTGAGGTCGATAGGGGTGGCGATGATGACGCTGTCGCAGTCGCAGGCGGCGATGGTGGCGGCCAGGTCTTTCATCTGCTCTTCGCCGTAGCCCATGGCCGGCAGCAGGCAGCCTATGTCGGGGTACTTGGCAAAAGTTTCTTTGAGCCTGCCGACAAGGTAGGGGCGAGGGTCGACCAGCTCGGCCGCGCCAAAGCGGTGGGCGGCGACGACGCCGGCGCCTATTTTCATTTCGCCGTGGGTGAGGGTGGGGCCGTCTTCCACCACGAGGACGCGTTTGCCTTTGATGGCGTCTATGTTGTCGACTGTGATGGTGCTGGCGGCGTCTATGACGGTAGCTTTGGGGTTGACTTTGCGGATGTTTTCCCGGACGATGCCGATGTTGGTATAGTCGGCGCTGTCGATTTTATTGATAACGACAGCGTCTGCCAGGCGCAGGGTGACTTCGCCCGGGTAATAGGATACTTCGTGCCCGGGGCGCAGGGGGTCGACTACGGCGACCATCAGGTCGGGCTGATAGAAGGGGAAGTCGTTGTTGCCGCCGTCCCAGAGTATGACATCGCAGCCGCTGGGGTCGTTTTCCGCGGCGCGGAGGATCGCTTCATAATCGACGCCGGCGTAAATGACATTGCCGCGGACGATATGCGGTTCGTATTCTTCCATTTCTTCGATGGTACAGGAGTGTTTGCCGAGGCAATCGATGGTGGCGAAGCGCTGTACTTTCTGCGCGTTGAGGTCGCCGTAAGGCATGGGGTGGCGCACGGCGACAACTTTGAGGCCGTTTTCGATGAGGATTTCGGCTATTTTACGCGAGGTCTGGCTCTTGCCGCAGCCTGTGCGTACGGCGCCGACCGCGACGACGGGTTTGCTGCTTTTGAGCATGGTGTTTTTCGGGCCGAGCAGGGTAAAATCCGCCCCGGCGGCGTTGACCAGCGCGCCGATGTTCATGAGTGCCTGGTAGCTTATGTCGCTATAGGCAAAGACGCATTCGTCGACATCCTTTTCTTTTATAAGCGGGGCAAGGTCGGCCTGGTCGACGATGGGTATGCCGTTTGGATAAAGTTTGCCCGCCAGTTCGGCCGGGTATTTGCGGCCGGCGATGTCCGGTATCTGGGCGGCGGTGAAGGCTACGACGTTATATTGCGGGTTGTCTCTGTAGACGGTGTTGAAGTTGTGAAAGTCGCGCCCCGCAGCGCCGATGATGACAATGTTTTTCTTTTGCATGTTCGGGTCTCCCTTCAGGTTTACGCTTTGTTGTGTTTTTACTAATATTGATATGTTTTTAAGGCGCTTCTATGAATAAGACCAGTCTATCACGAAGGCTGATGTTCATAATCTTGATCCTTTCTGTATAACATTGCGAATTGTTAAATTATATCATATAAAGGTTAACGAGTGAATATACAAATATGTAGAAAAGCGCCTGCATTTGCGTGGCGCATAAAAAAGCCCTCCCTACAGAAGAGAGGGCTTTTTGGCAAATGTAGAACAAAAACTCTGGCTTTTTATTTATAAAACAGATAGATGGAATATTTTGGATAGGCCGGTGATTATTATTTGTATACCGATGCAGAAGGTGAAGAAAGCGACCAGTTTGTTGATGATGAGGCTACCGGAGTGGCCCAGTCTGCTCATCAGCTTGCCGCCGCGCGAAAAGAAGAAGTACATGATAAAGCACATGAGCGCGATGACGAGAGCCAAGATGAAATAGTTTATGATTGTGTCGACAAATTTGCCGTCCACCGACGCGCCGGCCATCAGGGTGAAGATGACGGATATACTGCCCGGTCCGAAGCAGATGGGAAAGGAGATAGGATAGAATACTTTTTGTTCGATTTCGGCCAGGTTTATTTTGTCTATGGCTTGTTCGCCTTCGCTTGTTTCGCTCTCAACAGGGCCGGATAGCCACTCGAAGCCCATTTTGCAGATGAGGATGCCGCCGCCTAGTTGTATGACGGGTACGGCCAGGGCAAAGAGCAGCAGGATGGATTTGCCTATAGCCAGGCTGCCGATGCCGATAAGAAAGCAGTTGCAGGTTATTTTTTTGATGATTTTATCACGCTGTTCATAATTCAGATTGCGCAAAAAGTCGTTTACAATAAACCCGTTGCCGATGGGGTTTAACACGGGAAAGAGGGTCATGAAAGCGGAAAGGAACGTATATAGCATATCGTGCGGTGTCATGGCGTTACCTCCAAAAGCCTGTTTTTATACTTTGCAAAAAACCCCCTAACTGTAAGTGAGGCCCAGTTAGGGGATAGTTCGACGGTCAAGTCTACGTATAATAATTATCTTTTCATAACTGATACTACATCAGGGTATAGTAAATGTCAAATACTAATGAAGTTGCTTTAAAAAGTTTTTTGCGCGTATAGAAACAGCCGGCGCCGTTTTCGCCTTATGGGCGTTTTGCCGCCGGTTGCAGTTTGAGGCCGGCGCTGGGATCGTTGAAGACTTTATATCCAGACTGCCTTCCAGCGCCGCTATACAGGCGCTAAAGGCGATGAGCCAGAGTGCGAAGGCTTTTTCCCAAAATGTGACGGGGTTCGCTTTGGCGACGAAAATAAGCAGTACTGAGTACAGAGCGGCCACGATGATGAAATTGGCCAGGTAGTCGGCCAGGATAAATTTGGCGACCGGGCCGAAAATAGCCAGGCCGTATTTACCTATGACCGGGTGCTGGGCGCCGCCCATGAAGTCCAGGGCATAGCCGAAAATTATACCGTCAAACAGGGCAATAAATCTTTTGACGTGCAGTCGCATTTTTTACTTTATGCATGTGCATTTGAGTAGCTTCATTATTTATTTACTAAATTATTTAAATTAATTTATTAATTATGGACTTTAATTTTTTTATAGTATATCATTTAAAGAAAATGGTGATAATTCTTAAAGAGGATGTCAGGTATCCTTTTGATAAATGTTATAAGGAGGCGTCGATGGAATTTAGACAGTTGAGGATTTTTTGTGAAGCGGCGGCAACTCTCAACTATACTAAAGCTGGGGAAAACCTGGGCTACAGCCAGTCGAACGTTACCGGACAAATGCAGCTTTTGGAAGACGAGTTGGGCGTAAGACTTTTTTAACGCTGTGGGCGGGGCCTTAGGTTGACTGATGAAGGGCGTATTTTTTGCAATGATGCCAAGGCCATCCTGGATATGTACAAGTAGGCCAAATAGAAATTCCAGCAAGATAAGGTGCAGGGCATTTTGACTATTGGCGCCGTCGAGAGTATCTGCGTGTGTTACCTGCCTAAAATATTGAAAAAGTACCGCCATTTTTACCCGGACGTCGAAATACGCATACAGACGGATCCTTGCGACAGTTTCATGGAAAATATCAAAAAAAACGACCATGACATAGTCATAGTCTTGACAGATTAGATATTGTCGCAAGAAGTTGTGGCGCAAAAACTGCATGATGAGAAGATGAGCCTTTTCAGCAGCCCTGCGCATCCGCTGGCAGGACAAAAACTTTCTTCTATAAAAGACCTTTATGGGGAGTGCCTGATCGTCACTTTTCCCGGCTGCGGCTACAGGACGAAGATATTTTCCCTGTTGAAAAAGCATGGGGCGAAACTCAATTCAACTATGGAACTGTCGAGCGTCGCATCTATCAAACACTGTGTGCTGGCCGGGCTGGGCATCGCGATATTGCCTAAAATAGCGTAATGGACGATATCGCCGAAGGAAAACTCAAGGAATTGTATTCGCCTGACTTTGAGTTGGAGATCAAAGGTTAGCTTGTGTATTATAGTAAAAAGTGGGTGACGCCCGCGATTCAGGCCTTCATAAAACTGTGCGTAGGAATGGAAGAAGACGGCGAAATGGATTTTCTTTCTAAATATGTTGCAGTATAAAAACAATGCGCGGCTTTCAAGCCTGGCGGTCTTTGTCTGTCCGTAAAGCATAACTACGAGAAAATAATAAATACTTGCTTGACTGTATGATAAAAGTACTATACATTTTTATATATAAAATGTCTTTGTTTGTATTTCAAAACAAAAAGAAAAGAGGTTTTGCTATGAAAAAAAGCCTGTTTTTACTGGTATTGTTTTCTTTGCTTTTAGGCGTGGCGGCGCCTGGTTACTGCGCCGAACCGGTCGAGCCGGTGAGTATGAAAAAGGGTGACTTTACTATCGACGGCATAACCGTCGGCGACAATATAAAAGCGGTCATAGCTAAAAAAGGCAGACCCAGCCAGCAGCACAAGATGGCCGGCGGCAACGCCATGGTGTACCAGTATTCCGGGCGTTACATGCTTATGGCTAAAGCGGACGGCACTGTATGGTATATAGCGACAAATACCCTCCCTTCGGCGAGGAATGTGAAGGCCGGCATGAGCAAACAAGAGATGATAGCGGCTTACGGCGACCAGTTCAGGCATGAGGCGGCTACGGACAGGGACAACTACGAATACCTGGACGAGGCTACCAAGACCAAGATAGTATTTGTTTTTTTTAGCAAAGGAGACAAGGTGACCCAGGTGGATTGTAAAAAGTACGGCTGATACGTTATTCCCGCCTCCGGCTACAGGCCGGGGGCTTTTTATTTGCCGGATGCGGGTTATTTTAAAGTGTTAATAGCAATAAAATCAGCGGATTAGTAGTTAAACAAATATTGAAAGCGCTTGAAAGGGTATAAAATTATTGTGTCGGCCAGGCATATAAAGGTAAGCATAGTTGTCAAATATACGCGGCTAAATATTCGGCAAAGTTTTTGCTGGCGCCGGGTTGCGGGCGCTTGTTCCGGGCTTGGCGCGGATGAGTAAGGATAGTGGATATGGTGGGAAAAAGGTTTTCAGTGGCGGCGCAGAGAGTCGTTCGCCCCTAAGGGGTTTGAGTTGTTACATCGCTGGCTGTCCTTTGCAATAGAGTTGTTTCCCTGCAAAAATTATGTTTTCCAGCAGGAAAAACAGGCGGAATGACGAACGTTTCCAGTATGATATGGGGTGTGGCCGACAGGCGGTTTTGCATAAAGGAGGTTTCGGCTATGAAAGCTATGGTCATCGAAGAGTTTGGCGCTCCTTCAGTCTTTAAAGAGGCGGATATCCCAAAGCCGCAGATCATCCCCGGGCATGTTCTTATCAAGGTCGCGGCCAGCAGCGTCAATCCGATCGACGGGCGCATCCGCCGCGGCGAAGTGCCGGCGTCGGCGCCGCCCTTCCCGGCTGTGCTGCACGGCGATGTGGCCGGCGTGGTGGACGAGGTGGGTGAAGGGGTGAGCGCTTTTAAGGTGGGCGATGAGGTTTTTGGCCTGGCTGGCGGTACTAAAGGTACGGCAGGCGGTGCTTTAGCCGACTATTTATTGGCGGACGCCGACTTTTTGGCTGTGAAACCCCAAAACATAAATATGGCGCAGGCGGCTGCTTTGCCGCTGGTATGCCTGGCGGCCTGGCAGTCGCTGTTTGATAAGGGTAAAGTGGCAGATGGGGAGAGCGTTCTTATCCATGCTGCGGCTGGTGGGGTGGGGCATGTGGCCTTGCAACTAGCCAAATGGGCGGGCGCGAAAGTTTTCGCCACCGCTTCGCCGGAAAAGCTGTCTATCGGCAGGGAACTGGGGGCGGACGGCGTCATCGATTATACGCGGCAGGCCGTACGCGATTATGTGAAAGAACATACAGGCGGCAGGGGTTTCGACACGGTTTTTGACACGGTGGGCGGGGCAAACCTGGAAAAGTCTTTCGAGGCGGCGCGCCCGGGTGGGCAGGTACTGGCCATCGCTACCCGCAGTATGCATGACTTGACGCTGATGAACAATAAAGGCATGTCGCTGCATGTGGTCAATACCATGTATCCTTTGGTCAGCGGCCGTGGCCGCGCGCACTACGGCGAGATAATATCCCGGATATCCCGGCTGGTGGAAAAAGGTTTGCTGCGCCCTTTGCTGGATGAAAAGACTTTTTCTTTTAGGGAAGCCGGGGCGGCGCACAGTTACTTGGAGTCTGGCCGTGCGCTGGGCAAGGTGGTGCTGATAAACGGCGGTTAGCCGGTGTTGCCGTAAGATTTTTCTTAAATTGCATATTTTAATGTGTGTACATGGCATTTATGTATCGGTTAGGGTATAATTAATATTAATGCTTTTATAATATTTATAGCAGTATTGATTGAACGAAAGAGATGGAAAGAAGTATGGAGCATTGTAAAGAAAAAAACCTTCTGGCGGACGTGAACGGATTGGCAAATATCCTGGCCAGGGAATCCGATTCGACGAAGGCGATAATGCCGGTGCTGGATTATGTAAAAAAACTGCTGTCGGCGGAAAAGATTTGTGCGGTCGTTTTTTTCCCCGGCGGCGGGGCGGAGGTTTTTTGCAATAAGGGCGCTTCTTGCGGTGAGTGCGGTGAAGTTGATGCGATAAAAGATTTCGCCAAACGGATTACCGCTGTTTCCACCCATCCGCTTTCCGGTAAAGAGCTTACCACTGTTCTTGAAGAAGAAGAGAAAAAGCGCTTTAAGTTTAAAAACCCGCTCTTTTTTCCCATATGTGCTGAAGGCAGGATTTTTGGCGCGTTATGGTGTGATGGAGACACGGAAGTATGGGAAGAGGATATTTTATTTGCCCTGTCACCGCTGATTGGCATGGCGTTCCGTCATGCTTTTTATTACGAATCACAGCTCGGCCAGGAAAAGACTTTGCTGCGCATACTTGATAACCTTGACGCCAGTATATATGTTTCCGACCTTGATACGGACGAAATACTCTTTATAAATAAAAAGATGCTCAAAGAGTTCGATATTACCAGAGACGTTACCGGCGAAAAATGCTGGAAGGTGCTGCAAGAGGGGATGAAGGGACGCTGTCCGTTCTGTCCCTCCAATAGTATCGTGATTGATCACGACTATTCGGTGGTGTGGGAAGAACATAATACTGTCACGAAAAAATTTTACAAAAATACGGACAGCGCTATCGAATGGCTGGGCGGGAGATTGGTGCACTTACAGCATTCGGTGGATATCACCGCGGAAAAAGAGGCCATGAACAAGCTGGAAGACGCCAGGCTGCAGGCCGAGTTGGCCTCGAGCGCCAAGAGCGATTTCCTCTCGCGCATGAGTCATGAGATAAGGACGCCGATAAACGCGATCATCGGCATGTCGAGGATCGCCTCTTCTTCGAACGACCTGATGAAGATGCACGATTGTATCAAGAAAATCGATTCTTCTTCCAAACAACTGCTCGGCATCATCAACGACATCCTAGATATGTCCAAGATCGAGGCCAACAAGATGGAAATGTTTTTGGACACTTTTGATTTTGAGAAGATGCTGATAGATATTTCCAATGTCATCGCGGTAAAATCCGAAGAGCAGCAACAAAAACTGCACATACACATGGACATGTCCATGCCGAGGTTCTTCCGGGGCGACGAGATGCGCCTGTCGCAGGTGGTGACAAATCTTTTGTCCAATGCAGTAAAGTTCACCCCGCAGTTTGGCACTGTCAGTATGGACGTGCGCGAGAAGGAGTCCGCCGCAGGCAAGTCGGTGGTGGAAGTGCGGGTCTCGGATACCGGTATCGGCATACCGACAGAACGGCAGGGCTTTTTATTCCAGTCTTTCGAGCAGGCCGACGGCGGCATTGCGCGAAAGTTTGGCGGTACGGGCCTGGGCCTTGCTATATCCAAAAGTATCATCAAGATGATGGGCGGGGACATTTGGGTGGAGAGCGCCCCGGGCCAGGGCAGTACGTTTACTTTTACCGTGCCGCTTGAAATCGCCGCTGTGCCGGAAGAACTACTGGAGCCGTTCAAAGGAGTAGACCTGACCAGGATAAAGGTGCTGCTTCTCGATGAGTCTGTAGAGACCAGGGAGTATTTTTCGAAGATAATGGCGAGCTTTGGCATAGAGGACAAGACTTGCGCCTCTGTCGAGGAATGCTTCCAGGTGCTGGAAAAAGCGCAGGAGAAGGAAGAGTTTTACAATATAATTTTTGTGGATTGGAATATAGACCCCGACCATGGCGCAGAACTGTGCGAGAAAATAAAAAGGCAGTTTGGTTCGAGTATCATCGTCCTCACCTCTGTTTCCCAGTGGAACGACGCCGGCCTGCGCGTGGAAGAATATGGCATAAGCGCCTATCTGTCGAAACCTTTCTTCCCGTCTACGCTTTTTAATGTGATAAACAAGGTGGCGGGGCTGCCGGCCAATAAAGCCGATATTGCCCAGATAAACCGCTACCTGTTTGCCGGCTACCATATACTCTTAGCGGAAGATGTGGATATAAACAGGGAGATCATCTACCAGGCGCTGGAAGATACCAAAGTAAAAATTTCAAGCGCCGCCACTGGCAAAGCGGCGGTGGAGATGTTTGCGGCAAATCCCGGCGCTTACGATCTGGTACTCATGGATGTGAACATGCCGGAGATGGACGGTTATGAAGCCACGCGGGCGATACGCTCCCTCAGCAATGAGTGGGCGAAAGAGGCGCCTATATTGGCTATGACCGCCAACGCTTTTTCCGAGGATGTGGAAAAAAGCCTGGCTTCGGGCATGAACGACCATATAACCAAGCCGATAAAGTTTGAGGTACTGTTTGATAAGCTGCACCGCTATCTTACCCAAAACAGCCAAAACCGTACCGGCGGCAGCGCTTCAAAGCCGCCCGCGCAAAATATGCTTAAGGAGGAAGGAATTTTGGATACCCAAGGATTGGTTGATGTAAAGGACGGACTGGGCCGGGTAAAGGGCAATGTGAAGGTGTATAAGACGTTATTGCAGAGCTTTTTGAAGCACCCGCATTTTGACGAGTTGCAGCAGGCTTTTGAGCGTAAGGACGCGCAGTCGGCTGCGCAGGTAGCGCACCTGATAAAAGGGGTGAGCGCCAATATGTCGCTGGTGGAGATAAATAAAAATATCGTCGCTTTGGAAGAAAAGCTCAAAGACGGCGTATTTGACGAAGCTCTTTTCCGCTCCTGCCACGCTAGTTTTGAAAAGACCAAAGAAGTGCTTAACAGTGTCCTCGAACAATTATAGTCAAGATATATGCCGGACGATACGATATAATATATGAAGAGAGTTGAAGAAAGTTAAAATGATTTTATTTTTGTGAGGTGACAGCTGTGACTGACAGCATTCTAATTGTAGATGATGTGGAAATAAACAGGATAATATTGAAGGCAATACTGGGTGACGAGTACGATATCCTGGAGGCGGAAGACGGGCAGGAGGCTCTTGATATACTATTTAATATAGGGAAAATGCCGCAAGCGGTACTGCTCGACATCATGATGCCCGGCATGGACGGCTTTGAAGTGCTGGCCAAGATGAAGGCTAATGTTATTACGGAAAATATCCCGGTGTTGTTCATTACTGCCGCCGACGCCAATATAAACGAGTCGCGCGGTTTAAATGAAGGCGCGGTTGATTATATAGCGAAACCCTTCAATTCCGATGTGGTCAAGGCGCGCGTCAACAACCACATACAGCTGAGGCGGTACCGCGAAAATCTCGAATACCTTCTGGAGAAGAAAATAGCCGAAGTCATCGAGACGCATGAGCGTACGCTTGAGACTATGGCGTCCATCATAGAGTACCGCAGCCTCGAGTCCGGCACGCATATCCGGCGCAGCAGCGAACTGAGCAAACTGCTGCTCGACAGGCTGATGAGCTCGGAATATGCGCGTGAGTTGTCGCGGCTCAAACCCAAGACCATCGTAAAGGCGGTCGCCCTCCATGATATAGGCAAAGTGGCCATCCCGGACAATATACTTTTGAAACCGGGCAAGCTGACGCCGGAAGAATTTGACGTGATAAAGACACATACTACGATCGGCAGCGATATCATAGACAGCATCAGGCAATGCACGTCTGACGACGCCGGTTACCTGGCGCGCGCGGAGGAGATTTGCCGTTCACATCATGAGCGCTGGGACGGCAAAGGTTACCCGGACGGTTTGGCCGGCAAGGATATACCGCTGGCGGCGCGGGTGCTTTCAGTGGTGGACGTTTATGACGCCCTTGTCAACGAACGCTGCTACAAACCGGCTATGCCGCACGAAGAGGCGGTAAGGATAATAATGGAGGGCAAAGGGACGCAGTTCGACCCTATAGTTATCGAGGCGTTCGACGATGTAAAAGAGCAGTTTGCCAGTATGGAAAAAAGCATAAAAGAAGCGGAATGCGGCATCGTAGACTGACAAAGCGCAGCAGGGCAATAAGAGGCCGCCGGCATAGCCGGCGGCCTCAAAGTGTAGACAAAAGGGAAATTTAATATATTTATATGCTTTTTATGCTTAATGTCATCTCCTGCGTTTGTGTAAGTCCAACTACCTGTTACTGCCAACAACGCGACATTTCTCTTTTTTGTATAGTGCCCCCGAACGC
>JAVBME010000023.1:0-70248 GCA_031552765.1 Acidaminococcales bacterium | reverse complement strand
CGTCCTGAGCCAGGATCAAACTCTCCATATTATTTTACAGTCCGGCAATTTCTTGCCAGACTGTTGTTAATGATGTAAGTTCAATTGGCTCTAAACCACTGACTTTGCCAACCTTTTAGGCGTTGGCTTTCCTGTTCCGCTCACTTAAATAGCATTTCTGCTTTCAATCTCGCGGCTCATCCGACTCTTTTTCCTGCCATTATCCAGTTTTCAAGGTGCTTTTTTGCTTCGCCCGTTTGGTCGAGGCTTATATAGATTACCACATCTTTTTAAGAAGTGTCAATCCCATTTCAAGGGCATTTTAAAAATATTTTTTGTTGTCAGATAATACGTTTGATTTTATTAACAAAGCATTTATATCTAAACCTTATGGCTGCCCTAAAATCAGGCAGCGCAATAAGTGTTTACATATTCTTCAGTCATGGCGTCAAGGGCCTTTTCCAGTTCGCTCACGCTTTCGCTGGAAATATACTTTTGCGCTGTCTGGCAGGACAAAAGAGAACTCAATTCCTGGATGCGGGACAGTAACTCGATTTTTTTCATTCTTTCTGTGTCCCTCCTTTCTTTTGCGTCATTGTTCAACATGATAACAAATGTTTTTCTTTTTGTAAATAGTATTATAATTTTTTTTGCAACATTTTAACGGGGCTCATGACCGGCCATGCTCCATTGACTGTGAAATACTCCTTCTTTGTCTACCCTTTGGTAAGTATGGGCGCCGAAGTAATCGCGCTGCGCTTGTATCAGATTGGCCGGAGATCGACCACGTCTATATCCGTCATAATAATCAAGCGCGCTGCTAAAACCAGGTATTGATAACTCAGCTTGTTTAGCTACGCACACCACATCTCTGCAAGCGTCTTGCGACGCTTGCAGCACATGAGCAAAGCCATGCGCCAGCATGATATTGCTCAAATCAGGCTGCTTTGCAAAAGAGGCGCTTATCTCACTTAGAAGGCGTGCCCTAATTATACAGCCGCCGCGCCACAACAAGGCTATTCGCCCATAATCCAGTCGCCAGCCGTATTCATCGGCCGCCGCCTGCAAAAGGGCAAACCCTTGCGCATAGGCACAAATTTTTGCTGCATACAACGCTTTGCGTAATTTTTCAATAAAGTCGGTTCTATCGATTGCTCTTATCTTGGCTGGCTTGCCAAGGAGCGCTTCGGCGGACAAGCGTTCTTCTTTTTTTGCCGACAGGCAGCGCGCAAATACGGCTTCGGCCAACGTAGGCGCCGGAACGCCAAGCTCCAGCGCACTCTCCGCCGTCCAACGGCCAGTGCCTTTTTGTCCAGCAGCATCCAGCACCATGTCTACCAGCGGCAAGCCGCTTTCTTGGTCTCGGACACGGAAAATATTCGCTGTTATTTCTACAAGGTAGGATTCAAGTTCGCTTTTGTTCCAACTGTCAAAAATATCAGCCAATTCTTCTGCACTCAGACCAAGAATTTCACGCAAAACCAGATAGGCTTCGCTGATTAGCTGCATATCGGCGTATTCTATGCCATTGTGAATGGTTTTCACATAATGCCCCGCGCCATCAGCGCCTATGTAATCGACGCACGGCTCGCCTTCGGCCTGTGCCGCAATTTTCATTAACAGCGGCGATAATATTTCGTAGGCAGCACGGTCGCCTCCCGGCATCATACTTGGGCCTTTTAAAGCGCCCTCCTCGCCGCCGGACACACCCATGCCGAGAAACCTTATCCCTCGTCCGGCCAAATAGGCAAAGCGCCTGCGGCTGTCGGCAAAATGCGAGTTGCCGGCATCAATAATGATATCGTCCGGTTGCAGAAAAGGTAGAAGTTGTTCGATCATTTCGTCTACCGCCTGCCCCGCCTTGACCATCAGAATGATTCGCCGTGGAGAAACCAGCTGTTCAGCCAATTCTTGAAGGCTATATGCGCCGTAGACAGGCAGGCCGCCGGTCCTATCCAAAAAATCATCTATCTTTGCCAGCGTCCGATTGTAAACGGCAATGCCAAAACCCTTTCCCGCTATATTGAGCGCCAAGTTTTCACCCATGACCGCCAGTCCTATAAGTCCTATCTCCGCTTTTTTCATGACAAACCCCCCATGTTTTATATAAACAGTTTAATTTGCCCGCTTGCGGCACGCTAAACTCTTTATATAATCCGGGGCGGGGAACCTCCCCGCCCCGGCCGCACTCTTAAAGCATTATTCCTTTACCGCTTTGTTCCATTCTTCGACCAGTCTTTGTCTGCTTTCACCCGACTTGACGAAATCATAGTTTATAAGTTTTGTATTTTTATAAGGTACCGCTTCTGCCGGCAGCGTCGCTGCCGGGTTGGTCAGGAACTGATAAGAGCCGTTCTTTTGGCCAAGTTCCTGTGCTTCTTTAGTAAGGCACCAGTCGACGAATATCTTGGCGGCCTCCATTTCAGGCGCACCCTTTATTATACCCACCGCGCCCAGTTCATAGCCGGTACCGTCTTCTGGTACAGACAGTTTTACATTGCTATAGCCTTCTTTAATGACCCTTATACCATTGTGCAAAAAGGTTATGCCTACGGCGCATTCACCCAGTGCAGCACTACGCGAAGGAGCTTCGCCGGATTTTGTGTACTGTTTTATATTTTTGTGCAGTTTAGCCATATATTCCAGCGCGGCTTTTTCACCTTTCAACTGCACAAGCGTTGAGAGTATGACATAGCCGGTACTGGCAGAACCGGGATTGCCCATAATAATTTGGCCTTTAAATTCCGGTTTCAAAAGGTCGTCCCAACTTTTAGGCACGGGAACTTTGCGTTCATCAAAGAAACGACCATCCAAGATAAAGCCAAGGTATCCCTGGTATATACCTGTCCAGTAGCCGTCTGCATCTTTAAACTTCGGATCGATTTTTTCCGCATTTTTGGATTTATAGGGAACAAGCAGGCCTTCCTGTTTGGCGGCGATAAATGTATCAGCCGAGCCGCCGTACCATACGCTGGCCTTGGGGTTGGCCTTTTCTGCGCGGATACGGCCCATGGTCTCACCGCCGCTCATACGCACGAAATTCACCTTGATACCGGTCGCTTTTTCAAACTCTTTGGAAATGACCAGCGCCTGCTGTTCCACTGTACCGATGTACATAGTCAATTCTTTGGGTTTTGGCGCCTCTTTCTTTGCCGGCTGGCCGCCGCAACCGGCGATCGCCAACGCCAATAAAACAGACAGTGCAAGAAGTACCAGTTTTTTACCTGATTTCATAAATAAATGCCTCCCTTTTTATTTTATATTATTTCAACTACTTTTTATAACATGCAGGTTTGCTTCCACAAAACAGATAGACGCTTCTTCCCCTTCGACAAACACTTTTTTCCCGTCCGGGTTGCTTTGTTCGATATTGATTTCCACACCGTCCACCAGCATGGTATATTCCTGCACCTGCCCCATATATGTAGATAAAACCACTTTGCCCCGGATGCCGCCGTCGCCGGCTATATTCACCGCCTCCGGCCGCAGGACGGCCAATACGTCTTCCCCTACGGCGAATGTATTGTTTTTAGCAGTTTGTATTTCATATACCTCGCCGAATAAACGCACTTTGACCATATCGTCAGTTCTTTCCACCACCTGGGCAGGCAGGAAATTCGCTTTGCCGATAAATTCGGCAACAAATCTGCTGCACGGCCTGCGGTAGATGTCATACGGCGTACCCACTTGTTCCACCACGCCTTTATTCATGACGATTATTACATCAGACAGACTCATCGCCTCGTCCTGGTCATGCGTCACATAAATGCTGGTCAGTCCTATCCGGCGCTGTATCTTTCTTATTTCGCGCCGCATGTAAACACGCAGCTTGGCATCAAGGTTAGACAGCGGCTCGTCAAACAATAACACTCCGGGCTCCATCACCAGCGCGCGCGCAAGCGCCACCCGCTGTTGCTGACCGCCGGACAGCTGATTGGTATTGCGGGCTTCCAGGGCTTCCAGCCCTACCAACTCCAGAATGTTTTTTACTTTTTCTTTAATCTGGTCGTTGGAAAACTTCTTGTTTTTCAGGCCGTAGGCAACATTGTCAAAAACATTATAATGCGGGAAAAGCGCATAGCTTTGAAAAACCATCGCTGAATCGCGTTTATTGGGCGGCAGGTCGTTCACCTTCTGTTCGCCGAAAAGCACCTCACCACTGGTCGGCAGCTCAAAACCGGCAATCATCCTCAGTATGGTGGTCTTGCCACAGCCGGACGGCCCTAAAAGTGTGACGAAATGCCCCGCTTCTATGGAAAGAGAAACGTTGTCCACCGCGCGAAATATTCCCGTACCGTCAGGTGTTTTAAACTCTTTTATTATATTTTTTAATGTTATGCCGAGCTGTCCGCTCATAATAACCACCTCTTTCTTGCCGTCTACCCGTTCAGGCAGATAAGTCTATATCCTTGCTCCCCATGCCAAGGAGTGAAATAGCCTTATTGATGACGATTATGGCCATATACACTATAGCAATAAGTATAGTGGAAAACGCCGATGCTACGCCAAATTTTCCTACTTCCACTTGGTCGAGCACCGAGATAGTCAACAGGTTGTATTTGGCGGAAATAAGAAATATAACTGCGCTTATCGAAGTCATGCTGCGTACAAATGTATATATGAGGCCGCCGAAAAAAGCACTTTTGACCAGGGGCAAGGTTATTGTGCTAAAAACCTTTGCCGAATCAGAACCCAGGTCAGCCGCCGCCTCTTCAATACTAGGATCTATCTGTTGCAAGGAGGACACGCCTGCCCTGATGCCTATAGGTATGGCCCGGACGACGAAAGCTGCTACCAGTATGGCGGCTGTACCCGTAAGAACGACTGGAGGCGTATTAAAGGTAAGTATAAAACCTATCCCAATAACGGTACCGGGCACGGCTATACTGAGCATAGAGGCAAAATTTATAAAGCCGCGACCGATAAAACGTTTCCGGACGACCAAAAAAGCGATTATCATACCAAGTACGCCTGTAATAGGCGTGGCGATAAGAGACAGCCACGTTGTATCGATTATTGCTTTTTTACCCACGCCAAAAGCATAAATATAATGGTCAAGCGTGAAATCAAAATTTACTCCCCACAGTTTTATAAACGAACCTATGGGTATCAAAAGATAGAGCAAAAGGACTATGCCGGTAACCAAAAAACATATGCCGGCCAGCGGCCACACGACAATTTTGTCGGCAACCAGGCTGCGTTCGCGTGAAGATTTTCCTGTCACTGTTATATAAACGCGTTTTTCCAGCCAGTATTTGGAAATAACAAAAAGGATTATCGAAATATCCAGCAACAACACGGCTACAGCCGCACCGCCCTGCATATCGTAGTTGCCGATAGATTGTATGTATATCTGGGCCGCCAGTGTGACAAAATTGCCGCCGATAGCAATAGGATTGGCAAAATCCGCTACGGATTTTATAAATACCAAAAGAACTGCGTTGGCAATACCCGGCAATACCAGAGGAAAAGTAACCGTACGAAATGTCCGCCATTTGGAAGAGCCGAGATTTCTTGCCGCGTCTTCCAGCGCAGGGTCGATAGATTTAAGCATGCCGGCCAATAGAAGATAGGCGATCGGAAAATACGACAGAGTCTGCACAAATATCAGGCCCGACAAGCCATAAATATTGGTATCGCGCCACCCCAACATGGTATAGGTTATCAGCCCGCGGCTGCCAAACAGCAAAATTATCGAAAGCGCTACGGCAAACGGCGGCGAAATCATCGGTAGCAGCGCCATGAGGTTGAAGGCTTTTTTGCCTTTTATCGCGACATGCGACGAACAATAAGCAAACAAAAACCCTATCGCGGTACCCAACACGCTGACGATACTCCCAAGTAAGAGTGTGTTACTGAACGCTTTGAAATTCTCAGAACCGGTAAAAATAGAAACATATGCCGTCAAGCTAAAAGAACCGCTATTGTCGTAGAAACTTTGTTTCAGCACCTGGCACAGCGGGTCAATAATGAAAAGATACAAGGTAAAAATAGTAAACAGGCAGCAAAAAGCAACCAGCGGTTCACGGAAGGTCTTTTTAGTCTCATTTATTTCATTTGACCAAATGTGCTTAAATCCAGTCATATTTTCCTTCCTTCCGCTCGTTTTTATATATTAATTTTGACATATGAACAAAATTTTTTATATCAGAAATAACAACATCGCCTGTAAGAAAAATCCTACAGGCGATGTTGTTATTCTTCCAGTTGCAATATTTTATATTTTATCGCATAAGCAATGAGTTCCTGTTTTTGCATAAAACCCAGCTTGTTCATGATCCGGGAACGGTAAGTATCCACTGTTTTTACGCTAAGGCCAAGCTGTTCGCCTATTTCTTTTAAAGAGTGGCCCCAAACGTAAAGACGTAAAACTTCGTACTCGCGTATGCTCAATATATTTTCCGGCCTGCGTACAATCTCCACGTTTTCCTTGTCGCCGGCCAGCAAAAGATTCAGCAGCGTTTCCGAGTTTTTTAGATTAAGGTAAATGCGGCCTGAAAGTATTGTCCGCAACGCATCGAACAGTTCCAGATCCACCGCGCTTTTTTGCACATAGCCGCGGGCGCCTTCCTGCATAGCCTGCCTGATGTATTCATCGTCTTCATGCATAGTGAGGACAACAGGCAGGCAGGCGCATTTTTCCTTTTTCAGCGCGCGCAAAAGCGCCAGACCGTCCAACACCGGCATGGATATATCCAGCAGCAGCATATCCGGCTTGAGCTGTTTGGCCAAGTCCAAGGCTTTTTTGCCATTTTCGGCCTCACCAACTACTGTATATTCCCCACTGCTTTCCAGAAGCATTTTCAGTCCGGCCCGTAAAAGAGCATGGTCATCAGCCAGCAGTATCGTAGTTTTTTCCATGCGCCCGTTCTCCTTAAAGTGGTATTTCCACAGATATTGCCGTACCATTGCCGTCTGATATTACAGCAAACCTGCCACCTAAAATTTCCGCCCGTTCTCTCATTCCATAAATGCCCAGCCTGTTATCCCGCCTCGCTGCGTCTATATCCTTTTGGCTCATCCCTCGTCCGTCGTCACGGATGACCATAATTACCCTGCCCTCGGTACGCTCAATGCGCACGGTCACCCGGCCGGCTTTTGCGTGTTTGACGATATTCGTAAGACATTCTTGCATTATGCGGTATATAGCCATAGCTATCTCACTTGGGCAACTGCTAAAATCTCCCTCATGGTTAAAATCAACTGCCAGCGCGTACTTTGCGCTATAGCCGGCAAAATATTTCCCCAAAGCAGCGATCAGCCCTATTTCATCAAGCATGGCCGGCCTCAGCTCTACCGCCAGGTTACGCACTCCGTCCAATATATCTGCCACTATGTCGCGTATTTCCAGCAGCAATTTTTTCTGTTGCTCGTTTTCCGCCTTTTCCGTCAGCATGTGTATGGAGATCAAAAGAGAAGTCAGCGCCTGGCTGGTTTCATCGTGCAATTCCCGTGATATACGTTTTCTTTCATCTTCCTGGGCGGTCAGGAGTTTTTGCAAAAGGTCTGTCCGCACAGCTTCTTTTTCTTGGAGCATCGCCAGCAGTTCCTGCCGAGCTTGGTCGCTTCGGTAGAGGCTGCTTGCCATGTTGTCAAAGGTTTCGGCCAATACCCCTATCTCATCTTGCGCTACTACCTCCGAACGCACAGTCAGATTGCCCCGGCTTATCTCACCGGCGGCGGCGGCCAAACGCACGACCGGCCTGCTTATCAACTTGGCCACACCGGCGGCGATCAGAGAAGCGAAAACACACATGCTGGCTATGAGCAAAAGATTGTTGCGCAAATAGCGTATTATCAACCGATAGGCGTGACGTTCGGTTATACCCACCCGCACGAAACCTACAGCGCCTTTTTCTATCGGCTGAAGTACATCGCGCACCAGCCCTTCGTTACTGTCAAATAAAACTGTATACGGATCACCTGTGGCGCCAAGAGTATTCAGTGACCATAATCCTGCCGGCAGTCCGCCGTTAAAGGTATGGGCCAGTAGCCTGCGGTCATGGCTGCCTACAAGTATATACCTTACATCCTCGTTGTTACGCACGGTGTCTCGCAATATTTCATAAAGAGCATAGCTGTTGTCCACCAGTATCTGGTTGCCGGCCAGCGCCGATACATGCAGCCCGATCTCGCGGCCCCGTTTCTCCAGCTGTTCGCCCATCAGATCGTTCATTGTTTCCCAGGTAGCAATGGATAGTATTACACCCAGAAGAACTACCATCGAAAGTACCAGGGCCAATATTTTACGGCGGATGCTTTTGGCAAAGAAAACTTTAAGCATAAATCAACCGCCGTTTCCCGGCAGCATGCCGCGGGCATCATCCCATACTCCTGGCGGAATATCGACAAAGCGCCTGATATAAAGTTTTTCCAGTATTAGCTTCATATCTTGATTGCGGTGCATATTCAAAAAAATACTTTGAAATAGTTCCCGCCTCTCTAAAGGCATATCCTGCCGCACTACTACAGGGCCGGCTGGAAAAGCCGGCGATGTATCGATGATTTTTATTTTTGCCAGCAACTGCGGATAGTATTCACGCGCGTATTCATAAAAGCCGCTGTCCAGCAATGCCCCGGATACTACGCCGTCTGCCGTGGCCTGCAAAGATTTTACATAACTGTAAGTATATACATAGTTGGAGAAAAACTGGTCGGGATTAAAACCCCTATCCTTCAAATTCCGCACCATATACAGGCGCCCCGCCAGACTGCGCGGGTCGCTGAACGCGAATGATTTTCCTTTAAGTCCGGCAACATCAGCAATATCGCTGTCTTTATTTACAATTACATGGCTGTTGCGGTAAATGCCTGTATTGCCCGAAGGCAATACCAAAGGCACGACAGGCACAGCCTGCCGGTAGGAAAGATAGCCGCCGGCGGAGAAAATAGCGATATCGGCTCCGCCGTTAGCCAGCAGCACGATCACTTCCTCATTGCTCTGGCGCTGTATCAGTTCCGGCGTCCTGCCGCTTTGCACGCCAAGGTGTTCAGCCAGCAGGCGATAGTAACCGACCATGCCGAGTCGCGGCAAAGGTTCGGCGATAGCTATCCTTATATATGTATTGTCATGTGTGACCTTAACTCCCACGGTGCTGTCAATTTCCGGCCTGGAAAAATCAATATAGGGGCGCTGCCTCCCGGCGCACCCGCATAATAAAAAAAATATAGCCGCTAACAAAAAAACTGCATTTTTCTTGCTCCAAGCCATACCATTATCACCACATTACAAGTACTACTCTTTATTTACCAATAAAATAACATAAGATATAAACAGCGGCAATCAGATTTTTATAATCTGCCAGGGCCTTTTTGTATTTTCCTTGTCAAAAAGCACAAGCAGCGGTTCTTTTAACTGGCCCAGAACGGGAAAATACTGAGAAAAACTCTCTATTTGATACCGGCTGTTTGTTTGCCGCCAGCTTTTAAATACAAAACCGGGCAAGTATTTAGCCGCCAGACCTTCCTGTCGCCAGAAATATGAGGCAAAACCGCCAGCTTTTTTATCCTGCCAGGCCAAGTACTGTGGACGAAGGTTTATGTCATGGTACAAGACGATGTCCAGTTTTAGACAGTCCAGGGCCTGCTCTGCTGTATCAGCGCATTTTTCCCTGATAAAAAGGGCCAGACTGTCAACAACTGTTCTGGCATTATGGCTAGTAAACGCCAGCCCTTTTTCTTCCCACCACTCGGCCAGAGACATGTATAAAGAAAAAGCATCCCCATTATAAACATGGTCCAATAAAAACTCCAGCGTGTAATTAAACCGCCCGGCATTATAGGTAAGTTCGAAAACTTCTTCCATTATTTTTAAGCGCCTGAACTGCCCATAATCGATAAATTTGTTGGCAAGCACTTCGTATGGCGGCTCCGGCATAAATACATACCCATATTCGGCAGTTTTTTGCTCTAGCAGCGAGCCTTTGAGCAGTTTTAAAAAGCCCAGTTGCAGCATGTGCGGTTTGAGAGCGTAAACCATATTGAATGACTGCGCGAACTCCGCCAAACCCTCATATGGCAGGCCGATAATAAGGTCTAAATGCAGGTGTATATTGCCTATCTTGCGCAGTTGCTTTATGTTATGCGCGATCTTAGCCCAATCCTGGCGGCGCCCGCTGGCCTCCAGTGTTTTTTCCTGTGTACTTTGTATCCCTATTTCAAACTGAAACCGACCGGGCGGTACGGAAGCCAAAAACTCAAGGTCACTTTCATCCAGAGTATCGGCCTTTATCTCAAAATGGAAATTTGTAGCCGTATCCTGACCGGCCAGCCAGCGCAGCAGCGCCAGATAATGACGCTTGTCAAGGTTATAGGTACGATCGACAAACTTCACCTGCTTCACACCTGCCGCCAGCAAGCGTTCCAACTCGGAAAATACTTGTGCCAAAGGTTTATAGCGCACGGAATGTGAAACGCCAGACAGGCAATAAGCACAGCTAAATGGGCAGCCGCGCGAGCTTTCGTAATAAATGATTTTATCGGGCGGAACAATTGAATCGTAAGTAAATGGCAACGTCGACAAATCTTTCAATACTTGCACGCCACCCTGTAAGTTTATGCCTTTTTCTGCCCATAATGCTATACCGGCCGCGCCTTCTCCCCGGCCGCCCTTTTGCACGTCAGCCAACAGAGTAGAAAATACTTCTTCGCCTTCGCCCTGAACTATGTAGTCGACCGCCGGGTTTTCAGCCAGCACAGAGGCCGCATCATAAGAAACCTCGGGGCCGCCCAATACGACCAGTACTTCGGGCAGCACTTTTTTCACCAGTGCCGCAAAATCAAGCGACAGGCGGCGGTTCCAAATATGTACAGCTATGCCGACGACAGAGGGCTGTTCTTTATATGTATCGGCCAAAGCCGATAAAAGGGGCGTCTGCAAAGTAAATTCCAGCACCTTGACATCCTGGCCGGCGACACGGCAAAAAGCGGCCACTGAGCGTAGCCCCAAGGCCGAATGAATGTATTTGCTATTAAAAGCTACCAGAAGTGTTTTCACTGCTTCCCCCAAGAATTAACGCTTTTGAAGAATTTCCAGCACAGCGGTTTTCATTTGCGCCGGCTGTAAAATATCTTTGTGCAACACCGGCATGTTAGCCAAGGCCTGCATGGGAAGAGGTATTTTAAGGCCAGATATGTCGGCCAGTTCTGCCAGGGCGGTAAAGGGCCCGCCGGCTTTTTCTTCCGGCACGCCAAGCGCCGCCAATACTGCATGGGTAAATTTAAATGGGCTGGCGGTAGAAAGCACTATAGTGTGCGCATCGTTGCCAGTAGCAGCGCGGTATGTCTCCGCGGCCAGCCAGGCCACCGCCGTATGGGTATCCAAAAGATAGCCATATTTATCAAAGACTGTAGCGATGGTCTTTTGCGTCAGCGCGTCGTCCACCCAGCAGCCGTAAAATTCTTCCTGCAAACGCCGCAGGTTCTCCGCTCCGATATCATAACAGCCATTTTGGGCAAGTTGTGCCATCCATGTCGCGACTTGAGCTGCGTCGCCTTCAGTGAGGTGATAAAGCAGGCGCTCCAGGTTGCTAGAGACCAGGATATCCATAGACGGGGACAGCGTCTTATGAAAAGCGCGCTTGCGGTCATAACGCCCGGTAGTGATAAAGTCGGCCAGCACGTTGTTGGCGTTGGACGCGCAGATAAATTTACCTACAGGAAGCCCCATATGTTTGGCATAATAACCGGCCAGTATGTTGCCGAAATTGCCGGTCGGCACGGCAAAGTCGACTTTCTCGCCGGCTTTTATATGTCCGCGCGCCACAGCTTCGGCGTAAGCGGCAAAATAATATACTATCTGCGGTACCAGCCGCCCCCAGTTGATGGAGTTGGCGGAAGAAAGGGAAAAGCCTTCGCCGGCCAGCTTTTTGCCCAATCCTTCATCATTGAAGATATCCTTCACTCCGGCCTGGGCGTCGTCAAAATTGCCCTCTATGGCCAAAACCGACACATTGCCGCCAGTCTGCGTGACCATTTGCAGTTTTTGTATGTCGCTGACCCCGTCGCTCGGATAAAAAACGATGATGCGCGTGCCCTTGACATCGGCAAACCCATCGAGGGCGGCTTTGCCCGTATCGCCGGAAGTCGCGACAAGTATCGCTACTTCTCTCTCTTCGCCGGTCTTTTTCATTGCCGTAGTCAAAAGGCGCGGCAAAAGCTGGAGCGCCATATCTTTAAAAGCGCTGGTCGGGCCGTGCCAAAGTTCCAGCACGGAAAGACCCGGGCAAACGTCTCTGAGCACTACCGGCCCTTCCGGGAAAGCTTTTAGCCCGTATGCCGCCCGGACGCAGCCACTTATTTCTTCTTTAGTAAAATCGGTAAGGTACAGTCCTAAAATCTTTTCCGCCTGTGCGCAGTAATCCAGTCCCGCCAACGTTTCTAAACCTACTTGCGGAAAGACTTCCGGCGCGAACAGCCCGCCGTCGTCTGCCAGCCCCTGTACTATAGCCTGTGCGGAACTTGCCTCTTCGCCGCCTCTTGTACTTTTATACAGCATGTCATCACTCATTTCCATAATTTATCCTTCGCTCCCCGGCGCCCGGCAAATATCAACTATTTGCGCCGCCGGAGCCGCTCTAAGTAAATCTGCCGGCGCCAAAATGATCTGGTAGCCGCGTAAGCCGGCGCTTACCGCTATTTCATCCCACTTTCCCGCTTCTTTAGCCAAAAAGACGTGGTAAGGTTTCTTGGCCCCTAGGGGCGACACCCCGCCGCGTATATAGCCGGTAAGCGGCAACACTTCTTTTAGCGGCGCCAGCTCTACCCGTTTATTGCCACTGGCTTTAGCCAGCAATTTTAAATCTACTTCGCCATCGCCGGGCAGACAGGCCATAATAACTCCGGTCTTATCCCCGCGCGCCACCAGTGTCTTAAAAACCTGGCCAGGCGGCATGCCCACGCTGGCCGCCACATGCACAGCATCGAGATGCTGCTCGTCCACTTCATAACTCATAATCTGGTAGTCTATTTTATTACTATCCAGCAAGCGCATGGCGTTGGTCTTTTTGGCCATATCCTGTCCTCCGGCTACTACTATAGTTGTAATAATCATATTAACAAAAAAATAGCCGTAAGGTCAATTTTTTGCGGCAAAATGACCTGTGCCATAGTATAATAACTACATAGCAATAAATGGAGGTAGCAAGTTTTGACAATCAGAATAGCCCTGGCGCAAATAAAGATCATCCCGGGACGCCCCGCACTTAATGCGGCAAATATGCTGGAATATATAGAAAAAGCGCGCCTCGCCGGCGCCAATATCATAATCTTTCCCGAGCTGTCGCTGCCCGGCTACCTGCTGGGCGATCTGTGGCAAAAAGACTATTTCCTGCGCGAATGCCAGGAAGCCGGAGAAAAGATAATAGCGGCCAGCCGCAACATCACCGTGATATTTGGCAATATTGCCGTCGACTGGAAAAAGCGCAACATGGACGGCTACGTACGTAAGTACAATGCTTGTTTCGTCGCCCAAAACGGCTGCCTCATAAAAGATAGCTACCCCTATCCCTTCCGTATCAAAACTGCCCTCCCTAACTACCGGCTGTTTGATGACAATCGGCATTTTTTCAGTAGCGCCGCCCTGGCGGTGGAAATGGGAAAACCGCCGCAAGAGCTGCTCGCGCCGGTAAATCTATCTGTAAACGGCCACCGCCTTTCCCTGGGCTGCCTGGTCTGCGAAGACGGCTGGAGCGAATTTTATCCGTTAAAAGTTGCCGATAGTTTAGCTAAAAGCGATATTTTTATAAACATCTCCTCTTCGCCCTTCTCCCTCGGTAAAAACGCCGACCGGCACAGGATATTTGCCGCTCTGGCCAAAACGCACGACGCCCCGCTCATCTATGTCAACCATGTAGGGGTACAGAACAACGGCAAAAATATTTATACTTACGACGGCGCTAGCTGTATATATCAAAAAAACGGCGAATTGCACGTCCAAGCGCCTGCTTTCGAAGAAGCTCTGATGCTGTGCGAGTTTGACCCCAAAACACGCATCTGCAGAACAGACACCACTTGCACAGCAACTCTTGATACGCAACAGGAAATGTACACAGCCCTGGAGTACGGCGCAAAACAGTTCCTCAAAGCATGTAACATTTCCCGCATGGCTATCGGGCTGTCAGGCGGCATAGATTCAGCCGTGACGGCTGCTTTTTACGCCCACATATTGGGGCGGGAAAATGTATTGCTGATAAACATGCCCAGCCAGTACAATTCGGCTAAAACCAAAGATCTTGCCAGGACAATGGCGGAAAACCTACAAGCGCCCTACGCCCAGATACCGATAGAAGAGAGTACTGTATTGACCAAAAAACAGATAGAAGCAGTAAGCATTGACGGACATCCTCTTGTCCTCTCGCCGTTGGCCCTCGAAAACATCCAGGCGCGCGACCGCTCGGGGCGAATTCTGGCAGCGGCGGCGGCGGCTTTCGGCGGCGCCTTTTCCTGCAATGCCAACAAAAGCGAACTAGCTGTCGGCTACGGCACATTCTACGGCGACCTGGCCGGCGCGCTGGCGCTGATCGGCGACTTGTGGAAGCACCAGGTATATGCGCTCGGACGCTATCTAAATGAAGAAATATACGGGCGGGAAATAATCCCCGCTGAAATGTTCAGCATCATGCCCAGCGCGGAACTGTCCGACGCGCAGACAGTCGGCGCCGGCGGCGACCCGCTTATTTACCCTTATCACGACTACCTTTTGCAGGCCTTTGTTGAGCAGTCTCTATCGCCGATAGAAATAGCCTCCTGGTATCTTGACGGCACCCTGGCCGAAAAAATAGGCTGCCCAAACCTCCTGCCGCAAGAACTTTTCCCAGCGGCCGCCGACTTTTTTGCCGACCTGGAACGCTGGTGGCTGGCTTTTACCGGCTTTGCCGTGGCCAAACGCATCCAGTCGCCGCCGCTGGTCTCCATCAGCAGGCGACCGTTCGGTTTTGACCTTAGAGAAAGCCAAATGCCAGCCCATTTGCCGGAGGAATACATAAAAATAAAAAAACAGGCGCTGAAATAGAGAACCGCCCTTTGCCATATGGCAAAGGGCAGTTCTTTTTTACCTGAACAGTTTCAATATAAACCATACTGCCGCCAGCAACAGAAAGAAAATCAAAAATGCCGGCAAGACAAAAAATATAACAAAAGCTATTATCAGGAAAAATATTATCTGCGACCAAAAACTGGAGGAAACACTGACTTGTTTTACATATATTCCGGAAGAAGAGTCCCGCCTGTTGTCAAAGCGCGGCTCCTCGCTCCGCCCGCCGTCTTCTTCAATAGTGACGCCGGCAAAAGCGTCCCGCTCGTCGCGGCGCAATACCTCCGCGTCAAGTTCCGGCACGGCCCCGCAAACTGGGCAGTCGCCGGTTCTAGGGTCAAATTCCGTTTCGCAATTCTTGCAGCGCATAACAAGACCTCGCTGTCATAATTTTTTTATCAAGTTAAAATCACTCAATTTTTCATTAACAACATGATAAAACCTTCTTCATTTAAATACCTAAGATCGTGCTCCTGCAAGCCTAGTACACGCGCTATCTTGTTGCCGTACTCGCGCACGGCGCTTTCGGAGACATCGAACATATTGGCAATATAATCATAATCTACCACAAAAGCGGAATTGATAAGAACGAAATTGGCAACAAGGCCGGCCGCCCAGTTTTGCGGTTTGCGCGCCGAAACCGAAACCGCCGAGCAATAGTCCGTCCACATACGAACAGTCAGCATCTGGTCGTTAAAAGAAAAGGCATTGTTTTTCATAGCCTGCACTAGTATGTCTATTACTTTAAGATCCAGACTGCCGCCTTTTTTCTCTATAGGTTCCGGCATTTGCACATCAGCTACGGCGTTTAGTTTGCTGAAAGTGGTAAAAATATCTATAGCGTGCCGCACGGCTATGGCATGGCGGCGAAAAAAAGCATCCCAGTCGGCTTGCGGCTCCTGGACACGGTAAAAGGAAAACTGCTTGGTTACTTCATCTTTGATGCGTTTTCTTAAAATAAGGCTCACTTGTACGCTCATCACGTAATTTACCAGTACCATGTTGTGGGAAAAAAGATGGCCCATAAACAAAAGATCTTTTAAGGTTTGAATATTTTCGCCGGGATTAGGAAGAAAAAACGTCTGCCCGGTCATAAGGTCTTCGCATTCCAGCCAGTCTTCATTGGAAGGGTTTTTGACAAAAAACACGGCGAAACGGGCGCTGATCAGTTCTTTCAAAAGATTTCTGGTTTCGGCCGGATAATCGCCGGCATCATAAAAATGGCGCAAAGGTGTTTTATCATTGATTATGAGATGGTAGTCAAAAAGGAAATAATCCCAAAAACCCAGCCAAAAATCTTCTTTCTGGCTATCGAGTTCTTCTTCCTCCCAGCCCATTATACCGTGATATAGAAAGATCGCCCGCTCAAAGTCGGCGATAAATTCCGCTTTTTGATAAAACTGGTTGAGCAGTAAAAGCAATTGCTGAAGGTGTTCGTCCAACTTCAAATAAATAGGCGCCGGCGCGTCGGGAGTAGCAAAACCGCGAAAAGCCAGCGGCATTTTCATATCGTGTAAATGCCCGTCCATAAGCCTCAAAGCGCTGCCGCCGGTGATAAATTTCGCCGCTTCGGACATACTGGCGGAAGGTTTTATTATCCTGCGCCCCACCAAATATTTTTGAAAATCCAGCAATGTTTGAAAAAAGCTTTTCACTGCCGGCAGTTCCAGGCTAAATTCCGCTACATTGCGGTCAAGCCAGCCGACCATATCGCCATAATCGCTGAGCTGCATATCCGGCAAGGGCACATCGGCATAAGCCAGATACAGTTCGAACATCAAGAGTTGCTGCCAGATATTTTGTAGCTTGCCGTCATCAGTATGCTGCCAGGCTTTGTAACGCAAAAAGCCTTCTACCCAGTCATATTTTAAGATGTCTTCCCATGCCGCGTCCTGTTCATAAAAGCTGCGGACAGCATCGTAAACATTTTTCATTAATAAAGAACCTCGCTTGGAATTTAACGTATAGAGCATTATATCATGTTGTTGGCAAAAATGGCAAAGAAAAACCGTTGCCGAGACACTGCCGGCAACGGCCAGTTCATTTTGTTTCCGGCTCTTCTTTTTGTCCGTCACAGGTACAAGCCTGGTGCGTACCGTCGCAGCCTTTACAATATGCGCATTTATTGCCTTTTCTCATATTGTAGACAACAGTAAAAACAACCAGTGCCACAGCCAAAACCGCAATAATGATATCAATAGTACTCATGGCGCAAACCTCCCTGTATTAAGCATAACCTAAAAGCGCCCCCACATTGTAAATGAGAAAAGAGACAACCCAAGCTGTCGTAAGCCAAAACGCGATAGTAATAAACATCCACTTGACACTGCGCATCTCGCCGCTGGCCGAAGCTACGGCCGCCATGCAAGGCACGCTCAAAAGGTTGAATACCATAAAAGATATCGCCGCCAAAGGAGTAAATACCGCGGCCAAAGTCGCAGCCAGGGCAGTACCGGCCTCGTCGCTTTCTAAAGCGTCGCCCGATACGTCGGGATTGTAGAGAACGCCCATGGTCGAAACTACCATCTCTTTAGCCAATAAACCGGTCAAAATAGCGACCACCGGCCGCCAGCCCATATCACCGCCGGCAAAGCCCAGTGGCTTAAAGAGCGGGACAATAGATGCCCCCAATACCGCCAAAATGCTTTCCGCGCTGTTGTGTTCGACTATTTCCAGAGAAAAACTGAAATTGGCCAGAAACCAGATGATAACTGTCGAGCCTGCTATTATGGTAGTGGCCCGTAGGACAAACCCTTTGAGTTTTTCCCATAAATGCAGCACAAGACTGCTCAGCTGCGGGGTATGGTAGGGCGGCAGTTCCATGATAAAGGGCGCCGCTTCACCTTTTAGCAAGGTTTTTTGCAGTATTATAGCAGCTACGCCTGCTGTCGCTATGCCAGTCACATAGATCATAAAGACCACCCGGTCGGGATTTTCCGGAAAAATAGCGGCGGAAAACATCGCCCAGATAGGAAGCTTGGCCCCACAGGAGAAAAATGGCATAAGCATAATAGCCAGGCGCCGTTCTTTTTCGCTCACCAGGGTACGCGTACCCATCATAGCCGGCACCGAACAGCCAAAGCCCATCAGTAGCGGCATAAACGCCCGTCCGGACAGGCCAAACCGCCTGAGCAGCCTGTCCATCAAAAAGGCGGCGCGCGCCATATAACCGGAATCTTCCATTATCGAGAGGAAAAGAAAGAGCATGAGTATTTGCGGTAAAAAACTGATGACCGCCCCTACGCCGCCTATCATTCCGTCTACGACCATTCCCTTTGTCCACTCGGCGGCATTTTGCGCCTGCAAAAAAGCTGCCGCCTGCTCGCTGATATAGCCTACAAAGTCTTCAGTCAGACACTGTAGCCATACGCCAGGCGACGGCAGGCCGGCGCCAAGGAGGTCTTCGCTGAAAGTGAGATGAAAAACCAAAAACATAAAGAACAAAAACAATGGTATGCCAAGCCACTTATTCGTAAGCACTCGGTCTATCTTGTCCGAGCGGGAAAGCTCGTGGGCTTTCCTACTGCGGACGAGTATGCCGTCAAGGTTGTCCGTTATATACCTGTAGCGGGCGTCCGCAACAGCTGCGGCAAAGTCTCCGTCCAATTCTTCAGCTAATTTTATGCCGCCTTTTATCTCTTCTATTTGCTTTTTTATTTCTTCAGATAAATGGGCGTTTTCCAGATGGTCGCCTTCCAGCATTTTTACCGCATGGAAAGTGGGGTGTTCTATTCTCTCGCCCTGCAGGACCGATACTATTTTATTGAATCCTGTGCCTAAAGACGAACCTGCCAGCACAGATACCCCGGCGCGTTTGGCCTTTGCCAAGCCGTAAGCGGCCTGCATCAGCGCAGTGATACCGTCACCGGTCAAAGCGCTTATCGGCATGACAGGCACACCCAGTTTTTCAGCCAGAGCGGCAATATTTATCGTCGTACCGTCTTTCCTGACCAGATCTATCATATTGATCGCGACCACTACCGGGCGATCTGTTTCCAACAGTTGCGTAGTCAGATAAAGGTTTCTCTCGAGATTGGTACCGTCGATGATATTGACGACCAGGTCAGGATTTTCATCCACCACATAGTTCCTGGCCACGACTTCTTCCGGCGTATAAGGGGACAGCGAATATATCCCCGGCAAATCGATGATATTTATAGGTTCGCCCAGTTTTTTGTACACGCCTTCTTTACGGTCTACCGTAACGCCAGGCCAGTTGCCCACACGCGCCGTACTGCCAGTGAGAGCGTTGAACAGCGTCGTCTTGCCGCTGTTCGGATTGCCTGCCAGTGCAAATCTCATAATTGGCCGCCCTCCTCAACCCTCATAAGCACAGATTGGGCCTCATTTTTTCTTATAGATAGCTCATAACCCCGTACTTTAAGTTCTATAGGATCGCCCAAAGGCGCGGCCTTTCTCATGGTTATCTCCGCCCCGGGCGTTATGCCCATGTCAAACAAGCGGCGCTTTATGGCCCCTTCCCCGCTTACTTTCACTACTCTTCCCGTCTCCCCCGGACGAAAATCCTTCAACAGCTTTTCCATTCCCCATCTTTCCCCTATTCCACAAAAATTTTCATTGCCAGGCCTTTATTTATAGCAATACGGCTGTCTTTTATCTTAACGATCAAATCACCGTCTTCCGACGCCACCAGCGTAACAAGCCCGCCGACTAAAAAGCCCAGGTTCTCCATATGTTTTTTCACCGTACCGCTCAGCATCATCCTGGTTATCCTGAGCGCTCTCCCCACAGGCGCAACTGCCAAAGGCATAAAATGTCCTCCATATTTGTTAGGTGAAACTAACTTTAACTTAATTAAAAATAAGACCACTTTATAGCCTTTTTTACATCTTAAAAATAAAATGCACCAAACATAGTTAACTAATGTTAATTTCTTATTATATTTTTCTTCTTTTGCACGATTTTGTCAAGTGTTTTTTCGTTAAAATGATCAGAATTATTGCATTATAAAATTTGGCTTCACCTAAGTAAAAGAAAAAGCATTTTTCTTAAAATCCAAAATCCCTTCTTTTTTCAACCTCCCCAATTCCCTGGACATAGCACTGCGGTCTACGCACAAGTATTCCGCCAGTTGCTCGCGGTCGAAAGGAATGGTAAAAGGATTGCCGCCAGCTCTTTTATGTTGAGCGGAAAGATACTCTAAAAGCTTTTCCCTAGTCGTACGCAAACTCAAATAATCTATTTTCCTGTTCAGTTCTATATTCTTGCCGGCAAGTACTTTTAAAAGGTTGGCAACGAGTTTGGCGCAAAAAACCGGGACGGCTTCTTTCACCGCAAACAGAGGATTTACCGGCAGGAAAAATATTTGGCAGTCCGCGGTAGCCACTACCGTGACTGGGCTGGGCGCAGCGGCGCAAGCCACTGCCTCGGCGAAAACTTCAGCTGGCGATATTTGCGCTACTATGCTGCGGTTGCCTAATGAATCCTCTTTTATTATCTGGGCCTGTCCGTTTAATACTATACCCAGTCGGGCAGTCTTTTCGCCCGTCAGCAGTACTATATCGCCCGACCGGTAATGCTTTGCCGTACCGCCAAGATAATCCAGTATAGCGGGAAAATCCTCCTCCTGTATCGAGTCAAACAAAGAACAGTTTTTTAATATAGAAAAAATTTTTTCCATCTTTTCTCCTTTGTTGCAAATGCAACGTTATTTCATGCTAAATACTACTATAATAAAGACATCAAAGCAATAGGAGCTGAGAAAAATGAAAAGGAACATTATAAAAATAGATCAAGATAAATGCGTGGGCTGCGGTTTATGCGTAAAAGCCTGCCATCAGAGCGCCATCGGCCTGGTAGATGGGAAAGCGACCCTCCTGAGGGAAGATTACTGTGACGGACTGGGCCGCTGCCTGCCCAACTGCCCGGTAAACGCCCTGTCGATAGTAGAAACGGATAGCCCGGCCGCAGTACAAAAAACACCGCCCGCCGGCGGCTGCCCCGGCAGCAATGCCAAGCTGCTGCATATAGCAAAAGAAGCCCCGCCAACTGCTGGCGTCTGTCCCGGCAGCAACGCCAGAGCTTTGCCGACGGCTGCCACACCCATACAACAACACACAGTCGAGGCTCCTGCTTCCCAATTGCGCCAATGGCCTGTGCAAATAAAACTGGTTCCGGCTAATGCCCCTTATTTTAACGGCGCCAACCTTTTGATCGCGGCTGACTGCTGCGCTTATTCTTACGCAGGTTTTCATGATAAATTCATGAAAAATAAAATCACTATTATCGGCTGCCCCAAACTGGATGAAGGCGACTACAGCGAAAAACTGGCGCAAATAATCGAAGCTAACGACCTGAAAAGTATCACCGTCGTACGCATGGAAGTACCTTGCTGCGGCGGCATCGTAGAAGCGCTCAAGGCGGCCCTGGTAAAAAGCGGCAAGATACTACCCTGGCAGATAGTTACACTGAGCACCGACGGACAAATATTAGAAGATTAAATAAACAACAGGACAGGCGTTTTAAGCGCCTGTCCTGTTGTTTTAAGCTCACTTTCCGGTCAGCCATTTAGCGACCGCGGTTATCTTGTCGGCGGCGCCGGGATTTTTTTCCAAGTTCCCGCTTACAGTCAATACTTCATAAGAACCAAAAGCAATAAACTTCAGCATTTCTCCGGTATCTTTAAGATACGACAGAAACCGCTCTTCGTCAGGATTCCCCTGGGATGCGGCCAGCAAAACTTTTTTTCCCGGCGGCAGCGGGCTGGTCCCGTCCGGCCGGTAATAAGAAAAAAAGCGGTCGACGAATAATTTTAATTGGCCGCACATCTGCCACATATAAATAGGGGTCGCCAAAACTATAGCGTCCGCCTGTTTGATCTCCTCCAGCAGCGGCGTGACTTCATCCGGTAATACGCAACTGTCGTGCTTTTTACAGCCATAGCAGCTTATACAGCCGCCATAAGACAAGTCGGCCATATTATAAAGCTTGGTCTCCGCTTGCTCTTTGGCAGCCGCGGACAACACGGCTTGCGCCAAAGCACGGGTATTTCCGTTTTTTCTTGGACTGCCGGCAAATCCCAGTATCTTCACAAACATCCCCCCTTATGTCTGAGTCTCTCTATGTATCAGCGCTTTTCCAACAGCGCCACACATTCTACATGTGAAGTCATGGGAAACATATCTACCGGCTGGACTTTGGTCAGCACATAACCCTGTTCGGCCAGCAAACCCACGTCACGCGCCAGAGACGCCGGATTGCATGATACATAGACGATCCTCTTCGGCGTCATGGAAAAGAGCGCTTCAATGACCTTGTTATCGCAGCCCGCCCGCGGCGGATCCAAAACGACCACATCGGCCTTGACCCCGTCCTGGGCAAGTTTTGGTAACTCTACCGCCGCGTCGCCCGCAATAAACTCCGCATTGTCGCAGCCGTTGGCCCGGGCGTTTTCCCAAGCATCGCCCACCGCCTCTTCCGACAGTTCTATACCAATGACACTTCTGGCTTTTTCAGCTAAGAACATGCTGATACTGCCGGTACCGCAATAGACTTCTACCACTGTTTCCCGGCCGGTAAGCCTGGCCATTTTAACGGCCGCATCGTATAGCGCTTCAGTTTGCAGGCTATTTATCTGGAAGAATGATTTCGCCGATACATTGAACTTGAATTTTCCTATACTGTCGCTGATTGTCTCCTTGCCATATAAAAGCACTGTTTTCCCGCGCAGCACAACGTTACTTTTACTGGTATTCATGACCTGTACCACGCTGGCCAGGTTGGGGATGCGTTTTTTCAGCCTGGCGATCAATTCGTTGATATGTACGACCTGCTCGCCGTTGGTGACTATCGCCGCCATCACTTCACCGCTTTTTACCCCCACGCGGCCCATCACATTGCGTATTATGCCTATCTGCGCGTTCGGCGCATAGGGCTGTATCTTATAGTCGTTCATCCACTCACGCGTAGTATTCATTATTTTATTGTTCATGGGATCCTGGATGAAACACTCTTTGGTATCGATGACTAAGTGGGAGGCACGGGCATAACAGCCTAAAAGGGTCTGCCCCGGCACGCCTCCCGTCGGAAATAGCATTTTATTGCGGTAATACCAGATCGGCGCCTCGCTCAGTACTGGCTGGATATCCACAAAAGGCAGCCGGCCGATGCGGATCAAAGCCGCCTGTATTTGTTCCCGTTTGGCCTCAAGCTGCGCCTTATAGGACAAATGCTGCAACTGGCAGCCGCCGCATTTGCCAAATACCGGACATCTAGGCTCTACCCGCTCGGGCGAATCTTTAGCTATAGCCAAAAGAGTCCCTACCGCATAATTTTTTTTCACTACAGACAGTTGTATTTTTGCTATCTCACCAGGCAGCACGCCTTGGACAAATACAGTAAAACCGTTTACCCTGCCGACACCTTCCCCGGAAGTACCAAGCCCGGTAATTTCAACGAAAAATTCTTGCCCTTTTAAAAATTCTGTTTTCTGACCAATCACGGAATGCCTCCACAAACCCCTTATATACTATACCTATTTCCCTTGCCTGTCGGCGCGCAGGATAGAAGCCATCCGTTCGCGCAGCTGCTGTGCGGTAAATTCCTCTTTACCGGTTTTGTCCAGCTGTTTTTGTTTGCGCCGCAAAAATACTGTAAGCACGGTGGAGACGGCCAGCAAAAACAGGCATGCTTTAAATGCCCAGGATGGCACTATAGAAACAGGCAACCCTTTTTCCACTGCTATCGCCCAGGCAAAAACGCCGCCCGTATCTTTGCGGTAAATTAAATTGCTGCCGACTTCCGGTTTACGGTACTCATAAAAGCCGCCGCCCCAAGAAAGTATCTCGCCTTTATCCCTTTTAAAGAAATCGGCGCCTTTAGGAAAACCTTCCGGCGAAGAAACCAGCGCTAGACCATTTTTATCTGTTATAGCCAGCCGTTCTACTCCGGCCGGGTCTTTAAGCAAGGCCAAAAGTTCCCCTTTTTCCAGCACGGCATATACTTCGCCCGGCGCCGGTTCAGGAACAGGCAGTTTGATGATGATTTTATCCCCCGGTATTTTAGCCAGCTCAGCCGCAACTTCGATTCCTTCTATTTCCGGCAGCTCGCCCAAGGCTTTTTCTCCGTCTTCCGTTAAATAAAAACCGGTAGCGGCAGTTATGATGCCGGCCTCGTCCGTGACAAAAAGTCCCTGCCAGCTGTTTGACCAGATAAAAGCTTCCCGCATTTTTTCCGGCAAAAGATAGTTTTCTTCGGATACTGCGCTTTTTATCACCATATTTAAAGCAGCGGCCTGCCGTCCCTGCCATTGGGCGACAATAAAACCTTTTTCGGCGGCTTGCTGTTCACAAGCTAACCGCACAAGTTCCTTTTTCCCCTCGATGCCCGCTTCATAGCGCCACAGCGCAATGAGCGCAAAAATAAACAACAGGCAAAAAACCTGCGCTGCAAGAATCATCTGTTTTAAATTGTTTTGTTTGCGAATGGTTTCTGTCACCCGTATCCCTCCGGGGCGTTTTCTGCGACACATTTTTATGTATTAAAGTATATCCTTTATAGCTATGGTTTAGCAATATCAAACGCAAGCTTTCGGCAAAAAACCTTCCCGCCTGAAAACGGGAAGGTTTAAAAACAACAAGATGGAGTCAACAAACCGAGAGTGTCATGTTTACTACCAGCCCATCGATAGCCTGTAATTTTTTTTCCAGGTCGTATATCCTGTCGGTATCGCCTTCAACGATTAGGGAAATTATGCCTATTTCCGGTTCATGTTTAGGTATGCCCAGGCGCCCCGCGACTATTTCACGAAAATCGCCAATGAGGGTATTAAGAGCAGCATTGTTTTCCTTGGGCGCTTTATTCACTATGCCGATGATCCCGATGCATTTTTCCATAAAACATCCCCCTTATCTTGAATAGGTTACCTGACGATAATTATATTATAACATAAAACATCTTGTTTTTCCTGCTATGCATGGTAATATAATGTATAGTAAATGAAAAAAAGCAAAGCATTTATACAAAACCATTATATTTTAGTTAATGTAAGTACAAGAAAATTTTAAAATTGAAGAAGAGGTGTTAGTATGCGTTTGATAACGCGTTCCGACTTTGACGGGCTTGTTTGCGGCATGTTATTGAAGGAAAAAGGAATAATCGATTCCTGGAAATTCGTCCATCCGAAAGACTTACAGGACGGCTTATTTGAAGCAAATGAAAACGACGTCCTGGCCAATGTGCCTTACGTAAAAGGCTGTGGCATGTGGTTTGACCACCATGTCAGTGAAAAAGACCGCGTAGGCTGGACTGGCGAAGTCGGCGGAGAAAGCCGCCTGGCGCCTTCCGCCGCCCGCATAATATATGATTTTTACGGTGGACGCGAAGCATTCCCCAATTTTGACGAACTTATCGCCGCTGTCGACAGGGTAGATTCCGGCAACCTTACAGCCGAAGAAATACTCGAACCCAAAGACTGGATACTCATGGGCTTTATCTGCGACCCCCGTACCGGGTTAGGGCGTTTTCGCAACTTCCGCATAAGCAATCTGCAGCTTATGGAAGAACTTATCAACCATTGCCGTAATATGCCGATAGCACAAATCCTTGAGCATCCCGACGTCAAAGAACGTATCGATATGTATTTTGAACAAAACGGCCTCTTTAAAGACATGATATTAGAACATACCAAAGTCGACGGCAATGTGCTGGTCACCGACCTTAGAGGCATGGAAAACATCTATACCGGTAACCGCTTTCTTATTTACAGCCTGTTTCCCGGACAAAACATCTCTTGCTGGGTAGTCGACGGCCGCGCTAAAATAAATGTATCCATAGCCTGCGGCTACAGTATAATAAATAAAAGCGCCAAAACCAATGTTGGCGCACTCATGCTAAAATATGGCGGTGGTGGACATAAACAAGTCGGCACCTGCCAGGTGGCTTATGAAGACGCCGACCGCGTCTTGAGCGAAATAGTGGCGCAAATGAAACAAGACGGCTGACAAGCATAAAAAAACTTTGGGCAATGCCCAAAGTTTTTTTATAATATTTCCCGGTTTCACAAATAGTTCACAATACCGCCCTTTTTTGGTCAAAAATTTGTTTTATAGTTAAAATAGTTAAACAATACACCAAAAAACAAGGAGTGGTAAATAATGAAAAAATGGACAGCTCTATTGGCAGGTTTGTTATTAGTATGTTTTACGGCGGTAGGCTTTGCCGCCAATGATGGTTGGCATAAAGGCCCCCGCGGCGAAGGCCCGAAAAAAGAATGGACCCAACAGCAAAAAAATGACTTTCTGAGCTACATGGCAAAAAAGAACTCTCTGCGCGCTGAATTTCTTAAAGATGAAGTTGCCGCCGGGCGCATGAAAAAAGATGTGGCGGACGCTCATATTCTCATCATGAATGACCGTTTGGAAAAAATCAAGGCTAATGATTTCAAAAGACCCGAACGCAGCGAACAAGAACGCGCGGCCATGAAAAACTACCAGGAAAAAATGAAAGAGCTTAAAATACAACATATAAAAGATTCCGTTGCCAACGGCAGCCTCACTAAAGAACAAGGCGACCGCATGATCGAAAGGATTGAAAAAGGCGGCTTTGGCCCGCGGCATGGTGGCGGACACTGGGGCTACGGTGATGGACACTGGGGCTACGGTGACGGCTCAAAACATCAAAGGGTATAGTTACACAAAAAAGTGCGCTATCAAGCGCACTTTTTTCTTTTTCTTTTATTTGCAGACAGGCATATTTTCTGCTAATGTATATATAACGAAGTCCAACGGAGGTTCCATCATGACTGAAAAAAATCAACCGACAAATATTGCAGCATTAAATAAAATAATTGATGAACATAAAAATGCGACCAACCTTCCCTCAATTGTTTTGACTCCACAAAAAAAACCGGCCGGCGTATTTGCCAGCAAGTTAGGCGGCGCGCCTTACCTGCCGCCAGGTTTTCAGTGGCCTTTAAACCTAGCTGACAAACAGCATGAACCTTTACGCTTTCTCGCCCAGTTGAATTTTGCCGAACTGCCTAAGTTGCCGGATTTTCCGCAGCAGGGCATCTTACAGTTTTATATAGCAGCCGACGACCTGTTTGGGCTTGATTTCGACCATCCTACGGCACAAAAAACTTTCCGCTTAATATACCATAAAGATATATTAAGCGACCAATCTCAACTCGGGCAACCGCCGGAGCAAATAGAAGACGACGAAAGTTATTTTCCTTTTAAAGGTGAATTTTCCCTCGCCGCCAATTTGGAGAAAAATCCCATGCCGCCTTCCGACTTCCGATTTGACAAAAATTTTATGGCTATATATAAAAAACATATGCCTATTGAGGCGAAAAGTTTGTGGGACCTTGACGACGACAGCGGCGAACACATAGACGACGAATTGATGTCCTCCGGCCACCGTGTAGGCGGATATCCGTTCTTTACCCAAGAAGACCCGCGCAGTTATGGCGACACATGGAAGGAGCATTCCGTACTTTTGTTGCAAATAGACAGCGACAACTGTGACGGCGGCAATTATGATATCATTTGGGGCGATTGCGGGGTGGCAAACTTTTTCATCAAACCGGATGATCTAAAAAAACTTGATTTTTCTAATGTTCTTTATAATTGGGATTGTTATTAAAAGTTAATATTGCCTGAAATTTTTACGATAAATATAGTGGGGAAGTTTTATTTTTTGTAAAAATAAATGTGTTACTTTGAGGAGAATACCGTGGAAGACATATTTAACAAAATATCCAAAAGCCAACTAATAAAGCTGCTGGTAGAAAATACGCCCGTGGCTTACATTATTTTGGATAAAAACTACCGTATACATTACATAAACGATTATTTTCTTAAACTAAGGCAGCTCAACAAAGACGATACTTTGGGCGAAATATGTTACAACCTTTCCAATGCCGGAAAAAAATGCGCCAATTGCGCTGTAGAGCGCGCTTTGGCCACAGGGCAAAAATGCGCCCTGACCAGGAAAGATTTTTTGCCTAATGGCGCTGTGCGTTTTATCGACGATTATGCCATACCTCTTTTTAGCAATAACTCGACCGAGCCTGAATACATCCTCGAGATAATGATCAACCGCACGGAAGAGCTGCTCGGCCTGGAAAGAAAAGAAGCCGATTTTAAAGAAATGTTCCGCATGATGGGCGCGCTGCTGGAGACAAAAGACGGCTATACTGCCACTCATTCTAAAAATGTTGCGGATATCAGCGTCCGTATCGCCCAATCTATGGGCCTTAGCGAAGACGATATATTTGACATCAGCATAGCCGCAGCTTTGCACGATATCGGCAAAGTGCGCATACCGGACAGCATCATAAACAAGCCTGACCGGCTGAGCAACGAAGAGTTTGAAGCGATCAAAAAACATCCCGCCAACGCTCACTATATGATTTCCGATCTGTCAGGCTTTGATAAGGTCAAGCATATCGTACGCCATCACCACGAGCGTTTCGACGGCTTTGGCTATCCCGACCGGTTGGCAGGGGAAGAGATTTCCCTCGGCGCCCGCATCGTAGCTATTGCCGATACTTATGAAGCTATGACTTCCACACGCTCTTACCGAAAAGCGCTTAGCCACCAGACGGCGATAGATGAAATAAAGCGCTGTAGCGGCAGCCAGTTCGACCCCAAAGTAGTCGATGTTTTTCTCAGTATGTCCTGGGACGAAAAAATAGGCCTGCCTGTTCCCAATATAGCAGCTACCGGTAATGCCATAATACGGGAATTGCACGAAAAAGAAGACAAAAAAGCGATATCCATGGCTGGTGCGCCAAGCTATCGGGAAAATATTTCGCAAGAACAAATGTTAAACGAAATATTCCAGCAAACGCCTGTCGGTTATATCGTCATGGACAGAAAATTTAACTGTGTTTTTGCCAATGACTACTTCCTGCAATATATGGGAATGTCAATGGAAGAAATCCTCGACAAAAAATGCTACGATCTCGCTGACCTCGGCGCCCCCTGCCCCAACTGCGCAGTGTCAAAAAGTATTGCCAGCAAGGTCGTCGAAACACAGCAAATAGAGCAACTGACCAGAAACGGCCTTAAGTTTTTTGATATGTTCGCCATGCCTCTCCCCAACCAGAACGGAGATGCCGAATATGTAGTGGAAATAATCATTGACCGCACGGCTGAACGTACACTGGCCAAAGAGCGGGAAAAAGACTTCTACGCGATAGGACATATGCTCTCCATGCTGCTCGAGGAAGAATTCCAAGACGACCCGGTCATGAGCAAACAGATCACCGACCTGCAAGAACAGCTCGACCGCTTGGCCAATAAATAAACCGGCAAGTAAATCAAGTAAATAATGCAATAAAAAAAGAGCCTTGCGGCTCTTTTTTTATTGCATTTCTTAGAAGTAGAAGTTTACATAAGTGTAATACATTTTTTCTTTGAACTTATCGCTGGTCCTCGGGATATTTTCCTTGCTATCGAAGGCATAGTAGTCAAAGTTAAGGTCGATATTTTTTGCCACTACCACAGTAGCGCCCAGTTGATAACCTTTAAAGCCGAGGCCGTAAGCGGAAGTCCACAGGTCAAAAGTGGTAGCTATGCTGCCGGCTGCCGGCACATCATAGTAACCAGCCCTCAGGCCCCAGCTGCCGGGTTTGTCGCGTTGTACATCGCCGTAATCCACACGGGCGCCCCAGCCGTTTTGGCCATAGCCTTCATCGCCCGGATCATCAGCGCGGATGTATTCCGCCCAAATATTCCATTTGTCGCTGAATTTGTAGTTAGCGTTGATTTCAAAAATATTCAGGTTGCCAATGTTCATCGGGTCGGAACCGCCGCCTACACCGTCAAGGTTGTAATAGGCGCCCTGCATGCTGAATTTCTTGCTGAATTCATAACCGAGAACAGCGCCAAACATACGTACTTTTCCATCCGCATTAAGGCCGCCTTTGTCATAATCGATACCGGGAACACCAGTTGCCAGAACACCTAATACACCATTGCCATAGCTCGGACGGCCATAGAACAGGTCTATATTCCATTTGTTTTTGCTGTAGTTGAGTACCAAACCGTCCATGTCGTTGTCCATGACAACGCCGTTTACGGTATAGTAGTTGAAGGCGCCGGCTGTTACATTGACATCGCCTATTTTGCCCTCTACCCAGGCGCGGCGCAGTCTGGTGGATGTATCACTGTTGCTGTTGGTCCTCAGGTCAGCAAATTGCTCGATCATGCCGCTATAGCTCCAGCGGTCGTTGACCTGGCCGGTCAGCCACAAACGGGTACGCAACAAAGAATCGTCGCCATTACCTACTGCATCACTATTTAAATCCTGATACATAAAACGAGCTTCACCGGTGATTTTCACATTGTCGGCATTTTTTTCCAGTTTGGCGACGCGGACGCCAAGGCTGTCCAGTTCGTCGGCAAATTCCGCCGCCAATTTTTCGATCTGGGTTTTCATGGCGGCGTCGGCTTTGTCGCTGCGCGCCATGGCTTTGGCCACTATTTGCGCCATTTCATAACGGGTCATAGTGTTGCTGCCTACAAAAGTGCCGTCGCCATAACCGTCAATAATGCCGGCCTGGGCAAGCTTGGCTACCGAGGCGTAAGCCCAGTGGTTAGCCGGTACGTCGGTAAACGGGTTGGCCGCCAGAGCGGTCGAAGCGATACCCAGTACAAAAATGAGTGCCAAGGTGAGTACTAAGGATTTTCTCATTCAGTTCCCTCCCAAATAAATTATTTGCTACAACAACAGCCGCCCGTTTTTCAGGCCTGTTACCTTATAGCTTTTTTAATTCTAACATTTTTCTTTTAATTATCCAAGAGAAAATTTGCTATTTTAGCAAAAAATTCGTCTTTTTTGTAACCTTATCTAAAGAAACGAGTAAAAACTTCTTTGTTTGGAGAAGTTTTTACTCGTTTTTTGTCAACAAAGCCTACTCAAAAAATAACTTTAGTCTATTATATTACGCTTATATTCTATATAAAGCTGTTTTAATTCGTCTACCGCTTTTTGCGCCTCCTGCTGAAGTTTAGAGGCGTTTGCGTAGTCTTCTTTTTCTAGGGCCTTGCGTATCTGGCTAAACAGTGAGACTTGTTTTTTAGCGTCTTTACAAAGTTTGATGCGTGCGGCCTTTATCTTAGCCCACAATTCCTCATCAATATCTGTGGCCATATCTGGCGCTTCTTCATGTAAACACTTCATGGAAGTTACCAGATCGGTATATTCCGGCAATATTTTATTTACAAGCTCAGTTTTCCAGCGAAGCAAGGAGCCTTGGGCAAAGCCGTCGATAAATTCCTGGGCAAAACCGCCCTTAGTCAATACGGCGACCTTTTCCGGATGCATTTTGAAGTTTTGCAGGTTTTCCCACACTGTTGCCGGATGGCGGCCAAACAGAAGGTCGCGTTCTTTTTCTGTGAAGTGTTCAAATACATCTTCCTCGCTTCTGTATTCACGGTCTTTTTCGAGATAAAAGCCCTTTTCACCGCTCTTTTTAGACAGTTCGGCGTTAAGTTCTTTCAGGCTCTTGCCGGATTCCACCGCGGCCTTGATGCCGTCCAGCATGGTCAGGTAAAAAGCGGCCAAAGCAAGGTAGGTATTGGTAAAAGGGTTGGGCGAGCGCACTTCGAACCTTGTCGCCCGCGGGTTGTCGATATCGCGCACCAAACCGACGAGGATAGTTCTGTTGCGCGAAGGCACCTCCGGCGTGTGGCCGAGCGAAGTAACGATACATACCGGAGCTTCAAAACCCGGTTTCAGGCGGTTTAGAGAGTCATTGGTAGCCGAAATAATGGGGTTTAAAGCTTCGTAGTTTTTCAAAAGCCCCATAATAGCGCCATAACCAAGAGCGCTCAAAAACTCTTTTTTCATATCGGACGGTGAAAAAAGGTTTACAGTTTTGCCGGATTTAAGTTTGGCGGCAAGGCCTACGTGCGTATGTTCACCATTACCGGCGACGCCGATGATGGGTTTGGCCTGGAAAGTAACTTCCAGCCCGTTCATACGGAAAATTTCTTTTATAACTATGCGCGCCAGCATTTCATTGTCTGCTGTTTGTATGCCTTCGGCATACCGCCAGTCTATCTCGAGCTGTTCCATAACGTGGCTGAGATGGCCGCTGCCGTCTATACGCGCCTTTACGCCGCCCACTTCCTTATGGCCCATTTCCGGCCCGAGGCCGTAAAGCTCCAGAGCGGAAATCGCTTCTTCGAGGGCAGTACGCACATTGCCGCGTACCCTTTGCCAGTACTGCTCCTGCATGACCTGAGAGGTAGAAAGCTCCTCCACTATCGCCTCTTCAGCCGGAGTTTTCACCCAAAACTCCAACTCCGTAGCGCAGGTAAAACTTATCTTTTCCACATCCTTGCCGTCTATAGGCAAGCCGTCAATAACAGGATGCTTTTTCAGTAGTTGCAGCAACTCTTTTTCCACGTATTTTAATGCATTGGTAAGGATAGAACGCGAGTCTACCATCCGCTCATTATGTACGAGAAAAGCGGGGATGCGTAGAGTACCTACATACCAGCCCGTATTTTGGTCAAAATGTTCGTAATTATAATCCACAAACCAATTTACAGCCGTATCCAGCTTCATGTCCACCCGGCCATTGTTCAGGCTGGCAATACCCGGCAGAACGACAGACGAACCATCCGTCTGGGCAGCCATACCGTCCAGCATATCGTCGATTTCTTCAATAAATAACGCAACAGGAACTTTTTCATCGGTGTCGTTGCCGGCAAAATCTACACCGACAAAGGAGACAAACTTTACTTCCGGATGTTGTTGGAGCATTTCCACAACATCCTTCTTTCTGTGTCTGTCAGCGGGAATGACATAAAGCGGGGCAACCATCTTAACAACGCCTGATTCTTTTTTCATAAAACCCACTCCTTGCCATTATATAAATTCAAAAATAAGTTTTATACATACGAAAATGTATAAAGCTTATTTTTACAAAAGCATGTTATACGCTTTTGCTTACATAACAAATTATATAAAAAATCAGGTTTTTTGTCTATAAAAATTTTCTTTTAAAACATTCTTTTTGTGTATATTTTTTCATCACTAAAAAACAAGGGGCATTGTAACCGCTCCTGTTTTTGCAAACAAAACCTTTGCAGGATTTTTCAAGCTTTTAACGAATTAAGTATATGTATTATTTTGAATATTATGAGGGGCATACAATGATAACCAATGTTATAGCATTCCTATCTAGCATAGCCACAGCAGTATTTGTCGGCATATGCATAGTTTCCATCAATATAAAATATAAAAGCGGTTTAAAACGCAAAGACCTGGCCGGATTATTCGCCCGACTATCCAATATTTCCAATACATATGTTGCGTACCCGCAAATGTCAGAACGTTTTGCCAGCCTGCAAGCCGCTTATTATATATATAAACAGAACTACACACTATTTTTACAAGAACAGAGCGAATCTGTCTCCCTAATACAAAACCTGAAAAAACTCCTCTACATAGCGCTTGGCATTTGGGTGCTGGAAAGTATGATGATCATTTTTTCCGGCAAAAATTTTTTTGAATACCTTTTAGCTACTGTAATTCTGCTCATACTAGTAGTGCTGTTCATAAAGTTTTCCGCAAAATTCAAAGACCTGGTAACAGACTTTTCTTTGGGAATCAGCTCTTTCCCTGACCCCGACGTTCTCTTAAACCCTTTGAGCGTACCGGAAAAAAACCAGTATACCTATGTATCGGAAAATATGCCGCTCAACCTGATGGAAGGCAGCACCGCGATAGAGTTTGACCCGCCTAGAACACCTCCGCCGCTTAAAGAATTTCCCGGTGAAACCGACAGTGCTGTAGCTGTATATGACTTTAGCCAGTTTGAAGCCAACGGCAGGCTATTTTTTGCCTTTCCCTTCAAATTTGAAGGAGAATTACGTTTTTTCACCAAAGAGGGTGATACGCAAAACCCTTTTCCTATCTCCAGTGAATATTTTAAAGCCGGTTTTTCCCATATTTATGACATAGGCTTTTCCTACCGTGTTCCGTTGCACCTCATGGAAAAAATAGTCCTGTATATCAAAGATGAAAACACCGGCCATAACAGGGCTAAGATTACTTTTAGCGTACCTCCGGGCGATTCCATGCCGGAAAAAGCCGTCAAATTGCTACAGCCGGTGGCGGTAAAAATAAAAGACGGGGAAGGGCAAATACAGTAAAATATGATTTTTCATGCTCAATCAAAAAGCAGCGCCTGGATACCCGGCACTGCTTTTTTTGCGCTAGCAAGCTATACCAAAGACAGCCGGCGCAAAATGTTATATAATAACAAAAAATATTTAATTACTGTTGGAGGGAATAATGCCTTTACTTAGAGATGATTTGATTGCACAATACAGGAAGATACATCAGGAAAAACGCTACGGCTATACATCGCAGAATCTTTTTCTTCTACTCATGCCTTTTGTCCAGGAAATTTCTCCTAAAAGCCTCCTCGACTACGGCTGCGGCCAAAGCAACCTCGTATTCATGCTGCGCGATGCCCTTGACCCCGACAATACGGAATCAGTGACCGCTTATAAATATGAGCCGGCAATCAAAGAACTTTCTTCCCTGCCAGTAGAAAAAGCCGATTTGGTCTTGAATACCGACGTCCTCGAGCACATCCCCAACGAAGACCTTGAACCTGTAATCAAAAAGATCCTATCTATAAGCGGCAACGCCCTTTTTGTCATATCAAACAAGGAGGCCAAGGAAATATTGCCTGACGGCACTAACGCCCACTGCAGCGTCCATCCCCCTGAATGGTGGCGGGAACTTATCGAAAAACAGGCCGGTTTTGCCAAACTTATACCCTGGCCGGTACCAAACACTTGCTGTATAGTTACCTGGGACTCCAAAGCGGTAGGCGGAGTAGCCGACCTTGGCATAAAATATTTAGCGGGGGCAGTAAGGCAACTTTTAAAATAATCGGCTATCACAAGGAGGCTTCTATATGGAAGAATTACTCAAGCTGCTCTTGTCCAACCAATACCTAAAAACAGCAGAAAGCATGCTGAGCGACCAAACATGGGAGCATCTTAAGAAAAACGAATTGATTTTCGGCTATAGCCACATAATGGCTTTACTCAATCCTTTTTTTCAAAAACAGGGTATTCTTTTGCAGCAGCTGTTTTGCCCGAGTGAAAACCAACTGCGCGTTGTTGTCAGCTACCGTAATACCGCTAAAGCGGATATCGTTTTCACCTTTGATAAATTTGTCTTGTCTTCACATGAAGCTTTTTTCGCTTTTCAAATGGAGATCAAAGATCTTTCCTCCCTTCCTGACGCAGGATTTATCGATAAACTCAAGATTGGCGGGGCGGATATTTTTACCAAGCTTTTTCCTCAGTACATAACCGGCAAACTACTTGAAAACATTTCAGCGGCGCCAGGAATAAAAGCAACTGTAAAGGATGAGTTTATTACATTGGATTTCCAACAATCTTTAAAAACCACACCATTGAATAAAGCTTTCCTAGGTATCACCATTTTGGATTTTGTGCAAATAAGCAGCCTTTTCCCTGCAAAAGAAGGTTTATCTATTCGTTTTGCTTTTACTTTTCCGCAATGGCTTAAAACTTTATGCGCAATGTTTTTTAGTGCCCAGGTAGACAAATTTTTAAACCGGCCACTAAAAAATCGCCGCAAAAGGACCCTATCACCTTTAATTAAAAGCTTTGCCAGTAAGAAACGCTTGTGTCTGGATTGAGAATCGGTTTTTTATTTAAAACAAAAACTTTTATCTTTATAAATCGTTTTTTTGTTACCATTGAATATCTTCCCATATTATGGTATCTTTAAATATAGAAATAAATGTGGGTTTCTTTTTTAAAATCTCTTAATGAAAGTTGCGTTATTATGGCTAGCAATGATTTATTTGGAACAGAAAAAATCAATGTTTCAAAGAGTCTTTTAAAAAATCAGGCTTATGAGCTTATTAAAACGGCTATCATAAATAACCGGATCAAACCTGATACTATTTATTCCCAAGGTTTTCTGAGCGAGAACCTTGGTATAAGCAGAACTCCTGTACGTGAAGCGCTTTTGCAGTTGCAGGGCGAAGGCCTTATACACATCTTTCGCGGCCGGGGCATACAGGTCATCACCACTACGCAAAAAGATTTACAGGATCTTCTTGAGATGAGCGAAGCCATAGAGTGCAAAATCTGCCAGATGACGGCCGAACGTATAGATGACAGCACATTGTCTCTTCTCGAGGATATCTATAAAAGCCAGGAAGAAGATGCAAATGATAAAAAGATAACGGAGTTTATGCAAAAAGACCGCGAGTTTCATTATGCTCTGGCTAAAACGACCGGCAATAAAAAATTCGCCGAAAGTGTCGAAATCATCCATGAACAGTTATTGCGCAGCGGCATATTTCTTATTTACCAACCGGAGTGTTTGCCTGTAATAATAAAAGAGCACCGGAAAATACTTGACGCTTTACATGCACACTCTGCCAGTGCGGCTATCGAAGCAATGTTCCAGCATATACAAGGCATTTTTGCTCGCGCTATGGAAAGTTCATCCATTATGCACAAGCAATAAATAATAACAATCTATCCCAGTATATCGTCTATCACACGGCCTCCTGGAAATCTCAGGAGGCTATTTTTATACTCGGTTACCTATTATAGGTTACAAAGAGGTGATGGCTAATGAAAAAAATTAGAAAACTGTTATTAGCTGTATTTCTGTTTTTTGTCATAAGTATGCCGGTAGTCCAGGCTGTCGACAGCAAACATGCGGTTATTGTCATCCCGGCAAAATATATCCGCACGGAAGGCAAGCTGATCGAACTGGTAGAACCCGCTATGCAAGCGAAATTTACTCCCGACAAATACAGCAGCCTATTTGTCTACATGAATGACGGAAGGCCGCTCGACGCCGCACTTGCCAACTTTATCGAAGGGGTGAATGAAGACAGTCAGGACATGCAGGATTTTTCACTGGTAGTAAAAAAAGAACGCATGGCTGACTACTTAAAAGCAACAGGCATGGATTACCTTACAGTGGTCGTTATTTACCCGGCCGGGATACGGTTATCCAGCAGTTTTAGCTATTATGTCAGAATAAATTTCCAGTTGGACACAAAGACTTTCAGCGCTAAAACACAGCAATATACCTACTCGTCTTCGATTTCCAACAAGGAAACCGATACGCCTCGTCGCGCCCTGAAAAGTACATTAACCGCATTTACTGCCAACGTAAAACCGCCTGTTTACTGATTTTAAAGAAAGTAATTTCATAAGGAGGGTTGCTACATGAAAGAAGTAGATATCCTTGTAAAGGAAAGGTTAGTGCCCTTCCGGGAAAAACTGCTGGAAACTTTCGCTAAACAGCATCCAGTTATCTATACTGCCGCAAAAACATTTTTTGCCGGCAGGACAAGCCGGATAGGATTCCAGGTAACAGTAGACCACTATATCGTGGGCACTTACACATTCGTGCTCAATGGTTTGAATATCGTAAAAACCGAAGTCGGCGTTCTCGATCCCTATCTTGAATATCCGCTGCTCGGCATTGTAAAGCCGTATGCGCTCATGGAACAGCGTGATATAGAAAAGCTGCTGGGCGATTCCAACTTCATCACCCAGGATGTAATAAAAACAGGCCTAAAATATCTTGCCGGGGTGACAATAAAATTCAAAGAATAGCTAAATAAAAAAGCTTGCCTGCAAAGACAAGCTTTTTTATTTATAGACTACCGCATGGCGACAAGCTTTTCCGCCTCCGCTTTCAGGTGTTTTTCCTCTTCCGTTGCCGCTACTACATAAAGCTCGTGCCTTAGCGGCTGGCCCTGGTCGTTTGTGTGGATAAAGGTCATATAGCCGTCCACTATGTATTCACCGGTAAAAGCATTTACCGCTTTTATATATGAAGTCAGGCTGGTTTCACCGGCATGCACGACCCTGGCCTCCATACGCAATAAAGTCCCGGCGCCCACCGGCTTGGTAAAGGTCATACCGTGTATTTTAAGGCAAACTATGTGGATGGTCCTGGCAAAAGCGGAAGCGGCGATATAGCCCGCCTCCACCATCCAGCTGGCTCCCTGTCCGGCAAATAAAGTACTGTGATGGTTAAGGTCATTTTCTTTTACCAAGTGATGCATGGTATATATTGTCATACTCATATCCAGCGCCCCCTTTATACGTAATTTGATATCTATTCAATTATACTTTTTTATATTTAAATAATAAAGTACTTATAAAAAAATACAGCCATTAATGCACCTGACGGTACGGCCATGGCTGTACAAATATTCGCTATAGCTTATTTTCCGGTCCGCCCGCGCTTGGTAAACGGCAGACCATCTTTACATTTTGGGCAATCGGCCTCTTTGTAGGCAGGCACATCCAGGCGCAAAAGGGCCTCCGTCCGCACGCCAAAATCCACCTTGCCGCCGCTGCGGTCGACCAAAAGGCCCACCCCTACCGGTACGCCGCCGTGCTTTTTGACGACGCCCAAGACTTCCATGACCGAACCGCCGGTCGTGACTATATCTTCCACCACCAGCACGCGCGTGCCTGGGTCGATATAAAAACCGCGTTTCAAAGTCATTTCCGCATCTTCACGCTCGGTGAATATCGCCCTGGTGCTAAGGGCTTTGCCTACTTCATGCGCCAAAAGTATGCCGCCGGTCATCGGGCCGACGACCAGTTCCACCTTATCGTCCTTAAAACGTTTAGCCAGTTCCTGGCAGAGCATTTCTGTGTATTTGGGATGCTGCAACACATTGAACTTTTCTACATACATGGGGCTGTGCAGGCCGGAAGTCAAAAGAAAATGCCCATGCAGAACCGCGCCGGTCTCTTCCAAAAGTTTCATTACTTCCTGTTCGTTCATCATTTGGCCTCCCGCATATTTTCGATTATGGCGCGCGCAGCCGTTTTCGGGTCGGCAGCCTGCGTTATCGGCCGCCCTACCACCAAATGGGTCGCGCCGGCCTGTATAGCCATTTTGGGCGTTGCGATACGCGCCTGGTCGTTTTTGGCATTGTCATCCATTCGCACTCCAGGAGTAACAATAAGAAAATCCTGGCCGCAGGCGGCTCGTATGCCAGCCGCTTCCTGCGGCGAAGCCACTATCCCGTCCATCCCGGATGCTTGGGAAAGTTTTGCCAGCTCTATCACCTGCTCGGCTATCGGCAGTTTGTTATTCAGTTCCTGCCAGCCGGCGGCATCCATGCTTGTCAGCACGGTCACGGCAACAAGTTTCGGCGGCGGATTGCCGTTTTTTTCCGCGGCTTCTTTAACCGCCCGCGCCGCCGCCTGCATCATGTCGCGGCCGCCTGAAGCATGCAGCGTCATCATGTCTACGCCCAGAGAGGCAAGTACTGAGGCGGCGCTAGCCACAGTATTCGGTATGTCGTGCATTTTCAGGTCAAGGAATATGCTCTTGCCAAAACTTTTCAAATAGCGGATGGTCTCCAGACCGGCCCCATAGAAAAGTTCCATGCCCACTTTGTAATAAACGACGCTTTCACCCAGAGAAATGACCAGTTTACTGGCCTTGTCGATATTCGGGACATCCAGCGCCACGATCAAACGCTTCTCTAATACCATCGCACCCTCCATCAAACCGGCCGGGGCAGAGCCAGGCCTTTTAATTCACCGATATGTCCGCAGCCTTCCTTTTCCATGTATGAAAATATCCCTTGCGTCACTTCCATAGTAGCCGCCGGATTGACGAAATTCCCTGTGCCTACCGCTACCGCCGCAGCGCCGGCCAGGATAAATTCCATTGCGTCGTCGCCGGTCATGATGCCGCCCATGCCGATGAGCGGCACTTTTACCGCCTGGGCAACCTGATAGACCATGCGTACAGCTACCGGGCGAACAGCCGGCCCGGACAGGCCGCCTACGACATTGCCCAATACCGGGCGTTTTCTTTTTATGTCTATTTTCATGCCGATAAGCGTATTTATGAGCGATATGGCGTCACTGCCGGCATCTTCCACCGCGCGCGCCATTTCCGTTATATCTGTCACATTAGGCGACAGCTTGGTAATAACAGGCTTTTTCGTCGCCGCCTTCACCGCTTTGACTACCGCCGCGGCGCTGGATGGGCGGGTGCCGAAAGCGATGCCGCCTTCTTTGACATTCGGACAGGAAATATTAAGCTCAAGCCCGGCCACGCCGTCAACATCCAAAATACGGGCGATCTCGGCATATTCCTCCGGCGTGTTCCCGGCAATATTCACGATGACCGGGACATCATATTTAGCCAAAAAAGGCAGTTTTTTGGCTACGAACTCCCCTACCCCGGGATTCTCAAGGCCGATGCTGTTAAGCATGCCGGCCGGCGTTTCCACCGTCCTTTGCCCTTTATTGCCAAGGCAAGGCTGCAAGGTAGCCGCTTTGACAACCAAAGCGCCTAATTTATCAAGGTCGACAAAGTCGGTAAACTCAAGGCCAAAACCAAAAGTGCCCGAAGCGGTCATTACCGGGGTCTTCATCTTGATCCCGGCTATTTCTACAGCCATTTTTCCGTCATATATCATCAGCGGCCACCTCGTCGGCCATGAATACCGGCCCATTCTGGCAAACTTTCAACCTTTTTCCGTTTGTGCCGCTGCAGGCGCAGGACAGACAGGCGCCAAGGCCGCAACTCATATATTTTTCCATAGATATCTGGCAGGGCACGCCCTGGGCCAGCGTTTCTTTGGCCACCGCCCTTAGCATGGGCCCCGGCCCGCAGGTATAGACGCAGTCGTAACGCCCGGAAGCTAAGAGCTCCGGCAAAAGCGCGAGCGCGGTGCCTTTAGCGCCCAGTGTGCCGTCGTCTGTCGTTATATAAGTATGTTCACAGCTAGCGGTAAATTCTTTTGTCCAAAACATCTCATCCTTGCAGCGTCCGGCCAAAAGGACGTCCACCCGAGTCGGGCAAAAGAGCCGCGCCAACATTACCAAGGGCGCAATACCGATGCCGCCGCCAACCAGCAGCGGCTTTTTAGCCTCAAGTTTAAAACCGTTGCCCAATGGTCCGACCACATCGACAGTGTCTCCGGGCCGGCAGCCAGCCAGCCAGGCGGTTCCGGGGCCGACCACCCGGTACATGAGTATAAGTTTATCGCCGTCAACATCAGCAATGGAAATTGGCCTTCGCAGCAACGGGTCGATCAGCCGGCCGGTCTTTACCTCGACAAACTGCCCGGGTTTGGCCTGACGGCTGATTTCTGGCGCGTCCAGCGATATTTTGTACACATCACTGCCCATCAGGTCATTACTGAGTACCTTTGCCTCGACTATGACTTTTTTCAAAAATCGTCACCTGCCCAGCGTAAGTCTTGTAACGCAAGAACGCTTACCAGGCGCCGCCTTCTCATTACCGACATGACGCCGAGTATCGCTTTAGCCGTGTCTATAGAGGTCAGACAGGGTATGGCGTTCTCTACCGTCGCCCGGCGTATCTTAAAGCCGTCGCGCTCAAATGCCTGCCCCTGGCTGATGGTATTGACCACCATGTTTATGCTGCCTTTTTTGATATCATCAAGGAGGTTCGGCGCGCCTTCGCTAACCTTGACCGCCGTTTTTACCGGCAGGCCCTGCTCAGCCAGGAACCTAGCCGTGCCGCCGGTCGCCATGATATTGTAGCCGAGGTCGTGGAAACCTTTGGCGATAGCCGTCACTTCATCCTTGTCCTTGTCGGCTATGGTAAAAAGTATCGTGCCTTCGTCCGGCACGTTTATGCCGGAAGCGATACAGGCTTTGTACAGGGCGCGTGAAAAATGGTTATCGACGCCCATTACTTCACCGGTCGACTTCATCTCCGGCCCCAGGGTTATATCCACGTTGTGCATTTTGGCAAAGGAGAAGACCGGCGCTTTTACCGCGTAATAATCCGGGAACATAGCGAGTCCCGGCTTGTAGCCAAGCTCGCGGATGGATTTGCCTAGCGCGGCCTTGGTGGCTACGCTGACCATGGGTATATTGGTCACCTTGCTCAAAAAAGGCACGGTGCGGCTGGAGCGCGGGTTTACCTCTATGACGTATATCTCGTTGTCGCGCAGGATATACTGGATGTTGAGCATGCCTCTGACCTCCAGGCCAAGGGCGATGCGGTTGGTATAGTCGATGATGGTGCGGATGTTGCGCTCGGACAGGCTGCGCGGCGGGTAGACCGCGATACTGTCGCCCGAATGCACCCCGGCCCGTTCCACATGCTCCATAATGCCGGGGATGAGTACGTCCTTGCCGTCGCAGATGGCGTCCACTTCTACTTCTATGCCGCGGAGGTAGTGGTCGACCAGTACCGGGTGTTCCTGCGAGGCTTTGACCGCGCTGGTCATATAATGCTTGAGTTCGTTATCGTTATAGACTATTTCCATAGCCCGCCCGCCGAGGACATAGGACGGCCTGACCATGACCGGGTAGCCAACTTCTTTGGCGGTCTTCAAGGCGCCTTCTATATCGAATACCGTCCCGCCTTCCGGCCGTTTGATGTCGAGTTTGGTCAAGAGGGCGTCGAAGCGTTCGCGGTCTTCCGCCATATCGATACTGTCCACGCTGGAGCCGAGTATCCTGACGCCGCAGCGGGCCAGCGGCCCGGCCAGGTTGATCGCGGTCTGCCCGCCAAACTGGACGATGACGCCTTCCGGCTGTTCTTTATCTATGACGTTCAAAACGTCTTCCAAGGTCAGCGGCTCGAAATACAGCCGGTCGGAAGTATCAAAGTCCGTGCTCACCGTCTCCGGGTTGTTGTTGATGATGACTGTTTCGTAGCCCAGCTCTTTCAAGGCCCAGACCGAATGCACCGAGCAGTAGTCAAACTCTATGCCCTGGCCGATACGGATAGGCCCGGAGCCCAGCACCAGCACTTTTTTGCGCGGGCTGGCCGCCACTTCGTCCTCGTCGGCGTAGGTGGAGTAATAATAAGGGGTCATGGCTTCAAATTCGGCGGCGCAGGTATCCACCATTTTGTAGGTCGGCAGTATGCCCTGCTCTTTCCTGAACGCGCGCACGGCGAACACATCTTTGCCGCTGTACCTTGTGATCGCCGGATCGGAAAAGCCCAGGCGCTTGGCCTCGCGTACCAGCTCCGGCGTAAATTCTTCCGTCGCCAGGCGTTTTTCCATAGCGATGATGTTGACTATCTTTTGCAGGAAAAAACGGTCTATTTTGGTTATCCGGTGTATTTCCTCCAGGCTCAGGCCGCGGCGCAGCGCCTCGGCGACGACAAAAAAGCGCTCGTCGGTGGTTTCTTTGACCCGGGCAAATACTTCTTCGTCGGACAACGCGTCAAGGTCAGGCAGATACATGTGGTTGAGCCCTATCTCGAGGGAACGTACAGCTTTTAACAGCGCGCCTTCCATAGAGCGGTCGATCGACATGACTTCACCGGTCGCCTTCATCTGGGTGCCTAAAACGCGGTCAGCCTTGGCAAATTTATCGAACGGCCAGCGCGGGAACTTTATTACCAGATAGTCGATGCTCGGCTCGAAACAGGCCATGGTCTTCTTGGTCACCGCGTTTTCTATTTCGTCCAGATGGTAGCCGATGGCTATCTTACTGGCCACTTTGGCTATCGGGTAGCCGGTGGCCTTCGAGGCCAGCGCGCTGGAGCGGCTGACGCGGGGGTTTACTTCTATGACATAATAACGCTCGGAATCGGGATCGAGCGCATACTGCACGTTGCAGCCGCCTTCGACGCCCAAGGCGCGGATAATGCGGATGGAGGCGCTGCGGAGCATTTGCAGTTCGCGGTCGGACAAGGTCTGCGCCGGTGCGGTAACTATGCTGTCGCCGGTATGCACGCCCACCGGGTCGAGGTTTTCCATGCTGCACACGGTTATGCAGTTGTCCGCGGCGTCGCGGATCACTTCGTACTCTATCTCTTTCCAGCCGGCCACGCTGCGCTCGATGAGCGCCTGGCCGATCAGGCTGTATTTAAGGCCGACATTGGTTATTTCGATAAGCTCTTCTTCATTGTTGGCAATGCCGCCGCCGGTGCCGCCCAGGGTATAGGCCGGGCGTACGATGAGCGGGAAGCCGACTTCACGGGAAAACTGCTGCGCGGCGTAGACCGTCTCTACTATCGCGCTTTCCGGTACCGGCTCGCCGATTTTTTCCATGGTTTCTTTAAAGAGTTCACGGTCTTCCGCCTTTTTGATGCTTTCGACAGAAGTACCCAACAGTTCCACGTTGTATTCGGCCAGAATGCCGCGTTTACCCAGCTCTACCGCCATATTGAGGCCGGTCTGCCCGCCCAGGGTGGCAAGTAAGCCGTCCGGCAGTTCTTTACGGATGACCGTCTCGAGAAATTCCGGCGTCAGCGGCTCTATATACACCCGGTCGGCTATATGCATGTCTGTCATGATGGTGGCCGGGTTACTGTTAACGAGGACTACTTCCAGCCCGTCTTCTTTTAAAGAGCGGCAGGCCTGGGTGCCGGCGTAGTCAAATTCCGCGGCCTGGCCTATGACGATAGGACCCGAGCCGATGACAAGTACTTTTTTTATGTGCGATTTTTTCGGCATTTTACAGTCCCTCCATCATTTTCAAAAACCGCTCAAACAGATACGTGTGCCCATCCGGGCCGGGCGCGGCTTCCGGGTGGTATTGCACGGCAAACAGCGGTTTTGTCTCGTGCTTTACCCCCTCCAGCGTCCGATCGTTGACATTGCGCTGGGTAACGATAAGGCCGGTACCGGAAAGCGTTTCTTCTTTAACGGCATAACCGTGGTTTTGCGAAGTTATGAACACCCTGTTCAGTTCAAGGTCTTTTACCGGGTGGTTTACCCCCCGGTGGCCAAATTTCATTTTGTAGGTATCGGCGCCCAGGGCCAGGCAGACAAGCTGATAGCCGAGGCAGATGCCGAATATCGGCTTGCCGCTCTCGATGAGTTGCTTTACCGTTTCGATGATTTCCGGCAGGTCTTTGGGGTCGCCCGGGCCGTTGGAGAGAAATATCCCGTCCGGCTGGGCGGCCAGTATATCTTTGGCCGGCGTGTAGGCCGGGTAGATCGTCATGTCACAGCCGTAATAAGAGAGTGAATTAGGCATATTGGCTTTGGCGCCAAAGTCCATGATGGCGACTTTTTTGCCTTTGCCCGGTACTCTCGCTACTTCCTTAGCCGTCACTTGGGCTACTTCTTTTCTGTCTTCCGGTAAATCCAGCAGTTTTTTTACGTCACTGTCAGCCATGTCGGCCGGTACGATGACGCCGCGCATCGCGCCCTGGTCGCGGATGGTGCGCGTGACCGCGCGGGTATCGACGCCGGTAAGGCAGGGCACGGCTTCTTTTCGCAAAAAATCTGCCAGCGTCCCTTCCGAGCGCCAGTTGCTGGGGTGGTCGCACAATTCTCCCACCACATAGCCGCGCACAAAAGATTTGCGCGACTGGTTGAACATCGGGTTTACGCCGTAGTTTCCTATCAAAGGATAGGTCATTACTACTATCTGCCCGCAGTAAGACGGGTCGGTCAGCACTTCCTGGTAGCCGGTCACGCCTGTATTGAATACCACTTCGCCCACGCCGGGCGCTTCACCCAAAAAACGGCCCGCGAAACTTTTGCCGTTTTTCAGGACAAGCTTACCAGCTCTATTCATTTACTACACCATCTTTCATCACTATTTTTCCTGCTACGACCGTGGCTACCGCTTTACCCTTGCATTTTTTGCCTTCAAAGGGAGTCAGTTTGCCGCGGGTATAAAACTGCGCGCTGTCTACCGTCCATTCTTTATTAAGGTCGAAGATGGTCACGTCCGCTTTGGCGCCTGGCTGCAAACTGCCGGCCTCGAGGTCGAACAGCCGAGCCGGGGCCGTGCTCATCCTGAGCGCTATTTCCGTCAGGGTGAATACGCCGCCGTGGTACAGGTCGGTAAGCACTACGCCCAGTGATGTCTCCAGGCCGGTAAAACCACAGGGGGCATAGCGGAACTCCACATCCTTTTCTTCAAAAGCGTGCGGGGCGTGGTCTGTCACTATCGCGTCGAGAGTACCATCCTTAACGCCGGCGCGTACCGCCTCCACATGCTCCATATCGCGCAGCGGCGGCGCCACACGGGCGGCCACATTAAAGCCTTTGGCTACGTCATCGGTCAGGGTCAGGTGGTGTACGGCGGCTTCGCCAGTCACTTTGACGCCGCGGCGTTTAGCCTGGCGGATGAGTTCCACTGCCCCTTTAGTGGTCACATGGGCGACGTGGAGGCGCGCGCCCGTATATTCGGCCAGCATGATATCCCTGGCCGTCGCTATATCTTCAGCTACCGTAGGGTTGCCCGGTATGCCGAGCTCGGTGGAGACCACCCCTTCGTTCATGTAGCCGTGTTTGGATAAGGTCGGCTCTTCGGCGTGCACGATGACTGTCTTGCCGAAAATCGCTGCGTATTCGAGAGCAGACTTAAACAGGCGGGAATCTTTGACATAAGCGCCGTCGTCGGAAAAGGCCATGGCGCCGGCGAAACACATGTCGCCCATTTCGGCCAGCTCTTCGCCTTTAAGCCCTTTGGTCACCGCGCCGATTATTTCCACGTTGACCAGCGCTTCGCGGGCAATGCGCTCTTTCAGGCCGGACACCAGTATCGCGCTGTCCACTATCGGGTTGGTATTGGCCATGCAGGCCACAGTGGTCACGCCGCCGGCCGCCGCCGCCCTGGTGCCGGTTATTACATCTTCTTTCGCTTCATGCCCCGGCTCGCGCAGGTGCACGTGCAGGTCGACTATGCCGGGCATGACGACCAGCCCTTTGGCGTCAAACACCTCTGCGCCCGCGTCTTTCAGGTTGTCGCCGATTTCTTTTACCCGGCCGTCTTCTATCAATATATCCTTTACTGCGTCTAGTTCCTGTGAAGGGTCGACTACCCTGCCTTTTTTAATCAACAGTTTCAATTTGCTTACCCCCCGTCAGTGTCAAGTAGAGTAAGGCCATCCTTATGGCCACGCCGTTTTGCACTTCTTCCCGGATAGCCGATTTGTCGCAGTAGGCGACGTCCGGCGATATTTCAAGGCCGCGGTTCATCGGGCCCGGATGCATTATCATGACGTCCGGCTTGGCCAGTTTCAAGCGGTTGGCGTTCAGGCCAAAGATGCGGGCGTATTCCCTTGTTGTCGGGAAAAGGCCGGTTTTTTGCCGCTCCAGCTGGATGCGCAGCACGTCGATGACGTCTGCGTCTTTTATGGCATCCTCCACCCTGTCGTGTACTGTAACGCCCAATTTTTCCACATAACGCGGCATCAGGGGACGCGGTCCGGCCACATGTATATCCATGCCCAGCTTGTTCAGGCCGGCTATATTAGAGCGCGCCACGCGGCTGTGGAGGATGTCGCCGAGTATGGCGAGCTTGCGCCCGGCGAAAGTTTTTTTATACTGCTTTATCGTGAACATATCTAGGAGCGCCTGGGTCGGATGGGCGTGCGCCCCGTCGCCGGCGTTCAGGATGACCGGCTCCACCGCCTGGGCCGCGTAGGCCGCCGCGCCCTCTACCGGATGGCGCATGACGATAGCGTCAAAGCGCATGGCTTCCAGGGTATAGAGTGTGTCGCGCAGGCTCTCGCCTTTGGTGACGCTCGAAGTGGCGGTAGAGATATTCACCACGTCCGCGCCGAGATATTTACCCGCCAGTTCAAAAGAAGTGCGGGTGCGGGTGCTGGCTTCATAAAAGAGGGTGACAATGGATTTGCCCCTCAGTGTCGGCACCTTTTTGATGTCGCGGTGGATGATTTTTTTCATCTCTTCCGCTGTTTTTAAAATGAGCTCATATTCTTCCACCGAAAGTGACGCCATATCCAGGATATCGCGCCCGCTCAGGGAAACTTCCGATTTCGCCATACGCCTGCCTCCTACTATATTATTCTAAGGAATGCCCACGGCACTCGCCTGTCCTCGGAAAGACGAGCTACGCTCGTCTGGGAGGGGTCCTCCTGACCATTAAAAAACCTTCCTGTCATTAGGCGACAAGAAGGCATAATCCTCTTTCATAAGCTCCTTGCCAGCCTCACGGGACCAGCTTAAAGGTCGTTATTCAACTAGGTAAATTTTATCACCGTCAAAAGCCAAAGTCAAATTAAAATTCAAAAATCGGCAAACAAGCTGAGCTGTTCGCCTTTTTGCGAAAGCGTAGCCGGGTTTATGTTTTTCATGCTTTTTATGTTGACCTTCCTGGCGCACAAAGGACAAATGACCGTCGCTTTCGGCATGGCCCAAGTGATATGTTTAGCGCAAGCCGGACAGACAAACTCTATCAGATAATCCGCCACAGTCATCCCTCCTTTACTTTAAATAATAAATTCGCCGGAAAAAGCCCTTTCCCTGCTGGACAAAAAGAAGAAAATAGCGTACGCTGTAAAAAGCATTTGATTTATCGCGCGAAAGGAGCCAGGACGACAGATTTTTCCGTCCGCTTACCATGACACAAGAGGAATGTACTGTCATTTTTGAACAAATGGGCTTCTTTGAAACACAAGAAGATGGCTACATAATTTATTGCTATGAACCGGAAGAAGGCGGCCCCTACCTGCTGGCCACAGACGAACTCGGAGAAGGGCCTAAGCCCGGCGCGCCCATAACTATTGCCTGTTATTCACCTGAAGATGTTTTTCTATGGGGACGCGAATTTAAGAATATAGGGCTTTTACAGGAGTTGTATGAGCAAAGTAACAAAGGAAAAAACTTTTTTGCCGCTTTACAGCAAAAACACGAACAAGCTTGAAGTTACAAATGTAACAGCAAAAAAACAGCGCGTACGCGCTGTTTTTTTGTACTATTTTAATTCATAGACCAGTTGTATGTCGGCTGTAAGTTTTATCACGCCGCCAAATACCTGGCTGCTGTCGTTCATCGCCCCTTTGGCTATAGCCATGCGGTATTCGGGCTGGTAAAGGCCGCCGCCCGAATTTACAGTGGCATTTATCAAAAGGCCCACGTTGCGCCCGGCGCTTTTTGCTACGATATTGGCCTTACGTAAGCCGTCGGCCACTGCTTCTTTCAAAAGCTCGTCCTGGAGCGCCGCATAGTTTGAGGCGGCAAAACGCACTCCGTCAAGGCGGTTGGCGCCGGCGGCAAAGAGCGAGTCTATGATATCGCCTATTTTATTGAGGTCTTTAACTTCGACAGTAAGGGCGTTTTCGATAGTATAGCCGTTCACCCGCCTGGTGTCGCCCTGATCGGCATAATTTGGATAAAGATTAAAAGAAGAAGTTTTTATTGCCTGGCCGCTTATACCATAAGAAGACAGTGCCTTTACCATTTTGTCAATAGTGCGGGCATTTTCCGCCCTGGCTGTTTCCACCTGGCTGCTCTGACTGACTACGCCCACTGTCACATATGCGGTATCTGGCGCTACCTGGCGTTCAGCCAGGCCGCGCACTGTCACGCAATCGCGTTGTTCAGGCTGGCCGGCAGCCTCTGTATGTGAAGTGGGAAACAAAAAGGCAAACGAGGCCAAAAGGCCTAGTGCTAAGATTTTTTTCGCAATATTCATGTCAATCCCTCGCTTTTTTATATATATTTGTAGAGATATTTCTCTTTGTCAAAACACACCCTGTTGCGGCCGCTTTTTTTCGCCAGATACATAAGTCGGTCGGCTTCGGCAATATTTTCATCCACCGTCATTTTCCCGTCATATAAATGCACGCCAAAACTTGCTGTAACGAATAATGCCGGAGCATCATTCAAGATAATCGCCGTATCTTCAAGTTTCTTGCGTAATCGCTCGGCAGTAGTTATGCCTTCAGCGATACCGGTATCTGTAAGAAGCAGTAAAAATTCCTCGCCGCCCCAGCGGCAGACGTAATCTTTGGCGCGCAGTTCGCTATTGCAAAGTTCGGCAAATTTTACCAGGACGTTATCACCCAATGAATGACCGTAGGTATCATTTACTTTTTTGAAGTTATCAAGGTCGGACATAATAACGGCCATTTGGGTACTATTCCTGTCACAGCGCGCTTTTTCCTTTTCCAGTATATCATAAAAACTGCGGCGGTTGTAAAGATTGGTCAGAGGATCGAACATAGCCATTTTAGCCGTGCCTTCCATCAGCGCTTTTATCTGTTCCCCCGCTTTAATGCGCCTGCTTTCAAGCAACCAGCACAGAAGGGAAGAGGAAATCACGGCAAAAGGCAGCTTTATTTTAAAATGCGGACTATATTTGGCAAAAACAATGTGATCAAGTAAAGGAGAACAGGCCAGAGAGACCGCTAGACAGTATATTATAAGAAAGATCCTGCTCGTCCGCCTGTCCATGAACACAAGCATGCCAGGCGGTATTATCAGCAGCCATAAAAAAACATAGCTATCAGCCGGGCTGTTGATGAACATATTAACGACTATGGCGCAGACGCCCCAAAATACCAGCATATCGATTTTTTTCGCTTTTTCCACGGCAAAAATCTTTTCGCCGGCCAGAGCTACCAGCCCCAAACCAAAAAGAATCGAGGCATTTATCAAAAGCGGCATATTGCCTGAAATATAGTCGAATATTCCCATGCAGCCACTCATAAATAGCAGGATAAATTTTACGATACGCCGGTAACCCGCCAGGGATGCTTCTCCTGTAAGGTACTCTAAGGCAAACAAATCGACACATAGATATGTTTGTTGTTCATTTTTTCTTTCGTCCATGAGATTATCAAAGCCCCTTCGCCAGCGTGACCGGTTTTCTTAGTTAAACTTTATACATTACATATTATAATATTATAAAGAAAAAATAAACAGTAAAAATGCATGCTTTATCTGATATTTCCTTAAATTCTCCCAAAAAACTATTTACAAAGCAACCTTTACAAGCTTTTGCGCAAATACCGCCCATGAAGAGTTTTGCCTTATACATTGGTATATTCTTCATGGGCGGTAATAAAATTTTATTTAATTTCTACCAGCCGGTTATTGACAAATTTTAACAGTTTGTAGCCATAGGTAGGCTGTATCGCCTGTTGGCCTTCAGTCCCGGTGGTCTCTTTCATTTCCTGCGGCACGCCCCAACTGTAATAAACCTGTTGCCGGGTCATCCCAGGGCTACGTCGCCATTGCCGATAGTATCGACTATTGCCTGCGACCAGCCGGAAAGTGCAGCAGGATTTTGCACGAAAAAGCTTTCCGACCAAGCCGTAGGTAACGCTGCCGTCAGGATTTGTCCGTGTAGTCTTCGTATTTTCTTCAACTACGGTACTTTGCGCCAGGGCGCTTCCTCCAACGACAATAAGCAACGCCAGAATCACAAAGAAAAATCGCAACTTTTTTATTCGTAGTGAAACCTTCTGTCAATACTTATTTTTTTGATGCTTGATTTGCCGGTTAGCCAGCACTTTTTTGCTATCACCCCCTAACCTACAGCCATTTTTTATTCTTGAAATAACGCAGCATTACCAATACGCAGACCAGCATAACCGCCAGTGTGGCCGGATAGCCATAGCGCCAGCCGAGTTCCGGCATATCCGCAAAATTCATGCCGTACAGTCCGGCAATAAATGTTATAGGTATAAAGATAGTGGAAATAATCGTCAGCACTTTCATGACTTCGTTCAGCCTGTTGCTGGCGCTGGAGAGATATATCTCTATCGCGCTGCCCACCATGTCCCTGTACATATCTACTGTTTCCCACATTTGCAGGATATTGTCGTAAACATCGCGCAGGTATGGCGTGACTTTATGAGGGAAATGACTGTCTCCTTCGTTCAACAGCCTGTGCAACACCTCGCGCATCGCCCACAGGTTGCGGCGGAAAATCAAAAGTTCATTTTTCAACACTCTGATATTGCGAAAAATATCCGGATCGGAAGTCTCCAGAAGCTTTTCATCCATCTCTTCTATTTCATCGCCAAAGCTTTCGATGAAGGTATAATAACTGTCCACTAAAGTGTCCAGCAAGGCGTAAAACAGATAGGCAGACGAGCGGTTTTTCTCTTTCATGACCGGCAACCGCTGCGCTATGGCGGCGAAACTGTCTTTGACCGTCTCCTGGATAGTCAGTACGCACTTGCCTTTCATTACCAGCGCCATTTGTTCGTGCTCTATACCGCCTGGCTGGCGATTAAAACGCTTGCACACAACAAAGACATACCCTTCGTCCATTTCGACTTTTGGACGCGTACTGGTATCAAGAATATCCTCCCTGGTCAAAACGTGCAGATCGAACAGATCCATGACCCGGCCGGTATTAGCGACTGAATTGATCCCCCGGACATCTACCCAAATGATAGAGACCTCGCTCTTTTCCAACAGTGAGGAAAATTCATCCAGAGTAAACTCCTCTATGCCGTCTGCCGTTACCGCGCGGCATTGTATGATCGATTCGGAAGACCCCGCATCGCCGACATAAATCAATGACCCTGGCGGCAATCCTGCTTTATCTGATTTTTTCTCCACATGTTCGTACATGGCGGTCATGTCCTCCGAATTTTGTAAAATATTGATACTATGTGTTTATTTCTATTTTGCGCAAAAAAAACCTGCTTATTATTAGACGAAAAACTAAACTCTAATTATATTTACCATTTTTTTATTTTTTCTATTGACAAATTCAATGCTTAGTTACAATAATGATTTAATGGCATAAACTTCTTTCCGGGAAGGAGCACTGTAATGAACCAACAAAAACATGGACTGACCCCTGCTATCGAAGATTATCTCGAAGCCATATACCTTCTGGATACAGAGCAAAAAGGCGTGCGCTCTATAGACGTCGCTACCCACCTTCTTGTTTCAAAACCAAGCGTAAACAAGGCTCTGCGAAGTTTATCCGCATCCAACCTGGCCACCCAAGAAAAATATTCCCTCATCCACCTGACGGAGGACGGACGGGAAAAAGCCCGGGAAATAATAAACAGACACCGCACTATAAAAGAATTTCTTTTAAATATACTGAAAGTATCTGAGCAAACCGCAGAAAAAGAAGCCTGCCTCATCGAACATGCCATGAGCAACGAAACCGTCTCGAAAATGCGCGACTTTCTCACCAGCCAGACAAAGAAAAAATAATACTTTTGTTACAGGATAGCGATGCTATCCTGTTTTTTGTTTCACCCTCCTAGTATACATGGCTGTACAAGGTTTTTGTTCCGATTTATTTTACAAAACATGCTTTAATATTGTAAAATACAAGTAAATACATACACTACGAGGTACATTAATGGCACATTTACCAGAACTTATTTCCGACTTAGCAATAATCCTGATAGCGGCGGGCGTTACTACACTGATATTCAAAAAACTCAAGCAGCCTTTAGTGCTGGGGTATATAGTCGCAGGCTTTCTGGCCGGACCGCACTTTGACTTTTTCTTTACTGTTTCTGACAAAACCAATATACAGACTTGGGCTGAAATAGGCATTATCTTTCTGCTGTTTGCCCTGGGCCTGGAATTTAGCCTGAAAAAACTGGCCAGCGTCGGCCATACCGCAGTCATTACAGCCATAACCGTATTGGCCGGCATGCTGTTTCTCGGTTACAGCGCCGGCAAACTACTGGGCTGGAATACTATGGACAGTATTTTTCTCGGCGGTATGATCTCGATGTCTTCCACTACCATTATCATAAAAGCTTTCAGTGACTTAAAACTGAAGGGGCAAAAATTTACCGATTTGGTTTTTGGCATATTGGTAGTGGAAGACATCGTAGGCATAGTCATGATGGTAATGCTCGCCACCCTGGCCGGCAGCGGCGAGGTGTCCGAACTCAACATGCTCAAGGGCGTTTTGAAGCTTTCTTTCTTTTTGGTCCTGTGGTTTGTTTTAGGGATATTTATCATCCCGCTCTTTTTCCGCTATACGAGAAAAGACCTGAACAACGAAACTCTGCTCATCGTAGCTCTCGGTATGTGCCTCGGCATGGTGGTACTGGCCAATTATATCGGTTTTTCTTCCGCACTGGGGGCTTTTATCACCGGTTCCATACTATCGGGCACGCGTGAGTCTGAGCGCATCGAACACTTGCTCTCACCGGTCAAAGACCTTTTTGGCGCCGTTTTCTTCGTCTCTGTGGGCATGATGGTCGTGCCTGCCCAACTGGTCACATACTCGCTTCCCATCTTTGTCGTACTTTTAGCGACAGTTATCGGGCAGCCGTTTTTCTCCACAGTCGGCCTTCTGCTTTCCGGTCAGCCGCTGAAAGTCTCCATGCAGGGCGGTTTTAGCCTGGCGCAGATAGGCGAATTTTCTTTTATCATAGCCGGCCTCGGGCAAGGGCTCGGCATAACCAGCGAATTTCTTTATCCGATAGTTGTCGCCGTATCTGTAATATCCACTTTTACCACACCGTTTTTCGTCGGGCGCGCTATCCCCGCCTATAACTTCCTGCAAACCTCTATGCCGCAAAAAGCCAAAGATTTCCTTGACAAATACACGGAAGACTCCCCTTCTAACGATAAAAAAGACCGTGACTGGCGGGATTTTTTAAAACTATATTTTGCCTCTCTTATCATCCATTCAGTAATACTTACCGCCATAGTTTTCCTTTCTTTTAATTACGAACAATTCCTGCCTGTAAAAAAATCCGGTTTTTTTGGCGCTTTGCTGGAGACCTTCCTTTCTCTTTTACTTATGTCGCCTTTTTTGAAAGATCTTTTGTTTAATAAGAACAGCCGGCCGGAGCTGGTCTCTACATTATGGTTTAAAAAGAGGAGCAATCGCTTGCCTCTTATGGCCCTGCTTTTACTGCGTATCATTATCGCCATTTTGTTCATACTTGTAGTCTTGCTCCGGTTTTTACCGCTGCATCCGCTTATTATAGTACTCTTGACTCTTATTATTGCTAAAATCATCTATTCTTCGGACTGGCTGCTGGGGCAATACCTGAAACTGGAGGCCAGTTTCATAATAAACCTCAATGAAAAACATCTGCGCGAACGGAAAAAAGAAGCTGAATCGAACGGCGAGGAAAACAATATATTCTGGCTCGACCAGGAATTACACATATCCTTATTTGAAATGAATGAAGGTTGCGAATGTATCGGTAAATCACTAAAAGAGCTTTCTTTCCGTGAAAAACTGGGCGTCAATATTTTACAGATATTGCGCGGCGGCAAGCACATCGATATACCTGGCGGAAAAGTCCATCTCAAAAACAGCGACACTTTGGTCATTCTGGGCACTGAAGCGCAAATTAAACTTTTCGGGTCTGCCAACAGCAATTGGTTTAAAGAACTTTCCCCTCATATGACATTAAGGGATTTTCTCATCCAGCAGGAAATAGAAGATGAAAAATCGCCGCTGCTCTGTTATGCTGTCATAGTAAACGACAAAGCAAGCCTGTTGGGCAAGAGCATCAAAGACTCCAACATCCGCGACAAATGGCACTGCCTGGTGCTCGGACTCGAACGCGGCGTCTATACGACGATCAACCCACATATTTCACTGATATTTCAAAAAGACGACATTATATGGATAATAGGAAAAGAAGACATGGTAAGCGAATTGGCCAGAGCCGATTTGTTATGACACTAAAAAAACCGGCCAAAATGGTCGGTTTTTTTGTGTCCTCATTCTTTTTGCATTTTATTTTCGTACATCTTGCTATCTAGCTTTTGCATGATCTCATCAAATGATTCATGGTTTTCCGGCAACACTTCTACCAGCCCGTAACTGAAAGAAGTTGGATAAAGCGAGTTGCTTTCTTTATCTTCTTTTTTAAGTTCGTCCACTATGCTTTGGACGATAGCCGCAGCTTTATCCAGTGCGCAGTGCTGCATGATCAGCATGAATTCGTCGCCGCCCCAGCGGTATAGGATATCGCTTGCCCGCACCTGTTTTCTTATTGTTGCCGCCACACGTACGAGCATATTGTCTCCTTCAATATGCCCATATTGGTCATTTACTTTTTTCAGGTCGTCGATATCGAGAAAGCATAACGAAACAACATGGCAGTCTTCCCTTGCTTCCTGCAAGGTTTTGCGCAAAAGGCGGTTGCCCCAGCCACGGTTGTACATGCCGGTCAGAGTATCTATCGAAGCGTAGTGCTCGAGTTCTTGTTCTGTTTTTTTCCGCTCGGTAAACTCGACCAGGTTTTCCAGTTGCACATGCCTGCCGTCTATCCACTCTATCGCACAACTGGTGGTATAATACCAAAGCCCGGATTTGGCATTGTAATATTCACGCCTGAGTATACCGGAGGGATTCCCTTCTTCGTCCAGGAGGCCGGCTAGTGGCTCCATAGAACACATACTGTCAGTTCCTAGCAAAGGACCCAAACAATCCAAGCTCTTGATTTCTTCGTCATTTTTATAACCAAGGCGCTCTTTCAGGCTTTTGTTGGCAAACAGCACTTTATGTTCATTGTGATCTGCAACGTAAACGTGGGCGTCTATGTTGTCCATGATCGTGCGCATTATTTGATAAGATTTAGCCAGGGCGTTTTCCGCATTCTGGCGCAATATGAGCGTTGCCATTATGTCGGAAGCATTATCGAGGAGCTGCATCTCCCAGTGTTTCCATTTCCTGTAGTCGCGGCATTCGTCGACGCCGATGAAGCCGACCTCTTCGCCTTTAGAGTAAAAATTGAAAACAAGCAGTGATTTTATTCCTTGACGCTCCAAAGCCATTCGGTCGTTGTCAGCCAATGTGCGGACATCGTCACACATAGCCATACCATTTATCTGGGTTATATTCTCCCAGTCAAAAATGTCTTCCGACAGGCTCTGCAAGGCTTCTTTCTCCGAGCTTACCCCTTCGGCGCACCATTCATAAGTATTGCTGGCATTGCCTTCCCGGTCTTTTTCAAAAACATAAGTACGGCTGACGTCTAAAAACCGGCCTATCGTCTCAAGGATAAGGTTCAGGGCTTCGGCGGGATTTTTCGTATGTGAGGAGATATAGAGTATCTTGTTCAATACATGGTTTAGATCCTGTGCTTTGTTTCTATTTTTCTTATCTTCTTCAAAATATACGGCAATAAATTTTTTACCGGACAATTCAATGAGCGAGCCTCTTATAACGATTCCTTTTTCTTCGCCCGAAATATTTTTTACTGTCAGCGGGAAGTCCCGTAAAAAGCCGTGTTCCACTATGCTGCCCAAAAACCAGTCGCCTTCTTTTCCGCTCTGGCAGCGGAAAACATCGGCAAAACTCCGTGCAGATAGATTATCTATCAACAATAATGATTTAGCGGCAGTATTCATAAACAGTACTTCTTTGTTTTTTGTATCGCAAATTGCTACAGGCATTGGCAATAAGCCAAATAATTTTTGCAGTTCCATTCTAATCACCTCAAAATATACACCCTAACAATATAATGCAAAAATCACGCAGTAGAAAAATTCTGCCAGGCGCCGCCGCCGGTAAGTTCCAAGCGGCAGGAGTGATGGCGTTCCAGTGTGCTCCTGTGTCCTACGCTGACAAGAGTAGTTTCGGGAAGTTCTTTCTTTAGTAAATTGTACATAGCGTTTTCCAGCTCTTCGTCCATTGCGGAAGTGGCTTCATCTAAAAACAGCCAATCTGGTTTTTGCAAAAGCGCCCTGGCAAAAGCTATTCTTTGCTGTTCGCCTAAAGAAAGTATGGCCGCCCACTCTTCTTCTTCGTCAAGGTAATCAGCCAGCCTGGGCAGCTGGCACAGTTGCAAAACTTTTTTTATTTCTTCGTCGGCAAGCTCGGTATGCCCGGGATAGCGCAAAACCTCACGCAAACTACCAAGCGGCAGGTAAGAACGCTGTGGCAAAAACATTTTCTTATGGCCTGCCGGGTATATTACATTACCTTGGGCATAAGGCCATATCCCAGCCAAAGTACGTAAAAAAGTGCTTTTCCCAAGACCGCTTTTTCCTTTTACCAGCCAGCTCGACCCCGGCTCAAAAGCAAGGTCCATGCTTTCTATCAAATTTTCCCCTTTAGGCAGTTTGATAGTCAGACCGTGCACCTGTAAGTCTTTTTGCGCATCACTTTCTCGCAAAACATCTTCCTGGCCGCTGTTTTCCTTTATACGCTCCATATGGCCGGAAAACATGGTCAAACGGGCGACCACCGCCTGCCATTCCGCAATCTGCACGTACATATCGACAAAAAAAGATAGCGCGTCCTGTACCCGCCCAAAAGCGGAAGATATTTGCATCAGGCCGCCAAGGTTAATCTGGCGGCTCAGATAGCGCGGTATATTGAGCGCCAGGGGGACAATGACGGAAATCTGCGAATAGCCTGTAGTAAGCGCTACTACCTGCTTTTGCCGCCTGACTATCTTCCAAAGGTTCTCTATAACAATGCCGAAGCGTTTTTTAAAGCTTTCGCCTTCAAAGCCTTCTCCTCTATAAAAAGCGACATTTTCGCTGTTTTCCCGAAGGCGCACCATGCTAAAACGAAAGTCAGCCTCGTATTTTTGCTGGTCGAAGTTGAGCTTTACCAGCGGACGCCCAATGCGGTCAGTCAGCCAGGTGCCGACCACAGCGTAAATAATAGTGGCCCAGACCATATAGCCTGGTATGACAACGTTGATCCCAAGGAGCGGCTGCAAATCAAGCGGGCCGGAAAGGCCCCAAAGTATGCCGACAAAAGAAACAAACAGCACTGTGTTTTTTATCAGCCCCAATACCAAGCCAAGCGTAGTACTGACAAACAGCCTGATATCGTCGCTGATGCGCTGATCCGGGTTGTCAGTCTCTTTTTCAAATAGCTGCAAGAGATAATAGGTGCGGTCATTAAGCCATTCATCCAGGTATTGCTTCGTCATCCAGGTACGCCAGCGTATTTGCAGTATCTGCTGTAAGTAATAGGCATATACCGCTATAGTGACATAGATAGCCGCTATTATGCAAAATTCTTTGAGCCCGCCAGTGACTGCCTCGCTGCTGTATTCCTGCAGTGCGCTGTAAAAAGCGTTATACCATTTATTGAGCACCACCAGCATGTATACCTGGCCAAGGCTAAGGGCGATTATCGCTATCAGCATGGTAAAAGCCCAACGTTTTTCTTCCGATTGCCAGTAGCTGCGCGTCAGGCACCACAGATCGCGGCAAAATTTCCTGTTTAGTATCTTGCTCACAAAAATTCTCCTTAACTAAAACTGACGGCAATTCTTAGATATTTTTTTAAAAAGGGCAAAAGCGCAAGATAATTCTTGCGCTTATTATTATACAGGAAATTGTACTTTACAGTTCATTTTCCTCTTTTTTGCCGAAATAATTTTGCAATCCTTCAATTGCGACGAATAAAGTCGGCACTATGAAAATACCGAGGAAGGTAGCGGTCGTCATACCGCCAACGACGGCGGTGCCCATAGCGTTACGCGCGCCGGCGCCGGCGCCGGCGGCCAAGGCCAGCGGCAGACAGCCGATAATGAAAGCAAAGGATGTCATTAGGATCGGCCTGAGGCGCAGCTTAGCGGCGGCAATAGCCGCTTCCGCCGGTTTCATGCCATTATCCAGATTAAGTTTGGCAAATTCTACTATCAAGATGGCGTTTTTCGCCGCCAAACCGATGAGCATGACCAGCCCTATTTGCATATAAACATTATTTTCAAGGCCCGCTATATATTGCAGGCCCGCCGCCCCCATTACTGCCGTAGGCACGGACAGCAGAACAGCAAAAGGTATGGACCAGCTCTCATAAAGCGCCGCCAAGCAGAGGAAAGCAAAAAGTATGGCAAAACCAAATACCATGGCGCTACGCCCGCCGGACTCTTTTTCATCCCGGCTCTGCCCGTACCATTCATAAGTATAGGTATCAGGCAATACTTCCGCCGCTACTTCCTCGAGCGCCGTCATCGCCTGCCCGGTACTATATCCCTCAGCCGGGTCGCCGCCAATCTGGAAGGCCCGGAGGCCATTATAGCGTTTGATACTCGATACCACTATGGTAGAGGCCGGTTTTACCAATGTATTGAGCGGCACCATTGAACCTGTGTCGCTCCTGACAAAAAAGAAGCGCAAAGTATCTACATTGGCGCGAAACTCCGGTTCGGCCTGCATGACAACTTTCCATGTCCGGCCAAACAGATTAAAGTCATTGACCTGCTGCCCGCCAAGGAAGGTCTGCAACGCGCTGAATACCTGATTTACCGGTACGCCGAGCGCCGCCGATTTGTCACGGTCGACTTCAAAACGATAACCTGGCGTATTTACGCTAAAAGTAGTAAATATCGAACCTACTTCCGGGCGTTTTTTGGCCGCAGTAATAAATTGTTGCGACAAGTCAGACATATCCTGAACAGTGCCGCCACCCCTGTCCATCAGCGACAGGCTGAGCGCGCCGGTATTACTGGCGCCAGGCAATACGGGAGCATTGAACGCCATGAACACAGCTTCCGGCTCTTGCCTTGACATGTTCATTACTTTGCTGATTATGCCTTGAACCTGCAAGTCAGAGCTTTTTCTCTCCGCCCAGGGTTTAAGTCCTAGAATAACTATGCCGCAGTTAGGTTTCGATGCTGATGTGAGTACATCATAGCCGCTAACGATAATAACATTTTCCACACCCGGTATCTTCGCTACCTTGGCGCCAAAAGCGTTTCCTACCTCGCGCGTCCTAGCTAGCGAAGATGCTTCCGGCAGGATCATCGCCGTCATAAAATAGCCCTGGTCTTCGTCCGGCACGAAAGAAGAAGGCAATACGTACATAAAGGCCATTGCCAGCATCATTATAGCCAGCAAACCACAAAGTGTGGTTTTATAGTGATCTATACACTTCGCCACATAATGGCCATAGGTTTCGGTCGTCTTTTCAAACCAGATGTTGAATTTGATAAAAAACTTCGTCAAGATGCTTTCTTTCGCATCTTTTTTCTCTTCTTCCGATTTGAGCATCATACTGCACAATACCGGAGTGAGTGTTAGCGCGATAAACGCCGAGAGCGCCATGGATATGGATATCGTCAAAGCAAATTGCTGGTATAATACGCCCACTGTGCCGCCAAAAAAGGCTACCGGGATAAATACCGACGCCAAAACGAAGGCGATAGCCACGACCGGCCCGGAAACTTCCCGCATAGCGCGGTATGTAGCATCTCGCGGCGCAAGGCCGGTATGCTGTATATGGTGCTCGACTGCTTCCACCACGACTATGGCGTCGTCAACGACAAGGCCGATAGCTAAAACCATGGCGAAGAGGGTCAGGGTATTTATACTAAATCCTAATAATACAAAGGCGGCAAAAGTGCCGATGAGAGATACGGGCACGGCCAGCATGGGTATGACTGTAGCGCGCCAGTTTTGTAAAAAGATGAATACTACTATTAGTACCAAAATAAGGGCTTCAAAAAAAGTATGTATTACTTCTTTCAAGGACTCTTTTATAAAGAGGGTATTATCGGAAACTACCTTATATACTACTCCGGGCGGAAACTTTTTCGAAGCGTTTTGCAGCAGCTCGTTTACTTTGCTGATGGTTTCCATAGCATTGGCATCGGTAGTAAGGCTGATAGCGAAAACGACACTGTCGTGGCCATTAGTATCGCTCAGGAAGTAGTAGTCCTTCGCGCTCAGTTCCACCCTGGCCACATCTTTCACCTTAAGGTATGAGCCGTCCTTGTTCGCCCGGATGATGATATTTTCAAATTCCTGCGGGCTGACCAGGCGGCCTTTGACCTGGGCGGAATATTGGAACTGCTGGCCCGGCGCGGACGGATACTGTCCGATAATGCCGGCCGGCGCCTGTACGTTTTGCGCCATAACGGCATTGGCTACATCAGTGCTGGTCACACCGAGGCGCGCCATTTTATCCGGCTGTAACCAGATGCGCATACCAAATTCGGAGCCGTATTCCTGCACGCCGCCGATACCGGTGATACGTTTGATATCGTCGATTATATTGATGCTGGCGTAGTTTTTCAAGAACAGGCTGTCATATTCGTCCGTAGGCGAATAGAGGGAAAAATACATAGCAACGTCGGCCGATTCTTTGCTGGTAGTAACGCCAGCCGACATTACTTCCGACGGCAGTAGGGAGTTGGCCTGCGCCACACGGTTCTGCACCTGTACCGACATCATGTCGGCGTCCCGGTCGAGTTCAAAAGTTACGTTAAGGGTATAATTACCGGCATTATCCGAAGTAGACTGCATATCTTGCATGCCTTCTACGCCGTTTACCTGCGGTTCGATAGACTGCGCCACCGACTGCTCGACAACCTCGGCATTAGCGCCTATATAATAGGCGCTGACAACAACGCGCGGCGCGGTTATCTGCGGGTATTGGGCAATAGGCAGTATAGCTATTGATACAAGGCCGCCGATGACTATGAACAAAGATAAAACTATAGCAAAAACTGGTCGATCTATAAAAAACCTTGCCATAACCGGCCTCCTTCGTTATTTTTTACCTTCGTCCTTTTTCTGGCCCTCAGGTTTTGCCGCAGCCTTAGGCACAGCGTTAAGATCGGCCATAGTTATGGTCTCCACTTTTACCGGCGTACCTTGCGGTGTCTTCTGGAAGCCTTCTACGATGATCATATCTCCCGGCTCGAGGCCACTTTCCACCAGCCAAAGGTCATTGCCGATACGCGGCCCCATTTTGACCGGCTTCATGAGGGACTTGCCCTCTTTATCAACTGTAAAAACAAAGGTTTTATCGAGCATTTCCATGACTGCTCTTTGCGGTACCAAAAGGGCGTTCGGCCTCACTTCGCCCGACAGTTGCAGCCGGGCGAACATGCCCGGCACCAGTATGCCGTCAGGATTGCCGAAAACCGCTTTTATGGTGAGCGTGCCCGTTTCTTTGGCCAAGCCGCGGTCTACTTGCTCTATTTTACCTTTGAGCGGGTATTTGCTGCCGTCGCTTAGAGTCATCTCCATTTCAGGAAAACCGCTTATAAGAGAGCTGGCGTCTTTTTTCCTGGCCAGTTCGGCAAATTTAAGATAATCGCTCTCGCTTATGCTATAGCGCAACCTGACCGGATCAATACTCGACACTTTAGCCATTACCGTCTGGCCGGCGACTATATAGTTTCCTACGCTAAGGTCGCTGGTATCTATGCGGCCGTTGAGCGGAGATCTGATATTGGTCTCGCTGACATCGACTTCCGCCTGGCTAAGGCGCGCCCTTATAGCTTCTAGTTGGGCGGCGGTCTGCTTTTCTTCCGCCACGGTATTGTCTAAAATTTGCTGGGCAACGGCGTTTTGCGCATAAAGCTGGCGATACCTTTCAACGTCGCGCTGTACTCGCGACAAGGTAGCCTGCGTGCCTGCGACCTGGGAACGGTAATCCAGTACCGCATCGCGGTATTGGCGTGAATCAATGACGAAAAGCAACTGCCCTTTGCTGACGGCAGTACCGCCCTGGACATGTTTTTCTACGATCATACCGGAGACTTTTGAACGAAGTTCTACTTCGTCGCGCGCTTCTACTTCGCCGACAAACTCATATATTATTGGCGTATCTTTCTGGATGACGGCCATTCCTTTTACAGGAACCGCCTGCGGCGCGGCCGCTTGCTTTTTGCCACAACCGCCAAGGATACTTATAAAAGCAAGTATCAATACAACAGGCAGCACTAAACGCCTCATTGCTTTTACCGTATCATTTTTCATTAAATATTCCCCCTATAACGAATAAATTGGTATGCCTTACGGCCGCGGGCAAAATGTGATTGCTATACTCGATAAATTATTATATCATAATTAATAATAAAAAGACTATTTTTATCGCTACAGACGAGATTATTTGCGAAATATTTCGCAATAAAAATAACCTAAATCAATAAAAACTCGACTTTGATACACAAAAACAACACCATGACAATACAGGATTTAGGCAGTCGCTGTCGAATATGAACGCTAAATTAAATTTTTAATTTGAGAGGATGTTGTAAGCTCATGACAAAAAAGAAACTTGTTTATTTTCTGCTCGCTCTTCTTAGTAGCGTATTGCTTATTGCCGGCTGCGGCGGCGAGAAAAAAGCGGGCGCCCCGGCCAAACCTTTAGAGGCAAAGAAAATTTCTGTCGGCATGCTCAAACTGACCAGCTCCGCACCGCTTTTTATCGGCATCGATAAAGGGTTTTTCAAAGAACAGGCCATAGATCTTGATGTACAATGGTTTGATGCCGCCCAACCCATAGCGGTCGCTACCGCTTCCAACAAGGTGGACGTCGGCGCTACAGGCATCACCGCGGGCCTTTTCAACATGGTGGCCAGCGGCCAAAAACTGACCATCGTAGCTGATAAAGGCCGGGAAGAAAAGGGTTATTCTTCTTCCGCTATAGTCGTCAACAAAGCTGCCTGGGACAAAGGCGTAAACAGCGTAGAAAAACTTAAAGGCAAAAAGATAGGCATCACGCAAAAAGGCTCCACTTTCCACTATATGATGGGACGAGTCCTTGAAGCCAAAGGCATGACGCTCGATGATGTGGAAATAGTGTCTCTCGGCAAGCTGGGTTCCATCATGGCCAGCTTGGAAAGCGGGCAGATAGACGCTGCCATACTAAACGAGCCCAATATCACCAAAGCGGGAAAAGCGGGCTATGGCAAAACCCTGACCCAGGTCGGCGACGTTATCGAATACCAGACTTCCGGCATATTCTACTCGCCCAACCTCAACAAAAATGAAGACTTGGGTCTGCGTTTCATGAAGGCCTATGTCAAGTCCTGCAACTATTACTATGACGCCGTATTGCTGAGAAAAGACGGCAAGCCTGCTCCCGGGAAAAACTATGACGAAGTTGTCGGCATTATCGCCAAATATACTGGCGCGCCTATCGATGACGTCAAGCTTGGCCTGCCATACATAGACCGCGACGGTAAACTCCTGGCAAACGATATCGCGACCCAACTTAACTGGTACGGCAAAAACAAAATGCTGGAAAAACCGCTAGAGGCCAAAGAAGTAGTAAATACGTCTTTCACGGAAAAGGCTTTGAAAAAATAAGCTGCATCGTTTATAATGAAATCCTCCGGACTTTCTCTGGAGGATTTTTCATTTATCATTGTCATTTTCAAAGGGACGGTAAACATGCGCGTAGTAATAGAAAACATCAGCAAAAAATATAAAAGCCATCGTGGCGAAGAACTGCTGGCGCTGTCCGACGTCTGCCTGACAGTGGAAGAGCAGGAATTTGTAGTGTTAGTCGGCCCGAGCGGCTGCGGCAAATCCACCTTGCTCAATATGGTGGGCGGGCTCTTGAGCCCTTCTGCCGGCAGCATATATTTTGACAGCATGTCAACAGGACATAAGCCGCTTGTCGGCATAGTATTCCAGGAAATTGGCCTCTTTCCCTGGCGTTCGGTTTATCAAAACATCGCCTTTGGTTTGGAAGAGCTGCATGTAGAAAATGAAGAAAAAGCCAAACGGATAGAGTATTATACCGAACTGGTCGGTCTAAAAGGGTTCGAAAATTCTTACCCCAGCCAGTTGTCCGGCGGCATGCGCCAGCGTGTCGGCATAGCGCGGGCGCTATCCATCCAGCCCGACCTTTTACTGATGGATGAGCCGTTTTCCGCCCTCGACGCCCAGACCCGCACCCTGATGCAGGAAGAGCTGCTGTCTATCTGGGAAAAAACACGTCTTTCAACGCTTTATGTAACGCATAACATCGCCGAAGCGGTGCACCTGGCCGACCGGGTGATAGTACTATCACGCCGTCCCGGCCGCATAAGCAGGATCATCCCCATCGATATCCCGCGGTCTGAACGCGGCAAAGCGCAGAACGCCGCCCGCTTCAATTCCTATGTGGACGAAATATGGGAAAACATCAAAAGTGATGCTCTTGACGCCCTCCTGGAGGTGAACCAGGATGAATAACCGGCAAATAGTAACCAACCGGCTGGCTTTTATGGATAAAAAATACCCGGCCTGGTTGTCCACAGCATCTCTTGCGGCAGTGGCGCTATTGTGGGAGGCCATCGCCAAAACGGGCATCATATCGGCACTCTTCCTGCCGGCCCCTTCCAGTATATTTGCTGACGGCTGTCTGATGCTGCAAAACGGCGAAATATTTGCCAACCTGTCGGCAAGTTTTTATCGCATAGCGCTCGGTTATACCATCGGCTGCCTGGCCGGGATAATCCTCGGTCTTTTGACCGGGATGTCAAAACTGGCAGACAGTGTAGGCACACCTATCATCTACGCCCTCTACCCTATACCCAAAATAGCCCTTTTGCCGCTCATCATACTCTGGCTGGGCATCGGCGAAGTATCAAAGGTAACGGTAATCAGTCTGGGCGTCTTTTTCCCGGTAGTTATAAATACCTACTCGGGCGTAAAGAATGTCGACCCTTTATTCATAAAAGTGGCAATAAGCTTTCACGCCAGCCGCTGGAACCTGATCAGAAAAGTCATCCTGCCCGGCGCTTTACCGGTCATCTTCGCCGGTCTCAAGCTGGCGGCCGGCACTTCGCTCCTCATGTTGGTAGCGGCGGAAATGATCGCCGCCCAGGAAGGCATCGGCGCAATGATACTTCATTATGGCGATTTGATGATGACTACAAAGCTCATGGTCGGGGTTATAATCTTATCCATACTCGGCATATTGTTTACCAACTCTTTGCAGTTTTTAGAGAAAAAAATCATTCCCTGGAAGTAACCGCAAAAATACATAAAAAAACGGCATCCGTCAGGATGCCGTTTTTTTATGCCGATATGTCTACTACCGAGCCTTTCCATGGCTCTTGCGCCTTGGCGTTAATATCTTTAAATGTTTTGCCGCCTATCGGCTGGCCCTTGATAAGTTCTGACGGCGTCAATGGTTTTATGCCGCCAACATTAGCAATATCATTTTTTTTGTCCGCTTTGCCTGACTTGGAAACGCCGCTGACTTCTTTAGCCAATTCGGCCCGCGCCGAAGCTTCTTTAGCGCTGGCAGAGGCCGCCACGCTGCGGTCCTGTGAAGATGGATCCGCCGGCGCTAACGCTGCCCGGCGCACTATCTGCATTTTATTTATCGTTTTTTGCGGGGTGTTTTCTTCGGAAATGTCTATCGGCACTTCGCCGCCCACGATATACTGCTTACCGTCAGGGCCGGTGGATTTTTCATAGCTTATGCCTCCGGCATATTGCCCGCCGGTAGCTTTATGCGCCTGTTCGTGTGTTTTTACGCGCGCTTCGCCGTTTTTCAGTTCCGTTATCTGGCGTTCTATCTTATTTTGTTCTTCAGCGCTTTTGCCGCGTCGCCAGGGTTCACCGCCAGCGACCTCTTCTGTTTTGGCGTTCTCGGCCTTACTGCCCGTTTTATCGCCAGCCGTCTGCTTCTCTTTAGTCTCAGAGGCCGGTCGGCCGTTATCTTTCCCCTGTCCGCTTTCCTCTGTCGGCAATACTATGCCCGACGGATGGTATTCAGCCGCCTTTCCGATGGCCGCTTCGGGCGGCGCTGCTACCTGTCCTCGGCTAGGTGAGCTTTTTTCGCTGGAAGGAGTCATAGCCGGCATTATAGAGGATAAGTTATTTATCCCATTGACAGAAGGCATAATACACCTCGCAAAGAAAATAATACTCCAAACTTATAATTATTCTACCATATTTATCAAGTAATGTTAATATTTATTTAAAGTTTGCGGCCGTCCGCTTCGGCTATCGCCTTGAGTACCTGCATCAGGCGGCTGAAACGTTCGGGTTTTATAGACTGCGGCCCGTCGCATTTGGCTTTCAGCGGATCGTTATGCACCTCTATCATCAAGGCATCTGCTCCTACCGCTATAGCCGCTTTAGACAGCGACTCCACCATCCACCACATACCGGCAGCGTGGCTGGGATCGACTACGATAGGCAGGTGGCTGAGTTTTTTTACAGCTAAGACGGCGCTCAGGTCGAGCGTATTTCTGGTATATGTTTCAAAAGTCCTGATGCCGCGCTCGCAAAGTATGACCCGCTCGTTGCCGGCAGCCATTATATATTCAGCCGACATCAGCCATTCTTCTATAGTTGCGCTCAGGCCACGTTTTAAAAGTATGGGTTTATTTACCTCACCCAAGGCCCGCAAAAGGTCAAAGTTTTGCATATTACGCGCACCGACCTGGATGACGTCCACGTCTTCCACAAACCGCGCCAACCTGTCGGTAGACATTATTTCCGATACAATCGGCAGCCCGGTCGCCGCCCGGGCTTTTTTCAAAAGATCCAGCCCTTCTTCCTTCATCCCCTGGAAGCTATAGGGCGAAGAACGCGGTTTGAAGGCGCCGCCACGCAAGAAGGTAGCGCCGGCCGCTTTTACTTCTTCAGCAATGGTGGTTATTTGCTCTTCGCTCTCTACCGAACAGGGCCCGGCTATAACCGCTATTCGGTCGCCGCCGATCGTAGCGCCGCCTACATTTATGATGGTATCTTCCGGGTGAAAAGCGCGGTTGGCTTTTTTATACGGTTCCTGTACGGATAGTACTTTCTCTACAAAATCATAGGCTGTCATATGATCCCGGTCGACGTTATAAGTATCGCCAACCACACCTATGATGTTCTGAAACTCTCCGTAAGTTATCCATGAACTGCAGTTGACTTCTTCCAACTGCTTAATAATGACGTCCAGTTGTTCTTTGGTTGCGCCCTGGCGCATAACGATAACCATAAATATTGCCTCCTGTAATATCCAACCCAAGACATTTTTTAGCAAATCCGGTGGAAAACTTAACAATTAATAGCAATTTTACCACATTTTTTGCTTTATTGCGAAACATTTATTTTGTTTCCTGTATTGTAAAAACTTTTACAAAGTCTGACTTTTTATATTATTTACGCCTGCTAAGCAGGCATTGGCAAAAGTGTGTAGAATATAGTAAAATATAAATGGACTTTCTTAACAATAAATATAATTAACGGGGGTAATTAAAATGGCTAAGTGGGAATGTACTGTTTGCGGCTATATCCATGAAGGCGATGCTCCGCCCGATGAATGTCCGGTTTGCGGCGTAGGTCCGGAATCTTTCGTAGAAGTAAAAGAATAAGTAATGAAAAAAGCCCTTCAGTTTTGTAGCTGAAGGGCTTTTACTTTTGCTTAGATAAATATGCCGTAAGCCACGATACCCGCGCCCATTATTACGCCCGATACTATCAGGTCTATTATACAGTAGCCCATGATATCACGGGCGCCCAGCCCCGCTATGCCTAAAGCCGGCAAAGCCCAGAAGGGCTGTATCATATTTGTCCAGGCGTCGCCAAAAGCTATCGCCATCGAACCGACTGCCGGATGTACGCCAAGGTTTTGGGCCGCCGGCAGTATTATCGGCGCCTGTACCGCCCACTGCCCGCCGCCGGAAGGAACGAAGAAGTTGACCAGGCCAGCGCTGAGGAAGGCGAAGAAAGGAAAGGTTACTTTCGTTGATATGGAAACAAATCCCATGGAAAATAGACCGGCAACCGATACTCCTTGAGCATTCGCTCCGACCATCATGGCCGCTATGCCGGCATAAAAAGGAAATTGCAGCAGTACGCCACCGGCGCCTTTTACCGCTTCACCTATGGCATTAAGGTAGGAGCGCGGCGTTTTATGCAGGACAATGCCTGACATCATAAAGATAAAGTTTACAATATCAAGATTTAACAAAAAGCCTTTGGTAACAAAATAATTTACTATATAGACAAAGCCCATTATTGCGATAAGGACGGAAAAGAGCGGCCCGCGTTCCATCTTATCAGCCGGGGTCATGTTGTCCCTGCCTGCCTGCGCGGCAACTTCCGGCGGCGGCGTGAAGCTTACTGTTTGCTCCTTGTCCGGGTGCATTGCCCTGTTGACCAATGGCAGAGCGACAAACAAAGCCAGTGAACATAACAGTATGACCGGATGAAATATCGTCTCCGAAGTCGGGATAGGCGCGCTGATGACCCCTTGGGTAAGTTTTTTTACTGTTTCACCGCCTGAGGCGATAGTGAGCGGTATGGATCCGGACATGCCCTGGTGCCAAATGAGAAAGCCGGAATAGGCCGAAGCTATCAACAGCCTGTAGTCTACCCCTTGTACTTTGCGCGCTATTTCTTTAGCGAAAATAGCGCCGATAACCAGGCCAAAGCCCCAGTTGATCCAGCAGGCTATGACGGCGACGACAGAAACTATTATTATCGCCTGACCGGGGCTTTTGGGTATGTCGGCCAGGGTGCTGAGCAGTTTTTTAAAGGGTGGCGCGCTGGCCAGGGCATGCCCCAAGACCAGTACCAAAGCCATCTGCATGGAAAAAGACAGCAGCGACCAAAAACCGTTGCCCCAGTGGCCGATCATGCGCATAGGGCTTTGCCCGGTCAATATGATGCCTAGAAAAAATACTACCAGGGTAAGAACAGTGCAAAAAATAAATGGATCCGGCAGATACTTTTGTACAAGTTTCACGCACGCATTAGTAAATTTTTTAAACATAAATATTCCTCCTCTTTTATTCTCTCGTAATGTAAACTTAAATGAAAGTTGAGAACTCAAAACCTTAGGTAGTACAATGTTTTTACCACAAAACACAAGTACTCCCAAAAGGAGATGAGTTCTCATGGCAAAATTGTACTTTATCTGTTGTCCCAAGTGCAACAA
>JAVBME010000034.1:0-18198 GCA_031552765.1 Acidaminococcales bacterium | reverse complement strand
AAAAAATACAATACTAAATTATTATGGTTTGATAACGGGCTTTTTCCACCGTAACTCGTTGGGGCGCGCATTGCGAGCCCGCCTTTCGAATTGTCAAAAACCGGTATTTTGGTGGACGACGCCATAAAAAACATCGAAAATATTTACGAAAATGTTTGCATAGACAATTATGCCATAATGCCCAACCATATACATTTATTAATAATATTACAAAATGACAACGCAGAAAATGCGGGCTCGCAATGCTCGCCCCTACATCGACAAAACAATATCAAATCACTTATCAGCCAGTTAAAAGGTCGTGTAACAAAACAAGCTGGTTGCCCAATCTGGCAAAAATCATTTTACGACCATATCATACGTGACGAAGCTGAATATCAGTCTGTTTGGCAATACATCAAAGATAACCCTCCAAAATGGCGCCTGGACCGTTATTACACCGCATAAACCGTCTACCTCAATCCCCGCCCAAAACACCGGCAAAATATAGTATAATAATACCAGTACATACCCACTTTCACCAGAAAGAGGCGCCGTCCGTGAAACGAAAACTATTTGCCATTGCCCTCATCATCCTCTACCTTGCTTTGCCGCTCGCGGCCTGGGCGGCCAGCTATACCGGCAACAAAAACACACTCAAATTCCACTATACCTCCTGCCGTTGGGTAGCCCAGATGAATGCCGAAAACAAAGTCCCCTTCGACAGCAGGGAAAAAGCCATAAACGCCGGCTACGTCCCCTGCAAGGTCTGCCGCCCGTAAAAAGCATTAGCTGTCTGCGAACCGTCAGGAGCGCCGGCCCCTGCATCATAAAAACATACCTATTGCCGCCAACCCTTGTTCCACTGCGCAATCTGTAGGGGCGGACGGCCCCGTCCGCCCGCCGGTTTTATCTTTCCCCCCGCACACCCCTAAAAAACCGCAAAGGATTGGTTTTATGCCTGCAAAAAAGCTTAAAGAAAACATCTACAACCTCCTCGAAAACAGGCACCCCCAAGGCTGGCCGCGCGCCTACCAGTCCTTCGTCGTCTTTTTGGTGCTGGCCAACGTCGCCGCCATCATCTTTGGCAGCGTGGACGGCGTCCTCGATGAGTACCTCTCTCTTTTCGAACTCCTGGCCGTTTTTTCCATAGTCACCTTCAGTGTAGAATACCTCCTGCGCCTCTTTTCCTGTACTGTCAACGAAAAATACCGTCAGCCCCTGTGGGGGCGCGTCAAATACGCCCTCACCCCCATGATGCTAGTCGACCTTATCGCCATAGCGCCTTTTTACCTTTACTTCACTGACCTTGATCTGCGCTTTTTCTGGACACTGCGCCTTTTCCGCATAGTCACAATACTAAAACTACGCCGCTATTCGGATGCTCACACCACTATCATGCGTATCCTTAGAAGTAAAAAAGAGCTGCTGGCCATGTCCATATTCTTCATCTTCGCCACCACCCTCATAGCCGGCTGTCTGGTCTACTCGCTGGAAAACACGGCCCAGCCCAAAGCATTTAAAGATATCCCCACCGCCATCTGGTGGGCGGTCATCACCATGACCACCGTCGGCTACGGCGACATCTACCCCATCACCCCCTGGGGCAAATTTTTCGGCGCGCTGACCGCTGCCCTCGGCATGGGGCTTTTTGCCCTGCCGGCCGGCATCGTCACCGCCGGCTTTCTGGACGACTGGCGCGACCACTGCAATGAAACCGATAAAAAACACTAAAGGAGCATGCATTATGAAAAACTTTACCTTCAAATACGGACGCGGCAAAGTAGACTTTGCCCTGCCGGACGAGCGTTTCCTCGGCGATTTAAAAATGGCCGCCCTGCCGGTCATAAAAGAGCCGGAAGCCGCCATTTTGCACGCCCTGCGCCAGCCCATCGACAGCCCGCCGCTCCGGGAAATACTCAAACCCGGCCAGACGGTCGCCGTCATCGTCAACGATACCACCCGCGTCGCCAACACCCATGTCTTCATGCCCGTGCTCCTCGACGAAATAAACGCCTGCGGCATACCGGACGAAAACATCTCCCTCGTCTTTGCCCTCGGTACCCACCGCGCCATGCCCGAAGAAGAAATGATCTCCGAAGTGGGCGCCGCAGTCGCCAAACGGCTGAAAAAATACAACCCCGACTGCCACGACCAAAGCCAGTTCAAATTCTACGGCACTACCTCCTTCGGCACCCCGGTCTGGATATACAACGAAGCAGTCAAATGCGACCACATCATCGCCACCGGCAGCATCGTCCACCACTTCTTCTCCGGCTTCGGCGGCGGCAGAAAGGCCATCTTCCCCGGCGTCGCCTACTACGAAAGCATCCAGAAAAACCACTCCCTCATGCTCCAGCCCGGCTCCGCCATCGGCGTCACCTACGGCAACCCGGTCTACGAAGACCAGATGGAAGCGGTCAAAATGTGCCCGCCCTCCTTCCTTTTGAACGTCGTCCTGAACGAAAAGAAAGAATTCCTCGGCGTGTTTGCCGGTAACTACATCACCGCCCACCAAGAAGCCTGCAAGCTGGTGGACGCCGCCTACGGCGTAGAAATCAAAGAGGAGGCCGACCTCGTCATAGCCACCTGCGGCGGCTTCCCCAAAGACATCAACGTCTACCAGCTGCAAAAGACCATGGACAACGCCTGGTGCGCCGTCAGGCCGGGCGGCGTAGTCATCCTCTTTGGCGAATGCGAGGAAGGCTCCGGCTCCGCCACCTATGAAAAGCTCATGGCCCGCTGCACCACCCCGGAAGCCGTGGAAGAAGACGTGCGGGCAAACTTTCAAATCGGCGCGCACAAAGCCTACGCCGTCACCCGCCTCATGAAAAAAGCCACCTTCATCCTCGTCTCCGCCCTACCGCCCGCACTGGCAAAGCTCCTCCTCTTCACCCCGGCCAAAGACTTCAATGAGGCCATGAACATTGCCAAAAGCATAGTCGGCGACAGCCCCACCATCTACACCATGCCCCAGGGCAGCCTCACCGTGCCGAGGTTAAAAAAATAGCGCCAAACCAAGCCGGTACCTTGCCACAAAGGCCACCGGCTTTTTTTATATATTTTTTTGTTTTCGTTTCTCTTTTTATTTTAGTTTATATATGTCTGGCGTTTATACTGTCATTTAGGCTGGGTTTAACCCAGTCTATTTTCACCCCCGCCGACTTATCCACAAAACCCTGGCCAAAGACCTATAACCTCCCCGATGTGCGCCCTGAAATGCTCTGCACCCCGTGACATTCGGCCTTCGCTCCTGTCCACCGGCAGTATTTCGAGGCGTATCAGGCCGGTCGCGTAAGTTCCTGGGCTTCTTTTTCCAATAAACTATTGAGGGTTTATTCCACACTATTGCGGACAAGTTCTTTAAGTTCACTTTTGATTACTTCTTCATTTAGCTGTACTATTTTCTTGGACGTTCTTGCAGCCTCCCTTGGTGAATTTGGTATGGTAACTTTATTCTACTAAATGGCTGCTCGGGTGTCCGTTTTCTATTTGCGCATTTTATTGTACGTTATCAAACACGCACTGTAGGGGCGAGCACTGCGAGTCCGTGTTTATATCTTTATTGCCGCCACCGCCGATTTACCTGCCAGGCGCTATTTTTTCCCTGCCTGTTTCGTTATAATATACATAGCTGATATTTAAGGAGACCGCTATGGAAAAAATCACCTACGAGCTGGCCGTTACTCTTTTAGACGAGATGGACTGCGTCGCCATGACCGACGCCACCGGCAGATACATCTACCAGAACCGCCTGTGGCACGAACGGCGACAAAAGCTGGGCCAAGACCCCAATATCGAATACCCCTGGCAAATGCTCAAAGACTCCGCCGTGCCAGAAGTACTGCGCACCAAAAAGCGGGTGGTAGGCCGTTTATTAAAGTCCGGCGATATAACCATCTGCGTCAACTATTACCCTATTTTCAAGGGCGAAGTATTCGAGGGCGTGCTCATCTGGACTATTTTCACCGGCCTCGGCGCTGTACAAAAATTCGTCGACCAGGTCGGCCGCCTGTCCGCAGAGCTGGATCTCGCTAAAAAAGCCAACCGCACGTTGGCCGCCGCCTCTTACGGCATTTCCAACATCGTCGGCAAAAGCAACGCCATCCTCGCGCTCAAAGAGCAGATAGCCCGCGTAGCGCTCACTAACTCCAGCGTACTCATCCACGGCGAGACCGGAGTCGGCAAAGAGCTGGTAGCGCACGCCATCCATGACCTGAGCGGCAGGAAAAGCAAGCGCTTTGTACGCGTAAACTGCTCGGCCATACCTAAAGACCTTATGGAAGCGGAGTTCTTCGGTTACGCGCCCGGTTCTTTCACCGGCGCCAGCCGTGAGGGCAAGGCCGGCAAGTTCGAGCTGGCCTCCGGCGGCAGCCTATTTCTGGATGAAGTCAACCTCCTGCCGTTTGAGATGCAGCCCAAGCTCTTACGCGTCCTCCAGGAGCGCGAAGTAGAGCGTATCGGCGCAGCCTGCCCCGTTCCGGTGGATACCCGCCTCATCGCCGCCACCAACCGCGACCTTAAAGAAAATATACAGGCCGGCAACTTTCGCGAAGACCTTTACTACCGTCTGAATGTTATAAATATCACCGTGCCGCCCCTTCGTGAACGCAAAGAAGATATCCCCCTCCTGGTGCGCTCGCTCGTCGCCAGGCTCAGCTACCAGATGGGGCTTGACATCAGCTATGTGGACGACGAGGCGATAGATGTTCTTATGAAATACGACTGGCCGGGAAATATCCGGGAACTGCAAAACGTCATCGAGCAAGCCATGAACTATGCCAAAGCGGACACCATCGGCCTGGAGCACATCAAAGAATACTTCAGCGGCATCAAAAAACAGGCGCCCGCCGCAATGCGGCAGACGCCTGAATATACCCCCGTCCCGGCGGCTCTCGCCGCCAGCCGGGAAAAAAGTGAACGTGAAGCAATACTCGCCGCCCTCGATCGCTGCGGCAACAACCGCAGCCTAGCCGCCCGCCAGCTCGGCATCGGACGCAGCACCTTTTACAGGAAGCTCAGGCAGTACGGGCTCGTCAGTCTTTGAGTATGGCCACCGCCCGCACCCAGCCGGCGCTCGCGCCTTTTATCTTGACCGGCAGGGCTATCACCTGAAAACCGTAGGGCGGCAGTTTTTCAAGGTTGGTCAGTTTTTCCATCTGGAGGTAGGCCTGCTCTTTGCCGGCCTTGTGCCCTTCCCAGATGATGGCTGGGTCTTTGGTCTCCTCAAACTTTTTCGCTATTAAAGCCAGCGGCGCGTCCCAGCTCCAGGCGTCCGTCCCCACAGTATGAACGCCCTGGTCGAACAGCCACATAGTGCCCTCACGGCCGATGCCGCAGCCGCTGTTTATGTATTCCGGCCGGCCCCAGGCGGCCGAGGCTTTAGTGCGCACCAGCACGATATCGCCCGGCTTTAGCGTATAGCCCACCTTTTTGAAGTATTCGATAAAATCTTGCGACGTGCACACATAGCCGTCCGGTTTGTCGTAAAAGTCCACTAGTACGCCGTCGCCTATGCACCACTCCAGCGGCACCTGGTCGATAGTCCAGGCCGGCTGGCCGCCGTTCATCGTCGAATGGTAGTGCCAGGGCGCGTCCATATGCGTGCCGGTATGCGGCGTCAGCGTTATCTTCTCGTTCGCCCAGGCCTCCCCGTCGGGGAGGTCTTCTTCCGTTATCGAGGGGAAATAACGCTGCATAGCGGCAAGGCCGGACGGCATCTTGTGCGAAAAATAGCTTATTTCCGGCATCATGTGCGGCGGGTCGACCGGTACGCCGTTTTCGATAGTCACACTAAGGTCGATGATTTTCACTTTTAAATCCCCTTTATTTATAAGTTACATAGCCAAGGCTGCCCAGTACAAAAATGAACATAAACAGAGTGAACACAGATATCAGGCTGCAAAAGCTGACTAAAAGCCCGGCGAATATGCCGTCGCGCTTTTGCGCCGTAGCCATGCCGACAGTAGCCACCGGCGGCGGCGTACCCATCACCAGCGCCCCTACGACCAGCGGCGCGCCTTTAAAGCCCATCATTATCATTATTATACAGGAAACCAAGGGCTTGATGACCATACACACCGGGGCAAATTTAGCCACTTCTTTGCCGTAGTTGCGGATGTTCTCAAGGTTTATCGCCGCGCCGACCGCTATCAGTAAAAGGATGGTCGACATAGCGCCAAGGCTGTTGAATACGCCATTTATGCTGGGCGGGAAGACAAAGAGGTACTTTTGCACCGGATTCCAGATAATACCCAGCACCGTACCGAGGATGACCGGGCTGGTGGCGATAGTTCTAAACATCTCGCCGCCGCTTACCTTTACTTTGGTAGTTTCCTCGCCGTAGGCCGCCAGCAAAAATACTGAAATAAGGTTAAGTACCGGTATCACCAGCGCCATAAACAAAAGCATGGTGGTCAGCTGCGCCGGGGCAAACAGCGTCTTGGCTATCGGCAAGGCAAAAATAACGCAATTGGTGCGGAACATCGCCTGCATGGCCGGCGCCTTGAGGTTCGGGCCGTCCACTAGTTTCAGGCCGTACCACCAGCCGACGAAGACAAATAAAAATGTCAAGACAACATAAGTTGAAAGCTCAGTCAGGTTGATGTCCGCGGCAAAATTGGCGCCGCGCATGCTGTTGAAAAAGGTGAACGGCAAGAGTATGGCAAAAGCGAATTTGGATAGGGTCGCTACGTCCTGCTTATTTATTACTTTAAAGCGCATCAGCAAATAGCCGAGCAAAAGTTCCAGCGCCAGCGGCGCAGTCGCGTTGAGTGCGGCAAAAAAACTGTTTAACATATATATTATCCCCCCAGTAAAGTCATGTCAATCATGCCAGGAGCGTTTGAGCCCCAGCATCTCCCTCGCCTCCTGAGGCGAGGCTATCTCGCGTCCGGCCAGGCGGGAGAGCTTTACCGCCCTCTCCACCAGCGCCACATTGGTCGCCGGCACGCCCTTGCCGAGTAGCACATTGTCTTCGAGTCCGACGCGCAAGCCGTCGCAGCCGGCGGCAAGGCCGGCCAGCATCATCGGCATATGGCTCTTGCCAATACCGGTTATCGACCAGGTGGAGCCGGGCGGCAGCTTATCCAGCAAAAAGGACAGGCTGTCTACAGTGCCCGGCAGTCCGCCGGCCACCCCCAGCACAAACTGGAAATGACAGGGCGTTTGCAGCCAGCCCAGTTTTATATAGTCAAGACAGGTATAGAGCATGCCGCCGTCAAATATTTCCAGTTCCGGTTTTATATCGTTGGCTAGCGTCACTTCACTTAACTGCCGCAAAAAATCCGGCGCATTCAAAAATACATAGCTGTTGCCCCAGTTCATGCTGCCAGGGTCATAGGAGCACATCTCCGGTTTTAGTTTTTTCAGGTGCGCCAGCCGCATCTCATACGGGAACTTGCCGCCGGAAGAGGTCAGGTTGAAAATAATATCTACCCCGGCCGCCCGGCAGGCCGCAGTGGACTTTTCATATATCTCTACAAACCTTTCCGTTACCATCGTGTTTAGCCCCTGCTCGTCGCGGGCGTGCAGGTGCACGATAGCCGCGCCGGCTTTGGCGACAGCTACCACTTCAGCCGCTATCTCGTCCGACGTCAGGGGCAGCGACGGCGCCTGCTCCCTCGTCGTCCCGGCGCCCACCAGGGCCGCGGAAATAATAAGTTTTCCCATTTTTACCCCCATCATCAAAATATTATATCCGATAACGCGCGTTCGATTTTTCTTAAAGCAAACTGTATGCCAATATGCAGTAAAAGCTTTATCCTGGCTAAATCCCGGCAATTTTCAAAAAATAACTGTTCATTCGCCGTGCCATTTTTGGCACTCCATCGACTATTATGTGCCAAAAGAAAAACAACTGCACCGTTTATGGCACAGTCGTTTTTTATTAATCAATGTTATTTGCGCAACGCTATTTTTTCTATTTTTAACCTTCTTTCAACCAACATAATATTTTTTTGTAATCCTCTACAGCTCTTTCTATTACATTGCTCGCTTCTTTGAAGTTAATTATTTTCTCTTTATAATATGCAAAAACCACCGAATCTCCCCTTCCGATTCTGGCGCTACGGTTATAACCAGCGCCGCGTTTGAGGGTTTCCGTCAGTTTTTCCCTTATACCCCAATAATCGCAACCTTCCCTTATAGACATCCGCAAGGTTATCTGCCCTTCTTCACCGTACTTTTTATTTATCTGCATGTATATATACACTCTGCAGCCGCTTATCTCCAGGCATCCTTGCCCGTCTTCATCCGGTTCGCCGCACCACAGGCCGTAAAAACCGCCTGTCGGGTTGTTTATCCAGCAATAACCAGCCCCTTCGCCATATCCCGCCCTAACCAAGGGCGAAGCGCTGTCACTTTTCAACCAGGCAAAAAAACCGTAATGGGCATCCCACGGCCACTCTATGGCTTGTCCAGTAAATTTTTTATAATCTTCGTCAATATGTTTTTGTCTGGCTAAAAAATCCTGAAAAATAGCATTTTCTGTCTTTTTCTCAAACTTATTAAGAGTATTTAATATTTCTTCGCGGCTGCATACACGGTAACCCGCCGCCGTTACATCGCCCAGGTAAGATTGGTAGCCTGTTTTGAAATAAACAAAATAAGCCTGACAGGCAGGATATTTATTTGCTACATAATCTTTATATTTTTGCAGTTGTTTGTCGCGCTCGCTTGTACCTGTCTTGTCCTCTATAACAATTATCTTATTGCTGGCCAACTCTACAAGTATATCTATATTTCCTTCCTGCTTCTTTATTTCTCTCACAATATGTTCAGCGCCATCTTGCAGGAAATTTTGCAAAAAATCCTGCGCACACCCACTCAAACCTGGGTCCTTATCCTTATACTCTTCCATGGCGTGCGACAGTAGCCAGCAAATAAAAGCGTCCTGTGACAATTCGCTCGTTGCATAATGGAACAAGTTGTTTTTCAAAATGCATTACCTCTTAATTTATAATTTTACCTTTATAGATAAATGCATATTCTATCCCCTATCCTTACTATCCTTCTTTTCACAGCTTAATTAAGTAACTGCATGCCGTTTGTGTAAAATTATCCTTGACTTTAAACCTGCTTCACAGGCTATACTTTAGGTAAGAATATAAGGGGGAATATTGTATGGAGAAAAAACTTGGCTTTGGCTGTATGCGGCTGCCGCTCCTGGATAAAAAAGACCCGGCGTCTTTTGACCTGCCGCTTATCGAAAAAATGGTAGATACCTTTATCGAAAAAGGCTTTACCTATTTTGACACCGCCTACCCCTATCACGCCTTTAAAAGTGAGATAGCGGTCAGGGAAGCGCTGGTCAAGCGGTACCCGCGCGAGGCTTTTCAATTAGCTGACAAAATGCCTGTGCGCATGCTCCAAAGCGCAGAAGAGCTGGAAACAATCTTTCAGGAGCAACTGCAAAAATGCGGCGTGGATTTTTTCGACTATTACCTCCTGCATAACCTGGGACAAGGTTCTTACGGGCATGTGCAAAAATACGGCTGCTTCGACTTTATCCGGCGTAAAAAAGCGGAAGGCAAAGTAAAACATATAGGCTTTTCCTTCCACGACACGCCTGAGCTGCTCGATGAAATACTCACCACTCAGCCCGGCCTCGACTTTGTACAGCTCCAGATAAACTACATCGACTGGGAAAACCCTAACATCCAGTCCCGGCGCTGCTACGAAACAGCGAGAAAACACAACCTGCCCATCATCGTCATGGAGCCGGTCAAAGGCGGCGCGCTCGCCAGCCTGCCGCCCGCAGCGGAGCATCTGATGCGCGGCTACGCGCCAAACGCTTCGCCCGCCTCCTGGGCCATCCGTTTCGCCGCCAGCCTCAAAGGCGTGTGCCTGGTGCTGAGCGGCATGAGCAGCCTGGAGCAGGTACTCGACAACACATCCTATATGGTGAACTTTGACCCTTTATACGAAGAAGAGATATGCATCATCGAAGAAGCGGCCGCCGCCATCAACGCCGATACCGCCATCCCCTGCACCGTCTGCCGCTACTGTGAGCGGGTGTGCCCGCAAAATATCGCCATACCCGACTACTTTTCCCTCTACAACAACGCCAAACGCACCTCGGTCGGCAGCCAGTTCGTCTATTACCTCAACATCGCCGCCCAGCGCGGCAAAGCCGGCGACTGCATCGCCTGCCGCCGCTGCCTCGACGAATGCCCGCAGCACATAAAAATCATTGCCCGCCTGGAAGAAGTATCCGCCATGTTTGACGGCATGTCACTGCCCAGCAAACCACTAAAGTAAGCCGTAACAAGAGAGAGCCCCCTGCCAACAACAGGGAGCTCTCTCTTGTTATTTCAGCTTGTTTGCCATCTCTTTACTTTGCAGCAAAAATAAAATAAAATTAAGTTATCTTCATATAACTCAATCAAATGTTATATAACGAAGGAGAACAACCATGCTAAAAAAAATTATGCTCAACTTAAAGCACCCCCGCGGCTTCATGGGCTCTTTGATACTGTCCGCCATGAACATCGGACATAAAAAAATCAGCAACTGGGGGCTTAGCCATCTTGCCGTGCGGCCAGGCGACCATATACTGGACATTGGCTGCGGCGGCGGTGAAAATATCAAGCGCCTGGCAAAGCTTGCCAAAGAAGGTAGCGTATGCGGCCTTGACTACTCCGCTGTCAGTGTGCAAAAAAGCAGTAAGGTAAACCATGCGGCCATTGCCGCCGGACGGGTGGAAATAAAAGAAGGCGACGCAGCTCGCATTCCATGGCCGGACAGTTCTTTTGACACTGTCACCGCTTTTGAAACCATTTATTTCTGGCCGGATTTTTCCGGAGCACTCCTCGATATATGGCGCATACTCAAACCCGGCGGCGTTTTTTTGATTTGCAACGAAGCCTATAAAAAAGAAAATGGTGAAGTGCCTTTCAAATACTTTGTCACAACACTGGATATGGCTGTTTATTCCCAAACCGAGCTGGAAGATTTTTTGACTGGGGCTGGCTTTGTCAACACCACTATCCATATAGATGGCAAAAATACCGACAGGCTCTGCTCCCTGGCACAAAAACCGGCATGAAAACACTTAACCGGGAAGGACTTCGCCTTCCCGGTATGTTTTTAAGATTCCTACAATTTTGCCTTAGGAAAATCCGCCTTCGCCAGCGCCGCTATATCAATAGGACGCTTTTCCTTCAAAGCCAGCATAAAAGGCTCTATATCCTTGCCGTACCCCCGCCTGCCGAGGGCGTAAAGCACCAAAGCGCCGCTTTTAGGGTCGTTATTGAGGTACTGATAGCGGCAGGCGTTCCATTCCACCGTCTCGCCTTCAGATATTATGAAATCAAGTATATAGTCGTTGGGATTGCTCTGGCTCTGAATTACGCGGTAATTGACCACCGGGTCTGACTGTTTGCGCTTATTCAGCCAGGCTATCTTCTGGCCGACCGCCTCTTGGAGCGGCAAAGCGCTCCTATAAGCTTCCACCGTCAGCATGTCCTTGAAGCTGTCCACCTTTTGCCCGGCCGGCAGATACTCCTGCAACACCCAGCCTTCTTTGGGACTACTGACAAACGCCAGCCGAAACTCCTGCCCGGAAAGAACTAGCGGCCCCGGCACGCCCATGCTGTCCTTTACAGTAGGCGCATCTTTGGCCGCCGCCTGGCTTTTCGGCAGCTCCGCCGTCTTGGCGGGCGAACAGCCGGCGGCTAATGCCGCTATCAACAACAATAAAACAATACTTTTTCTGTACATGTTTTTCTCCTGAAATATTATTTATACTCCTTATACTTAAACGGCCTGGCCTGTTCATAGGCGTGCGCTACAGCCAGCAGTTCCCCTTCTCCTTTATAGCGCCCCAAGAGCATCATGCCGACAGGCAGCCCACCACTAAAGCCGCAGGGCACAGAGAGTGCCGGCGCGCCGGTCAGATTGGCGAGGCGCGTATGGTAGCCGCACATAGTACGGGCGTCTTCCATTTTACCTTTTATCTCCAATTCCCATGTGCCTATGTCATAGGCGGTTATCGGCGTAGTGGGCACGACTACGGCATCAAGCCCCTCGGTGGTTTCCGCCCAGGAGGCTTTTACCCGCTCGCGTTCTTTCAAAGCGTTGATATAGTCAAGAGCGGTTATCTTCAACCCCTTTTCTATACGCTGCCTGACGCCCGGCGTATACTTGTCGCTGTGCGCGGCAAAGCGTTGCTGGTGTGCATACGCCGCCTCACAGAACATGATGGTGGCGGTAGTCGCCGGCACGGTCTCTAGGTCGGGCACATGTATTTCCTTGATGGTCGCGCCCAGTTCTTTTAAAACTTCCACCGCAGCCCGCAGCAGTTTTTCTATCTCGTCATTTGTCTTGTCGAAGAAAAAGTTCGTCGGCAGCCCGATAATGCGGCCTCGCAGGTCTTTTACGCCAGCCAGCGCCGTAGCGTAATTGGTCGTAGCGTCGTCCAGCCTCCCCGGGCAAGGGTCGAGCGGGTCTGGCCCAGTAAGCGCATCCATTGTTATCGCCGCATCAAGTACGCTTCTCGTCATCGGGCCGGGATGGTCGAGGTTGAAACTTATCGGTACCATGCCGTACAGGCTCACCCGCCCGTTATTAGGCTTTAAACCGACACTGCCGCACATGGCGGAAGGTATGCTGATGGAGCCGCCGGCATCTGTGCCCATAGCCATATATACCATGCCGGTAGCCACAGCTACCGCCGAGCCGCCGGAGGAGCCGCCCGGTATTTTTTTCGCGTCCCAGGGGTTACGGCTGGGGCCGAAATATGATTCTTCGTTCGTCGGGCCGAGCGCCCACTCGTGCGTATTGAGCGTGCCCATGATTATGGCGCCCGCCGCTTTCAGCCGCGCCACCACGGTGGAATCCCAGTCCGGTATATTGCCCAGCATCAGCTCCGAGCCGGCTGTCACCCGGACGCCCTTTAAATTAAAAAGGTCTTTTAAGGCCACCGGTATGCCGTGCAGCGGCCCTTTATAGCCCGTTTTCACTTCTTTTTCAGCCTTTTTGGCCGCCGCCCGCGCCTCGTCCGCCAAGAGGGTGATATAAGCGTTCAGCTCACCCTGCAAGTTCTCCGTCCTTTTAAGGCAGGCCTCCACCAGTTCTACCGGCGATACTTTGCCTGTTCTTACCAATTCTGCCGCTTGAGCCAGGCTGATCATCGTAATATCCTGCACAGCAAACCCTCCTTATCTGAGCGCCAGAAGCGCCGCCCGGCGGGCGTGTATTTCCGTTGTATCAAATAGCGGCGTCTGAGTATCCTTTTGCCCTACCAACATGCCGATCTCGGTACAGCCGAGTATCACCCCCTGGGCGCCGCGCGCGGACAAATCTTCGATTGCCGCCACAAAATACGCGCGCGACTCTTCTTTTATCACACCCAGGCAAAGTTCATCAAAAATGATGGCATTCAGCCTGTCCATAACGCCTTCTTCCGGCGCCAGCACCTCTATGCCGCGCCCGGCAAGCTTTTCCTTGTAAAAATCCTGCTGCATGGTGTATTTCGTCCCGGTAAGTCCCACTTTTTTTATCCCGGCAGCCAAAAGCTCGTCCGCTGTCACCTCCGCTATGTGCAGGAGCGGTATACCGACTGCCGCCGCTATCTGATCGGCCACTTTATGCATGGTATTTGTACAGATGACTATGCAGTCCGCCCCAGCCCCCTCCAGCCGTTTTGCCACGTCCGCCAGCGCTCTGCCGGCCTCTTCCCAGCGCCCGGCCTGCTGGCAGTCCACTATCGGCTGGAAATCCACGCTGTATAAAAGGCAGCGCGCCGAGTGGTGCCCGCCCAGCTCGCGGGCGACCGTCCTGTTTATTATTTCATAGTAATGGACAGTACTCTCCCAGCTCATACCGCCGATAAGACCGATAGCTTTCATATCCATACACTTCCTTGGAAACATTTACAAAAATTATACCACATAAAGACAAAACCCGGTATGGCGATGCCATACCGGGACTACAATATAAATTTACCTTATCCGGAAAGAAGTCATCTTTCCTGTCTTGATATCGCCCTCGGCGCTGGCGTCCTTGCGCTCGCCCTTGACGCTGGCGGTAAGGTAGACCGTCCCCTGGCGTACATTCATCATGACCATGACGCTGCTAATCTCGGCTTTTTCTATGCCTTTATCTTTGGCTTCTTTTTCCACCTGGGCGACAAAGTCCGGGATAGCTTCCCAGTTCACTTCGTCGGCATTAAAGAGGTTGTCTTCCAGTTTACCGCCGCCGCTCAGTTTGACGGCAGAGGGCCCCCGCCAGCCATTGCTAGGGTTCCAGGTAAAGTCGTCCACATTTTCCTTTTTATTCTGGTCCTGGCGTTTAAAGCTGATGTGATCAGGTCTAAAAAGAACATTCTGGAATATCATCAGCGGCGTGCCGCCTTTTGTTTTCATCTCCTCGTAGGCCTTTTTCGCCGCCGCCTTGTCATGATAAACATCGCCAAAACCTTTTACCTCCGGTTTAGCGCTGCTGACCGGGCTGGCAGCCTTGCCGCCCTCCTTCTTGTCGCCAGAGCCGCCGCAGCCGGTTAGCATGCCGGTTGCCAACACCGCCGTTACAAATACTAAAACTAATCTTTTAAACATCTTTCTCCTCCTCTTAACTGTATAAATGCGTTATTTATGCTAATACCCGTTGATGTACAAAGCGGCCGGCGTAATGATACACCGGCCGCCAGCAGTTACTTATCTTACTTTAAAGGACGTCATTTTACCTGTCTTTACATCGCCGTCCGCGCTGGCATCCTTGCGCTCGCCTTTGACAGTGGCGCTAAAATACAGCTTCTGCGAACGCACGTTGAACATGACCATGATGCCGCTCACTTTGGCTTTTTCTATGCCCTGGGTCTTGGCTTCTTTTTCCACCTGGGCGACAAAGTCCGGGATAGCTTCCCAGTTCACTTCGTCGGCGTTAAAGAGGTTATCTTCCAGTTTGCCGTCGCCCCGCAGTTTGGCAGCGGTCGGACCTGTCCAGCCCTGACTTTCGTTCCAGGTGAAATTGTCCACATTTTCCTTCTTTTTCTGATCCTGACGGCTAAAATTGATAAAGTCAGAGCTGAAATTTACATTCTGGAATATCATCAGCGGCGTGCCGCCCTTGGCCTTCATTTCTTCATAGGCTTTTTTCGCGGCCGCTTTGTCATGCAATACGTCGCCGAAGCCTTTCTTTAGCGGACTGCCGCCGCCGCAGCCTGCCACTAAACCGGCGGCCAGCAGACCTACTATCAATAATGCTGCAAATCTTTTAAACATAAAATCCTCCCTTTTTGGTAAATATTAGACAATATAAGTTATTATACATTTTTTCCTGTTTATTTTCAACACATCAACTGCACAAGATAATTAATTACATGTCCGGCCAGCCTGTGGTATAATCTAAGCAAAGACAACACTGCAAGCGAGGTACAATATGAAGAACGAAGCAGAAACCCCAAAAACGCAACAGCAAAGCAACCCGGAACAAAGCGGCAAACCCAGAAGGCCGCGCCGGCCCCATAAACCTAAAAGCGAGCGCGGCGAGCAACCGCAAACCCAGCCCAAACAACAGGAAAAGCCTGCCCCGCAGGAAAAAAAGCCGCAACAGGAAAGACCCTTGCAGCAGGACAGACGGACGCAGGACAGACGCGAAAGACCCAATAAACCGCCTTTTAAACTCTCAGACGAACTCCAGAAAATTTATGATGAACGCACCAAACAAAGCGATATACCACAAGCAAGAGTAAAAATAAACTTTGACGATATGACGGAAGATGACAGTAAACTGCTAGGCGACATCATCAAAAAAGCAATAACAGCAAAATAAGCCCACTTGCAAATAGCCGGACAATATCCCTCACTACGGTCGAAATGACAATTTACAGTATGTATCCTGTCATCCCGAACACAGTGAGGGATTGTATTTTTTTACTCAGGAATATATAAAAAAGTTTCTTCACTGCAAATTTATTCTACAAATAATTAAAACTAAACAGGAAAAATTATCATTTATGTCGAAATCATAATTATATAAAATAGGGCAACCCCGAGTAAAAATTTGCTGTAATGGAGATGATAAGATGGATTTTCAGTTGACTTATGAACAGCAGCGCATCAAAGACAGCGTGCGCCAGTTTGCCGAAAGCGCCGTCGAGCCTTTTGCCGCGCAGTGGGACGCCGGCAATACCTTTCCGGCAGACGTCGTCAAAGCCATGGGCAAACTTGGCGTCATGGGCGTGCCCTTTCCCACAGAATACGGCGGCGCCGGCAAAGATACTATCTGCTACGCTATCGCCGTAGAAGAACTATCCCGGGTGGACGCCGGCGTAGGCGTCATACTATCGGCCCATGTCTCGCTCGGCTCCAACCCCATCATGGAATTTGGCACCCAAGAGCAAAAACAGAAATACCTCAAACCCCTGGCGACCGGTGAAAAACTCGGCGCTTTCGGCTTGACTGAGCCCAACGCCGGTTCGGACGCCGGCCACACCGAAACCACCGCCATGCTAAAAGGCGACCATTACCTTTTGAACGGTAAAAAAATCTTCATCACTAACGGTGGTTTCGCCGATACATACATAATCTTCGCCGTCACCGCGCCCGGTACCGGCACTAAAGGCATCAGCGCCTTCATCGTGGAAAAAGACTGGCCGGGCTTCACATACGGCATGCACTACGACAAAATGGGCATCCGCTCCTCCGCTACCGCAGAGCTGCTTTTTAAAGACGTAAAGGTGCCGAAAGAGAACCTTCTCGGCAAAGAAGGCGAAGGCTTCAAAATAGCCATGCAGACACTCGAGGGAGGACGCATAGGCATAGCGGCCCAGGCACTTGGCATCGCCCAGGGCGCTTATGAAAAAGCCCTCTCCTACGCCAAAGAACGCAGCCAGTTTGGCCGCTCGATAGCCGAGCAACAGTCCATAGCCTTCAAACTGGCCGACATGGCGACCAAGATACGCGCCGCCCGCCTCCTCGTGTACAGTGCCGCCGACATGAAAGGAAAGCACATCCCCTTTGGCGCCGAGTCGGCCATGGCTAAAATGTACGCCTCAGATATCTGCCTTGAGGTAGTAAACGACGCCGTGCAAATACACGGCGGCTACGGCTACATCAAAGGCTTCGCCGTCGAGCGCATGTACCGCGACGCCAAGATCTGTACTATTTATGAAGGCACCAACGAAATACAGCGCCTCATCATCTCGCAGGCCGTCATCGGCAAAAGCAAAAAAGACGTACCGCCTGCCGCAGACAAAAAACCGGCCGGCGGCCGCAAGGGCGTTATCATAAAGGACGGCTCACCCGCAGAAAAAGTAGCCGCCTTTATCGACTACCTGAAAAAAGAAAACCTGCTGGCCAAGTCCGCCGTTCCCGGCGGCAGCCTGGCCGCCGCCGACCGGGTGTGCGGCGTGGGTATCGGCCTTTCCGCCCAGGGCGACCTGGCCATCATAGAAAGCCTGGCCGACGCGCTCGGCGCGGCCATCGGCTGCTCCCGCCCCTTCGCCGAAGAACGCAAATGGCTGCCGATGGACAAATTTATCGGCATATCCGGGCAAAAACTCAAAGGCTCCCTCTACCTGGCCGTCGGCATATCCGGCCAAATCCAGCACCTGGCCGGCATCAAAGAGGCCAAAACCGTAGCTGCTATCAACTCCGACCCGGAGGCGCCTATCTTCGCCAATGCCGACTACGGAATAGTCGGCGACCTCTATGAAATAGTGCCGCTGTTGACCGCAGCCTTGAAAAAACAAGTATAATTTGCATCTTTTGCCTGCCCGGCGTGTTTATGACATAATACATATGCAAAATACATGAAAACTATCGCAAACAAGGAGCAAGCGTTGCCCAGACAAAAGAAAAAGGGGTGCCTGCTATGAAGAATTATGGCAAACACGCATACATGGCCGCTTCCTTCTTCAACCGCAAACCGCCTGTAATCACCGACATAAAAGTAAAAGAGCTCATCGAAAAAATCACCAGCGCCGATACTTTGGTCCGCAAGCAGGATGTCCCTGCCGACAAACGAGGGCACAATAAAAAAAAGGACAAGAACCCGCATAAAACACTAGAGGCCGCCGGCTATGCCGGCGGCCTCAGACTGTAGACAAAAGCACCTCCAGACGCGCTACCCAATGCAACCGTAGCAAGCGCTATACCGTGCCATATGGTAATTTTTATACCGCGTCGTTCCTATAAGACGCGGTATAGTGCCAGCCGAAATGCATTACAGAGCGCGGGTTAATTGGTTGCCGGACTGCGTCGGCAAAGGCAACTG
>JAVBME010000046.1:0-19899 GCA_031552765.1 Acidaminococcales bacterium | reverse complement strand
GCCATTTTTTTCTTCCTCCTTGAATTTAAGCGGGCATCCTTGCCCTCTTTTTTCTTATTGTTTTCCTTGGGCGGCGGGCCGTTTCCCCGGCCGTGGGACTAGTTCCGCTTTTTTGCCCTGCTTTCAAATAATATATCGCCCGTTATTTTATTTAACTTAAGCGATTTTAATAAAATTTTTGCATACTTTTCAGTGCTATTAGAAAAACATGCTACTTTAGTCCTATATCAGTCAGCTTTCTGCGGTTTCGGCAAAGAAAGCCCATTGTCCGGCAAAGCAACTACCGCAGCTTTGTTGGCTTCTATAATAGAGTCATACACTTCACCGCGGTAGATTTTCACCTCCCGCGGCGCATCTATAGCGATACGCACAATATCCCCGCGCACATCCGCCACCCGGATGACGATGTTGTCGCCGATCCTGATGCTTTCGCTTATCTTACGGCTGAGTACCAGCATTGTCCGCCTCCTCGCCGCTACCCATAGCTTTTGTTCCTTCCGGGAACAAACGGTGCCTGGTAGTGTATTTATTGTTATCCAGTATCATTTGCACCGCCTGCCTGTTTTCCACATTGAACAGCACCGGCGCCACCAGGTTTACTGTCATGTCTTCAACTTTGTTGAGCACCATAGCGATAGACCAAACCATCGGCAGGTTGCTGGCCGAGGTACCTATACTCAATTCTGTTTCATCATCAATGGTAAACTCATAGTCGGGGAAAAAAGCAAACGGGTCGGCCAGGAGGAATGTCAGCTCCGGCGTCTGCAAAGACTGCAGGTAGGCAAAAGACGGCTTGTCATCGGTTTTGTCGTCATGAGGCAAAAAGGCAAACTCCCGCTCGTCCGGAAAACCGGGCAAACCTTTTTCAAAAGTAAATACCTGCCGTTCGGCTACCTCTATTTCGCCAAATCTGACCGTGTTTATTAACATGGAAAAGACCCCTTCCATATGGATATACTGAACGGCTGACACTAGCCAGCCGTTTATTCAGATCACTATTATATTATACTATATATTATACAAAATCCGCCAGTGACATAGGTAAAACTTTCGCACCAACTTTAAGCGAAGCGTTATAAATGTTTTCCCACAGCTTATAATCAGATATCGCCTTCGGGTAGTCCGTATCTTCATTCATGCTGATGTCGGCCTGGATTATCGTATCGCGCCCCAATAGCATATTGTTCATCATATTAAAAGAATTCATGCGCGCTCCTAACGCCGCATCTGCGTTCAGCACGCGGGAATGGTTCTTGTCAATATTGGCCAGCGCCACATTGGACAGCCAAATGCCGCTGACATCACCGTCTTTGAGTTTTTTGGCTATTTCATTCAATTCGTTGAACATTTGCAAATCCGTACCAAAAGCTTCTGAGCAGGTCACATTTATAGCGTCCTGGTCGGGGTTGACGCCGCCAGCCTGTAAACGCATAGAAATATAATTATTATCGCCGAAAAAGCTAACCGTACCGTCCGGATTGCGTTCAAAAGGCTGGTTATGGTCCATCTGCCCGCCAAAAAGGTACCGGTCGCCCACGCGGGTGTTCGCGGCGTCCAGCAAGGTATTGACAAGTTGATCTACTTCCTGGCCGTAAGCTTTCAATTCGTCGGCGGTAAGGGTACCGGTATTGGCCGCGCCCACGACTATCTCTTTGGCCCTGATCAAAGCGGAGCTCATTGTCTGCAAGGCGTCGTCCGTACTTTGCATAAAAGACAGCGCATCATAAGAATTACTGGTATATTTGTCATTTTGCGCCAAAGAGCTGTGCAGCCTGAGGCTTCTTGTTATCCTTATCGGGTCGTCTGACGCCCTGTTGAGCGTACGACCGCTTGACAGCTGCTCTTGCATTTTATTTTGTTTCACCAAGGCGCGGTTCAAATCGCCCAGGTATTGGTAACTCATGTTTTGCGTACTTATGCGTTGCATCTATTCGCACCTACCTTATTATAGTCCTACCCGGCCCGTGCCGTTGATAAGCTTGTCCAACATTTCGTCTATTGTCGTAAGCATACGGGCATTAGAATTATACCCTTTCTGGAACATTATCATGTTGGTCATCTCTTCATCGAGGCTTACATCCTTATAATTGGAGCGGACCGTCACTATCTGGTCGACCAAAGTCTGTTGGTTCATCCACATGCTATAGCTGGTCTGGGTCTGCACGCCCAAGTCGCCCAATCCTTCGTTGTACCAGGCGTCGATGGATTTATCGCCCAGCGCGGGTTTATAATTATCGTCGCTCATATATTTGGAATAGCTGGCTACCTTATCCGATTTAGCGCCGTACTTCAAAAATTCGGCCAGCCGCACGGCATTGTCGCTGGCGGCGTCGCCCGGCGGCAATTTGAAAACATACTGGTCATTCACAGTATTGCCCCGGTCATGCTTTATTTGCACTTCAAAATCATAAGCTTCGCCGCTAGGCAAAGTACCGGTTATACGGTAAATATTGGCCGTATTGTCGGTATTTGCTCCCACCAGAGTGGCAGCAGCGGTCGTCGTGCCGCCGTCCAGCGAAAAGTTCAGCGCCGTTACTTCTCCGGTCGTAGCGTTTACGCCGGCATTGATAAGCGTGAAGGTATTTGTGACCTTGCTGTCATAACGCGCAAAAGGTTTGTTTACCAGCTCAGCCGCGCCACCGGTTTTAGGATAAAGCACCAAATCATAAGTGTCGCCGACAGCCAGACTGTTGTCATTGGTCTTTCTGTCTATCTGAACTTCTACATTATATTCATAAGGATTTGTACCTTTGAGGACCAGCCGGTTGGTGCCTGTTTCGGTGTTTACACTGGCGTTTAGCCAGGTAGCGCCGCCGTCCAGCGTGTACCGTGCGCTGGTAATGTAACCGTCCGCATCCATGCCCATAACTTCTATTTGCACATTAGACTGCGACGGCCCTTTGAATACCATCGTAGACTGTCCGACAAAGCTTATCTTGGCCTGGTCGGCGGGCAGACCGGTATCCGGCGCGGCCGTATTCACACGGTTCAAAGTGGAAAGAGCTATCTCCACATTACCGGCCAGCGTTTTGGCGGCGATCATGTCGAGGCCGCTTGTAGGGTCAAAGAAAACATCGTTTACCTTAAGGTAGTGTATCCAGTTTCTCTCGGAATTGTTGGCGCCGGCCGTCACTGGGTCAAAACCAAAGAGAGCCATGCCCGCCGCGCCGGTGATCGGATTGGTCACTGCCGGCAACCCGGCATACTGTACACCCTGCTCGCCAAAGAAATTCAATCCGGTGGAGTTATCTAGGCCCATGCCTTCTTTATGAATCTGGTTGAAATCACACAGCAGCGACTTTGATATGTCATTGAGCATGTTCATATAAGCGAGCAAACCCTGCTTATCAGAGTCGCGCCCTTCGATAAGGCCGGCCATGGCGCCGTCGGTAAAATTGACATTTATCGGCGGTATGGTATTTGTCCTGACGTCCATAGTCTGGTAGCCGTAAAGTTTATATAGATCTAGATTCTTGTTTTCATAAACCGACAATTTGGTTGTCGCCATGCCGTCGACCAGCACTTGACCGGCTACGCTTACATTATAATTGCCTTTTTCATCTTCATTCACACTAACGCGCGCCAGCAAGGACAGTTCGTCTACCATCAGGTCGCGCCGGTCACGCAGGTCGTTTGCCATACTGCCATTGGCCTCTATCAGGACTATCTGCTTGTTGAGAGTGAGTATCTCTTCATTTATCTGGTTTATCCTGTTCACATTTTTGGCAAGGTTTTCGTTTATACTCGTTACCTGGTCGCCCATTTGTTTGGCGCAGGTGTTTATCAGGTCGACAAGATCGACCGCCGACTGGCGCATGGTCGTGCGGCAACCGGTATCTGCCGGATTGGAGGCCACATTTTGCACCGATGTCCAGAATTTATCCAAAGTCGCCTGGAAGTTGGTATCGGACGGCTCGGTAAAAATCGTCTCTATAGTAGACTGGATGCCATTGAGCTGTTGGAAATAGCCGTAAGTCGCCGTCTGTTTCCAGACCTGCCGGTCAACGAGAAAGTCGCGTACCCGTGTTACCGACTGGATGTCAACGCCTGTTCCCAGTTGGTAAGGATAGGTCTTTCCCCACAATTTTATAGAATTTGTCGTAACGTTAGAAACCTGCTGGCGCGAATAACCGGCTGTCTCAGCATTGGCTATGTTATGTCCGACAGTGTATAAAGATTTCTGGTTGACAAAGATACCCAGTTTAGATGTATTCAGACCGGTAAAAGTAGATATCATGTAAAACTCTCCTTCGGCAATAAAAAATAACAATCCTCAGACCTTGCGGTCTAAAAAACTAAGCCCCGCGCTTTTTCCCTCCGGCTGCGTCCCTCCGCCCGCACCATATACGGGTGAAGCCTGCGCCTGGGATAAGACATTGATGTTGTACTCAATGATATGCATGGCCTGTTTGAGAAGATTGTTATTAATTCCATTTAATAGAGCAATCTGCATGACTATGTCCGCCAGTCTTTGGCCGACCTTTTTCATCTCGTCGGAAACTTCCTCCGGGGCCCTTTCCACAAGATCAAGAAGTTTTATCTTGTTGTCCGTCCAGCCGCCTTCCCTGGCGATGCGCTCGACGATCTCCAAACGGTCGTTCTCCAAAACGCCGATCTCTTTGACAAGCTTTTCTTCTTTGCTGATAATCTGGTTTACAGCCTCGACGTTTACATTTATAAGGGCGTTGCGCTTTTCTTCGGCCAGCGCGATCATCTGCTCGTAACAAACGCTCATCTGTTCAAAAAGATCCAGCAGTTCCCGCCAAGCCTCAGTCATCCTAGAATACCTTTGTGGGTATCGATGATTTTGGAGGCTATATCATAGGCGTTAACATAATAATTGCCTGACTGCACCCTCTCGGCGAGTTCCTTTATCTTATCCTGGCGGATATCGCTGGCTTCGCGCACCTTATTGGCTACCGCGCCCAGTTCCGCTCCGCGGTTGGAAAGGATCACCTCGTCCGGACGTTGCAGGTGGCTGTTCTTTTTTACTTCAACGGTCGCCTTCCTTGTCTGACCGCCTTGATCCTGATATGCCTTTACACTGTTGAGCAAATCAGCCGGATTGATGTGCATAATAACACCTCTGTCCTACTTCATTTTATTTATAGTCGCCGTTTATCTATAATTACTATCGACAAAACCTACTAAAAAATTAACCCCTTAGCTTTGTATACATAAAATTTAGGTCTTTTGTCTCATTCGTTAACAAACATAAGTTTTCAAAACTCCGCCTGCAAGCAAAATCAAACCTGTGCCATTTCGGTTCGTTTGTCAAAGACAAAAAATTATTTTTGTCAAGATAGGAGTTTATTTTTTTTACGCCAATATTAATAGCACTAAAATTTTCATTTATCTTCGGATATCTTCGGAAGGGCGATATAAAGTGGTAAACATATTAGTAGACCAGGTACTGGCGCTTGATGTAGACGGAGCCGCCAGCGAAATAGCCGCGCTGTTCCTCAAGCTTTTAAAAAAGAAAAATCAGGCCATATATGTACACAGCCAGCAGGTCGCAAATTATGCCGTCAGCACCGCGGCGAAAATGCACCTGCCCGGCGATGAGATAGCACGCATAAAAACCGCCGCCCTTTTGCACGATATAGGCAAACTGGCCGTTCCCAACCCTGTCCTTGATAAACTTCCTTATCTGTCGACAAGGGAGCTTAGCGTTTACAAGAACCACTGTAACGCCGGCGCCAGCATGCTCGAGAACATGCCTGAATTTCAAAACATCATACCATACATCCGCTATCACCATGAGCGCTGGGATGGCAAAGGTTTTCCCAAAAGGCTTAAGGGGGTCAACATCCCCCTTGGCGCGAGGATAATAAGTGTAGCTAACTACTATGACAGCTACGCCAACCCCGCCACCAGGAGCTGGCAAAAAAATACCAAGACCGCACTGGCGGAAATAACCGGCCTGTCCGGTTCCGCTTTCGACCCGGAAGTAGTAAAGGCATTTTGCAACGCTTTAGGAGCAAAATAAATACTGTGCTAAAACCCGCCGCCGGCGGGTTTTGCTATGTTTAACCTATTTTCACTTCACGCTGTCGCTGGCCAGGACAAGCCCTATGATCAGCCGGTCTTCGCCGCCCGCCGCCCGCAAAGCCCGCGCGCATTCGTCCAAAGTCGCCCCGGTCGTGAGCACATCGTCGACTATTACTATCACCTTTTGCGCCGGCAGGTATTTTGCTTCAACAGCATTATGCATATTGCTCCTGCGCTCGGCGGCTTTTAGCGCGTATTGCGGCTCGGTCTTACGCACCCGCACCAGGCAGGGATGCCAGTCAAAACGGTTGTCCTGGCTCCAGTCAAAAAAGACATCGCGCGGCAGATCAAAGCCCCTTTCTTCACGCCGCTCTTCATCTGTCGGCACCGGCACTACCGCCACATCATGCTCGGATACTTCGCCTAAGAGCCCGGTCAGGTTATTTTTGCCGCCGCTTTTCCAAATAACGGACAATTCGTCTGTCAAAACATGCAAAAGCGCCAGCCGCCCGGAAAACTTAAGCTTGTGCAAAACTTCCTGCATACCGCCGCGGTAATGGGCCAAAGCCATCGCCGCGTCAAGATTGGGCCAGCCCATCGCCTTGGCGTCATATATCCTTATAAAAGAAACCGTCCCCCGGCAACTGTCGCACAGTTTGTTGCTCTCTTCGCACGGCTTGCCGCAACTGGGACAGGCGGGCGGGTAGAAAAAGTCCATTATATCTAAAAGCAATTTAAATAACATAGTGCACTCCCTGAAATCAAGATAATATTTCTTCCTGCAAACGTTCCGCCAGCAGTGAGTACCGCCGCCGCGTGCGGTCATTTAACACCGCCGTCTGCAAAGCGGCTTTTTGCCCCACAATGACCACCCGTTCTTTAGCCCTGGTGACCGCCGTATATAAAAGATTCCTTTGTAAAAGCATATAATGCGAACGCGACAGCGCCAGTATAACTACAGGGTATTCGCTGCCCTGGGCTTTATGCACGCTCATGGCGTATGCCAGTTGCAATTCGTCAAGCTCGCCTTGTTCGTATTTCACTAGTTGCCCGTTGTTTACATCGGGGAAATAGGCCTTAAGCGTCCGTCCTTCAATACTGTCCACCCAGCCGATATCGCCATTGAACACTTCTTTATCGTAATTATTGCGCACTTGCATCACCTTATCGCCTTCACGCAATATCTGGTGCAAAGACAATAGTTCCTGTTTGCCTTCACTTGGCGGGTTCAGCCGTCCTTGCAGCAGCTTGTTTAGGTTTTGCACGCCGGCGGCATTTTTGTGCATGGGCGATAATACCTGCACCCGCTGCCAGTCGCGTCCAGACAGCATATCCTCGGAAAGCCCCACTACCCTTTCCGCTATGGCCTGCTCGTCGGCGCATTCATTAAAGTCAAATTCGCCGCCTTCATCTATAACCGGAAACCGTCCCCGGTTTATCGCATGCGCATTGAGCACTATGCTGCTCTCCCGGGCTTGCCGGAATATCTCGTTTAGCCGCACGACCGGAAGCTGCTCCGAGCGAATTATATCTTGCAATACATTCCCCGGTCCCACGGCGGGAAGCTGGTCCACGTCGCCCACAAATACCAGCCGGCAGCCGGCAGGCACCGCCTTGAGCAAATGGTCGGCCAGCGTGATGTCGAGCATGGAGGCCTCATCGACGATGACCGCCTCGGCATCGAGCGGACTGTCCTCATTGCGCCCGAAAGAAAACATCCCCTGCCCCGGGACATATTCTAGCATCTTATGCACGGTCATGGCGGGACGTCCCGCCGACTCGGCCAGCCGCCGCGCCGCCCTTCCCGTAGGCGCTGACAAAAGTATACGGCAGCCGGCAGCCTCCAGAACGGAAATTATCCCTTTGATCAAAGTCGTTTTTCCCGTACCCGGCCCGCCTGTCACCACCAGAACACCGTGTGCCAGAACCCAGTCTATGGCTTCTCTTTGTACTTTTGCCAGTCTTATATTGGCGTGTTCTTCCCAGCGCGCCAAAATTGCCTGGGTATCGGCCGCGAGGATCTTTCTCGCCCGTTCTTTCAGATGCAAAAGCCGCTCAGCTACGTCTACCTCCGCAGCGTACAGGTATTCGGGATAAATAAGGCATTGCCCGCGGTATTCTTCCGCCCGCAGCATATCAGCCTCCAGCATCCTTTTAAGCACTGCGGCGGTCTCTTCTATGTCGACCTCCAGCAGCCTGGCCGTTTCTTTTTCCAGCACATCCTGCGGCACGCAAACATGGCCGGCCTGTCCTATTTGCATAAGAGCAAAATCAACGCCGGCCTCCAGCCGTTCCGCGGCAGCATGCTCAAAACCCATCGACCGCGCAATACGGTCGGCAGTACGAAAACCTATCCCGTCCACCTCGTAAGCCAGCCGGTAGGGGTTGCCCTTTATCCTGTCAATAGCCGCCGCGCCATAAGCTGTTTGCAATTTTGGCGCATAATTGGCGCTTATGCCATGCCCTTCTAAAAACAGCATCAGTTCGCGCATCTCAGCTAATTCAGCGTAGGAAGCGGCAATAGCGGCAGCTTTTTTATTGCCTATCCCGCTTATCTCGACAAGCCGCTGTGGCGATTCAGCAAGTACATGCAGCGTATCTTCGCCAAAATGAGACACTATCCTGGCCGCCATGGCCTGCCCGACGCCCTTGACCGCGCCGGAGCCTAAAAAACGCTCTATCCCCTGCCGGGAAGACGCCACTTTGCTGCTATAAGAAACCGCTTTGAACTGGCGGCCGAACTTGGCATGCTCCACCCATTGCCCCGCAAGTTCCACCACTTCGCCCAACAAAGGCGCCATAGTATTCATAACCACCGAGACCATACCGTTATCAGGCGTAGATAGGCGGAATACGCAAAAAGCGCCGTCCACGCTCTGGAATATTACAGTTTCCACAACTCCCGTCAACCGTCCGGGCATAAAATACCTCTTTCATAAAAAGCGCCGCTTTTTGACAAGCTTTCTTTTATCTAATATAATGTATTCTTGAACAATCAAGCATAGTAAATCCTTAACTATCTGGAGGTAAATACTACAATGTCGCCGGCAGGAAAACATATAGTACTCGATCTTTACAACTGTAACTACGATATCATCAGCGATCAAGACCTTATGCAAGCATTCATCACCGAAACATTAGCAGGCAACTCTTTGAACGTCCAATCAATGCACAGGCAAAAACTTGAAGAAAATAAAGACTTTTCCCTGGTCGCTTTTTTTGAGAATGGCCATATAATAGCCCATATCATGCCAGATAAGGGCTTTGCCGCGGTAGATATCTTCTCCAGCCTTGATAATGCGGTGCTCGATAAGATAGCCATAAAAATAAAACAAGGCCTGCGTTCGGAAAAAACTAAAATAACCTACCTCAGAAGAGGCGACTTCGGCTCCTTAAGCGACATGAAACCGACCATAAACAAAAACATCAAAACATGGCGCCGCGTACGCAATACCAGCGCCAAAGTATGGAAAATCATCGTCAACCGCCACCAGGAAAACAGGGGCGGATTTCCAGACTGACCCCGCATAAGCGGGGTTTTTTTGTTTAACTATATCATCCCAAATTATGTTTTTTCAGCATCCTGAACAAAGTGGTCCGGTTTACCCCCAATTGCTTGGCCATCCTGCTCTTATTGCCGGCGCATTCTTTATGCGCTTTGAGCAAAAATTCGTGCTCGCGCTGGTACATATATTCTTCGTACCCTGAATAGCTCCTATGTTCCTTATTTTCTTCATCATGGACGATATAGTACGGCAAGTGCCGCAAATCTATGGTATTGTCCCCGGTCTCCAGCATATTCACCGCATGTTCCGCACAATTTTGCAGTTCGCGAACATTGCCGGGCCATTCGTATTTTTTCAACACGTCCAGCACTTGCGGCGATATTTCAAGGTAAAAGCCTGATTTGCTCATGACCTGGGCAAATTTATGCAAAAAATAATCAAACAGCGGCACAACGTCATCTGTCCGCTCGCGCAATGACGGTATGTCGACAGTGAGCACATTTAGCCTGAAATACAAATCCGGCCGGAAGGAACCTTCCTCTACCAGTACTTTCATGTCCCGGTTGGTCGCGGCTATGATGCGTACATCTATCTTCACCGGACTGCTCTCGCCCACCCTTGTTATTTCCCTTTCCTGGATAGCTCTCAACAACCTTACCTGCAAATCAAACGGCATCTCGCTTATCTCATCGAGAAAGAGCGTCCCGCCGTTAGCCTGTTCGAAAGCGCCAATATTGCCGCTCTTTTTCGCTCCGGTAAAAGCGCCTTCGGCATAGCCAAACAGTATGCTCTCCACAAGGTTTTCCGGTATGGCGCCGCAATTTATTGCCACAAACGGCTGAGCGGAACGGTCGCTGGCATTATGGATAGCCTGCGCGAACAACTCCTTTCCGGTACCAGTCTCACCGGTCAGCAGCACCGTAGAATTGGTGCGGGCGGCGCTTTTGGCAACGCTTTTGGCCCTGTTTATCGCCGCACTTATGCCGATAATATCTTCCATGTGATAGCGGGCATATTGATGGCGCCTGGTCTCAGCCAGCAGCCTTTGCTGACGCTGGTTGCTCTGTTTATTGTTAAAAGCCAGGCCATATTCGTCGGTTATCGGCACCCTGACCGCGCTGGCGCCGGCGGCAAAAAAAGCCGGACCAATACTGGGGCGCATTTCTTTGAGCGTTTTGCTGTACAATTCCTGATATTCACCGATGGCCGCCACATTTTCGCTCCCATCCGGGAAAAAAGCGTTTTCCCGGATACCCTCTCGGTTAAACAACGTAGCGTCGCCGCCAGCGATCTGGGCGATAAAAGGCAGTGCATCAATGATCGCTTTTTTTTGCATTTTTGCGCGCAAAAATGCCTTGCTGTTGTCGAGCAGCAACCATTTATTCGCTGCCAGGTGAAAAGCCGCTATCCTTACGCCTTCGTCTATTCTGACGCCTACAGGCTCGCCTGACGCTAAGACATCCAGCAAGCAGGCCATGGCCGGCGCCGGCAGCGCAGCCATTTTCACCCCTTCGGCCGTTACGATTATTTCCCCTTTATCATTACAGATGACCGCCAATCCGTCCGTCATCCTGGCTATTTCTACAAATAATTTCTGGTATTCGCTACGTTTCAACTTCGCACCTCCAGCCAAAACACCTGTCTAGATTATAACACAACAATTATTCCTTACATTGAATTAGTTTTGCAAATTGACTGACGCCCAAAAATTCTTTGCCGATATACTACATAGTTAAGGGGGATTTTTGAATTTTATGTAGAAATTATTAATATAATACTTCTAACAACTTAACACGCCAACATGGAAGGGATGGTTTTGTGGACAAAAAATATGTTTATATGTTCAAAGAAGGCAACGCCGGTATGAAAGCCCTTTTGGGCGGCAAGGGCGCCAATTTGGCGGAAATGGTCAACCTGGGCCTGCCTGTTCCGCCTGGTTTTACCATTACCACAGAAGCTTGCAACGAATATTATGAACAAAACCAGCAACTGCCGGTCGGTCTGGACGAAGAAGTACACAAAAACCTTGCCACAGTCGAACAGATGGCAGGAAAAAAATTCAACGACAAAAGCGACCCCCTTCTCGTTTCTGTCCGTTCCGGCGCTATGTTCTCCATGCCCGGCATGATGGACACCATACTCAACCTAGGGCTAAATTCCCTTACGGTAGAAGGATTGGCCGCCACTACCGCCAATCCGCGTTTTGCCTATGATTCTTACCGCCGTTTCATACAGATGTTTTCCGATGTGGTTTTAGAAATACCTAAAGCAAAATTTGAAGAACTCCTGGAAGCGGCCAAACATGAAAAAAATGTAAAATTTGACCAGGATATGGGCGCCGAAGACTGGAAAAACCTTATCGTCAAATATAAAGCGCTGGTCAAAGCCGAATGCGGCCGCGACTTTCCAGAAGATCCGGTCGAACAGTTATTTATGGCCATACAAGCGGTATTTCGTTCCTGGAACAACGACCGGGCCATCGTTTACCGCAACCTAAATAAAATCGACCATCATCTTGGTACAGCCGTCAATGTCCAAATCATGGTCTTTGGCAATATGGGCGACGACTCCGGCACCGGCGTCGCGTTCAGCCGTAGCCCGTCCACTGGCGAGAAAGACCTTTACGGCGAATACCTTATCAACGCTCAGGGCGAAGATGTAGTCGCCGGTATACGCACGCCGCAAACCATCGACCGCCTCAAAGAGGATATGCCGGCAGTATACGAGGATTTTGCCCGCATCGTCAGTACTCTTGAGAACCACTATAAAGATATGCAGGACATGGAATTTACCATAGAACGCGGCCGCCTCTACATGCTCCAGACCAGGAACGGTAAGCGCACCGCCCAGGCCGCAGTCAAAGCTGCCTACGACTTTGTCGCCGAAGGCATGTTGAGCAAAAAAGAAGCTATCGAACGCCTAGACCCGGCACAGATAGAACAACTACTGCACCGGCAGATAGACCCCGCCGCCAAGCTCCATGTGCTGGCTAAAGGCCTGCCCGCCTCCCCTGGCGCAGCTACCGGGCAAATAGTCTTTACCGCCGACGAAGCCGCCGAACTTGGTAAACAAGGACATAAAGTCCTCTTAGTAAGAAACGAAACCACTCCGGATGACATACACGGCATCATAGAAGCCCAGGGCGTACTCACCAGCCGCGGCGGCATGACCAGCCACGCCGCTGTAGTGGCGCGCGGCATGGGCAAACCCTGTGTCAGTGGCTGCGAGGCGGCGCGCATTAATTTTGCTGAAAAAACCCTGACAATCGAAAGCGCTGTTTTTAAAGAAGGAGACTTCCTTTCTATCGACGGCGCGACCGGGCGGGTCATCAAAGGAGAGATACCGCTCATCGAGCCGACCATATCCGAAGAATTTTCCGCCATTTTGAACTGGGCGGATGAAATAAAACACCTTGGCGTACGCGCCAACGCCGACACCGCCGAAGACGCCGCTAAAGCGCGTGAGCTTGGCGCCGAGGGCATCGGCCTCACCCGCACCGAGCATATGTTCATGGCCGCCGACCGCCTGCCGTTTGTCCAGGAAATGATCATGGCTGAAGATACAGCCAGCCGAGAGGCCGCCTTGCAAAAACTGCTGCCCATGCAGGAAGCCGACTTCTACGGTATACTCAAAGCCATGCAGGGCTACCCTGTATGCATACGCCTCCTTGACCCGCCGTTGCACGAGTTTTTGCCCAGCGCGGAAGAGTTGCTGGTAGAAATAACCACTCTCAAGATAACCAAAGAAAACCCCGCCCTGCTGGCGGAAAAAGAAAAGCTCTTCGCTAAAGTCAAAAGCCTGCACGAAGCCAACCCCATGCTTGGACACCGCGGCTGCCGCCTCGGCCTCACCTATCCGGAAATATATGAGATGCAGATGACCGCTATCTTTAACGCTACCGCCCGCCTCACAAAAGAAGGTATAGACGTTCACCCGGAAGTAGAAATACCCCTTACGTTGAGCCGTGACGAAATGGCCTTTTTCAAGACGCGCATCGACCGCATCGCCAAGGAAACAGCGGATAAGACCGGCGCCAAATTCCACTATACCAGCGGTACGATGATCGAGCTGCCGCGCGCCGCCCTCTTGGCCGGCGAACTGGCCGACGCCGCCGACTTTTTCAGCTTCGGTACCAACGACCTTACCCAAACCACTCTCGGCTTTAGCCGCGATGACGCGGAGAGCAAGTTCCTGCCTGCCTATCTTGAACAAAAAATCTTCCCGGAAAACCCCTTTGTCCAGATAGACAGAAAAGGCGTCGGTCGCTTGATGCAAATAGCGGTCGAAGAAGGCCGCCAACGCAAAAAAAACCTGCTGGTCGGCATCTGCGGCGAACATGGCGGCAACCCCTCTTCGGTGGAATTCTGCCATCAAATAGGCCTGGATTTTGTCAGTTGTTCACCCTTCCGCGTTCCTATCGCCCGCCTGTCCGCAGCCCAGGCCGCCATAAAAGACGCCAAAACACCGTTCCAACGCGTGAAATATTCGACTACTTGAATAAACCTAAGAGCCCCGGCCATTGTGGCCGGGGCTCTAAAATTACAGGATTGATTACGCATTTACTCAGAAAGTCTTTTGAATTTTCTTTTTACCTATCGTCATAGTAAGTCCGACTACAAGTCATCTCCAGCCGCGAGGCAGGCTTCTTTTTGTATAGCTCTTGCTCTGGTTGCCTTGCGTAAGGCGTCTAGAGCCGTTTTACTGACTACGTTAGAAAAGGAACTTGTTTGAGTGCGGTTTGACGGAGCGATTTTAATCGCGACAGGCAAATAAACGAGTTTGACTTTTCAAGTAGGCAGTTTAGCGGCTCTTAGCCTGAAGCGTAGCAACCAGGCAGAGCTATATATGAAAAAGCACAGCAGGCAGCAGGACGAAGCGTCGCGGTTGGACTTACACAAATGCTGGAGATGATGACAGATACAAAACAACCAAATAATACGGTATTGTATCTAAAGCAAGAGCCCCGGCCACAATGGCCGGGGCTCTATAGTTACTCATATAAAAGGCGCTTTTCTCGACTGCCAGAAGAGGTAACCGGTAAAAAGCAGCATAATAAAACCGGTCGCCGCCAGCGAAGTATTCATCTCTACTCCGGCTTTTACAGCCAAGGTATATGCGCCTACCCCAAAAAACATAAAAATATTTTCCACAAAATTTTGCACGGCTATGGTCTTTCCCGCACCGATCGTATTATGCCCCACATTTTGCAGGCAGGCGTTCATTGGCACTATGAAAATGCCGCCGAAAGCCCCTATTATAATCAAGAGGCCTACAGTCAGGTACACATTTTTCACAAAACAAAAGGCCAGTATGCCCAACCCCATAAATAGCCCGCACCAGGCAGTCTTGTGGTATGTCTTTATGCTTACCAGCCGCGGCGCGGCAAGCGCGCCTACAGCCACGCCCACGCCGCTGGCCGCAACTATCATGCTTATTGAAGTATAATCGGCTATACCTAAAACAAGCGGCGCCCAGGCGAATATGAGCATGCGCAGCACCGCCGAAGACAGCCAGAAAGAGCCTGTCCCGGCCAAAGAATAATGGCTCTCCCGGATACTTAGCAGCGTTTTCACGTCACCGTAGAAATCTTTTACCGCACTGCCATAGGTTATACTGTCGTCCCCCCGGTCGCGCGGGATAAAAACATTGATGCCTACAGAGGCAAGGTATAAAGCTACGCAAACAGTCAGGCTCACGCCAATCGAAATATCGGCAAAAAAGCCGCCCGCCACCGACCCTAACAGTATGGCTAAAATAGTGTAGCTCTCGAGGCCGGAATTGGCCTTGAGCAAAGCTTTTTCGCCGGAGGTCAGAAAGGGAAGTATCCCGTACTTCGCCGGGCTATACACCACCGCGCCCACTCCTACTACGGCATAGCTCAGCGCCGGGTTGACATCAAATACGAGCAGGGATACGCCGGCCAGTTTTATCAGGTTGCCGGTTATAAGCACTTTTGCTTTAGGCAAACGGTCGGCATAGCGCCCCACCCAAGGCGATAAAAGCACATAGGCCGCTAAAAATACGCTTTGCACAAACGGCAGATAATAGTCTGGATACGAGTCGCGCTTGATAATGGCCAAAACTACGAAAAGAATCATATTGTCTACAAACGCCGACAAAAATTGCGCGGCGAACAGGGCCTGCAACGGCTTGGGTCTCATCTTGTTCAGCATGTTTATTCCGCATCCTTTTGCGCCAAAGTTTTTAAAGTCACATAGTCCGTCTTACCGCTGCCTAAAAGCGGCAGTTTTTCTACAATAACGATATCTGCCGGCATACTCAGCATGCTCTCCCCGCTTTTGCTTAAAAACTCCCTGAGCGCCTGCTTGGAAGCGGTCTTATTAGTGGTATAGAGCAGTATCTTCTCGCCTTTTTTCGCATCAGGCATATTGATGGCCGCATTCTGCTCGGTACCGAAGCATTTTTCCGCTGTTTTTTCCACCGCATCCAGACTGACCATCTCGCCGGAAATCTTGGCAAAGCGTTTGAGCCGCGATTTTATGCTGACAAAACCTTCCTCGTCAATAGTAACGATATCGCCGCAGTCATACCAGTCCGCCGCTGGTGAAAATCCTTTGTCCGCCAGCATATAGCCTTCCATGACATTCGGCCCCTGCACCAAAAGGTTGCCGCCGTTCTCTATACCGGGCACCTCTTCCAGCCGCCATTTGATCCCGGGGAACATCCGGCCGGTAGTGCCAGTCTTATAAAAAAGCGGCGTGCCTATGCTCAGTACCGGCGCGGTCTCCGTCGCGCCATAACCTTCAAAGATCCTCAGGCCAAATTTCTCCTGCCATAAAATACGCACTTCGTCCTTCAGCTTTTCACCGCCGGCCAGAACATAGCGTATACTGTAAAAATCATACGGATGGGCGTATTTGCCATAACCGGCCAGAAAAGTCGGCGTACCTATCACCACGGTCACATTGCGGTCATATATTATTTCCGGTATTATCTTATAGTGCAGCGGCGTCGGGTACAAAAACAGCTGGAAGCCACCCAGAAGGGGCAAAAAAGTGCCGCCGGTCAGGCCCAGGGAATGGAACATCGGCAAAGCGTTGAGCATTTTGTCGCGCGGCGTATAATCGATAATGCTGGCTATCTGGTTGAGGTTGGCCAAAATATTGGCGTGTTTGAGCACCACGCCTTTGGGCTTGGATTCGCTGCCGCTGGTAAAGAGGATCAAACGGCCTTCGCCTTTGGCCTTGGCGCAAGAAAGATAGTTGCCAAAAGCGGATATTTTATCTGTAAACCCTATCTGCTCTTTGACGTCCTCTAGGTATATCAACCGCGCAACCTGCCCCAAGGCAGCCGCCAGGTCATGAAAATTACCTTTTTCGATAAACTGGCGCGAAGTAAGTATGGTCTTTACGTTGGCTGTCTGACTGCAATTCACATTGTTGGCGGCGCCTGCGCTAAAATTCAGTATAGCCGGAGTTTTCGCCAGGTAGAACAGGGAAAACAGCGCCACAATGTGCCCTATGGAATTGGGCAGAAGCACCCCCACACAGTCTTCTTCCGCCAGCTCCGCCCGCAGCTTCCCGGCCAGGGCGTAACTGCCCATGATGAGCTGGCGACGGCTTATCTTGCCGCCAATATCTTCGGCGGCTATCGCACCCGCGCCGTAAAGTTTGTTTACTTCCAGCAACCGGTCGAAAAGGTTGCCGCTCTTTTCCGCCTGATGCCGAGCCTGAAACGCATTTTCCTGCAATAATGCCAATATTTTATCGCTCAGCACTTTTTTCTGGCGGCGCATGGGTATTGATGGATCAACTGCAAGCTCAACCGGCGGTCCGGCAAAGATGTCTACTTGCGGGAACCAGCGCGTCTGCATTTTATCCGTTATCCTAGTAACTTTAGAAAATTCCGTGCCGCGCAAAATTACCGGATAGATGGCAGCATTGCTTCTCAGTACAATCATGCCGGCTCCATTATAGACTTTCATCAGGCCGCCGGTCATAGTCAGCCGCCCTTCCGGGAAGAATACTACCGGCTGGCCGTTTTTTACCATATTTATGATTTTCTTCAAGGAATAAGGATTTAGCGGGTCGACAGTTATATGCTCAACAAACCGCAAAAGAAAACTTATCTTACCGGCTATCGCAGTATTTACCACAAAACATACGTTGCCGGGCAGCCAAGCATAAAGCAGCACGGCATCTAAAAAAGAAACATGGTTGGGCAATATCAGCGACGGGCCGCTGAACTGTAGTTGCGCCAGACCCCTGGCCCGTACTTTAAACAAACAGCCCAGCAATAATCTCAGTAGTTTTTTCATGTTTTTCTCCGTCCTTACTGCAAGTAGTTCTAACTAAACACACGCCGCAGAGAATACTCTACTTCCTCCTTTATCACTGCCAGTCCCGGCAGCGCATCGGCAAAATAACGGTAATGCTGCAATGGCTGCAACATCAACCCGCTGAACAGGCTGATCCACAAATAGACCGGTTTTTCCGGTATCTCCCTTTTTTCCATGGCTTTTTGCAGTATGCGTTTTAAAATAAAATGCGGCTTTATTTGCTCCTCTACTTTTTCCCAAAACAAATATTGCGACAAAAGAGCCACCGTTATTTCATCAGGGTACTTTTCATATAAGTCATAAGTTATGCCGGCAATGCGGCAAAGCTTGTCCAACTCCGGGCAGTCTTGCCTGTCCACCGCTTCTAGTTGCCTGGTGTAGTAAGTGATGACCAGTCTGAATATATATAAGGCCATTTCCTCTTTGCCTTTAAAGTGTTTATAAAGAGCCGCCTCCGATACCGCCGCCGCCTTGGCAATATCCCTTACCGATACCGCGTCATAACCCCGTTGGGCAAACAGGGAGAGGCTGGCTTTTAAAATGGCGTCCTTTTTCCCTTCGTGTTTGAATAAGTTTTGCATATGTACACCCCGTCAGTTAACTATTGTTAACCGAATATTAATAAAAAATAAGCAAGTTGTCAATAATTATTTTTTTGCACAAATGATTTACCAGTCGTCTTGAGTCCGCCGCCGCTTTGCAGCGGCCAGCAGGCAAACAGCAGCAGCCCCGCCCCGGCAGCCAGATGCTTTAGCACATGTCCACCAATTTGCATATTTGTCGCGGTAAAGATAGCGGCGTCATTTAGCTCAAAAACTTTTGCCGCCATATAACTAAAGAATAAAGCCCAGTAACGCCAGTTGCCTTCTCGGTGCGGGAACATGGCTATGATGAGAGGCGCCAGCAACAGCGGCAAATACTGCATTATGATGTAGGGGCGCAGATCACCGGCGCCAACGCTCTCGGTAAAAGCCCAGTAGGCCACGCTTAGCAAAGCGGCGGCTTGCAGCGGCCAAAACAACGCTTTGCCTGCCGCCTGGTTTATCCGCTCTGCCATAACGCAAGCAGTAAGGGCGGCAAAGGCCAGAGCCATGGGAAGCCTGTCCCATACCAGAGTGATATTGTCTGGCTGCCAGTGGTAATAACCGGAACCAAAACCGACTAAAATTACAGCAAAATAGAAAAAGCGCCACATAAAATCTTCTTTCTTTTCTTTGACATAAAACAATCCGGCCAGCCCGGCTAAGATAAAAACTAAATTGGAAAAAACATTTTTTGCGTTAGGCAACAGCCCCTGACACCCGTCACCGCAAAAAACATGGTACCCGGTATCCTGCGCTACCGGCGGCAGCAAGGCCGTTCCCGTCACAAACAGCACTGATATCACTAACAAAAACCCTACCTTTAATTCTTTCTCCTTTTCTTGCATGTGACATGCCTCCTTCATCTTGTTAACATTCGTTAACCTAATTGTCATAAAAATATTCCCCACTTGGGCGACACTAACAATAATTTGGTTAACATTCGTTAACTAAATTATACCAGTTTTCTCTAGTTTGTCAACAAAAGCAGTAGAAAATTTTGCAGAAAGTAAAATTCTCTACTGCTAGGTACCCGGAAGGTGAATAAAAAATCCAGGTTGTTTAAACCTGGATTCAGACTGTAGACAAAAGATGATTTGCGCGTTATCTATGCATAAAGTATTCATTTTTCGGTTTTTTAGAGCTATACTCATCTCATTTGCCATTTGTAGTTAAAACTACGCAACATCTCATAATGACTGCCCGGCTCTCTTTTGTATAGTGCCAGCCGAAGCGCATTACGTAGCGTGGGTTGAATTGGTTGCCGGACTGCGTTGGCAAAGGCAACTGTTCGAGCGAAGTCGGACAGAGACACGGGCGATAGGCAGGCGAGTGAGTTTAACTTTGCCAGCAGGCCGGCTTAACAATTTCCCTCGCGCAGTACGCGTTCGGTGGAACTATACATAAAAAAGAAATGTCGTGTGACAAAAGATAGCTCGCAGTCGGACTTACTATAACAAAGGATAACAGGTAAGACCCGGATTTCTTGTCATGAATACCAAACGTATAATTAATGCATAAA
>JAVBME010000037.1:0-56857 GCA_031552765.1 Acidaminococcales bacterium | reverse complement strand
TCGCCTTCCGGGGCTTCGACTTTTATGACTTCGGCCCCGAAGTCCGACAAGAGCGCGCCGCAAAACGGCGCCGCTACTACCTGACCCAACTCCAGTACTTTTACTCCCTTTAGTGCTTCCAACTTCTTCACTCCTCTGTTTGCGGTTTGCATTACTTAATCAATCAAACGGCTTGTTATTTTATAATTTTTGTAAACAAACCGGGAAACTTTTCCGGCCTCTTATTACGCAAGAAGAATGCCAGCAAAAAATATCTATTCAGATTTTTCAGTTTTTTCCCCACAATCACTGCAAAATCCAGGCACAAAAAAGATAGATGCTTTATTTAAAACGCAATTTATTATATAATCAAAAACAAGACATTGATTCGGTAATCGTTTCGTTTTGAAACATAAGTAAAACTCATACAAGAATGCGTATATAATATTATTTAATTTAAAAAACTAAATTTACTTTGGAGGCCGCATGAAAGAAATATGCATCATCCTGGGCGGCAAATCAGCCGCCCTGCACAGCCTTAATCTGCAAGACGCCAGTGTTTTCGAAGATGTACATATATCTGAGATCTTGAATTTGGCCTTAAAACTGGAAGCATCCGGAGCTAAAATAATCATTTGCGCCACCGGAGCTTATGCAAGAATAGTCGGACATTTGAATATCCCTGTCATTCCTATTTTCACGGCTACTCTGGATTTGCTGGAGGCCATACACAGTTTAGGGAGCCGTATACCGCCGGAACAAAAAGTCGCATTTGTTCTGCATAATGCCAGCCCGGCCGACGTTACCAAGATACAGCCCTTTGTCAAAAATAAGCTGTTTGTATACAGATATAAAATAGAACGTGATATTGAGCTATTGGTGCAAAAAATGGCTGCCGACGGGATAAACACCGTTATAGGCGGCGCTACGGCCGTATCTTTAGCTAAACAGTTTGGCCTGAACGCCTTTTCTCTTTATTCCGGCCAGGAGACCTTAGCCATCGCAGTGGATAAAGGGCGCGCTATCTTGTCCGCCGCCAGAAACTCTTTGGAAATATCTGTACGCATGACGACTATTTTGAACCTGTTTTCCCACGGTATTATCATTACCGACAACAAGGGCGGCATTACGGCATGCAATACCAGCGCCCTGAACCACCTGGAACTTACAAACGAGGATATTTTGGGTAAAAATATCCAACAAGTGACCGGCGATGACACTTGGATTACTTCTTATAAAAGCGGCTTGCGCTCCGCCAATATGATCAAAAAACACGGCAAAAACACTTTTTTTGTCAGCGACTACCCGATCAAACTTCCAGACGGACATATAGCCGGCAGTGTTACTACTCTGCAAAAAGTTGAAGAAGTAGAGAAACTAGAACAGCAATACCGCAAAATAAAAACAGCCGGGTTAACGGCCAAAAGTGAATTTAAAAACATTATCGGCAAAAGCAAAATAATATTGCAGACTATAAATAACGCCAAAGCTTACGCCGAAGTAGACTCTACCATCCTCATAGAGGGCGAGACCGGCAGCGGCAAGGAAATATTTGCCCAAAGCATACACAATGCCAGCCAGCGCCGTTATGGGCCGTTCGTTGCTATAAATTGCGCTACTTTACCGGAAAATCTTTTGGAAAGTGAGCTTATGGGCTACGAAGAAGGGGCCTTTACCGGCGCCAGACGCGGCGGAAAGCCGGGATTGCTGGAGCTGGCCAATAAAGGCACTATTTTTCTTGATGAAATAAACCAGATATCGCCTTCGATACAGGCCCGCATTCTCAGGGTCATACAGGAAAAAGAAGTCATGCGGCTCGGCGGCGAGTGTGTAATACCAGTGGATGTCAGGCTTGTCGCCGCCACAAATGAACCTTTGGAAAAAAAGGTCGCTAAGGGAGAGTTTCGCGAAGATCTTTATTACCGCCTGAACGTATTGAACCTCCCTTTGCCCCCTGTGCGCGAAAGAGTTGAAGATATAGCGTTGATATTGAACTTCCTCATCAAACAATTTTCTAAGACTTTTGGTGAAATCAAGAGTTTATCGCCTGCTTCCCTGACTTTGTTAGCGAACTATGCCTGGCCGGGCAACGTCCGGGAAATGTACAATTTTGTAGAACGATATGCCGTGCAATCACAAAACCGTTCCATCGCTGAAAATGAATTTGTCCAAGATTATATCAACCATATAAAACCTACTAGCGGCAGTATGGAAAAAAACGGTTTTTATCAGATCGCATACGATACTCTGGAAAACATGGAAAAAGATTTGATACAACAATCATTAAAGCGGTTCAAAAATAATAAAACCTATACCGCAATGATGCTTGGCATAGGCAGAAGTACTCTTTGGAAAAAAGCACAAAAATAATTATGTATTATTAAAGGCATGTTATCAGCCCACACCTTTTAAGCGAGGCTGATAACATGCCTTTATATATATTGCACAATCTACACTATTTGGGTATGGCCGTCACCTTAACTATGTATCTTTTTCAGCAGCCAGGCCATATTAGCGCCAAGGTTGCGCATAGTGTCAAGCCCTTCCGTATCCTTTAGCACCTCGCCCTGCTCACGCCCATAGCCAATATTCCAGTAAGTCGACCCCGGAACGACAAAACCGTTTATAAGGAAAAAAGCGTTGAGCGTTTCAAAAGTCCGCATACCGGCAGCACGGCGCACCGCGACCACTCCCGCCCCTACTTTCCTCGTAAGAACCTGGCCGTTGGCGCGCGTCACATAGCCAGCGCGGTCAATAAAACACTTCATTTCCGCATTCACATCGGCAAAATAAGTTGGCGAGCCAAGCAGTAAGCCGTCGGCCGCTACCGCTTTTCCTATCACTTCATTCATACCGTCTTCGATAACACAGCGCAGCTTGCCCTTTCCTGCGCCAAAGCACCAGCCGCAAGCCCGACAGCCGGAAAAAGTCCGGCCGCCAATATTTACCAGCTCTGTTTCTATGCCCTCTTGCGCTAGCACTTTCATCGTTTCATTTAAAAGAAGGTATGTATTGCCGCTCGTCCTGGGGCTGGAATTTATAGCTATAACTTTCATGCCATCATCTCCCGTAATGTTATTTTTAATCTTTCCCCATAACATAGCTATTTCTTTTTTTCTTTAGCAAATCCTTTAAATCATTTTTCTAAACGAACTTTGTTTTTTCTCAAACTAAAAGTTGCAAAATTTGCTGTTGCGTATTATCATGAATGATGCTAGAATGTAAAAGTATAATGCAAAAATAATTGCCTTAGTAGAAAAGGAGTGTTTTTTAATGGCAGTAAGCCGCGTGCCTCGTTTTAAACTTTCCCGCCGTCTGGGAGTGAATGTTTTCGGTCACCCCAAAGCGATGAACCGTGTGGAAAAGAGCAATGTCCGCACAAATAAAAAGTTGTCCGAATACGGCCTGCAACTGCGCGAGAAGCAAAAAATCAAAGCTTATTACGGTATACTGGAGCGTCAGTTCCGCCGTTATCTTAAAAACGCGATAAAAAGCGCTACTATGACCGGTACCGCTCTTATCGTTTCCTTGGAATGCCGTCTGGATAATCTTGTCTATCGTTTGGGCTTTGCCAGTTCCATACGCCAGGCCAGGCAAATGGTTAACCACGGCCATATACTGGTAAACGGCAAGCGCGTAGATATCCCCTCTTTTGGCGCTAAAACAGGGGACGTCATATCCCTGAAAGAATCTTCCCGTAAGAACGAAATGTTTACCGATAACTTCCAGACCATCAATTCCGGCTTGCCTTATATACAAAAAGATGCCGAAAAGTTCAGCGGTACTCTTACAAGAGAACCGCAACGCGAAGAAATTCCCATCGACGTCAATGAAATACTCGCTGTAGAACTGTATTCCAAATAAACTTTTTACCAGATTGAATTTGAAAGCGATTTTACAGAAGTTGGTTTTTACCAGCTTCTGTTTTTTTCTTCTTAAATTATATCAAAAGGCTGTATGAAAATTTTTCTTTCTGCAAAATTTTCTACAGCTTTTTTATTTATAAACCCTTATTTAACCCTTCTATTCAACCTTGCACAACCTTTTTGAAAACTTATTTATTATTCGCTTTTATTTAATTATTTAATTTAAAAAATTAAATAAACTATTGAATACTTTAATAAATTATTATATACTCAGAATATACTATGTGCTCCTAAGTATTCATTTTTTAGACCTTTAAAAATTCTGCCATCAAGCGACGCAACTTTACTTCTGGCATCATTATTTCCTCCTGCCGCGAGCAATAACAGCCCGCGCGGGAAAAAACGTCGCGGGCCGGATTCGGATAAGCAAAATGGGTACGCCATGAAATGGTCAGGCGCTATCAGAAGTAAAGCGAGGTGAAAAAATGGGTGAACCGCTAATGACAGGCTTAACTACGCTGGTAGTTGGCATGACAGTAGTTTTTCTTGTCCTAAGTATTCTTTATGTAATGTTGTTATTTCTTCCTATGGTAAACAAAGGTGACGAATGACAACATTACTAAAACTGAAGAATTTAGGAGGAGATAGACAATGGACTCTGTAAATTTATTTTTAAATGCTATTAAGGACTTTTTTGCCGCATCCGGCTTTGTTGGGATGAATTTTGGCTACCTTCTGATGATTGGCGTAGCCCTTATGTTCATGTACCTTGCCATAGTAAAAGACTATGAACCACTTCTTTTAGTGCCAATCTCTTTCGGTATGTTGCTGGTCAACCTGCCGATGAGCGGCGTTATGAATCATCCAACCGAAGCCGTTCCCGTCGGCGGCCTCTTGTATTACCTCTACCAAGGTGACGAGCTGGGCATTTTCCCGCCGCTCATCTTTCTCGGCGTAGGCGCGCTCACCGACTTTGGGCCGCTTATTGCTAACCCAAAGAGCATCTTTCTCGGCGCCGCCGCCCAGTTCGGCGTGTTTGTTTCCTTCCTCGGCGCCATCTTGCTCGGCTTTACTCCCGGCCAGGCCGCTTCTATCGGCATCATCGGCGGCGCCGACGGCCCGACTTCCATTTATCTCGCTACCAAACTTTCTCCGGAAATACTCGGCGCTGTAGCCGTTTCGGCATATTCCTACATGTCGTTGGTACCTATCATCCAGCCGCCTATCATGAGGATGTTTACCACCAAAGAAACCCGCAGCATAGTAATGGAACAACTGCGCCCGGTTTCACAGCGCGAGAAGATCATATTCCCTATCGTTACCACTATTATAGGCTCACTCCTTGTTCCCAGCGCAGCGCCGCTCATTGGCATGCTCATGCTGGGCAACCTGTTTAGAGAGTGCGGCGCGACTCCGGCTTTGGCCAATACCTCGGCTGACGCTTTGATGTACATCATAGTCATCTTCCTCGGCATCACAGTCGGCGCAACTGCATCCGCCGATGCTTTCCTCAACCTTAAAACCCTCAGCATACTTGCTATGGGCCTTGTCGCCTTTGCTTTCTCTACCCTGGGCGGCATATGCCTTGGCAATGTAATGATGAAAATGACCGGCGGCAAGGTAAATCCCTTGATCGGCTCGGCCGGCGTGTCCGCCGTTCCGATGGCCGCCCGCGTATCGCAAAAGGTCGGCGCGGAAGACAACCCCTTCAACTTCCTCCTTATGCACGCCATGGGCCCGAATGTGGCCGGCGTTATCGGCACGGCAGTTGCGGCCGGTGTATTCCTCACCATATACGGCCCCAAGTAAAAAAAGCATTACAAAACCCGGGAGCATATGCTCCCGGGTTTTCGTTTTATCTTATACGAGAAAAGACTAGTGTTCGACTGCATCTATCACAGGCTGCAAACCACGGCCGTAAGCATAGCGCCAGTAGCGGAAAGAATAAGAAATACCCAGTAACAGCCAAATAGCCACCCCGGCTGCTATGCCCATATCTATCGCCATTTTTAGGTATAGCGCCATTCTGTAGCCAAATATGATGCCGGCCGCTATGCAAAGCAAAGGCGGTCCGACTATCATGCTAATATCTCTCATCCTGCTGGTTTTTCTCCAAACCACCTTCACTTTATCGCCTTTTTTGGCATTTAGGTTGTTCAAAGCATCTATCGCCTGTTCCTCGCCGTCCTGACCTTTTACCAGCACCAGCGCCCGGTACCCCTTTAATTCGCTTACTTTGCCAAATTTTTCCTGTTTTTCCAAAACCCTGCTCTCCTTGTTTCAGTGGAATATATAAAGATAACCAATGGAAAAAATGCTGCCAAAAGTAGCAAAAAAGATCAACAACCCCTGCCATGTGCAAGGATAACCAAAATGCACCCACTCGCCTAAAATACTGCGTCGGGTAAAAAGCGTGTATTTAGTCCTTTTTCTGAACCACTTTGCCTTGCGCTCTTCGCCGATAATTTTAGAAACTGCTGCAATGAGCACAAAAGCACAAATAAAAACAATAACTACCCTTTGCATATATACGGAATCCGCATACTGAAACTCCTGCACAGCAAACACCTCACTAAAACTTAAGCAAAAAATATATTTATTAAATTAATTATATCAAAAATATGCTTATCTGTGTAAAAAGTTTGCAAATAAAAAAGATACGCCGGCTAAAAACCGGCGCATCTTTATAAAACAATTTATTTACCGGGGAAGAAAGGCCATACCATAGGTATGACTATTAAAGAAACGACGAAAGAAACCAAAACCAGGCCGGTTCCCGCCTTTACATAATCCATAAATTTGTAACCGCCGGGGCCGAGCACCAAAGTATTGGGCGGCGTGCCCACAGGTGTCGCGAACGCGCAGGACGCGGCTACCGCGATAGCCATGATAACGGCATGCGGGCTGGCGCCAAGTTGCTGGGCAATGGAAATGCCGATAGGACAAAGCAGGGCCGCCGAAGCCGTATTGGACATAAATTGGGTCAAACCGCAAGACAGGATAAACAGTATGGCGGTTACTACCAGCGGAGAAGGAGCTCCACCCATCAGGCCTACCACCCATTCGGCGATAAGCTTGCCGGCGCCGGTTTTATCCATGGCTTCCGACACGGGCATCATACCCGCAAAGAGAAAAATTGTTACCCAGTCTATAGAAGCATAGGCTTGCTTTTCTGTCAAACAACGGGTCAGAACACAAACTATCGCACCGATAATTGCGGCAGTTTGCAACGGCAGCCATTTGAGGTCAAGAGCCATAGCTATGACCACAACCAACAGGATGGCGCCGGAAATCATCTGCTTCGTAGCGCTGCCGCTTACTTCTTCCACTTCCTGTTTGACTTCTACATCTGCGCTCAGCTGCATGGTCGGCAAAAGTCTTTTGCCGATGGTCATCATATAAATCATACCGGCTATAGAAACAGGTATGCCGATCCAGGCAAACTCAAAAAAAGCAAAAGGTTTCATTTTGGCTACGCCCAGTGCGCCATTGGCGATAATATTGGGCGGCGTTCCTACAAGCGTAATAATACCGCCCCAGCCGCAAGCAAAAGCCAACGGCATGAGCTGACGGGAGGCCGGCAATTTCGCAGCTGAGCAGATACCTAAAACAACAGGCAGCAAGCAGGCTGCTGTACCGGTATTGGATAAAACGGATGAGAGCACAGTACCTACGAGCATGATACCGAACATAAGGCTGTTTTCACTTGTGCCGCACATTTTTACTACGGTAGTACCTATCTTTTGGGCCAGACCGGTGTAAAACATGGAAGCGCCGACAATAAACATACCGGCAAACAAAACTACGGTGGAATTAGACAAGCCGCTAAATACGCGGGCCGCGGGCAACAGGCCCAAAAGCCCGCAGGCGATAGCGCCGCCCATGGCAGTAATGGCTAGGGGAATAATTTCAGTAACAAATAATAATGCCACTACTCCAAGTAAAATAAGGGTTTTCACTGCTGGGGTCAATTATATCTCCTCCTTCTAATTTTTTAGGTTGTACACCTAATATAAACATATAAATATTTTCATTCTTTATTTATTAAATTTAATAAATATTTATATATTTACTTTAATATTATATAACTGATGTTTCTATATTGCAACAAAATAATTTGACTCGCCATAAAAAAGCCTTAATTTTTCACTTCATTATTCCTTTGAAAGTTTTAAATCTTTTAAAAGTTAATTGGAGTAAAAAATAGATTTTTTCTCTTGATTACTGGATTGACAGAAAAAACATATACTAATATAATCTTAGTAGTAGTAAACTTTTACAGAATCGAAGTGGTAAAAATGAATATAGGCGGCAAAATACGCCGGCTACGACAAGAAAAAAACCTGACCCAGGACGAATTGGCCAGCCGCTGTGAACTATCAAAAGGCTTTATCTCGCAACTGGAAAACGACCTTACCTCACCCTCGCTCAATACCCTCTCCAATATATTGGAGAGCCTTGGCACTACACTGAAAGATTTTTTCAACGATTATTCCGACGAACGCATCGTTTTTCGCGACGATGATTTTTACGAGCTGGAAGACAAAGACTACAAGTACAAAATCGAGTGGATAATCCCCAACGCACAGAAAAACATGATGGAGCCCATCATTATCACTCTTGATTCCGGCGGCGCCTCCAAAGAAGAAACCGCCCACCAGGGAGAGGAATTCGGCTATGTCATGGCTGGCAGTATCTACATCCACTTGGGCAGCAAAAAGTACAAAGCGAGAAAAGGCGAATCCTTCACTTATAAGGCCAACCTCAACCACTATATATCCAATGCCGGCAAAATCGAAGCTAAAGTCATGTGGATATCCTCCCCGCCCAGTTTTTGATTTTCCTCTTGACAAAAAATTTCCACCTTGCTATATTTGTGTTAGTCAAATAACTGCTGTATGGTCCTGACGGATAAGTGGAATCGACCACATGGGCCATATCGTGTAAGCGCCGACCGTCTGGGCAAAGGTTTATCCCTGCCCAGACGCTTTTATTTTCCGGGCAAACAAAAAAGGCGCACGCGCGCCGCACAAAACAGTATAACCTTGCCATGGGCCTGACGGATAATGTGGAATCGACCACGTGGACCATGACAAGTACCGCCGACCGTCTGGGCAGAGAGTTTCTTTACCCAGGCGTTTTTGTTTTCCCGTTTTTAAACTCACGAAACAATAATGCAAGACGGAGCGAGTCTCCTGTGATACTTTTTAATTTTCCCGAAATAAAAGCACCGTAATACAAAGCAAGACGAAATAGAAAATGCCAGAGACAAGGCGCGCCGAAGTGTTTTAGCGGAAGCATACACGTGCGTATGTTGAGCATAAAACACGAGGCGCAACACAGTACATGGCGTTTTATCATTCGTCTCCAACAAAGGAGAGAAAGAAAAATGAGGAATCGTTGGTTGATTGCATTATCCGCAGTCGGCATCCACATCTCTATCGGCAGCGTTTACGCCTGGAGCGTACTTACCAAACCCATAATGAAAGAGCTGGGCGTCAGCCTTAAAGACACTCAGTGGACTTTCTCGCTGGCCATACTCTTTTTAGGCCTGTCCGCCGCCACTTTAGGTTCTTATGTGGAAAAATACGGCCCCAAAAAATCCGGCCTGTTTTCCACCTTATTCTTCGCCGCCGGCATGTTCGGCACCGGCCTTGCCCTAACTATGAAAAGCCTGCCGCTCCTCTACCTGTTTTACGGTATTATCGGCGGTATCGGCCTGGGTGTCGGCTATATCACTCCTGTTTCAACACTGGTAAAATGGTTTCCGGAAAAACGCGGCTTTGCCACCGGCGTTGCCATCATGGGCTTTGGCTTTTCCAGTCTGATAGCAGGCCCGGCTTTCCAGCTGCTGATAGAAAAATACAGCCTGGTCAATAGCTTTTGGATACTCGGCGGCATATATCTTATCTTTATGTTTGCCTCATCCCTCTATCTTGCCCCGCCGCCAGCCAAACCGGTAGAGGATGAAGCCACTCCCAGCAGCGCTTGCGCCATCACCGGCGTCGCCCACCAGCGTACCGCCGCTGAAGCTATGAAAACCTGGCAGTTTTACGCTCTATGGTGGCTGCTCTTTATCAACATCACCTGCGGCATCGGCCTTTTGAGCGTCGCCTCGCCTATGGCACAGGAAGTGATCGGGCTCTCGCCGCTCGCTGCCGCCAGCATGGTTGGCATCATCGGCCTCATAAACGGCCTTGGCCGCTTTTTCTGGGCTTCGGTTTCCGACTACCTCGGCCGGCCCAATACTTATATCACTTTTTTCGCCATCCAGACGGTCGCCTTCTTTCTTCTGTCCAATACTACCAACAGCCTGTTCTTCCAGTTTCTCATCTACCTTATCATCTCCTGCTACGGCGGCGGCTTCGCCACTATACCCGCCTTTTTGAGCGATATTTTCGGCACCAAACAGCTGGGCGCCATCCACGGCAAAATACTCACCGCCTGGGCGGCGGCCGGCGTAGTGGGCCCGCTGTGGGTATCCTGGATAAAAGACACCACCAACAGCTACAGTCAGATACTCAGCATCTTTGCCATATGCTTTCTCTCCTCCCTCGCGGTTGCCTTGCTCCTAAGAATCAAGCGCCAGCCACTCGGTGAAGCTAAAAACCGCCGCCTGGACATGCCAAACATTACTGTCGCCCGGAAATGACTGCACACCGGTATTGACATAAAAAAGATTTTTTGTTCATATTTACAAACAACAAAAAAACTTCTCTCTTAATTTCTACGAAGAGAGAAGTTTTTTATCTATTATTTCAAATATTCTTTTACAAAAGTCGGCAGAGCAAAAGCGCCGTAATGCAAACTGGAATTATAGTACTTTGTTTCCAGCCCCAACTTTTTCCAGTTTTCCATATCCACATCCTCGACCGGATGGCGCTGTTTGCTGGCAAAGCCGAACAGCCAGTGCCCGGAGGCGTAAGTAGGTATATGCGCCTGATAGGCGAGAGCAATGGGAAATACAGCTTTTATTTTCTTATAGGCCCGCTCCAGTTCCCGCCGATTATGGTCGTAGTAGGGGCTTTCGTTCTGGTTGACCAGTATGCCGTCAGCGGAAAGCACGCGAAAGCAGTTGCGGTAAAAGTCTTCGGTGAAGAGGCCTTCGCCCGGCCCAATAGGGTCGGTGGAATCGACAATGATAAGATCATAGCTGGCCTCTTGTGCGCCGCGCACAAAGACCAGGCCGTCGGCAAACATAAGGTTGACCCTACTGTCGGTAAGGCCGCAGGCAGTCACGGGGAAATACTCCTGGCAGACACGCACTACCCGTTCATCTATTTCCACCATGTCGATTTTTTCTATTGTAGTATAACGCAGCAGTTCCCTTACCGTACCGCCATCGCCGCCGCCGATAACCAGCACTTTTTTGATGTCCGGTTTTACTGCCATAGCGGGGTGGACTATCATATCATGGTAGACAAATTCGTCCTTGTCGGTGATCATAATATAGCCGTCCAGGGAAAAAAAGCGTCCGTAGTCCCAACTTTCATAAACGTCTAGGCGCTGGAAAGGCGTCTGCTCACTATGAAGATGTTCTTTTATTTTGACGGAAAAGCGGGTGCCGCCGCTCCACTCTTCCTCGTACCACAGGCTCATCAGACCGCCTCCACCGCGGAAGGTTTGTAGGAGATGTCGCCCAGTTCCTGCGGAAAGAATTTTCTTATTTTATCTGTCATGCCGCGCCCTATTTCCATGGATTCGCTATTGGTAGCGCCAAAGTTTTTCTCGAGGTGGTCAAAACCCTTCCACGGCTGGAGGTCGCCGCAGGTGAAAAGGTCGACCGCGGCATAGCCGTATTCCGGCCAGGTGTGGACGGTCAGGTGCGACTCGGAAATGATAACGGCGCCGCTAACACCCCACGGACTGAAATGGTGAAAGAAAGATTCCACGATGGTCGCCCCGGCTAACAGAGCCGCTTCCCGCATATATTTTTCCACCAGCTTGGGCTGGCGCAAAACGTCACAATCACAGTTGTAATATTCAACTATGATATGACGGCCGAGGGTATCCATTTTCATTGCGCATTCCTTCTTCCCTGTATAATTGTTTAGCTAAAATAAACACCGAAACACCTTTAACTGCATAAAGACGAGCTTGATCAAAGTTAACCTCTAGTTTTTGTTTAGCATTGCAAAACTTTTTTAAACAAAAAGCACTATCAATTACCAACAGCTATAATCAGGGTGTAAAAATAAAATCAACTTATTTTAAGTTTAAATAACAATATAACTAAACTTAATTGAGCTAATGACGATATTACTATTTTTCTCAAAAAAAGTCAAGTGTTTTTTGAAATAAAAATACCGCCTGAACATTTTTGTTAATGCTCAGGCGGTAGGTGTTTTTGGAGGCGGCGCCCGGAGTTGAACACGGGAGTCAGGGCCTTGCGAGCCCTTGCCTTGGCGTTTGGCTACGCCGCCATGTTTTGCCCCGGCGGTTTAACCGTATCGGGACATTACCAGATTATGATACCATAATATAACAGACAAAGCAACCGACTTGCTTCTTTCTTGAAATACCGGTCAACTTTTCCTTATCGCCTGCTCCAGGTCTGCTATAAGGTCATCCTTGTCCTCGAGGCCGACGGACAGGCGCACCATGTCTTCGCTGACACCGGCGGCCTCGAGCTGCTCCGCGTCCAGTTGCGAGTGAGTTGTGCTGGCCGGATGAATAACCAACGAACGAACGTCGCCGACATTGGCTACCAGCGAAAACAGCTCCAGGCTGTCGATGAACTTTTTACCTGCCGCCCGCCCTCCTTTGATACCAAAGGTAAGCATGGCGCCCGCGCCCTTGGGCAGATATTTTTGCGCCAGAGGATAGTTTTTGTTGCTGGGCAGTCCGGCATAATTCACCCATGCCACATCTGGGCGGCCTGACAGGTAGCCGGCAACAGCCAAAGCATTTTCACTGTGCGCCTTCATCCTTAGATGCAAGGTCTCCAGTCCCAAAAGCAACAGAAAGGAATTGAACGGGCTCTGACAGGCGCCCATATCGCGCATGATTTGTACCCGCAGGCGGGTTATGAAGGCCGCCGCACCGAGGTCGGTATACCTAAGTCCATGGTAGCTAGAGTCAGGCTCTGACAAAAGCGGATGCTTGCCGCCGGCCCAGTCGAACTTGCCGCCATCCACCACCAGACCGCCCATAGCCGCACCGTGGCCGCCGAGGAATTTAGTGGCCGAATGCACAACTATATCCGCGCCGAACTCCAGCGGCCTATTCAGGTAGGGGGTGGCAAAAGTACTGTCGACGATAAACGGCAGTCCGGCACTGTGAGCTATAGTGGCTATTTTTTCTATATCCAGAATATCCATTTGCGGATTGCCGATACTTTCGGCAAAAACCGCCTTGGTTTTGTCCGTTATTGCCCGCCGGAAATTTTCCGGATCGGCGGGGTCGACAAACGTAACTTTTATGCCCAGTTTGGGCAAAGTATGGGCAAACATATTGTAGGTACCGCCATAAAGGGCAGAGGAGCTGACTAGCTCGTCGCCGCACTGGGCAATATTCAAGATGGCCCCCAATACCGCCGCATGCCCGGAGGAAAATGACAGAGCGCCAACTCCGCCTTCCAAAAGCGCTACTCGCTTTTCTACTACATCGTTAGTCGGGTTCATCAGGCGGGTATAAATGTTGCCCGCTTCCGACAGGTCGAACAGCCGCGCCGCATGGTCGGTATCGCGAAAACTGTAAGCAGTTGTCATATAGATAGGCGCCGTCCTAGCCCCGGTCGCCGGGTCGGGCTGCTGCCCGCCATGTACGGCTAGCGTAGAAAAACGCAAATCTTTCTCTTCTTTCATAAAAACACCTCCACATTATAGTTAAATAACCGGAAAAGCAGTACAGAATTACAAAAAATAGACAGCAAGGCTATGCTGGGTTTTGGCTTATTTGACTATATTACTAAAGGCCGGCAAAACAGCATCATGCCGTTTCCCGACCTCTCTTATCTGACAGTTACAATAACACAAAAAAAAATACCTGTCAACAAAGTTTTTGTAAAACGAATATTGACAGGCAAACGCAATATGAACGATAATGTAGTCAATATCTTTATAAATTTCACAGACGGGCAAGAAAGCGTCCTCCCCTCTCGCGACATCCCCTCGCCTGCCCACAATAATAAGGAGAGCCATAATATGCCGATAAACATACCCAACAACCTCCCCGCCGTCTCCATCCTGGAAGAAGAAAATATTTTCATCATGCAGGAAGATCGGGCCAACAAGCAGGATATCCGTCCACTGAATATCCTGCTGCTAAACCTAATGCCGACCAAAATAGTCACTGAAACCCAGTTTCTGCGCCTGCTGAGCAACTCCGCCCTGCAGGTGGACGTCGACTTTATGTACACAGCTACCTACGAGCCGGTAAATACATCTCAGGAACACCTGATAAAGTTTTACGAGACTTTTGCCGAAGTCAAAGACCGCTTTTATGACGGCATGATCATAACCGGCGCGCCGATCGAGAAAATGCCCTTTGAAGAAGTCGCCTACTGGCCGGAGCTGTGCGAGATAATGGATTGGTCAAAACGGCACGTCTATTCCACCATGCATGTCTGCTGGGGCGCCCAGGCCGGGCTTTACCACCATCATGGCATTGCCAAATACGACTTGCCGCAAAAAATGTTTGGCGTTTTCCCACATAACAGGCAATATACAAAAAAAGACAAGCTATTCCGTGGTTTTGACGATGTCTTTTATGTGCCGCACTCCCGGCACACCGAAATAAAACGCGCCGACATAGAAAAAGTGCCTTCCCTGCGCATATTGTCCGAATCTCCCGTTTCCGGCGTATACGCAGTTTCCGACCTTGTGGGGCGCCAGTTTTTCATCACCGGCCATTCGGAATACGACCCGCTTACCCTCAAGGCGGAATACGACCGCGACGTCGCCGCCGGCCTGCCTATTAATATCCCGGATAACTACTATCCCGACGACGACCCGCAAAAAACGCCTGTCGTACGCTGGCGCTCCAGCGCCCACCTCCTATTTAGCAACTGGCTCAACTACTACGTGTACCAGGAAACCCCCTTCGACCTGTCCAAACTTAACAATAACGATATAATTTCTCCTTGACATGATTGTTTTTGTATATTAGAATTTGATTTAATTAAATAACGTAAAGACTGGTGAGAAATTGCCATATGCTAGGCGGAGTGCGGCTCTCGTAGCGCCGTGTACAGTAGCGTACACAAGCAAGAGAACGCAAGCGACAACAACGCAGATGGCATTTTATCGACAGTCTGTATGCTCTTATCGAGAGCGGCGGAGGGACTGGCCCTATGACGCCCGGCAACCGGCTTTTACAGCTCGGTGCCAAATCCAGCGGACGCAAGTCCGAAAGATGAGAGGCGGCAATAGGATAATTTTACCGGCCCTGCCTCTTGGCAGGGTTTTTTATTGGCCTGGCCGCACTAATCGCGAAAGGAGGCGCTTATATATGGAAAACAGGAAAACCAGCCATGAGATCACCATCAAGATCCGCGATGGGCAGGTAGTAGATTTTAGCTGCATACTGCTCGATGCCGCCGAAGAAGACGAAGAAAGCGCCATGTGCGCCTAAAAACAAAAACCGGCACGCGGGGCGTGCCGGCCAAAATTGTTGACTAAACTATATTATGCTCTTTGAGATAGTTTTGGTAATATTCATAATCTGCCCGCAGTAAAGCTGGCGTGTCCAGCTTGTACGGGCAGTGGGTCTTACAGAGGCCGCAATCGATACAGTCTTTTACCTTTTCCATCATGGCTCGCTGTTCGGATGTAGTGAAAAGCGCCGGGTTGCTGCGGTTGAGCATCAGCTTCATACGCGCGGCCTGGGCGATATTTATCCGGGCCGGGCAAGTAGGCATGCAGTAGCCACAGGCGCGGCAAAACGAACCGGATATTTCCCTGCGGTCTTTTTCAATGGACGAGCGCAACTCATCATCAAGCACGGGCGGCTTTTGCTCCAGCGCGATAAACTGCTCCAACTCCTCCATCTTTTGTATGCCCCAGATAGGCACGATATTGCCATAGCTGCGGAGCAACGCAAAAGTAGCAGTGGGGTCAGTAATCAGCCCACCAGCCATTGCTTTCATGGCGATGAGCCCCACGTCGTGCTGCCGGCAAAGTTCGGCCAGCGAAAGGTCGTCGTCGCTCGACAGAGCGGACAGTGGGAACTGCATGGTATCGAACAGGCCTGAGCTGACCATCTCTTTTGCCCGCGCCAGGCCGTGGTTGGTCACCGAAATATACCTTATCTTGCCGGCTTTTTGGGCTTTGAGCGCCGCCTGGTACAGCTCATGGCCTTCATCGATGATAAACTGCGGGTTGTGGAACTGGTAAATGTCTATATAGTCGGTCTGCAAATAACGCAGGCTGGTTTCCAGGTCCTCTTCCAGCTTTGCCGCTGTTTTGGCCTGTGTTTTCGAGGCGATGATTATGCTTTTCCTCACAGCGGAAAGAGCGCGGCCTATTTTTTCCTCACTGTCCGTATAGGCGCGCGCCGTGTCGTAAAAGTTTATACCAGCGTCATAGGCCTTTCGCAAAAGCGCCTCGGCCGTGGCAAAGTCTACCCTTTGTATCGGCAGCACGCCGAAGCTGGTCCGGGTGACCATCAAGCCGGTACGCCCCAAACGCATTTTCTCCAAAGTTTTCTCCCCCCATACCCCTAATTATATAGATAAAAGATGCTCGCGGTTTTGCAAAATATCTGTCAACGGCTGGCCCCAATATTTCACCTCTATACCCAGTCCGCGCAGTGTCTCCGACACGCCGAACTGGTCGGCGCAGGCTTTACAGGCCGATATTTTTACACCCTGATGTAGCGCCATCTTGATTTTATCCTGTATGGGCGCGTCCTCGGCCGCCAGTTTGGCCGTGGCCCCCCAGATGACCACTGTCACTTCATCCCACCAGTTGTTTTTCAAAGAATTGATAGCATACATAAATACCATGTTGTGCGCTGTATTCGGGTCGGCATTCACCCATAAAATGGTCAGTTTTCTATCCACTAGCAACCCCTCTTTTCAATAAAAATTTGGTTTTATGATGATTTCATGGATCTTGCTGTCGAGTATCTTCGAAGCATGAGCAGGTGTTATGACGAGCGCCGTATCCGCACCCCGTCCGGTACCGCCGAGAGCTATGACTTTCTCGCCTTCCGGTACCAGTCCGGCGTCGAGAGCCATTACTGCCACTTCCACGGCTACTTTTGTGCCCATACCGAACATTCTGAGGCTGTTGGCCAGTATTTCTACCGGGCCATAGCCGTTGAATTTCGCGCTCAGGCCGCGCTCCGCCCCGGACAGGATATGGCTGGTCGTCAGCACCGCCACCCCCTTATCCTGCATTTCTTTAGCCAAAGCCTTGTCGTGGACAAACTCGTTGGGTTTAGTATAGCCAAAAGCATAAGTCACCCACACCAAATTGGGCAGTGCGCCCAGAGCCTTTTGGGCGGTATCTCCCTTACTGGAAGCCACCACCATATATTTGACGCCCAGCTCTTCGCCCCGCTTTTTTGCCTTCTCGATAACAGTGCCTGTCACCGCGTTTCGCCTCCTCTTCAACTTTATAAATATATTTTATTGGAAAATCCTTAAAGTTTACTTCTTATTATATTATAATATATGTATTCAAACTTTATAATATAATTATTTTCAGGAGGTTTTATAATGAAAACAGTGGCAATGCTGAATGGCCAATTTGTTGATATCAATCAGCCCCATATTTACATTGAAGACAGGGGGCACCAGTTCGGCGACGGCGTCTATGAAGTAATACCCGTCATGAAGGGGCGGCTTATCGGTTTTGAAATGCACATGGAGCGCCTCGACCGTTCTTTGCGTGAGATGAAAATACCCGCCGTCTACACTTGGGAAGAATACTACGATATGTTTGTCGATATTATGAAAGAAGGCCAGATTTTCGACGGCAACATTTATATGCAGGTCACCCGCGGCCACGGCCCGCGCCAGCACGCCTTCCCCGACCCCACCGTCCCTAATATCACCATGGTAGGCCGCTCCGTCGACCTTGCTAAAGCGGAAAAACAGCGCGCCGAAGGCATCGCTGTAGCCAGCATGCCGGACATCCGCTGGGGCCGTTGCGATATAAAATCCATCAACCTCTTGGCAAATATCCTCTGCAAACAAAAAGCCAGCGACCAGGGCGCCTATGAGGCCATCCTACTTGCCGACAACGGCGAAATAACAGAAGGTGCACAAAGCAGCTTCTTTGCTATAAAAGACGGCGTCCTTTGGGTCCATCCCAATGATAACAGCGTCCTGCCGGGCTGCACCAAGCGCATCATTTTCGAATATATCTGCCCCAAACTGGGCATGCCTATAGTGGAGAAAGCTTTCACCCTCGACTTTGCCAAAGGCGCCGATGAAGCGCTGTGCACCGCTTCCGGCATTTGCGCCATGCCGGTCGTAAAGATCGACCGGCAGCCGGTCGGCAATGGCAAGCCAGGCGAATGGTCAAAGAAAATACAAAACCTATTCGACGAATTTGTCCTGACGCAAAAAGTCGTCCTGGAAAAATAATTCTCCACAACGGAGGTAAAAAATGGACTGCGCTATTTCCGAAATGCGGGCGGAGCACTGGCCACAGGTCGCCGAAATCTTCCGTCAGGGCATAGATACCATGCTCGCTACCTTTGCCGACACTGTCCCCACCTGGGAAGAATGGAACGCCGAACACGCTAAAGACTGCCGCCTTGTCGCTACTTGCGGCGGCCAGGTGGTCGGCTGGTTCGCGCTTACCCCTACTTCAAAAAAGCCATCGTACAGCGGCTCGGCTGAAGCCAGCCTTTATGTGCATGACGATTGGAGGGGAAAGGGCATAGGCAAGAGGCTGCTGAAAGAAGCCATACGGCTTTCAGAAAAGCTCGGCTACTGGACGCTCGCCGCCTACATCACCAAAGAAAATGAAACCAGTATAGCCATGTGCGCTAAATACGGCTTCCGTACCTTGGGCGTCCGGGAACGGCCCGGCCGTACGCCGGACGGCAAATGGCACGATGTCGTCATCATGGAACGGCGCAGCAAAACAGTAGGCTGTTAATAGAACAAACGTACCTAAAGGATAAAAAAGGGCGGGCCGGGCCCGCCTTGCTTTTTATTTTTATTATGAGAAAGTGTGTTTTTTATGTCTGAACAACAAACCGCCCACAGCAACAAGTGGATCATTTTCATAACCGTCGCCACCGGCACTTTTATGGCCTTGCTCAGCGCCAGTAGCATCAATGTGGCGCTGCCTATCATAGAAACGGAGTTTAACGCTTCGCTGGCCGGCATTCAGTGGGTAGTCACCGGCTACCTCATAGTCATATCCAGCATCCTGCCCATCTTCGGCTGGGCCGGCGACATGACCCAGCGAAAATACGTCATCGCCACAGGTTTCGCTACTTTTGGCCTGGGCGCTCTGGCCTCCGGCCTCTCTTCTTCACTGCCCTCGCTCATTGTCGCGCGGCTTTTGCAAGGCCTCGGCGCCAGCATGATCATGGCCAACTCATACGCCGCCTTGACTGCCGCCTTCCCCATACACCAACGGGGCCAAGCTCTCGGCATGCAAGGCAGCGCGGTCGCCCTCGGCGGCATCAGCGGCCCGGCTGTCGGCGGCTTTTTAATGGAATGGCTAGGCTGGCGCTCGATATTTTACCTGGTCATCCCGTTTGCCATTATCGGCTGTATAATGGCGCTCATACACATACCCAAACAAACAGGCGGCAACCGCCACAAATTTGACCTGGTCGGCGCCGCCATGCTGGTAGTAATGGTCTCCAGCCTAATCCTCGCCCTCAGCCAGTGGGGTCGCCCCGGCTGGTCGAACGGCGAAGTAATATTCTACCTCCTGCTATCTTTGGTTCTTGCCTATGCTTTCTATAAATGGGAACACCACCTGCACGCGCCGCTTGTCGACTTGAAAATGTTCCAAAACCGCGTATTTTTGAACGGCAACCTGGCCGGTCTCTGTTCCTTCCTTGCTATATCCACAAATACCATGCTGCTCCCTTTTTACCTGCACAGGGTGCTGGACGCTTCGCCGAAAACCATGGGACTGGTGCTGATAGTCTTTCCTATCATGGTCATCATGGCCGCCCCGTTGAGCGGCTACCTGTCAGACCGTTACGGCGCGCCGCGCTTTGCCATCAGCGGCATGGCCTGCATGACCGTGGCCCTGCTCCTCCTGGCCGTTACCGCGACCATGCGGGCGCTGTGGCCGATAATCCCCGCCCTAGCCATTTTTGGCATGGGCAACGGCATGTTCCAATCGCCCAACAATTCCACCACCCTTGCTGTCGTGCCAGTGGAAAAACACGGCATGGCCGGCAGCATCGTCGCGCTCATGCGTAACTTTGGCGCTGTCGTCGGCACGGCGCTTTCCGTGCGCATCTGCGACAGCGTATCCGAAATGTACCTCAGCAGCCACAGCGCCGGTTTGCTTGAACTCGACGCTTTCATCCGCGGCTATCAGGCCTCACTGCTCATGGGCGCATTTTTCGCCGTAGCCGGCCTCATATTCTCACTGAGCAAAAGGAAAAGCCTCATACAAAGCAAAGAAGGGACGTGACCAATGCCCACGGAAAAAAATGCCATCCTGGTAAAAACAGCCCTTTTGCTCGCTCTGGCGCTGGTCTTTCAGTCTTTGCGCCTTATCTTCCCCATACCTCCTTTCATTTCCATGTTCCTCATCGGCACACTGGTCAACGCCACCCTGGCCGTCGCTACCCTCGCCGTAAACATCAGGGCCGCCCTTTTCATCTCCTGCGTTGCGCCCTTTATCGCTTTCCTGCAAGGGCAGCTGCCGCTCGTCATCTTCATCCCCGTTGTCATACTTGGCAATTGCGTCTACTCTATCTTGCTCTTATTCTCCTGTACACAATGCTGCAGCATACTGTCAACCGCCATCCTATGCGCCGTCGGCAAAACCGCCGCGCTCTTTCTCGGCCTCTGGCTATCCCTGCAATTGTTCGACATAGCGCCGCCCGTAGCCAAAGCCATCTCCTTTGCTCTCGGCTGGCCGCAGCTCGTGACTGGCATAGCAGGCGCCCTCGTGGCGTTCGCCCTCCTACCCCGCCTCGGCGCGGCGAGAAATAAATATTGACAAAACCGCCGGTTATATTGTAAACTCTGATTTGTAGCCGCTTATAAGCGGCCAAATACATAATGCCGAAGTGGCGGAATTGGCAGACGCACTTGACTCAAAATCAAGCGTGGTCACCCCACGTGCCGGTTCGAGTCCGGCCTTCGGCACCAAGACTTTTTCCACTTTTTAGAGTGTAGCCAATATATGAAAATGCGCCTCGTCGTACGCCTTACGACTTCAAGACATGCGAAAAGCCCTGCATTTAGCAGGGCTTTTCGCATGTACAGCACTAACGGCTATAATGTTCATAGCTATCATGGTCATAGTGCCCGCCATGATTGTAATGGCGGTACTGATAATCGCTGTCTTTAGCCAGAGCTACCGACGACACAAAAACCGTCAGAACAAAGCCGACAATAGCCAGTATGCTCATGAATTTTTTCAAAAAAGCCTTCAGCATAAGAAACACTCCCTTTCATCAGAGGCTATCTTTATTATATACCTAACAATTTATCATGTAAACACAGGCATCATCAAACAAAGGGTACAAAAAAAGACCGCCTAGGCCTTGTTGTAAAGCGCCCTAAAAAGTTAGAATAAATTGAATTAAGCAGACATAATGAACTGCACCCCTTTTGTTGTTCAGTAGAATACACTGAACAACAAAAGGGGTGCAGTTCAATTTACATGTCTACTTTAAGGTTACTACTTCACAGCCTTAAACTGACGGGTTTTTTCGCTTATTTCTGATTTAATTAGTTACCCATGAGACCCAATGCGACCCTTGTTATCAACATTACCATCACGGCGTCAATAATAGGCGCAGCAAAAAGCACGGGGTAAAACTTTTTATTGGCATTGGAGACGAGTACTATACGGGCAAAATGGCCGACCAAAGTTCCCATGGTGACACAGGCCGGAAAGAGGATCGTTGCCTGAGCGGCGGTCAGTTTGCCTGCGCTGTACAAAGTGTAGGTCGCGGCACAACCGGCAGCTTTGGCAAAAAAGGCAGCCAAGAGCGCTACTACCGCATCTCCGGGCAAACCGAACAGTCCCATAGCCGGATCGAGTATTTTGCCAACAAAGTTCATTATACTTTGTCCGCCGAAAACCTTAAGGTCCAAAAATACTATCAGGGCATAGGCCATGACCATAGCCGGCGCGATCATTTCCGCTCCGATATAAAAGCCTTTTTTCGCGCCCTTCATAAATTCTTCAACTATGTTGGTTTGGTTAGCTTTTACTTCCATCAGGCTTGCCCTCCTTCCAGCGGATTTCTCTTGCGGTAAAACTTGATGTACATTCTGACCAAAATCGAGCCAATAACTTTGACGATGAAAATAAGACCGATTATACCGCCGACCGGGATGAGTGAAATCGGGATAAGCGGCGCGCCGGTACTAAAAGTATTGGTTACTGTCGCGGAACCGGCATATTGGTAAGATACAAAAATCGTACGCTCATCGTCCGACATCATGCCTTCTTCGACGAGGCCCTTAGTCATTACCGCGCCAACGTCCGAGCTGGTAAAACTGCTGACAAAAGCAAGGCCCGCCACACCTGGTATCCCCATAACGGGACGCAGGAAGGGACGGAAAAGCTTTTCCGCCGCGCGCAATGCGCCCAGCGCTTCACAGGCTTGGATTAGCCCCAGCGCCAGCATTACCGTGGGGAAAAGGGTCAGGGTAAAGAGGAAACCTTCACGGGCGCCAATGCCGCCGGTACCTTGGAAGATTGTTTTAACCACTTTAGTGCCACTTTGTACAGTACCGGTCTGACCGAACGTACCGACCAAAGTGCTGAAGTCAAATAGCTTCAAAAAGCCAAAATCAACGCCAAAATGTACAAACGGTCCTTTGCCGGCAAATATACCGGAAAAGGATAGGCAAAGAAACGCCAGCGCCAGCCAGCCTTTCCAGCTTACTTTATATTCCTGCTTATTTTCGTTATCTGCCATAATGTGTCCTCCTAAACTTATCTCGTATCTTATTTTTCCAGTTGATCAAGGTTGAGCGTCATAGCCACAAGCATCTTGGCCCGTTCAAACAGAGTATCTACGACAGCGAATTCTTCCTTGCTGTGATTTTTACCGCCTTTAACGCCCATCGAGCAGAGCGTAGGCACGCCGGCCATAACTGTGTAGGCCGCGTCAGAGCCGCCGCCCGATACTATTGGATAAGGCTTGCCCCAGCCGTTTTCCTCGCTGGTCTTTACCATCAGGTCAAAAAGTTTTTTCACGCCGTCGGTCGTCTTCATAGCCTGAATGCCAACACGGAATTCTATAAGCTCCGTCCTGGTACCTTCGATGTAAGTTTTTGCCAGTACTTTGTTGACCATTTCCTTCAATTCCGGTATGACGGCCGAATCCATATAGCGGATATCAACTTCTATTTCGCAATAGCCGGGTACGGCGTTAAAAACAGTGCCGCCTTTTATCGTGCCGACGTTAAAAGTATATTCCCGATCCCAGTTGGTGAGGTTTTGTATATCTATTATTTTATGCGCCATCTCGAGTATCGCGCTACGCCCGCGTTTGGGTTCATTGCCCGCATGGGCGGCCACGCCGTGCACTCCTACCTTGAAGACGGCCGTGCCTTTACGCCCAACTACTACTGCGTTATCCACAAAGGCTGTCTCGCAGTCAAAAGCGGCGGCAAAACCTTTGGCTTCTTTCATAAATACTTCGTCAGCATCGGAATTTGCGTGAGCGATCTCTTCATCGCCGCAGAACATCAGCTTTATCGGCCTGTCTTTATAGCCGGCGGCCTGCAAAGCCCTGGTGGCAAACATCGCGGCCACTACGCCGCCTTTCATATCCAGGACGCCAGGCCCGTAAGCAGTGCCGTCTTTTATTTCAAATTGGCGTTCCTGAAGTTCACCGAATTTGAACACAGTATCATAATGCCCCATAAATATCACGCCAGGCTTATTGCCACCTGCTACTTCGCCGATAGTCATGTTGCCGGCCTTTTCGTATTCGACCAGCCGGGCCTTGGCGCCGGACAGTTCCATTTCTTTCTTTACCCTGTTGGCAACAGCGTCCACGCCTTCTTTGTAATAAGAACCGCTTTCCATATTCACGAGGTCTTTCCATAAGGCGATCATTTCGTCTTTTTTGTCGTCGATAAATTTAAATGCTACTTCTTTCATCTTGCTCTTATCCCCCCTGTTTACAAATTATTTCTTTGAACATAGCTTTTTGAAACTTGCAAAAAATTCCGATCTGATACTAAAAGACAAGCCGCCCCTTTCCCAATTTGATTTTTCATTGAGCATACTTTGCCTATGAGCAATTCGGCATAGGCAACCCTTATTCCTGCTACATATACTACCTTAACGCTTTAATATTTTTTATTTGTATGAAAATATCTACAGGCGCGACACTTTTTACAAAATGCCGCGCCTGATAGTATTAAACCGTACCATTTCTAGATCAGCACCAGCCACGCGCTTTCATTGCGGCCTCGATTCTGCCAAGCGCTACTATGTAAGCCGCGACCCTCGGGGTGACGTTATATTTTTCCGCCGCCTGGCAAACGGCGCGGAAGGCCTCCACCATGATCTGTTCCTGTTTTTCCTGTACTTCTTTTTCCGTCCAGTAAAAACGGCTGAGGTTTTGCACCCATTCAAAATAGCTGACGGTAACGCCGCCGGAATTGGCTAAAATATCCGGTATGACCAATACATTTTTTTCTTTAAGTATTTCATCGGCGTCCGGCGTAGTCGGCCCATTGGCGCCTTCGGAAATTATTTTGGCTTTGATGCGCGCAGCGTTTTCCTTGGTTATCTGTAGCTCCAGCGCGGACGGTACCAAAACTGTGACCTCGAGTTCAAGGAGGTCGGCATTGCTTATCGGCTCGCTGCCCGGGAAGCCGGCCAAAATACCTTTGTTGCCTTGCAGGTATTTTTCAACTGCATAAGGATCCATGCCTTCTTTGCAGTAAATGCCTCCTTTGGAATTACTTACCGCCAGTATTTTTACGCCGATATCATGCAACAGCTGGGCGGAAAACGCGCCGACATTGCCAAAACCCTGCACCGCGCAGGTAGCTGTTTTAGGATCTATTTTGATTTTCTTGAAAGCCTCTTTGGTCGATACCAATACGCCATAACCCGTGGCCGCGTTACGCCCCAAAGAACCGCCCAAAGTCAACGGCTTGCCGGTAATGAGCCCAGGCACCGCATAACCGCGCAACCTGCTGTATTCGTCCATCATCCAGCTCATTATTTTGCCGTTGGTATTTACATCCGGCGCCGGGATGTCGGTATATTCGCCCACCAACGCGGAAATTTTGTAAATATATTCGCGCGACAGGGCTTCCAATTCCCGTTCAGACAATTCCCTCGGGTCGACAATGATGCCGCCCTTACCGCCGCCATATGGCAGATTTGCCACCGCGCATTTGCAGGTCATCCAGAAACTCAGGGTTTTTACCTCGTCCATAGTAACGCCGGGATGAAAACGTATACCGCCTTTAGCCGGGCCCATGGCCGTGCTGTGCTGCGACCTGTAGCCGGTAAAGACCCGTATCTTGCCATTATCCATCCTGACCGGAATGCTCACTTCCAAGACCTTCTCCGGCTGGGAAATGATACTGGCAGTATTTTCGTCCAATTCCATAGCCTCAATCGCTTGCTGCAAAGGTATTTTTGCCATTTCGAAAATATCCATTTAACACACCTCCTACAAAAATACAAAACTACAAAATAAATAATACAATGAGGTTTACACAAAATCAATATTTTCATAATGTATACATTATTTATGTGGATTTTTTACATGCAATTCTTTTCATAAAAGACAGAAATTTATATTTTTTAATCAATAAAGCCTTCGTTTTACAAAAAATGTATTGTTTTTTGTTTTTTTAAACAAATGTAATCTAGCGAAATTCTACCAGCAGCGGTTGGCGGGCGACCAGCCGCTTGTACCCATAGCACGGGTAACCTACCATCAATGCCCCGCCTACCTGCATGCCAGGGTGGATATCCATCAGCTCGAGGAGCGGCTGCCAGCCGGCAAACGCACAACCCTGCACAAAACCGGCTATACAGGTACCCAGCCCCATACTGGGCGCGAAAAGTTCCGCATACGCCCAGACAAAAGCGCAATTGTCCCGCGGACCCCGGTGGGCGTCCGGCGCGATAGCCACGATCAGTTGCCGCACTCCACGCAGGATGCTGTCTATACCTTCATTGCGGTAATTGCCCACCACACCGGTAAAGTAATCAGCCCGCGGACCATCTGTCTTTATAATATGTTCCATCCAGCAAATGACCGCTTCGACAAATGCATCCAGTTTTTCCCGTCCGGTAAACACCAAGAAAGACAAGCCCTGGGAATTACCGCCGGTCGGCGCGTGGCGGGCCACGTCCAGCAGCTTCTCTATGTCTTTGGCCGGTACTAGTTTGTCCTGGTACGCCCGGCAAGAACGGCGGAAGCGCAATATCTTTTCCATCTCCTCAGCCGCAGGATAGGCAAACCCATTTAATTCCACCTGTTTAGCCAAACGGTTTTTCCTATTGTCCAGCGCCCCTACCGGGCAGACCGCCACACAATGCCCGCAGGAAATACAGGTGCGTTCACCGGTCTTTTCCGGCCCCTGCGCGCCCATGCCGAGTATATTGCCAGGACAGACGTCTACACAAGCGCCGCAGCGTATACATTTTTCCATATCCACAGTTATCAGAGCCATAATTTTCACCTCTCCCAATAAACTTTCCCCATGGACATAGTATATAGCAAATCAAGCCTTAGCGCACGCCGGAGGGGTGGACAGGACAGGCCCCGCCGGTTGGCGGGGCCTTTGCGTTTATTTTTTTACCTGTTTCAGGCTTAGGCCTATCCTGTTTCTGGCTTCGTCGATGGAGATGATCAGGCATTCGATGATATCGCCGACCGAGACCACATCCAGCGGATGGCGGAAGGGTTTGTTGCTCAGCTCAGAGCGGTGTATCAGTCCGTTGGTTTTTATGCCGATATCCACAAATACGCCAAAGTCGGTGATGTTATGTACGACGCCCTGCACTTGGGAGCCGATGGCCAGGTCGGACAGTTTGGTGATGTTTTTCCTGGTCAAAGGCGGCGGTGCATCTTCACGCGGGTCGCGGCCCGGTTTGGCCAGGGCGGCCAATATGTCCTTGACGGTAGGCAGTCCTTTGTCAAGCGCCTTGGCTATATTTTCGGCATCGGCCGCAGCGGCTACCGCCTGAATCTCGCTGGGCAGGCTGCCGCCTTTTTTCGGCATTTTAAAACCCAGATGGCCTATTATTTCTTCGGCCAGCGGGTAGCTTTCCGGATGTACGGAAGTATAATCGAGCGGGTTGTCGCCGCCTTTTATGCGCAAAAAGCCAGCGCACTGGGTAAATGCCGCCGGGCCGAGGCGGGCTACTTTCAAGAGCTGCTTGCGGTTGGTAAAAGCGCCGTTTTCCGCGCGCCAGGACACGATGTTTTTAGCTACATTGGCCTGTATGCCGGCTATATAAGACAAGAGGGCGGCCGAAGCGGTGTTGAGGTCTACGCCGACATGGTTGACGCAGGACTCGACAATATTGGTGAGCGCCGCGGCCAAGTCTTTCTGGTTGACATCGTGCTGGTACTGGCCGACGCCTATGGCTTTGGGCTCGATTTTTACCAGTTCGGCCAAAGGGTCCTGCACGCGGCGGGCGATGGATACAGCGCCGCGGATGGAGACGTCAAGGTCGGGGAATTCTTCTTTGGCCAGCTTGGAAGCCGAGTAAACAGAAGCGCCGGCTTCATTGGTTATCAGATAAGACAGGTCAAGCTGGTGCTCGGCGATAAGCTTGGCGATAAATTCCTCTGTTTCATAGGAAGCTGTGCCATTTCCTAAGGAAATAAGCGTTATCCGGTGCTTTTTTATCATTTCCAGCACGGTTTCTTTGGCAAGCGCGGCCTGTCGGTCACTGCCAATTATATAGACAGTGCCCGTATTTAAAAGCCGGCCGTGCTGGTCTACCACAGCCAGCTTGCAGCCGGTGCGAAAACCGGGGTCCATGCCGAGCACAGTCTGGCCGCCCAGCGGCGGTTGCAAAAGCAGTTGGCGCAGGTTGCGGCCAAAGACGGTGATAGCGTGTTTTTCCGCCCGCTCGGTAAGGGTGGAACGTATCTCGCGCTCAAGGGAAGGGAACAACAGGCGTTTATAGCCGTCAGTCACGGCGTCCTTGAGCATTTGGGCCAAAGGTGAGGCGGTATTGGCCAATTTGGCAAAGAGTATTTTTTCTATCAGTCCTTCGTGCTGGGCGGCGACCTTTACCTTGAGCATATCGAGGTTTTCACCGCGGTTGACGGCAAGTATCCGGTGCGGCGGTATCATACGCACCGGTTCGGCATATTCTTTGTAGTTGAGGAATTTTTCGCCGGCTTTTTCGTCGACCGCCAGCTCGCAGGCTATCTCAGCGCTGCGCCACAACTCGCGGCGCACGGCTTCCCTGAGGGCGGCGTTTTCCGAAATGTCCTCGGCTACTATGTCGCTTGCTCCCGCCCAGGCCTCTTGTGTCGCATTTACACCTTTTTCCTCCGAGATATAGGGCAAAGCCGCCTCTTCGGCGTCTATCGTCAGCGGCTGGGCAAAGAGCAGTTCGGCCAAAGGCTCCAGCCCTTTTTCCCTGGCTATCATGGCTTTAGTGCGCTTTTTCGGCCGGTAAGGGAGGTATAGGTCCTCCAGCTCTTGCAGTTTAGTTGTGGCTTCAATAGCTGCCTTTAGCTCAGGCGTGAGCTTTTCCTGCGCTTCGATCGAGGACAGTATTTCCTGCTGCCGCTTTATCAGGTTGCGCAGGTAGGCGGATTGCTCTTCTATGGCACGTATCTGTTCTTCATCCAGTTCGCCTGTCACTTCTTTACGGTAACGGGCTATGAAAGGGACGGTATTCCCTTCGTCCAAAAGTTTTATAGTGGCCGTTACCTGGTCGGGGCGTACTTTTATTTGTGTTGCGATAAGAGAGGGTATCTGTTGTTCTAACATTTAAACACCTGCCCAAAAAGAATTTTAAGTCATTATACCATATTTATAGCCCAGCTTATCAGCCGAAAAAACGGGAAACTTAACAGTGTTTGACAATAAAATAAATTTTTCTGTCGAAAATTCTGTTTGTGAGCTTGACTTAATGTGCATTTATATATATCATATTATTAATAGATAATCAATATCTAGTAATATTATTTTACGATTCTGCTATCGGAGATGGGTGGTGTGTTATGGTCAAAGACATAACGGGTTTATTGCGTGATAATGGTTTTAAAGTAACACCGCAGAGGTTGGCGGTTTACAAGGTGCTATACGAGAGCAAGGAGCATCCTACGGCGGAGATGTTGTTCAATGAATTGCAGCCTGTTTATCCTACGATGAGTCTGGCTACAGTTTATAAGACTATTGAGATACTGGCCCAGCTCAATCTTATAAAAGTGCTAAATACAGGCGAGGATTCTTTCCGTTATGACGCCGATACCAGGGAACACGCGCATATCAAGTGTATAAAGTGCAAAGATATGGGCGATGTGATGGACCTTGAGATGGGTGGTCTGGTGCAGGCGGTAGAAAACAAGACTGGTTATGATATAACGGCGCAGCAACTGTATTTTTACGGTGTGTGCCCTATCTGCCGCAAAAATAAAATGAATTGAGCGAAAGTTTTGAGCGGGCGGGCCTGCGTGCTTCCGGTGGGAGGCGTGTGGCGCGCCTGCTTTTAGTTTTTCTTGTTATTAATAAAAGGTCTGATATATAATTATATTTACCGGGTAGGTAATTTCGGAGGTGACGTCTTGGAAGGATTGGCTGGTTATATAGAACATACGGTGCTTTCTCCCGATGCCAGGATAGATGATATAAGGCGTGCGTGCGATGAAGTGGTAAAATACGGATTTCACGGCATTTGCGTAAACTCATGTTATGTCGCGCTGTGTGTTCATCTTTTAGCCGGAAGCGCCGCCAAGGTAGTATCTACCTGCGCTTTCCCGCTGGGCAATGTCCGCAGCGAGGTAAAAGCGCTGGAAGCCCGTCTGGCGGTGGAAGATAAAGCAGATGAGATAGACATGGTGATGAACCTGGCGGCGGCGAAAAACGGCGAATGGGAGGCCGTAGCGGCCGATATACGCGCGGTAGTGGAGGCGGCTGCGGCGCCTGTAAAGGTAATAATAGAAACAAACTTTTTGACCGACGAGGAAAAAAAGAAAGCTTCCGTGGTAGCGGTAGAGGCCGGCGCGGCTTTTGTCAAGACTTGCACTGGAGGTATGAAAGGCGGCGCTACTGTCGAAGACATACTGCTAATAAAAGCGACTGTGGCCGGCCGGGCTAAAATAAAAGCTTCCGGCGGCATCCGCACCCGCGCGCAGGCCCTAGCCCTTATTGAGGCGGGGGCTGACAGGCTGGGCACGAGCACAGGCCCTTTTATACTGGCGGTAAAATAAATGCAACCTTTTAACGTGCACATCCTGGCCAGCGGCAGTAAGGGCAACTCTTTGCTGCTCAGGGCCGGCAATACTTCCATATTGATAGACGCCGGCATCAGCGCCCGGCGTATAACGGCTGGTTTGGCCAAGGCCGGAGTAAGGCCGGAACAGCTTTCCGCTATCTTGGTTACCCATGAACACAACGACCATGTCAGCGGCCTGCCGGTTTTTTCGCGGCGCGCCTGCGCGCCTATTTTTACCAGGGAAAAGACCTGGCTGAGCATGGAAGGTTTTCGTTCTATAGAACGTTCTTACTGCCGGCTGTTGCCGGAAGGGGATATAAAGATAGGCGATATTACTGTACGCCCTTTTTCCGTGCCGCATGACGCAGCCGATCCGGTAGGGTTTGAGTTTTTTTTCCGGGAGAGTAAATGCTCTTTGGCTACCGACCTCGGTTTTGCCGGCAGCAGAGTGAAAGAAGCTCTGTCCGGCAGCGGCCTGATTATTTTAGAAGCCAACCATGATGCGAAAATGCTTAGTGAAGGCGGCTATCCCCGCTTTTTACAGGAGCGCATAAGGGGCAGCCGGGGGCATTTGTCCAATATGGACGCCGGCATGTTGCTGGCGGACGTGGTAGACCAGCCGGAGGTGGAGGTATTCCTGGTGCATTTGAGCCAGGAGAACAACAGGCCGGCATTAGCGGAAGAGGCTGTAAGCGGATTTTTGGCAAAAAAAGGGTTGCTGCACAGGGCTTGCCTTAAACTGGCCAGCCAGGATACGCAAATAAGTAACTGTAATGAGGAGAGTGATATCATATGAAGATTTTCCGGCGCATATTACCGTATGTTATGGTTGCTTTTATTGGCTTATTGACAGGCGCGGCCCTTATCGGCTGCGGCCTGGTTTCTCCTGGCGGGCAGCAAGGCGCGCCGGCCGGTCTTTCATCGGGCAAGGCCGCGCCTGGCGAACTTTCCGCCGCGCGCAATACCCCTGTGGTACAAGCGGCCAAAGCCGTGTTGCCTGCGGTGGTGGGCATAAACAACAAAGGGTATGTCGAAGACGTGTTCAGAAGGCGGGTGCTTGTGGAGCAGGGGGTAGGATCGGGCGTTATATTTGATAAATCCGGCCTGATCGTGACTAACAACCATGTAGTGGAAAACGCGCAGGATTTGATTGTCAGTTTGGCGGACGGCCGGACGTTTAAAGGCGCGCTTTTGGGCGCCGACCCGGCGACCGACCTTGCTGTAGTGAAAATAGACGCCGGCGGCGCCGACCTTCCGGTGGCGCAGTTTGGCGATTCGGACAGTTTAGTGGTAGGCGAGCCGGCGATCGCTATTGGCAACCCACTGGGCCTTGAATTTCGCGGCAGCGTTACGGCCGGGGTGATAAGCGCTCTTTCCCGGACGCTTGACATAGGCGACCAGCGCTTTCACCTGATACAGACGGACGCGGCGATAAATCCGGGCAACTCCGGCGGCGCGCTCGTCAATGCCGACGGCCAGGTCGTGGGTATAAACAGTGTAAAGATACGCCTGACCGGCGTTGAAGGCATGGGTTTTGCCATACCGATAAATTCGGCCAAGCCGATAATCAAAGATCTGACGGAAAAAGGCAAGGTAATAAGGGCGTACCTTGGCGTCATTCCTCTTGACAGCCGTACGGCCGCCGCTTATTACGGGTATAGTTTCCCGAAAGGACTTTTGGTGGCCCGTGTCTACGAAAATAGCCCGGCAGCGAAAGCCGGCGTAAAACAGGGGGATATAATACTCAAAATAAACAATACCGATGTCAACAAAGTGGTCGATTTGCGCAGTGAACTGAATAAGCTGTCGGTGGGTCAGAAAGCCGCTTTGACGTTAGACCGCGGCGACGGCAAGGTATCTGTTGTAGATGTGTTGTTGGCGGAGATGCCAAGACAAAATTGATGAAAATAAATATCTTTGCCATAGGGAAAATAAAGGAACACTATCTGCGGGAAGGCATAGCGGAATTCAGTAAACGGTTAAAACCTTACTGTACCTTGTCTGTTGTGGAATACGCCGAAGAAAAAATGCCGGAAACTCCGTCGGCTGCCGAGCTTCGGCAGGCCCTCGACCGGGAAGGGGAAAAACTGCTGGCTGCCGTGCCTGCCGGTAGCCTGCTGATAGTGCTCGATGTGGCCGGGAAGGCGCTACCGTCGGAAAAGATGGCGGAACTGTTGGCGCAAAAGGCGGTAGGCGGGATAAGCGAAATAAATTTCATTATAGGCGGGGCATATGGCCTTAGCGATAAAATACGCCAGCGGGCGGACATGCTGCTCTCCTTTTCGGCTATGACTTTTACCCATCAAATGATAAGGCTGTTGCTGGTAGAACAAATATACCGCGCTTTTAAAATCTGGCGCGGGGAGAAATATCATAATTAAAATAAAGAGCCGACGTTTATGCGCCGGCTCTAAGACTATAGACATAAGTGCTTTTTATACGCCGCTTTTGTGTAAGCCCAATATCTCTTGTTGTTCCTGTAAGACGCGGTATAGCGCTTGACCGGTTATGTTGTGCAGCGCGTCTGGAAGTGCTTTATTTGTTGCGCCGTTTCCATCGCTGTCTGAGCGGTTAGCGAGTTTTTCTGACTACATCGATAATAGCGGCAAATTTAGCAATTCCTAGCGCGAAGCGTAGTAACCGGTCAGAGCTATACAAAAAGAAGCCTGCCTCGTAGCTGGAGATGTTTCGCAGCTGGACTTACTCTAACGATGGATAACAGGCAAACGCAAAACTTCTTGTCATAGATACTAAATGTATAATTAATATGTGAAGATTCTTTTGTCTACGTTTAAAGAGCCGACGTTTACGCGCCGGCTCTTGGCGTTACCACAACCCAAGCATTTTCCAGTAAGGCAGCCCGATGACCAGGTAAACGGCTAAGGCGAGGAAGGCTACTACCGCGCCTACGCGCCACCAGTCTTTTTGTTCTACATAACCGGTGCCAAAGAGTCCTGGCGCTGTGCCGCTGCCGTAGTGGGTGAGCAGGCAGCCGTAAACGACAGTAAGGGTTATCAGGTAGGCGAGGGCGCTTTTAGGAACTTCCGCGGCCAGGCCAAGTGTATAGACTACCGGTACGAAGGCAGTGACAAAAGCGCTGAAAGAAGCAAAAACATAACGGACGGCCAGGCACAGGAGGCCGAGCAGGGCAAGTACAAGTATGGGGTTGTAGCCGGTCAAGGTAAGATTTGCTTTTACTACGGCCGCCAGCCAAACGAAAAACCCGGCATTGGCCAGGGCGCCGGATACGCCGATAATGCCGCCGTACCACAACAGCGTGCCCCAGGCGGCTTTGTTGTTAAGGACATTCTCCCAGGAGATAAGCTTTAAAAAAACCGACAGGACAAAAAAGATAAGGGCGACGCTTGTGGGGTCTACTTTTGTCATTGTGCCGGTAGCCCAGGCGATGATAGCCAAAACAAACAGTATGATAAGATGTTTTTCTTTGCTGGTCATGGGGCCGATTTCCGCCAAACCTTTGCGGGCAAATTCTTCGGCGTCTTCTAGTTTGGTCATGGTCGGCGGGTAAAGTTTATAGACGATGAGCGGGCACAGCAAAAGCATGATCATGCCCGGCACGAAAGCCGCTATAGCCCAGCTTAGCCAGGAAATTTCCACTTTGAGGATGCTTTTGGCCAGAGTGCAAAGAAGTACGTTTGGCGCACTGGCGGTAAGGAACATGGCAGACGTGGTCATATTTATCTGATAGAGGGCCAGTGTGATATAAGAGCCCAGCTGGCGGGCGGTTTTGCCCGGATAAGAGCCAAGGGTCTGCGCGACGTTCATATATATGGGGTATACGATACCGCAGGCGCGGGCGGTAGAGGACGGCGTAGCCGGGCTTATGATGAGGTCTGTAAACGCCGAGCCGTAAGACAGGCCAAGCGCGCTTTTGCCAAACCTGCTGGTCAGTACATAGGCGATGCGCTTGCCAAGGCCAGTGTCGGTGAAGGCCTGGCTGATGAGAAAAGCGGTAAATACCAGCCAGGTGCCGGTCGAAGCGTAGCCGGACAGCAGTTGCCCCAGTGGCACGAAAAGGCTGCCAAAGGCAATGGCGAAGAGCAGTATCACCGCTTCGGTGGCCGGGCGCAGTATGAGGCCTAAAATGGCGCCGGTGTAAACCGCAAACAGTTTCCAGGCCAAAGGTTTTAAATCAGCAGGCGCAGGAGATGCAAGTATCAATAATGGGACGATTATTACAGGCAACCAACGTTTCACTAAAAATACCCCCTCATTTATAAAGATTTTTTTCCTTCATCCAAGCTATGATGATGTCTGCAATGTCGTCGGAATTTTCATCCATCATCAGCATATGCGTATTTCCTTTTATACCCATATCAGGCAGGTCTATCCAGGTCACGTCGTTGCCCTGGGCTTTTAATGTGTTGCTGAAATCCAACTGCTTTTGCCGTATTTTATGCCAGTACTCTATGCGGGTCTCGCCATAGATGTAGATAAGCGGTATGTTTTTCATTTTGGCCAGATTGCTTTGGTCTTGCGGCACAGGTGAAGGCTCGAGCAGGATGAGCGCTTTTACTTTTTCCGGGTGGTTTATGGCGGCATCGTAGGCGAAAGCCGCGGCCTGGCTGTGGCCCATGATGACGCACCCGCCTTCAAAGCAGGCGTCCATATAAGCCTGGTAACCTGCGAAGGCTTCTTGTTCCGCGCTGGGGAAACGCGGTACGGATTGTTTGCAAAATTGGTCAAAATGCCGGTAGGGGAATTTGCAGTTTTCATAAGGCCGGCGTTTTTGCGGGTCGGAGTCGAATTTGGGGCCGATACGGAAATTTTCCCAGGCCTGGCTTTTTGGCCGCCACAGCGGTTCGCCTTTGTTTATTTCCGGATAACGGGCCCAGGAGGCGCGGCCTCTTTCCACTGCGTCGGAAATATAGACACTGTTGCCGGCCTCCAGAAATCTTTGCTGGAAGCCCGGCTGGCCGTCCGGCTTGGTTTCCCAGGTCACACCGGTCAGGCCGCCGCCGTGCCACATGAGGAGCGGGTATTTGGCTAAAGGCGCGGCCAGCTTTACGTACTGTACATACATCTGGAAACACTCATAACCGCCATTAGGGTCGATGAATACCGGAAAGCCGCCCGGCACCCAGGTGACCTCGAAGGTAGGCAGGCCGGAGAGGGAGATTTCCCGTCCGCCGATGTGGAAGCTGCCTATTTCCTCGACTGTGTAGCCTTTTTTCCTTTCAGTTGCTTGCATGATATAGCCCTCCTTCAATATCATTTATAAAATCAATGTTTTTTACTCATAGCCATATTTTCGGCGATTTCCAGCGCCCTCATGAAAGCGCTGGCGGCGGCGGAGTTTTTACCTGCTATATCATAAGCGGTGCCGTGCGCCGGCGTGGTGATCGGGTAAGGCAGGCCGCCGGAAATTGTGACGCATTTTTCAAAGCCCAGAGTTTTTAAGGCGATCTGCCCCTGGTCATGGTACATGGTTACTATGCCGTCAAACAGCCCTCTTTTTATCGCCTGCACGAACAGTGTGTCGGCGGCGTAGGGGCCGCTGGCGTCTATGCCGTTTTTTTGCGCGGCGGCCACTGCCGGGGCTATTATATCTATTTCTTCCCGGCCGCAGGCGCCGTGGTCGCCGGCGTGCGGGTTGAGGGCGGCTATCGCGATGCGCCTTTTTTGGTAACCGTCTGTGTTAAGGGCGCTATCTAAAAGCAACGCCGCCGCCAAAATTTTTTCCCGGGTTATGCTGCCTGCTACATCGGCCAGCGGTATATGGCTGGTCACCCTGGTTGTCCATACTTTATCAAGGACATTTATTTCGCAGACGACGTTTTGCCAGCCCAAGTAATGCGCAAACATGCGGTGTTCGTCTTCAAAATCGTAACCGCCTTCTTTCAGGGAGGATTTATTGAGCGGTGCGAAAGTAAGTCCATCAATGACGCCTTTTTGCAGCAGTTTAAGGCATTCGCAAAGCGTGTCGCCGGCTAACTTTCCGGCATAAGGCGAGTGCTGGCCAAGCTTTATTTTACTAATGCCGGGGTTACCTGTATCCCATAGATAAATGCCGCTTTTTTCTCTGGCCTGGGCGGGGTCGTCCAGCCGGTATGCTTGTAAAGCCGCGCCGGTCAGCTGTTCGGCCTCTGCCAGTTGCGCCGCCGCGCCTATTATAAGGTAACTGCAGGCGCTGTTTTTATTGGCCAGGCTTTTAACTGCCACTTCCGGGCCTATCCCTGTAACGTCGCCAAGCATTATACCAATCACATATGGTGCGTCCATCGAACCATCTCCCGCCGTTGTTTATAATTACTGTAAACAAAGAAGCAATTTTTATGCCAAAGCAAAAAGACGGCTGATTTTTATAAAAGCGGTTTTATTGTTTTAATATTTTACAAATTTGCTGGCATAAAAACTTTTTATCTGTACAAAAGCGATTATTAGGTCTATTATTAGGATATAAGGCGGTGAATAGTGTGAAGAATAACGGCAAGAAACAACTGGCCCTGATAGCCCACAATCCTGGTACAGGAATGTATATGGAGCGCCAGGTCAAGCAGTTTTTGGGCAGTTATGTAGATACTGTCTGCTGGATAACCAATATGGATCTTTTGCCGCCGGAAAAATTTACCAAAAGCGACCTGTTCGTTTTTTCCAACCAGGCTGTTTTTGCCTATGTGCAGGATAAATTGCCTGCCGGCAAAAAAGCGTTTGTGGCGGAAAGAACGCTCAATATCGAGAATATCCCGCGCATGCTGGCTTTATATGCTCTCGATAAAGTGCTGGTGGTGGCCACCAGTGAGGAGACCGCGCTCAATACTATCAAGATACTGAAAAAGCTTGGTGTGGAGCGCCTGGATTTTACGCCTTATTGGCCGGGCTGCGCTGTGGACGTCGGAAAGTACACGGCGGCGGTCACGACAGGCATGGGTTATCTTGCGCCGCTCAGCATTAAAAAAGTGATCGACCTCGGTGGCAAAGGGATAGACATATCCAGTTTTTCCGTTATTTTAAATGAGCTGGACATACCTGTGACTGTGTTAGACGATATATCAAATTTTTATTTAAAAGATATAGTAAAAAATATTCTCAAACTTAATCAGGTAGCCCAAAAGAACGAAATGGGCCGAAAGAGCATGTCGGCCATCCTGTCTAACATGAGCGAGGGGATAATTTCTTTTGATAAAGGTAGGCGGGTGGTGTTTATAAATGCCGCCGCGGAAAAAATGCTCGGGCTCAGCAGGGAAAGCTCTTTGCAAAAGGGGATACATGAGCTGCTGCCGGACAGCGATGATGTTTTGCGCCAGTTAGGCGAACCGGGTGAATCGGCGGATAAGATAGTAGCGCTGGGCGGTCAGTCGTATATCGTGAAGTATTTTTTACTTAGCGGCGAACCGCTGGAAGCGGCGGCCGGGGTTGTGACTCTGCTGCCGGTGGCCAAAGTGCGTGAGCTGGACGTAAAAGTGCGGCGGGAGATGCGAAAGCGCGGCAACCGAGCCTATTACAAGTTCGAAGATATCATCGGCGTTTCTGCTAACCTGCTGTCGGTCATCGACCTGGCCAAGCAGTTTGCCCTGACCGACCTTAATATACTTATTGAAGGCGAAAGCGGCGTTGGCAAGGAGCTCTTTGCCCAGTCTATGCACAATCATTCTTTACGCGTGCGTGCGCCGTTCGTGGCCGCCAACCTGGCTTCCATACCGGCCAACCTGGTGGAGAGCGAGCTATTCGGCTATGAAGAAGGCGCTTTTACCGGCGCGCGGCGTGGCGGCAAAAGCGGCTTGTTTGAAGACGCGCATATGGGCACGATATTCCTTGATGAGATAGACAGCGCTTCCAAAGATGTGCAAAACCGCCTGCTGCGTGTGCTGGAAGAAAAAGAGATACGCCGGGTCGGCGGCAGCAGTGTGGTGCCGGTGAATGTACGGGTGGTCGCCGCCACCAACGTTTCTTTGCATGAATTGGTAAAAAAAGGCGAATTTAGATTGGACTTGTTTTACCGCCTGTGCGCCGTGCCGATAAGCATACCGCCGCTTAGGCAGCGCGGCCGGGATATTTTATTGCTGATAGAAAAATTTTCTTATGGCAATTACGGCTTTGCGCTGCGCATGTCGCCGCAACTGGAAGATTTTATCCAGAAATACAGCTGGCCGGGCAATGTGCGGGAGCTGAACAACTTGGTGCACTATCTGTGCAACTTAAAAGCAAACCGCGAATCTGTCGATGTCGCTGACCTGCCAAAGTATTTACAGGAATTGCTGCCGCAGATGCGCCTGGCTGGAATGGCGTCGTCGGAGCCGGTGGAAGGCGGAGACTTTTTGCATCTGGACAGGCTATTGGCGGATAAAGAAATGTTGGGCGAATTTACAGCTATATTGGAAGAGCTGGAAATAAGCAGGATGCTCGATACCAATATCGGACGCTATAAACTGCTGGAAAACTTGCGTGAAAAAAAGGTCATGCTTTCTGAATACCGGCTAAAGTATTATTTGAAATTGCTCAATAAACATGGCCTGGCGCAAAGCGGCTCGACGCGGCAGGGTACCATGATAACCGATAAAGGCCTGGAGTTTATCGCTCGATTGTAGTCAGGAATTAAACGTATAACTAAAGATTTCTCTCCGCCTTTACCTTTTAGGTAGAGGCGGAGAGAAATCTTTTTTTGTCTTTTAGTATGTTATACAAAATATTTATGGCATAAATATTGCTTATTATTTTGTGAGCGATAAATGAAAAAACAGTCATTCCCCCAAAATATCACTGTCCCTGCTCTTTCGCTCACAAACAGGAATATTTTTTGGGGGTGATTTAGGTGGCAGAGAACAAAAGTCTATTAGGTGGAACATTGGCTAAGGGGGTGGCCGCTGCGCTGTTGGGGGTTATTATCTATCTTTTTCCCGCGCCGGCCGGCTTGGCCAACCCCAAAGCCTGGCAGCTGTTTGCCGTTTTTGTCAGTACTATCGCGGCCTTTATCTTGCAGCCTTTGCCCATGGGCGCTATTTCAGTCATCTCACTGGCTTTTTTGAGCGCGACCGGTATCTTCAAAATTGACGAAGCTTTATCCGGCTTTGCCAACTCTACCATCTGGCTGGTAGTCAGCGCGTTCATCTTTTCTCGCGCCTTTATCAATGTAGGGCTGGGGCGGCGCATCGCGTTCATCATTATCCACGCCATAGGCAGCAGCCCGCTCAAGCTGGCTTATGCCATATCGCTGAGCGACCTTGTCATCGCGCCTGCCACGCCGTCCAACACGGCGAGGGCGGGCGGGATAATCTATCCCATAACTAAAAGCCTGGCCGCCACTTTAAAGTCCGAGCCGGGTGAGACGGCGAAACGGATAGGCTGTTTCCTCACTCAGTCGGTCTATCACACGGATACGGTATGTTCTTCCATGTTTATGACGGCAACAGCTTCCAATACGCTGTTGGCTGCGCTGGCCGTGAAAACATTGAAAATCGACGTTAGCTGGGGCACCTGGGCCCTGGCTGCCCTGGCGCCGGGCATAATCTGTTTCTTACTGGTACCCTGGCTGGTATCCAAACTTTCGCCGCCGGAGCTGAAGGAAACGCCGGAAGCCAAAAACCTGGCCCGGCAGGAGCTGGACGCCATGGGGGCGATGAGCCGGAACGAAAAAATAGTAATAGTCGTTTTTATCAGTATGCTCATCCTTTGGGCCACTTCACAGTTCACCAAGCTAAACGCCACCACGGTGGCCCTGATGGGGGTGGCGTCCCTGTTTCTGACTACTGCTTCCACCTGGAAGGACGCCCTGTCCGAAAGCGGCGCCTGGGACACCCTGATGTGGATGGGCACGCTGGTCAGCTTGGCTACTTATCTTGACAAGTTTGGCTTCGTGCCCTGGTTCGCCAAAACGGTGGCCGCCAATATAACCGGCCTCGATTGGATGGCGGCGCTCATCATCCTGTGCATTTTCTATGTCTATACTCACTACTTTTTTGCCAGTATGACGGCGCATGTGACGGCGCTTTTTCCGGCTTTCGGCGCTGTGGCCGTGGCCGCCGGCATACCGCCTTACCTGGCAGTGCTGGCCCTGGCTTTTTGTACCAATATCTCCGCTTGTCTTACCCATTACGCCCAGGGGCCAACGCCGATTTTTTTCGGCGCCGGCTATGTCGGGCAGGCGACCTGGTGGAAGAACGGGTTTATTATTTCGGCCGTGCAACTGGTGCTCTGGCTGGGCATAGGCTCTTTCTGGTGGAAGATAATCGGGCTGTGGTGAGGTGGTTTATATGAAGACAAACGAAAGCAAATTGTATGAAATTGATATAGAAAGTTTTCACGCTATGCTGCAAAGTGGTGAAACTACCTGCGCTGCGCTGGTGGATTACTATCTGTCCCGTATTGAAAAATATGACAGGCTGCTAAATGCCGTCATTTGCCTAAACCCTAACGCCCGTCAGGAAGCAGCAACCAAAGATGCCGAATTTAAGGCTAAAGGGCTGAAGGGCAGATTATTTGGCGTGCCGGTGCTGCTCAAAGATTGTATAAACACGGCCGACATGCCGACGACCAGCGGTTCTAAAGTGCTGGCCGGCGTACAGCCTGAGGAGGGTGCTTTTGTCGTTAAAAAGCTGCGCGCCGCCGGCGCGATAATCCTCGCTAAAGTCAATTTGAGCGAATTCGCCTGTACAGGCGAGAGCAGAGGGTCGCTTCTAGGGCAAACAAAAAACCCCTATGATTTAGGCTATACCCCCGGCGGTTCCAGTGGCGGCACGGGGGCTGGCATCGCGGCCGGTTACGGCCTTGCCGGGCTGGGGACGGACACCATGAATTCTGTGCGTTCGCCGGCTTCCGCCTGCAGCCTTGTCGGCATACGGCCCAGCCGCGGCCTGGTCGGGCGCAGCGGGGTGCTGCCCTATTCTTTGACGCACGATTCGGTGGGAGTATTGGCGCGCTCGGTAAAAGACGCGGCAAATATGCTGGAGGCGATATGCGGATATGACAGCCAAGACCGGGCGACGGCCTGGAGCGTGGGGCGTTCGGGGGGATACCAGCCTGCTCTGGCAGAGGGCGGCCTCAAAGGCTGGCGTATAGGCGTGGTGCGCAGCTTGATAGGCGATAAAGCGGCTAACAGAGAAGTGACGCATCTAATGAAAAACGCGTTGGGCGATCTGGCCGATTTGGGGGCTGAACTGGAAGATTTTGCCTACCAGGTAGATATGGACAGACTCAATAAGGAGGTAAATGTCCAATTCCATGAACAGGATAGGGACATATCCGCCTACCTGGCGGAGTTTGCCGGGCAGACCGGCTTTAGCAGCCTTAGGCAAATGGTGGAAAGCGGCAAAGTAGACCCCTGGGTGGCGGTCAAGCTGCAAAAAGCTTTGGACGAGATAGGGCAGACGGCAGAATATAAACGGCGTCTTTTAAACATTTATGATTTCCGGGAAGAAATGATGGACATCATGGCCAGGCAAAAACTGGACGCGCTGGTCTATCCGATGCAGCAGCAATTGGTAGCCAAAATAGGCGGCCAGCAGGCGGAGCGCAACGGCCTGTTCTGCGCGGCAACGGGCTTTCCGGCGGTAGTTGTGCCGGCCGGTTTTTCCCCGCCTGCCGCCACGGCGCCGCTCGGCATACCGGTGGGCATAGAATTCACCGGCCGGCCGTTTAGTGAAAAGAGTTTGCTCAAGCTGGCTTTTACTTATGAACAGGCGACAAAACACCGGCGGCCGCCGGTGCTATAAGGAGGGGTATAAACATGAAGTTTAAAATAGCTGCCGTACAGGTAGCCTCACAAATCGGCAAAGTAGAAGAAAATGTGGCCAACGCCAAAAAGTATGCGGTCCAGGCGATAGAGGGCGGCGCCAAAATCATCTGCCTGCCGGAAATGTTCAATACCGGCTACTTTTCCCATACCACGCATGCCGATACCAAATATAGCAACCTGGCCGAACCGCTGGACGGCTACACGATAAGCGTGTTCAAAGAGATAGCCGAAAAAAACGGCGTGGTCATACTAGTGCCTTTCGTAGAATACAAAGCACCCGGCGTTTTGTATAACTCCACTTGCGTCATCGATGCCGGCGGCAGCATTTTGGGGACGTATAAAAAAATACATATACCCTGGTCATACACCGGCTGGGAAAAATTTTACTTCCGTCCGGGCTATGAGGCGCCGGTCTTTGACACAAAATTTGGCCGCATAGGCGTAATAATCTGCTATGACCGCGATTTTCCCGAATTGGCCAGGAGCGTCGCCCTAAAAGGCGCCGAAATACTCTTTATACCAAATGGGGCGGGCACGGCTCTGACCGAGACCTGGCGCAGCCTGGTCATGACCAGGGCCTATGAAAACCAGATCTATGTGCTGGGCTGTTGCCTGGCCGGGCGCGCAGACGCCGAACACCATGAATTTATGGGTTCGTCCATACTATGTAATCCCGTGGGCAAGGTAGTGCAGGTACTCGGGCGCGAGGAGGGGGTGTTGCTGGAAGAAATAGACATGGACATGATAACCGAGAGCCGCCGCTCAAGGTTTATGTACCGCGACCGCCGGCCGGAAATGTACGGCGAAGTCGTGCGAATGCAATAGCAGAAAAGAAAGGGTGTAAAATATGGCGGTAATAAATGAACAGATATGTGTCGGCTGCCGGCAGTGCATAAAATACTGCACGGTGGAAGCGATACATTATCAGCCTGAAAAGAAAAAATGCGTCATCGACCAGGAGCGCTGTACGGAGTGCTATGTATGCCTCAGGCAGGCGGTGTGCAAATTCAAAGCGATACAGCCGGTGGAACTGGCCGACTTTTTTAAACAGTTCCAGCATGTGATGAGCGACCCGGTGGAAAATCACGGAGTGACCGGCGTTACCGGCCGGGGCACGGAGGAAGTGAAGACCAACGACGTCACTGGCCGGGTAAAAAAAGGTTTTGCCGGTTTTTCTATAGACATGGGGCGGCCTGGGTTAGGGGTGTATTTGCGCGACGCGGAAAAAGTGGCCATGGCTATGGCCGAGGCGGGGTTGGTCTTTGAGCCGCCCGAAAAAACCCCGCTTTCTGCGTTGATGGTAGACTTGAAAACAGGCAAGCTTGACGACCGGTGCCTCGATTACCATCTGCTGTCTGTCATAATCGAAGGCAACTGCCGGGAAGAACAGATGCCCGAAGTTTTCCAGGCGCTGCAAAAAGTACAGCACGAAATAGACACGGTGTTTTCCGTTGGGCTGATTTTGCGTACCGACGACAACGGCGAAAACAAAATACTGGAAAAACTGGACGAAATAGGCGTGCCCCAACCCTACCGCGGCAAAGTAAATGTCGGCCTCGGCCGGCCGCTGTGCCTCGAGTGAAAGGAGAAATAAAATGACACATTCATTGCACAGGTCTGGCGATATAGAATCACAGAAAAAAGACTTCAACTGGTTCATGTACCAGACCAAGAACGTAAACGACAAAGACATACGTGAAAAAGCCCTGCAATTTATCGCGGTGGCGGAAGAACTGGGCTCGGAAAACTGGGGTGACGTCAAGACCGGCCCGCTCACACAGTTTAGCTCGGAGTATATAAGAGAGCGCATCTCCGACAAATCGCGCATCCGCGGCGTCTTTACCAAACGCGAACAGGTAGTGGGCTTTCTGGAAAAAATAAAAGCTAAAGACCTGGGCCAATCGGTAGTCATCACCGGCGTTTTGTCGGAAGTGCTGCCGGCCTGCCGCGAGGCGGGCGTCAAGGTACATTCTATAAACTATTCGCTCGGCGTGTGGGGCAAAAAAGAAAAACTGCCGGATGCCCATACCTTGTCCATAACGACCATGTGCGGGCACCATATGCTGCCGCCCAAATATGTCGAATATATGCAGGAGAAGGTAGACAAAGGGCAAATGAATGCCGAGGACGCTGCCGTAGACCTGGCGAAATTCTGCTACTGCGGTATATTCAACCCGGTACGGTGCAAAGAAATTTTATTGGAAAAACGTTGAGTTTATCTGAGGCCCCGCCAACCGGCGGGGCCTCGTCATTACTAAGCGCCTTTATTTTAGCAGGCTGGGGCCGATGAAGGCCCAAATCACTATATAGACGCAGACAAAGGCCACGCCCACCCACAGTGCCTGCAAGGCCTCCTTGGTGTTCTGGCACTGCGCGGTGCCCATCTGCCCGGCAAAGTTTGTCGTAGGATAGGTCGAACCGGTAAGCCTGGTCGCGGCCAGGATAGAAATGGCAAAACAGGCCATCGGCAAACCTGCCTGTTTGGCCAGGCCGCCGAACATACTGTAAATAATCTTGATTTCAGCCACCGCCGCGGCTTCGATGCCAAAGCCGCCGACAACAGCGGCCACCAACATGACCGAAGTCGGGCCGCCGCCTTCCACCATACCGCCGAGCATTTTAGCCAGCGAGGAAAAACCGCCGCCCACTTCGACCATCATGAGCAATACTTCGATATTGATGAATATCAGCAGCATATTAGTCTGTGAGGCTATGCCTTTTACCAAAGAAGCCACGACATGATCAATGTCCATGCGCCCCATTACCCCGATGACGGTCGCCAGAAGGATCATGACGATAAGGGCGTAGCTGGTGCCCTGTTTGCTATAGATGCCATAACCTACCAGCACTATGAACGAAAGCAAAAACACTATCGTACTGCGTTTTTGCTGCGAAGTGATAACTATGGCATCAATGTTTTTTACATCGTCATCCAGTTCGTAAGCTTCCTTGCCTTCCGTACGTTTTTGCGCACGGTTGCAGCCTATCCAGGTACCGATTATCCATACCACCGAAAAGGGGAGAGTAGCGTACATAAATAAGTCGGCATAGGACAAGCCTGTCACGTCCATCGTAATAAGTGTGACGCCGGTCAGCGGCCCAAGGATAAGGCCGACTTCGCCTGAAACCTTAAAAAGTGCGGCCACAACTGTAGGAGTAACGCCCAGAGAAGCCAGGATGGGTATCATTATCGGAGCGATGACCGCGTTGCCGCCGCCCAGTGTGCCCAGCATGCCGCAGATAAGGATGGAACAGATGATAAGTGCTATTTTACCTTTGGTCTGCGTAGTGACGCCGATTTTCTTAACTATCCAGTACACAAGCGTATGCGAAATGCGCGTTTCACTCATCAATACGCCAAGGCCCGCCCCAGTCACAATGATGAGGCCCATCAGCGCCGTAGTGGAGCCCATGGCCTTCTGGTAGGCGTTAGCTACAACTTTTGGGCTAAAGCCCAACATCAGAGCGCCGAGGAAAATCCCTACGATCAAACCGGAAACATTGTTTTTACCCCGAAAAGCCATGATTACATAAACTACCAGCGGGATCAGCGCCAGGATGGACGGCGTCCCAATCAAAGACCAGCTTCCAGGTTGCATAACTATTACCCCCCTACTTTAAAGCATCTATTTTCCAGCCGCTACGACCAGTTGCACTTCCAGCGGCGCATCGCCCGGCAGACAGGCGACCCCTACCGCCGCCCGGCTGCCGATACCGCCGTCGCCCAACTTTTCGCGCAAATATTCCGAAACAAAATCCGCCACTTTCGGCTGTTCGTAAAAGTTGTCTGAGGCTACAAACACGGTAAGTGAAAGAACCTGTTCCAGTTTTTCCCCTTCTTTTAAAAGGCTGCGGGCTGCCGCCAGAGCGTTTTTAGCGGCCTGGACGGCCGCTTCCCTGTATTTTTCCAGGTGATGGCCGGCAGTGATCCGCCCGGTCATGACCAAAACGCCGTTAGCCCTTGGCGTCATACCGGATACATATATAACCTCTCCCCGCCGTACAGCCGGCCGGTATTTTCCCAGTGGGACGGGAATGCTCATACCCTGTACCTCCCTATAAGTTCTATCACCCGGCGGATAGCGTCAGCCGCCGCCTGCCTGTCCTGGGAAAAATTCAGGCGGAAGCTGTCGGTAAACTGCGGGCCAAACTCTGTGCCCGGAGTGACCGTGACTCCTGCCTGCGCCCTAAGTATTTTGATAAAATCCTGCAAGGGGACAGACATTTTGGGCAGGCGCGGGAAAAGATAGCTCCCCGCTTCGGTCGCGCGCACCGCTACGCCGTCAACCGCCCTAAACATGCCTAAAAGTTCGTCGCGTATTTCCTGGTGCCTGGCTATACGGTCTTCTACCCAGCCGGCCGGCTCGTTGAACCAGTTTTTGAGTACGGCCTGGCAATAACCGGCCGCACGCAAAGATACGATAGCCTGGAGTTTTTCCATGCGGTCGATAAGGGCCGGCGAGCCGAAAGCCACACCCAGGCGATAGCCGCTGACCGACTCCATCTTCGACGGCCCGATGATGGTTATTACCTTGTCTTGGTCTACATCCAGCGCGCAAAAGTGGGTGTATTTACGTCCGTCATATATCTGGCGCGAATACAATTCGTCGGCGATGACCGTAACGTCGTACTTTTTCGCTAAAGAAGCTATCTCCAGCATCTCCGTTGCCGTATATACGACGCCTGCCGGATTGTTAGGGTTGGAAAACAAAAACAGCTTCGCCCCCGCTTTAAAAGCGCCCTCCAGCTGTTCAAGGTCGATGCCCGCCCGATCTTTAGCCCCCATATAATCAAGCCCTACCGGCAGCATCTCACCGTCAAAAAACTCGGTCAGTTTCCTGTTGGCAAAATAATCCGGCTGTACGATAGCCACCTTGTCGCCGCGGCCGACTGTAGCCCCCATGGCTAAAAACAGCGCCCCCTGCGTCCCGGGCGTTATTATTATCTGACTGTCCGGGCATATCTTTACGCCGGCAAAAGCAGCCAGCTTTTTCGCCACATCGGCCCGGCTCTCCCCGCCGCCCCGGTATTCGGTATAAGCCTGCACAGCGCCGCGCTTGACGCCCGCTATAAATTCTTCCAATGCGCCCGGGATGGGCGGGAAGGCGTCTACATCGCCATGGGAAAAATCCACCGGCCTTCCCGGGATATTTTCTCCTTTCAACTCCAATTTGACCGCCTGTTGCAGTATTTCCTGGCCGGGCGCGTTGTCCACGCCAAGCTTGGCAAATTTTTCTTCTATCACACTCATTATTGTCTCCTTTCTCCTCAACATGAACGCATTAACAAACTACTGAATTACCGAAAATACACCCCTCATAAAAACAACACATTTATAAATTTTTATTTTTGCTGCCAACCTCACGGTAAATCACTTTTTCCGGCGGCTGGCAGCCTAGCTGTTCGCAAAATTCCCTGTATACTTTTTCTTCACCCGACGTATATATCTCAAAACTCCCTTTAGCCTGCGGATTAAGGGCGCCAGCTTCCTCCAGCGCCTTTTTCACGGCTACAGCCTGGAGGCAGGCCGGGTCGATAAATTCAATTTTCGGGTATAGGCGTTCAAAGTTGCGGCGCACGATAGGGTAATGGGTACAGCCTAAAATCACTTTTTCCACCGGCGCCATAGCCAGCAGTTTATCCATATTTTCCTTTATCTCCGTGTCTATCTCTTCATCCGGTGCGCTGCCTCTGTCGACAATATTGGCCAACCATGTACTGCCTTTGCCGTAGACTTTTGTTTTCGGGTTGTGTTTTTGGATGAGTTTTTCGTAAGCGCCGCCGTTGATCGTGGCATTGGTCGCGATAACGCCGACCAGCGGCAAATCCATCCCGGCCGCGTATTCCGCCGCCGGCTGGACTATACCTATGATAGGGAAATCATAACCGGCGGCAAAACGGCCGGCGAGCGTGGAAATCGTGTTGCAGGCCGCCACCGCGACTTTCGCCTCTTTTTCCCTGATGAAATCCATTATTTCGCGGCTCATTTCCACTATGCGTTCGGCGCTTTGGTTGCCATAAGGATTACGCTTGCTGTCGCCGTAAAAAATTATGTCTTCCCCCGGCAATAGCTTTTGCAGTTCGGCCACTACCGTCAGGCCGCCCATGCCGGCATCACACACGCCGATAGGCTTTTTAGCTTGCATTGTCCGTCTCAGTCCTTTCCTTCGTAGCGCAATTGGCCCTTCCTCCAAACCTTGATGATGCCTTTAGGCTGTTTTTTCGGGTCTTCATAGCTATTGGTATCAATGATAGTATCAAAGTCAAACAGCACCAGATCGGCCGACATGCCTTCGCGGATAAGCCCGCGGTCCCATAGCCGCAGGCGGCGCGCCGGCTCTAGCGTGATACGTTTTATCGCTGTTTCCAGCGGCATTAGTTTCAGGTCGCGCACATAGCGCCCCAAAAAGCGCGCATAGGTGGAATAAGCGCGCGGATGCGGCACAGCGCCTACTATACCGTCGGTACATACCGCCAGGTACGGGCTTTGCATTACTTTTTGCACATCTTCTTCCGCTATCGAATGATATACGCAAATGATAGCGGAGCGGCTTTTCTGCAAAAGGTGCAGCACGGCCACAGCCTCGTCCATTTCAAGCTTTTTCGCCACCGCGTCCAGCCGCAGACCGCACATCCACTCCAGGTCTTTGCTCGGCACGGCCGCTATCTGGACACTCTTGCCCTGGCCGCGTACCCGCAGTTCTTCACGCGTTTCAACAAGTATTTTTTCATAAGTAGCCGGGTCGTTAAGGCGTTTTTGGAATTCGTCTTCGCCGCCGGCATAAGCCCAGGCCGGAGCTATGACCTTCATACCGGTACTGCCCGCCGTCCAGGGATACTGGTCAAAGTTGATCTCGTAGCCTTCGGCCTGCAATTCTTCCATACGGTCAAGTATTTTCAGCACCTTGCCCCAGTTTTCATGGCCGAGCGCTTTAAGGTGGGATATTTGCAGCCGCACGCCGCTTTCTTTCATGATGTGCACCATTTCTTCGAAGGATTCGATCAGGCGCGCCATTTCGTTGCGCGTGTGCACCATGATGATGCCGTCGTACTTGGCGACCAGTTTGCAGACGGCGATAAGTTCATCGGTCGGCGCATAACTGCCCGGCGGGTAGATCATGCCGAAAGATACGCCCGGCGAGCCTTCGGCCAGGCACTGCTCGATCACCGTATGTATTTTCTTTAGTTCTTCCGGGGTAGCCGGACGGTTTTCACTGCCCATGCACATCATGCGCACGGTGCCGTAACCGATCAGGCTGACAAAACGCACGGCCGCATCGGCCTTTTCCACCGACTCCATATAGTCTTTATAGCTGCGCCACCAATAAGGCTTGTGCGGCACGCCGCACAACGGCGCCATATTTTCCATCAGTTCTTCAACATGCGCGTCGTCGGTCGGCATGACGGACGAACCATCCTGGCCCAAGACCTCGGTCGTGATACCCTGTCCGATCACTGCCAACAGATCCGGGTTTTTGAAAAGTTCCAGTTCGGAATGGCTATGCGTATTGATAAAGCCGGGCGCGAGCACTTTGCCGGAAGCGTCCACCACCGCGCAGCCTTCGGCCTCGATGCACAAAGCTACTTTTTTTATCAGCCCGTCTTCGATAAGCACGTCGCCAAAAAATGGCCGCTCTCCTGTACCGTCATAAATTTTGGCATTTTTCACCAGCGTCCTGTCCATTTCAACACCGCCTCTTTTTAGTTACCAACTGCAACTGTCTATTTGTTTAAATATATCAATTTACAAAAAACCTGTCCAATCACCTTTTTTATATAATAAGATATAAATTTGTTTATACTTTTCCGCCTATTCTTCTATAACGGTTGTCATGTCCGACCGGAACGGGTTATACTTAAAATACGCGAAGGAGGGTACGGAATATGCTAAAATACATGAAACATATTTACGCCGTGCATACGGAAAAAAGCTTCTCCAAAGCGGCGGACAAGCTATTTGTTTCCCAGCCGGCCCTCAGCGCCATAATTAAAAAAGTGGAGAAGGAAATACGGCTGCCGCTGTTTGACCGTAACTCCCTGCCTATAAGACTGACGCCGGCAGGCGAATATTATATACAGGCAATAGAAAAAATCGCCGCGGTCGAAGCCGAGCTGCAATCCGGGCTCAGCAGCCTGCTGAATGAAAACAAGGGCGTTATGACCATAGGCAGCTCCACCTTTTTTTGCGCTCATGTATTGCCCGGCATTATCGAAGATTTTTATGAAGACCATCTTGGCTATAAGGTAGGCCTCCTCGAGGCCAATGTCGGCGACCTTGCCCAGTGCCTGCAGGCCGGCATCATCGATTTGTGCCTTGATACAGACTCGTTAGACAGCAGCGTTTTCAGCGCAGAGGTGTGGAAAGAGGAACATATCGTCCTGGCCGTGCCAGCCTCTTTTGCCGTCAACAAACAGCTGAAAAAATACCGGCTGGTTTTTTCCGATATTGCTTCCGGTAAATTCCTCGACCCCAAAATACCGGCTGTCGATTTGAAACATTTTGCCGCGGAACCCTTCCTTCTTTTGAAAAAAGGCAACGACATGTACAACCGCGCTTTGAAAATGTGTAAAGACGCCGGTTTTACTCCCAAAGCAGTCATGTACCTCGACCAGCTCCTGACTTCCTATTATGTAGCCTGCGGCGGTAAGGGCGTCACATTTGTCCGCTCCGGCGTAGCGCGTTATGTAGAGCCTACCGACAAGCTTTGTTTTTACAAGATAGACGATGAAAACGCGGTGCGCAATATCATGCTCTACCAAAAAAAATCCACGCCCTTATCCAAAGTAGCGCAAAAATTCAAGGACTTTTTGCTGTCCGGGCAAGCAAATGATTGATAAAAAACCCGCTCCAGACGCCATTGGCGACTGGAGCGGTTCTTTTATCCTCGCAGTTTTTCCAGTTTTTCACGGAAGTAATCGGCGTATTGTGGTTCTTTTGCCAGCAATTCCTCCCAGATGGCCCGCTCTTTCTGTTTGTCCTGCTTGAGCTGGGCCAGCTTTGCCCGGTAAAGCTGGGCCGGGCCATAGGCCCGGTCGCCGGGTTCTATTTTGCTCAAACAAACCATGGCGCGGTAGTATTTTTCATTGAGCATGGCGCCGCGTACTATATCGTACAGCCGCACCCCTTCCTCCCCTTCGCCGATAAAGGGCGAGCCTTCCGGGCAGGGCAGCATGGTATGCTTTTGCCGCGCTTCTTCGCGCTCGGCCTCACTGCGGTAGGGCCGTTTGTAAAACCGTCCCAGTATGGCGGCAAAATTCAGTACGCCGTACAGGATCGCCGGTTTGTTTTTGCCGTCATAGAGCACTACGCCGTATTGCAAAGGCGCCCCGGCCAGGTCGACCAGCCAATTGCCAAAACGCATATAGCTTTTGCCCCAGGAAATGGTCGTCGCTATGTCGCGCAGGTTGCACATGGCCTCCCAGTGCTCGGCCACATGGTCGAAGACATAAGGGTTAGCTTCACAGACCGGCGTAAACACAATACCATAGCGCCCGGAATAGGCGTCTGTGCCATCAACGTCCAGGCCGCGTTTTTTTGCTTCTTCCAGGGTTATCACACAGGCCGGCTGCTCATCAAATTGCTGTATTGTTATCTCTTTTGCCTGTTCCTCTTCGCCGGACAGGTCGTCGCCGTAATCTTCCTTGTAGTTGGCGGTGGCCGCTTCTTTATAAAAATTATAAAAATCCACGTAGATGTTGCGCGCTTCTCGCGTCGGCGCGCCGGCCGCAAAAGACTTGAGCGCTTTCAGCGCGGCTTTAGGTTCAGATTTTATCACATGCTCCACATACTCGCAGATTTTCCAGACAGTCTGCCGCTGCGAATAATAGCCTTTGCCGCAATGCTCGATGACCGCCGCCAGATTTTCCGGCACGGTATACAGCTCCTGCGGGAATTTGCGGTAATACTCCTGCTCGAAGGACACTATCAGGTCGAACAGCGCCGGCACGGTCTTAGGGTTTACCCCATATCTTTTTATCAGCGGGCTGATCGCGCTCAGCTGCACACTGTCGTGTTCACCGTCTGAGTTGCGGCCGTACGCCCCGGCATGGCGAATATATTTGACATCATGAAAAGCCATGGCCAGCGCGGCAAAGCCGCCCACCACCGTACAGTACTCGTCCTGCATTTCTTTGTCGGTGTCGTATTCGTGCAGCACCAGCTCTATATGTTTTTCTATTTTCTCATGCAGCCCTTCGTACAGCGCCGCTTTGGCAAAAAAGGCGTGCGCGAAAGTTTTCGGCATTTTCAGGTCTTTTATAAATACCGGCTTGTCCACAAAACGCACCAGCAGACCAAAACCGTCGAACAGGCGCGAGTAGCCTCTTTCCATCAGCCTGTTCATAAAGTCCAGCGCTTCGCCGTAGCCTGCTTCGCCTTCCACCAGGAAGCGTATGACTATATCGGCGTCGTCCGTAGCGCGGGCGATTATATTATCTGTTTTTATGAACAGGTCGCTTTCGCTAAAACGTTTGTGAAACTCCTTGACCCGGGCCGCCCCATACAGCGAACCGCCGCTTTCCTCTTCGTCCCCTTCTTTGCCTTTCCTGGCCGCCAATACCGGGTGTTCCCCCCATTCCAGGCATTTTTCCCGCGCCGGGGCATAGCCGTGGTCTTTGGCCAGGTCGTCCATCCGCCCCCAGGCCCATTTGAAATCAAGGTTGTCCCAGTGCCAGATTATCCGGTGGTATTCCCATTTGGCATAGTCGTCCGCAAAGTCTTCATAGTGGCCGAGCAAACTCCTGGCCGTGTCTTCGCAGTCGGGGTGCGCGGAATAAAGATGTTTGAGGATGATGGCCAGCGCGCGGCTATGGTCCGGTTTTACCAGGCCGGCGCCTTCCACCAGCGCGCCTGCGACGTATTTTAGTTTTTTGGCGTTTTCTTCCCAATCTTCACCTTTTTCCAACAAGGCCAAATCCTGAGCTAATGCTTCCCGCCGTTTGTCCAGCGCGGCCTGGTCGGTAACATATTCCAGCAGCGCATCCTGTACGTATTTCAGCGTTATCTTGATACTGCCGCCAGCTATGCTGTCAAACTTTCCGTTTTTCGCCATGTCCGCCAGCAGCGGTTTGATGAACTGCGGCAGGTATTTGGCGGCCGCCTTGTAGTCGTAAGCTTCTTTCGTCTCGAAAGACTGGCAAAGGTATTCGGTGGACTCCGCGTCCACCGCCTTAACATAGACGCGCTTGCCTTCGGCTACCAGCATAAAGCCGTATACCTCGTCCGGCAGTTTGCCGCGCGGTATGGAGGAAGTATCTTTTCTTATATCTTTTGGTTCACCGGTCTCAATAAATTTTATTACTTTTTCCAATGCTGTTATGCAATTGGCGGCAATAGCAGGAAAAGTTTTTAAGCAATATTCCTCCGCCCAGCCGGCCAGCTTGCCGCCATCAGGCTCTTTTTCATAGGACTTCATCAAGTGGCGAAAGATCGGCAGCATATCGCTTTTGTCCATCTTTTTGACCTGGGTGAAAGCAGCTCCGTTCTCCAACAGCAAAGCAATCACTTCCGGTTGCCCCAGTTCAAATTCATAGTGATCGAATACTTCTTTCAAGGCATAATTTACATAATAAGGCAGTTTTTTCTCTTTAGCCCTTTCGTCGTATGCCTTAACTTTATCGACAATAGCCTGCACTTTGTCTATATTGCCGTCTTCACAGGCATGGCTGAAAGAATATTTGCTGGGCAGATCGCCATTATCATCGTCGTCATCGTCATCAAAATCATCTTCTTCGACGGCAGCGGGCGCGGCTTGCAACGGCGTAGACGGTTGTACCGCCTGCGGTGTTTTCCCGTTTGCTAAATTGGCAAAAACTTCTTCGTCAAAATAACTGTCCCAAAAATCCTCACCATGCCAGTGCTGTACTTTACCGTCGTCTTTTTTTGCCGCTGGCGGTTTGGCTTTTTCCGTTGCTGCCGGGCGGCTTGCAGCCGCCGTTTCCACAGTTTTCGCTTTCGGCCGTTCTGCTCCGCCGGGCGCGGCTTTAGGCTGGTAGCCTTTTTTTATTTTGGCCGTCGCCTGTTTTTCCGCTTCTTTGGCAGCCGCTTCTTCGCTCGGGAAGGATTTTTCCTGGGTTTGACCCGCAGTGCCTATTTTGCCGAAAGTTATGCATATAGTATTACCTGTTTGGGTGACCTGCCAAAATTTGTTCGAGCTTCCGTCGCTGAATTCCAAATACTTATGCACTGGCGCATCCTCCGTTATCTGTGTCTTATTTATTGAAAAGCCAGGTTTCATTATATAAAAATATTTATGCATATTCAATAAAAAAGTATTCCATGTCTAATAGTGCATTTTTATCTGCCGATCAAACAGGAAAAACTACTTTCGCCAGCGAATATATGTAAATGTCATTAATGGCTTTTTAGGCCAAAGGAGCGTTCATCCATGGAAAAAGAACTGCTTTTCTCGCTTGATATCGGCACGCGCAGCGTGGTCGGCATCATAGGCGAAAGAGTAAACAAGAAAATAACTATTCTTGCAATAGACCGGCAGGAGCATGTCACAAGAGCCATGCTGGACGGACAGATACACGACGTACCGCAGGTAGCCCAGACCATCCAGGATGTACGGGCGCGCCTTGAAAAAAAATCCGGCCTCAAACTAAAACGCGCGTCGGTGGCTGCCGCCGGCCGCGCTTTAGTAACTGTATCTTCACACGCCGATATGGATACATCCGGCATTCTCACCCTGGACGCCGAAATAGAACAAACACTGGAACTGGCCGCTGTACAGGCCGCACAGCGCCAACTGGCCGCCGACAGCCGGGCGATCGACCCCACAGGTTATTACTGCGTAGGTTATTGTGTGGTAGATTTTAAGCTGGATGGTTCGCGTATCACCACGCTCGTCGGTCAGCGCGGCAAAAAAGCGGAAGTTAATATTATCGCCACCTTCCTTCCCCGCCCGGTCATTGATTCCATGCAGTCCGCGCTCTCCAGCGTCAACCTCGAAATGGGCACCATCACGCTCGAGCCTATCGCCGCCATCAACGTCCTAATACCTCCGACTATGCGCCACCTCAACCTGGCTCTGGTAGATATCGGCGCCGGCACTTCCGACGTAGCCATTACCTCCAATGGTTCGGTCACCGGCTTTGGCATGGTGCCTTGCGCCGGCGACGAAGTGACGGAAACACTTTCGCAAAAATACCTCTTGGACTTTAATGTGGCGGAAGCGTTAAAACGAGAGCTGAACGGCAAGCCGCGCCAATTGGAGCTAAGCGATGTCCTCGGCTGTACCAGCAGTGTCGAATCAAGCGGCCTTATAGCTTCTATAGAACCGACTGTCCGGGAACTGGCGCAGCTTATCGCCAACGAAATACTCTCGCTCAACAATAATACGCCGACCCAGGCCGTCCTTTTGATTGGCGGCGGGGCGCTGACGCCGCTGTTGCCTTCCTGCGTGGCCGAAGCGCTGGGCATGCCGCCGGAAAAAGTAGCTATCCGCCTGCCTATGCCTACCCTGGAACTGGCCGAAATACCGGACGAGCTAAAAACACCTGAAGCTATAACGCCGCTCGGCATTCTTTGCCTGACCAACAGCGACCATTTGAATTTTATTACCATCAAGATGAACAAGCAGATACACCGCCTGTTCAACCTGGGCAGCCTCAAAGTATCAGACGCGCTACTATCGAGCGGCATCGACGTCAACAGCATCAAAGGCAAACCCGGCCTCGGTCTGGCTATCGAAGTAAATGGTCAAACCAAATTCATACCAGGGACGCACGGCACACCCGGTCAGCTGGAACTGAACGGCAAGCCGGCAACCCTGGATGACAAGCTAAAAGACGGCGACAAACTTAAAGTTACTAAAGGCACAGAAGGCAAAGCGCCGAAAAGCCAGATACTTGACGTTGCCGACTGTGCGCCGCTTGGCCATTTCTATGTAAATGGGAAAAAATACCCCTTGAATAAAATGGTCCTGCTCAACGGCAACCCCACTTCGGCCAGCACACGGCTGGCCGACCGGGACAAAGTGGAGGTCTTTCCGCCCGGCAGCATAGCCGACGCCCTGCGCATGGTCAAAATCACTTACGCCGACTTTGTTTATGAATATACGGTCAACAATAACATAGTCAGCTATAACATCCCCTGCCAGGTAATGCAAAATGGGCAAAAATCCGAACTGGCCGCGCCGGTCAAACCCGGCGACGTCATCACCTTCGAGGCGGGAGAGACGCCTACCTTGGAAGTACTGCTGGCCCTTGATACTGTGGAGACGGAGAAACTGGAAGTTTCTTTCAACGGCGTACCGGTATATATAGACCGCACTTTCAAGGAATTCATTGTCAACGGCAAACCTTGCAAAGCAAGCTACGTCCCTGACATGGAAGACAACATAACCTTCCGGGTAGCGAAGAAAACGCCTAACGTAAGCGACGTCCTGTTGGCCGGCCAATTTGACCCGCGGAAACTGGCCGCAGAAGGAAAAATAGTGGACGTACTTTTAAACGGCGAAAAGACCGAATTCACCGCGCCGGTAAAAAGCGGCGACAATGTGACGATAGAAACTTTTGAACAGAAAAGAAAATAGTAAAACCCGGCCTTTGGCCGGGTTCAGACTGTAGACAAAAGCACCTTTATATATTAATTATACATTTGGTATTCAGTGCAAAAAGTCTTTGGCTTGATTGTTATCTATCGTTATAGTAAGTCCTACTGCGAGCAATTCCTAGCTACGCGACAGTTCTTTTTTTATGTATAGCTCTGCTCGGTTACTGTACTACGCGCTAGGAATTGCTAAATTTGCCGCTATTTCATCGTAATCAATACTTACTCGCTGTACGCTCAGACAGCTATGGAAAAG
>JAVBME010000010.1:0-69182 GCA_031552765.1 Acidaminococcales bacterium | reverse complement strand
CGGTGCGATAGCGATAGGGCACCCGACAGGGGCGACGGCGGCGAGGATAGTGATGACCTTGTGTTACGAGCTCAAACGGCGCGGCGGCGGGGTGGGCCTTGCCACTATCTGCGGCGGTATAGGCGAGGGCGAGTGTATGGTCCTGAGGGTGGACAAGTAATTAAGTCTTTTTGGCTGGAAAATTTTATAAAGCAGATTTTCCAGTCCGTTTTTTATATTGGTATGTACTTGTTCGGATAGCATGTAGCGATATGATGCGGATTTTAACTGTTGGAGGTGAAAAAATGAAAATAGTAAAGGTTGATCATATAGCTATAGCTGTTAAAGATATAACGGAGGCTTTAGCGTTATATAAAGATAAACTGGAACTGGAGTTTGAAGGCCGGGAAATCATTCAGGGCCGTAATGTGGAAGCGGCGTTTTTAAAATGCGGAGAGTTGGAGATAGAACTTGTACAGCCGCTTATGACCGGTGAAAGCGCTGTGGGCGGTTTTATCAAAGAAAACGGGGAAGGCCTTTATCATCTAGCTTTTCAGGTCGATGATATTGAAGATGCAATAAAAAGCTTAAAGGAAAAACAGCTGCAATTTAAAGAACCTTGCCCAGGCAAAGGGGCAAAAAACTCCCGTATTGCGTTTTTGGACACTGATTGCACTAAAGGCGTCACCATGGAATTTGTGGAAAAAATAGAGTAAAGGCCTAATTTCATAAAAAATACATGTAAAACGTATTTGTTATTGTGCGAATTTTCGATTATTTTAAGAAGTCTAAGGAGGAAATATGATGGGATTTGGATATGGAAAACCTTATTATAGGTGGATTGTCCTGCTTTGCTGTATGTTTATATATTCCACTTCGCAATTGGTCCGTTGGAATTACGCCAGTATCACAAAATATTTGAGCGCCGACCTTAATATAGGCAAACCGGAATTGGGACTTTTGGGCTCGGCGTTTTTCTATGCCTACGCTATCGCGCAAATGCCCTGGGGCACGGCAACAGATATGTTCGGCGGCAGAAAGGTAATGCCTATAGGTATAGCTTTCTTGTCTATATTTTTAGGTATGTTCGCTTTTACGACTACTTTTACCCAGGCCGTAATATCGCGTACTTTGATGGGGTTTTGCGCGGCGGCGGCTTTTGTTCCAATTACTTCAGTGCTTTCTAAATGGTTCTCGAAGAAAGAGCGCGGCCTGGCCATGGAAATGTACGCCGGCCCCGGCGGCGGGCTTGGTGAGTGTTTGACCTTTCTGGCCATACCGGTTATCGCTCTTATCATGAAAGACGGCGGCATTTTTGGTATGACCGGCTGGCGCGGCTCGACTCTGGTCATGGCGTTGATAGTTTTGGCGATCTCGATTTTTGCCGCTATTTTCCTTAAATCCAGCCCGACCGACATGGGTTTGCCTTCGGTCGAGCAGGCGGAAGATAAAAAAGACGATACTAAATACCTCACTAAAGCTCTTGCTATCATGAAAGACCCGGTACTGTGGGTCATGTCGATATCCTGGTCGGGCTATATGATTGCGGCCCGCCTGTTTGCCGGCTGGATATCACTTTATGCGGCCGACTTTTATATCCAGACTAAAGGCATGAGCAAAGAGCAGGCGATGATCGCCGGCGGCGTCATGGCTTCGATATTTGTCGGCGGGCGTGTTGTCGGTACGCCGTTTGTCGGCAAACTCTCCGATTATTTATTGAAAAAGTACCAGACGCCGCGCAGTGTGGTCGTCTTTTGGGGTATGGTCGGCGTTGCGGTAATGTTTGGCATATTTACGACACCGATTCCTAACCCTATCGTATTAGGTACTCTTTGCTTTATTGCCGGCGTACTTTGGAATATTTATCCTTTGATGAACGCTTCGGCGGCTGAAATCTGGTCGATCAAAACAGCCGGCTTCAGCATGGGCATAATAAATACCATCGGGCAACTGGGCGGCGCTTTGGCTCTGTCGGCCAGCGGTTTCATGGCGGTCAAGTTTTCGATAAAAGGCGGCGCTTTTTACACGGAATTCCTCGGTATCTGGTATCTGGGCATTGGGACAAGCGTGGTCGCGGCACTGGCCGGGCTGTATATCGTTTACCGTGAAAAGCAGGCGATAAAAGAGCATTTGGCGGCGGCGAGAGAGAATGAAAAAAACTAAATAGATACTGAATGAAGTTATGTTGTGCGGGTAGCGGTGAAATAGTTTGCCGCTACCTGCATTTTCTGTATTTTTTGCTTTTCCCGGAAAAATCTGATAAATTTAAGGAAAAGCGTTCATGGGGGGAAACATGAATAAAGCCGCTATGATTTTTCCCGGCGATATCAGTCCGGAACTGCAGGATGAATTAGGAGCCAATATCACTTTTTACAACGCTGTTTTGGATGAGGCGCTGGAAATAGCCCTGCAATGCGAAAAGGACGGCGTGGATGTCATCATCAGCCGCGCCGGCACGGCCGCTCTGATCAAAAAGGCGGTCAAGGTGCCTGTCGTTAATTGCGAGGTCACGCATTCCGATCTTATTGATGTTTTATTGCGTATTAAGAAAGAACATCAAGGCGATTTGCAGGAAATAGGCTTTGTAAATTACGGCAATGTTTCTTACGATGTGCGTTCGCTGGAAGAACTTACCCACATAAAAATAAGGCAGTCCTGGTATTGGAGCGGCGGCACGGAACTGCGCGAACGGGTAAAAGATTTTAAGGATGCCGGCATAAAGGTGGTGCTGGGCGCGTCCATGACAGTACGCTTTTGTGAAGAGCTGGGTATAAAAGGCTATCTAATGCAGATAGGGCGGGAGACTTTGCGCCAGGCAGTGCAAAAAGCCAGGGAAATACTGGAAATACGCCGCAATGACCTTGCTTACTCGGAAAAAATAAAGAGTATGCTGTCTTTCGCGCGCGAAGGTATACTGTTTGTAAATGAGAAAGATGTCATAGATTATGCCAACCCACGGGCCCGGAGTATGCTGGGTGGGGAAAAACGCCCTTTGGAAGACTGCCGCGTGGCAGAGGTGCTGCCGGATTGGGAAAAAGGCAAGGATGGCCTGGCGCTTGATACCATCGCGCAAATAGGTAAAAATCAAATACTTTACAATAAGATACCGGTCAATGTGCATGGGGAAAAAGCCGGATCTGTGGTCACTTTTACCGAGACAGCGCAAATCCAGCGGGTGGAAGAGAAGATACGCAGTTTCATGCATGAAAAAGGCTTTGTTGCCAGTTATAGTTTGGATGACATCGCGGGCCAAAGCGCCGCTATCAGGCAGGCGGTCGAGAAGGCCAAAATATATGCGGAAACGGATGCCACAGTACTTATAAGCGGCGAAACAGGCACCGGCAAGGAACTGTTTGCGCACGGCGTGCACAAGGCAAGCTTGCGTAAAAACCAGCCGTTTGTGGCGATAAATTGCGCGGCTTTGCCGGAAAACCTTTTGGAGAGCGAACTATTCGGTTATACCGAAGGTTCGTTTACCGGCGCACGGCGCGGCGGACGGGCCGGTTATTTTGAACTGGCGCATGGCGGGACGCTTTTTCTCGACGAAATAGGTGAGTTGCGCTTGCCGTTACAGGGTAAGCTGTTGCGCGCCATAGAGAAAAAAGAAGTTATGCGCCTCGGTGGCGACCGGGTGATACCGGTAAATACCCGCATCATCGCCGCGACCAACCGCGACCTTTTAACCTCGGTCGAGCAAAAAGAATTTCGCGGCGACCTGTACTACCGTCTGAACGTGCTTAGTTTGCATATACCGGCGCTCAGGCAGCGGCGGGAGGATATAGCTGTTTTAGCGGAATATTTCCGGCGGCGGTTTGGCTTTGCCGCCAAAAAAGATGTTCCGTCGTTTAGCCTGGAATTTCAGCGTGTTTTAGAGAATTATGACTGGCCTGGTAATGTTCGTGAATTGGAGTGTTTTATCAATAGGTACTGTTTGCTGGCCGGGCATGTAAAGGATGAATATATCATCGATGAACTTAGGAAAAAAACCTTGCCGCAGGAAAGTTCGGAGCGGCTGAATATCGTTTTGCGGGATATGGCGGGGATGATGGACGAGATATACGCCAAGGTGTATGCTATGACAGGCGAAAACAAAAGCAAAACGGCCGAACTGTTGGGCGTCAACCGCATGACGGTGGGTAAGTGGCTTAAACAGCGGGAACTATACTCGTGAACAGGATTTAATAATGCAGCAACAATCACCATGTGATATTTTTTCTATCACATGGTGATTGTTTTTTTTACTGTTTTTATTCTGATATTTTACAAAACATAGTAAAGAAGGGGCTTTTCATTCTGGCATGATTATTGCTTATGTATGAGCAGGGAATGGATTTTAGCGCGCAAATAAGATATGCGGCGGTAAACGTGCTGGCAAAAAGTATGCTCAAACGGCTGCCGCATGCCCGGTTTGTGATTTTAAGGGGGGAGAATATGCTTGACAGTACGCGTTTAAGGAACAAAAAACTTTTTGACAAAGTAGTATCGGCTGACGATGCGGCGCTTCTAATTGAAGACGGCATGACGGTGGGGACGAGCGGCTTTACACCCGCCGGCTATCCCAAGGCTGTACCGCTGGCTTTGGCCAAACAGGTAGAAAACGGCCGGCAAGTGAAGATAACGCTGTGGACGGGGTCTTCGGTGGGGCCGGAGCTGGATAACGAACTGGCGCGGGTCAATGCCATCGCCAGGCGTGCGCCGATGATACGCTACACGCAAAAACACATTTCGGCGCGAGTCAATAGCGGTGAAGTGGCCTATACCGACATCCACCTGGGCGCCATGGCTTCCCAAGTGGAATGCGGCCATTTGGGCGAAGTGGATATAGCTATAGTGGAGGCGCTCGCTATAACGCCGGAGGGGCATGTCATACCTACGACTTCTGTCGGCAACATGGCGACTTTCGCAAAAATGGCAAAAAAAGTGATAGTGGAAGTCAATACGGCGCAGCCGCTCTGTCTTGAAGGCATGCACGACATTTATATGCCAAACTTGCCGCCCTGTACGCGTGAAGTGCCCATTTTCCGGCCAGGCGACCGTATCGGCACGCCATATGTGGAAGTCGGTTTGGATAAAATTGCGGCGATAGTGGAAAGCGACCGGCCTGACCCTACATCCAGCCTGGTGGAACCAGACGCGGAGAGTGAGCGCATCGCCGGCTACCTGTTGGATTTTCTGGCGGCGGAAGTCAAGGCCAAGCGCCTGCCGCCCAATCTTTTGCCGTTGCAGTCCGGTGTGGGCAATATCAATAATGCCGTCCTCATGGGGCTGAAAAAGTCTTCACTGGAAAACCTGGAGTTTTACTCGGAACTTTTACAGCCGGCCGCCTTTGACATGATAGAGGCGGGTAAGGTAAAAATGGCCTCGGCGACCTGTTTTACGCCCGACCCGTCCGTACTGGAGCGTTTCTGCCAGCGGCCGGACTATTACCGGGAAAGGATAGTCCTCAGGCCGGTCGCGATAAGCAATTGTATTGAGGTGATAAGGCGCCTCGGCGTCATCGCCTTAAATACGCCTATCGAGGTTGATATTTACGGGCAGGTCAACTCCACCCATCTGATGGGTACGCGTATGATGAACGCTATCGGCGGCTCAGGGGATTTTGCCCGCAACGCTTATCTGTCGGTGTTTACCACGACGTCGACGACCAAAGAAGACAAGGTCTCCCGTATCGTGCCGATGGTCACGCACGCTGACCACACCGAACACGACTGGCATGTGCTTATCACCGAACAGGGCGTGGCCGACCTTAGGGGCCTGTCGCCGCGGGAGCGGGCCAGGAGCATAATAGAAAATTGCGCCCATCCGAAATATAAAGATATTTTGCTGGATTATTACAAGCGGGCCGCCGCTAAGGGCGGGCACTCGCCGCATATTTTGGCTGAGGCGTTCGCGCTTGAGGTGCGGTTGGAAGAAACGGGGAGCATGCTGCCGTAAAGAAAAAATTGGGGGGATAGACAATGGGAGTAAAAGAACAACTGAAAGAATTGGCGTTTTTACAGGATATGGATTATTTTGGCGTCGCGCCGGTGTCGCGCCTGGTTAACCTGCCGGCCGGCCACCGGCCTGAAGATCTTTTGCCGGCTGCCAAGTCGGTGATAGTACTGGGGGTAAAAATACCGGACGGCGCGATAGCGGCGCATAAAAAAGCTTTTGCTGATTTAAGGCATGCTATATATTCCTATACTGTGCACGGCTACAACAAACTTAATGACAAATTGGACCTGGCCGCTTTCAAAATAGTCAAGTACCTGGAAAAACAGCACGGGGCTGTAAGTTACCCGATACCGTCCGGCGTGCCGCGGGACGAGGCGCTGTTAATGGGGGCTATGTCCAACCGTTACGCCGCAGTGTGCGCTGGCCTGGGCGAATTTGGCTGGAGCGGTTTTGTGCTGACGCCGGACAATGGGCCGCGCGTCCGTTGGGTTTCGGTTATTTCCGCTTTGGAATTGCCGCCAGACCCGCTTTATCAAGGTGAGAAACTCTGCTTTGGCGAAAAATGCCAAAAGTGCGTACAAGTTTGTCCCGCGGCTGCTTTGTCGCAAAACGAAGCTACAGCGGTGGAGATAGAGGAGAAAAAAAGTTGTTACGCCAAACGCGACAAGGTAAAGTGCCGCCTGGCAACGGCTGGTATGGTCAAAGGAACGCCCGGCCGCATGCAGGCGGACGTGCCGGAAAGCATCGCGGATATGGCGGAGTGGAACGCTTTTTCCCGTAAAGACAGCCCGTGGCAGAGGATGGAGTTCAGCCACGCCAACTATTGCCAGCGCTGTATGGTGGAATGCCCGGCCGGCGGCCAAAAGGGGTGATAGTTATGAGCGCACAGTTGAAAGAAATATTAAGGCAAATGGCGATAGCGGAAGGCGCGGACTATTTTGGCGTAGCGCCGGTCAGCCGCTGGCAGTATGCCCCGGAAGGGCATCGGCCGACGGATTTTCTGCCGACCGCCAAATCGGTAGTGGTCATGGGCATGAAAATACCGCAAGGGGCGATCGAATCCAATAACCGCTCTTACCAAGGCCTCAGGCACGGTATTTTCACTTATATGATATTTGGTTATAACCTGATCAATGATATTTTCAACGGTATGACCAGCAAGATGGCGCGTTTTCTGGAAAAAGAAGGAGTGGATACTTTCCTGCTGCCGGCTTCGACGCCGCGCGATGAATACAAGATGGAAGGCGTCATATCCAACCGCCACGCGGCAGTATGCGCGGGCCTTGCCGATATGGGCTGGAACGGGCTGGCTTTGACGCCGGATGCCGGGCCGCGCGTGCGCTGGGCGCCGCTAATCCTTGACTGTGAACTGCCGCCCGATCCTCTGTACCAGGGAGAAAAGCTATGCCTGGGTGAAAGCTGCAGAAAATGCGTAGCTATCTGTCCGGTCGGCGCCCTGCCCAGGGAAGAGAGCGTCGAAGTACGGATAGAAGACAAAGTATTCAAATATGCCAAACTGACAAAGCCGGTCTGCCGCTGTGGCGTTACCGGCCTGGCCAAGGGTACGCCCGGGCGTCTGCAGGCGGATATACCGCGCGACATACCTAACGTCGAGGGATGGCTGAAAATCGCCTCGACCGACATCGTCTGGAACCAGATGGAGCGGGTAGCGGCCATGTGCGGGCGTTGCCTGACCCAGTGTCCGGTCGGCGTGAAAGAAGAAGCGAAAAAAGCAGTTGGCGTGATATAAAATTTGCAGTGGATGAAGTATGAGGGGTGCTAATAATGAAAGGTAAATTCAGCAAGTTATTGTTTTGTGTTTTGTTGGGCGCGCTTATTTGGTTCATTCCGCCGCCCAAAGGGCTTACCCCTGCCGCCTGGCAGTTGTTTGCCGTTTTTGTCGCCACTATCGCCGCTTTTATCACCCAGCCGTTTACCAACTCGGTAAATGTCCTGCTGGCGCTTACTTTTTGCATGGGCAGCAATCTGGTAAAAGTGGGCGATATCCTGTCCGCCTCTTATGGCAACAGCACAGTGTGGCTGGTATTTATCGCTTTTCTGATATCCAAGGGCTTTATCAAGACCCGCTTGGGCAACCGTATCGCCTATATTTTGATCAGGTCGTTCGGCAGCAGTTCGCTTAGGCTGGCTTACGTGCTGACCGTCACCGACCTGATTATAGCGCCGGCAACTCCTTCGGTCACAGCCAGGGCGGGCGGCATAACCTTCCCTATCGCTAAAGGCATCTGCGAGGCGATGGATTCGCGGCCAGGAGAAACGGCGCGTAAATTGGGCTCTTTTCTTATCTTGTCCACTATTTTTGTCAATTCGGTCACCGCTTCCATGTTTATGACGGCCATGGTCAGCAATCCGTTGATCGCCGAACTGGCCAAAAAGGTGCTGAATATCGAGATAAGCTGGGCGATGTGGTTTTACGCGGCTTTGGTGCCCGGTGTGATTTCGCTTGTTGCAGTTCCTTATTACCTGTATAAAGCTTATCCGCCGGAAATGAAAGAGATAGCCGGCTCCAGGGATTTTGCCAATAAGCATTTGGCGGATATGGGGCCGATGGCAAGAGCGGAAAAAATCATGCTGTCTGTTTTTATTGCTATCGTGGCGCTGTGGGCTAGCTCCTCCTTCACAAAACTTGACGCTACTTATATAGGGTTTTTCGGTGTCGCTATAATGCTGGTGGCTGAAGTTATAACCTGGAACGATGTACTGGAAGAAAAGGGCGCCTGGGATACCCTCATCTGGCTGGGCGGCATGATCGGCCTGGCCGGCGCTCTGGCAAAACTGGGCTTTATAAAATGGTTTGCCGCTTTTGTCAGCACCAGCCTGGTCGGGGTGGACTGGATAACAGCCCTTATCGCGCTGATCGTGCTTTATACTTATTGCCACTATGGTTTTGCCAGCCTGTCGGCACATGTTACCGCTTTGTACGGCGCTTTTGCCGCCGTGGCCGTGTCGGTGGGCGCTCCGGCCTACCTGTCCGCGCTCACGCTGGCTTTCGCTTCCAATCTTTGCAGTACGCTGACCCAGTACGGCAGCGCTCCGGCGCCCATCTTTTTCGGCGCCGGTTATGTCGACCAGATAACCTGGTGGAAACACGGTTTTGTAATATGTACCATGAATACTTTGATATGGGTTGCTGTAGGCGGTGTGTGGTGGAAAGTGATCGGACTCTGGTAAAAATTAATTTTGAAAGGGGATGGATACATGCGTAAACAAAGGCCGCTTAGGCCGTATTTTGAGCAAATGACGCAAATCGGTTCGCCGCTCGATGAACTTTTAGTCGAACGCAACCAGGCTAACGCCGACAGCATAAAGGAACAGGAAAAAATAATAGAAAAAGAAGTGGCACGGGTCAAGAACAGCGGCATAAGCGCGGCCAAAGTACATGAAAAAGGCCAGATGACCGGTTATGAGCGGATAAAATACCTGGTGGACGAGGGGACCTGGCGCCCGTTGCACACGCTGTACGACCCGGTGGAAAACGAAGAAGGCTGTACAGGCGTTATAGACGGCCTGGGTCGTATACGCGGACGCTGGGCTGTCATCATCGCTTTTGACAACAAAGTACTGGCCGGCGCCTGGATAGCCGGCCAGGCGGAAAACATCCTCAGAGTAGCCGATATGGCCAAGCGGCTGCGGCTGCCCTTGGTTTGGCTCTTGAATTGCAGCGGCGTCAAACTGGCCGAACAGGAAAAAGTATTCCCCAACGCTCGCGGTAACGGCGCGCCTTTCTTCCGGCATGCTCTCTTAAACCAGATGGGTATACCGGTACTAAACGCCATTTTTGCCACCAACCCGGCTGGCGGCGGCTATCACGGCATCAGCCCGACCATACTTATCGCCCATAAGGACGCCAATATAGCAGTGGGCGGAGCCGGTATAGTCGGTGGCATGAACCCGACGGGCAGTTTTGACGCCGAAAGCGCCCTGCAAATAATCCAGGCGACCAAAAACCTCAAAGCTAAACCGCCTGGGCGGGTAGAAACACATTTTGACCAGACTGCCTATTTTCGGGAGGTACATGAAGAGGAAGAAGGCGTGCTGGACGGGATAAAAGATTACATGGAAAAGCTGCCGGCCTATCACCCGGACTTTTTCCGGGTGGCCGACGAGCGGCCGCCTCTTTACCCAGCTGAAGATTTGTATTATCTTTTGCAGGCCGACCACAAAAAAATATATGACTCCATGCAGGTATTGGCCCGCCTGACTGACGGCAGCGAATTTATGGAGTACAAGGCTGATGTGGGGCCGGAAGTTTTTACCGGCATAGCCAAAGTCGGCGGGCTGCCGGTCGGGATAGTCGGCAACCGGCAGGGTTTTTTCCTTAACTATCCGGAGTATTACCCCAAAGACAGCGTTGGGCTGGGTGGCAAGCTTTACCGGCAGGGCCTGATAAAAATGAGCGAATTTGTCACTATGTGCGGGCGGGACAGCCTGCCGCTAATCTGGTTGCAGGACACTGTGGGCATAGATGTGGGCGACGACGCGGAAGCGGCGGAACTTTTGGCCTTGGGACAGGCGCTTATATACTCCATAGAAAAAGCCGATATGCCGATGATGAGCATCATATTAAGGAAAGGCACGGCGGCGGCGCACTACCTGATGGGCGGGCCGCAGTCGACGACGACCGCCATGAGTATAGGCACGCCGATAACCGAGATATACGTCATGCACAGTGAGACAGCGGCGGTGGCGGCCTTTGGGCGTCGGCTGGTCAAAGAGCATGACGAAGGCAAACCGCTTGACGGCACACTGGCCAAAATGAATGAAATGGTAGAGGACTACTACGACAAATCCCGTCCGGCTTTTTGCGCAAAAACAGGGATGATAGACGAAGTAGTGGAACTGGCTAATTTAAGAAATTACTGTGAAGCCTTCACCTATGGCTGCTACCAAAATCCAAAATGCATAACGCCGGTGCACCAGATGATACTCCCGCGGATAATAAAAGGGTAAGCAAAAGAAGACTAATGACCGAAATGGTCATTAGTCTTCTTTGTGTACATTCATTTGATAAACATAGTCGGCAAATTCGGCCGGCGGCAGTGACGGACTGTAATAATAGCCCTGGTATTGTTTGCAGCCGAGGTCTTTTAGGAGGAGTATTTGGTCTTTGGTTTCGGCAAACTCGGCGATTATGTTGAGATCAAGGTTTTGAGCCAGCTGGACGATGGAGGATACTATGTCGCGCGCGTTCTTGCTTGTCAATACTTCGGTGGTCAATGAGCCGTCCAGCTTGATGGTGTCGATCTTGAATTCTCGCAAATAGCGCATAGAGTTGTGTCCCATACCAAAGTCGTCTATGGCAAATTTAAAGCCGAGGTTTCTAAATTGCTCCAACCGTTCCCATATGTCGGCATTATTGCTCAAGAGGCGTCCTTCGGTAAGCTCTATTTCTAGGCCGGCGGGATCGGCGCCGCTCTGCTGCAGGGAGTTTTTAAGGACAGGGATTATACGCTCTTTTTCCATTTGCGATGATGATATATTAAGCGAGATGGTAAGGTCTTTCATATAGTCTACCTTTTGCCATTCGCCGACCTGGTTGAAAACTTTCTTGATTATCATGTCGCCTATCGCGTCCATGAGGCCAGCTTCTTCGGCGACCGCGATTATGACCGGGGGCGGTATCCTGCCGTATACGCGGTGCGGCCAACGCAAAAGGGCTTCCGCGCCGCATACTTTTCCGTCATTGTCCACTTGCGCCTGGTATTCCATGAGAAAAATGTCGTCATGCAGGTCGAGTTGTATGTCTTGGGCCAGCCCGCGGGCAATGCTTCCGGTATTGTCCTGCCGGTGCAAAAGAACGGGGACTTTTTTCTCTTCAAGGTCAAATACTTCCTGGAAGAAACCTTTTAGGGCGGCTTTAGCCCTGGCTTTGCGCTGCGCTTCGGCTATACGGACAAAGGGCAGGTATACTGCCGTTCCTATGGCAAGGTTAAAAACCTGGAGGACTGAGCCCGCAAGGGAGTCGCAGGTATAATACCCGCCGAGGAGTATCGGCGTCGTCCATTGCGTTTCGGCTATTGTAAGAGGGACAAGCCCCCAGGACATGGCCAGGTAAGTGGTTATGGTGAGCAGGCAGGGAACGAAGAGGAAGGGTATAAGGTAATAAGGGTTAAATACTATAGGCAGGCCAAATACCATAACTTCGTTTATATTGAATAACGCCGGAAATATGGACATTTTGGCGATTTTAGATATGTTGGCGCCGGCCGCTCCGATGAGGATGGCCATAATCAGGCAAAGAGAAGACCCCGAACCGCCCAGGTAAACAAAAACATCAAAAAAGGGTTTAGTGAAGATTTGCGTAGGCGCTATGCCCATTTGTACATTGGTGGCGTTGGCGTGCAGCGCTACTAGGTATAGTTCCTGCGATACAGGCTCCAGTATGTTGTTGCCGTGTATGCCAAGGAACCAGAACAGATGGGAGCTTATGTTGAATAAAAAAGCGGTGTGGAGGTTGTTGGTAAGGTCGATAAAGAGGCCTTTTAGGACATCGTAAACTATTTTATGGATATCATAGAAACCCCAGGCGGTAAAGGCGGTCTTGATACAGGCGAACATGACCATGGTCAAGAGCGCCGGGATGATGGCGCTGATCGCTTTATATATATTGGAATCTACATCATGGCTGAAAACGTCGATGTTCAAAGCGTCATAAGACGAAAGGGCAAGATAAATATAGGTGGAAGTTATGGCAGTTATTATCGCGACAAACAGGCCGGTGGCCGCCAGCCAGAAAAAGGGCAGGCCCTGCCCGTCGTCGATAGGCTGGGTGAGGATTATCAGGCTCCCGAGGGCTATGACGCTGGCTATCAGGGGATGCGCGCGCCCGTCAATCGTAAGACGGCTTTCCTGCGCGATGGAGTAACTGACTGAAATGAGCATGACCACGGACATTATGCTGAACGTGCCTTTAGCAACCAGGCCGCCAAATTCTTTCCAGCTGCTGCCAAAGGCGAAGGTCATGGTATCCTGGAATTGGTGTATGGGCAGGTTATTTATCATGATCGCCAAAGAGCCCACCATCATTACCGGGATCATGAGCATGAGGCCGTTTCTGATAGCCCTGATGAGAAACAGGTTAGAAAAAGCGTCTAAAAGATGTGTGAATTTGTCAAACATCGTCAAAATCGCCTCCTCTAATACATGTTATAATTTATTGCTTTAAAATTGCAGTGTTGTGGAAAAACCGTATTTTTGCCCGGTCTGGTGGGTAGTAAGCGAGCGGTAGTCGCCGTAGAAAGCTTCAAAAAGCAGATTGTCCGTGAACCGGTAACCGTATATTAGCCGATAACCGCGCAGGCCGGCCGGTGAATACTGGTCGCTCCAAAAAGCTGTGTGGTTGCCGTTCTCAAGCGGCAGGTCAATGTTTTGTTCTTGCAGCCAATACTGGATTATCGCGCTATGTTTGCCAAATGTTTTGGCGGCCTGCAATTTAAACATATTGTTGTGCGAGCTGGCCGCGACATTTTGGCCGTAGGCGGCGGAAAGCTCTATGTCTTTATATTTGCCGTCCACAGTAGCCGCTATTATGTTGGTGTCGTCTTTGCTGACAAGGTTGTTGTTGGCGGCAAGATAGTGAAGGCCGACGTCTGTTTTGCCAAAAGTAGTGGCTATTTTTGCATACCAGACATCCCTGTCTGTGATGCTGCGGTAAGCGCTGTAGCCAGTAGGGGATGACGGATCAGGGTAGATAACCAGTCCCGGCCAGTCGGCGTTTGACTCGTAGCGTGAAGCCAGAAGGGAAAAACGTATATCGTTATCAGTCGCATAATTCCACTGCACGCCTTTTAAATAATCGTCGCCCAAAAAGCCGCCAGCCAGCCAAACGGCAAATTTACCGGCTATTATTTCGTGCTGGCCGCCAGGTTTCCAGGTAAGGTAGGCCAAGCGGGTAAAGACTTTTTCTTTGTTGCTGTTCGGGTATTCCTGGCCAAAGTTGTCGTTGCCGGTAGCGCTATAGCCGTCAAGATAAGTTTTGGTGGCCATTTGATAGGTAATACTGATCGTATCGGAAACTTTTTTGTCAAATTGCAGCCGCGCTTCCAATTTATATTCGTGGTCGGAGTTGCCAGGGTAACGTTGCCCGTATGTGTTTTCCGAGTTGAACCAGCCGCTTATCTCCCAGTCTTTTATGCCGGAGGTGTTTTTTTCCAGTGTGTCGAGGCGTTTTTCTACATCATTGTTTCCGGCGTCGGGAGCATTTTTTTCCGGTGTTTTGGGGTTTTCAAAAGCGCCAAGGCGTTCAAGATCCGGCCGGTATTCATCTACCAGCCTCTTTATCGCTCCTTTTTGTTTTGGCGTAGCCTCGTCTATGCGGTATAAAGCCTGCCCGACGAGCTGGGCAAGGGCATAACGAGAAATGCGCTTGTTTTTTGCGAACATGCTGTTGTTATAGTCGTCTACCAGACCGGATTCTACAAGTTCTTTGGTTGCCTGATACGACCAGTGACCGGGTTGGACGTCGGCAAACGGATTGGCGGCGGCGGGTCCGGCGCCAAAGAGACAGCAGTATGCAAGCAAACAAAAAAAGACTGTTTTCCGGAAAAATGCGCTCATCAGGCATCAAGCTCCTTGCGGTTTGGTCAATATGTCTCTACTGGCAGTAATAAAACTCCGCGGGCAAGTGTTTTGCAACTCTTAGCCCCGGAGTTTTTGGGGTAATGGGTTGCCGCAGGTAGAGGTCAGCCTGGGCCGCGTCGTTCAGACAAGATGTTGTAGTGCATCTGCTGGTCGTTAAGCTTCTTCTTAAGCTTATCTTTTTGTATGTCGTCGGTGGTGTTGGCAATTTCTTCTTTGGTTTTGTTTATTTCTTTCAAAAGTTCCAGCATTTTAGGGTCATTAAAGCTTTGGATCGGGTCTTTTAGCATAAAACGCCCTCCTTACATTAAAAAAGTATGCGCGCGGGTGCGCTTATAATGCGTAACCGTCGCCGGTATAACTTACTCTGCTACCGGCGGGAAAAGATTTTGTCGAGTATTTGGTAGCGATGTTTTGAGTATATAGCAGTACTCCGCTTTGCAAATAGCCCCGGTTGTTGAAGGTTGCCTGTGAACCGCCCATGTAAGTAAAAGAGACGCGTCCGTTCGATAGTTCTTGGTCTTCTGCCAAAGTACCGGCGGCGGCAAAACCGTCCGCATGGAAATATACCGGGGCTGCCAGAAAATGGCAGCGCATGGCGCCGGTATCGATTATCTGGTTGGCTAAGAGCGTGCCTTCCGTTAAATTGCCTTTCTCATCAAATACTACTACTGTGCCGGCGCGGAAACGATAATAATTGCGCCCGTTATAAATTGTTTCGTTGTTGAACAATATGCCGCGGCGGGCATTTCCGCTGTCATCAAGCGAAATCTCGGTTCCGGCCTTGAAGCGCAAAGAAATGCGCGCGGTATGGACAAACTCATCTTTGGCCAGAGTAGCTTTTATAATATGGCCTTTGGCGTTTAGCGTAACGATGCTGCCGGCTTTACAGGTGACATAGCTTTTGCCGGTAGGCAAAGAGGTATCTTCCGCGATACGGTAAGTTTTATCCGCCGCTAATAGTGGCGAAGCGTTCAGAGCCAGAATCAGCAGTGTAAAAAGAAGCGGACGAAGTAATCTCATGGCTAAATATCCTTTCGGTCATAGGTCGAGCCTGCTTTTGGTTTCCTCTATTTTACTTATTATAAGCTGTGAGGTATATTCTTTTTCTTTTTTCTTGTTTTCATACATCATCTCGTCGGCTGCCTCAAAGGCGTTTTTAAAGCTGTTGTCGGCGTCAAGGAAACTGTAGCCGAGCGATATATGAAGGAAGAACTTACTTTCGAGGGAAGAATTGTAATTGTCTTCCTCTAATACTATACGGTTTATTATCTTTTGTAAAATTACCTGGTCGCAGCTGGGGATTATGAGGACGAACTCATCGCCGCCGATGCGGCAGGCTATGTCGCCTTCGCGCAGTGAACAGGAGATTATTTCCGCAGCTTTTTTAAGAAATTCATCGCCCATTGTATGGCCGAAATGGTCATTTATAAGTTTTAAGCCGTCCACATCGCCGACAATTATGCAAAGCGGCAATCTGTTGCTGTAAATGCCTTTTGTAAAATCATCTTCAACGTCGGAAAAACGCTTGCGGTTGAAAAGTCCTGTCAGTTCGTCATGCATAGTGAGGAAATACAGCTTTTTGTTCTTTTCGTCAAGTACCTGCATACTCAGCTGCAATTCCCAGGTTTTCTCATCAATCATCTCATTGAGGCGCCGGTTGTTTTCCTCGACCGCCAGAACTTTTTTGCGCTGGCGCAGGATAATGAAACGGATAAAAAAGCACATTATAAGAACGTAGGCTGCCATAGCCCAGCGGGTCCGCCAGGGCGGCACTTGGACGTGGATACGCATGGTTATGGGGTTTTCGTTCCAGATGCCGTCGGCGTTTGAGCCTTTTATTAACAGGTTGTATGTGCCTGCCGGCAATTTTTCATAGCTGATATTGTTTGTTTTGGTGGCTATCCAGTCTTTGTCATATCCTTCCAATATATAAGAGTAACTTCTCTTGCCGTGAGTGGCAAAATCCAGTGTGGTAAAGTAAAAAGTGATGTGGTCTTGTGAATAATTGAGAGTTATTTCGCCTGTAAGTGCATAGCGGTTGAAAGTGCTGACCGGCGCCCGGTTTATATCTATTCCGGTAAATACCAGCGGTGAGGCCATAGGATTTATCTTTATGCGGTGCGGGAAAAAGTAATTAAAGCCGTTGATGCCGCCAAAAAATATTTCGCCTTCAGGGCTTTTGTAGTAGGCTTTATTATTGAATTCCTGGCTCTGTAAACCGTCTTTCATGCCAAAAGACATGACGAGGCTTTCTTTTTGGCGGTCAAAAACGCAAAGCCCGTTATTGGTAGACAGCCATAAAAGGCCGCTGTCGTCTGCTATTATGCCATAAATAGTATCATTAGACAGGCCGGTTTCTGCTGTAAATATCTTAAATTCGCCGTTTTGTTTATTATAGCGGTTGAGGCCGCCGTTTAGCGTACCCATCCAGATATAGCTGTCGTCTTCAAAAAAAGTATACACAAGGTTGCTGCTAATGCTAATGGGGTTGTCGGGATTGTGCTGGAAGTTGTAAAACTGTCCTGTCGCATAGGAAAAGCGGCTAAGGCCGTTGGTGGTGGATATCCAGATATATCCGTCGGAGTCTTCGAATATTTCATATATATTATTGCCGATAAGCGAGGTGGATATTTTAGGGTCATTTTTGTAACCGATATGCAGACCGTTTTTTTTGTCGCTGAAAACCAGCCCGTTAGTCAGCCCATACCAAAAATTGCCCCGGCTGTCTTTAAATACTTCGCGAACTTCGCTGTTGCGAAAATCACCGCCAAGTCCTGTGTATGAAAGGTCAAGGCGCATAAAGCGGTCGTTTTCTTTATCATAACGCGCTATGCCGTCAATGGTGGAGACCCAGAGCGTGCCGTCGCGGTCCAGGGACAAAGAGGTACAGCGGTTGGAGTTTATTGAGTAGGGGTTATTGCTTTCATACTGGTAATGGCGGAAGGTGTTGGCATTCCTGTCCCAGTAATCAAGGCCGTTTTCCGTGGCTATCCATAGACTGCCGGGGTTCTGGGAAATAAAGCCGCGTACGGAATTGTTTATAAGAGAATTGGTTCTTCCCGGTTGGCGCGACATGCTGGGAAAATAGCTTCTGTGGCTGTCATACATATTGATGCCGCCGACAAAAGTGCCGACCCAAATGCGTCCCGACCTGTCTTCGTACAGGTTGCGGATGCGGTCATTGCTAAGAGAGCCCTTATGGATGTCATAGTCGCGGAATTTGCGTGCATGCGGCGTACGCGGGTGTTTTATGGAAAGGCCCTGGTCGTCTGTGCCGATCCAGATAAAACCGTTGCTGTCCTGCAATAGGGCGGTTATTTTTTGTCCCAGGAGCGTGCCTGGTTCGTCATAGGAAACTTCCAGCGGGTGGAAGGTATTGTCGGCCGGGTTGAACAAAAAGGCCCCGTCTTCTTCCGTGCCTACGAGTACATTTCCATCAGCGAGGACACAAACGGCAGTTAGGTTGTTTGCGCCGGGCGAATAGTTTCCCCAGGGATTTTTATATAACTGGCAATCATTATATTGCCGGTCGTGTTTCAATAGTCCGTTTGTGCTGGATAGCCATACGGCGTTGGTCATGCCTTCGCTAATGCCGGTAACTGTAAAGCCGGGTATGGGGTCTTTGGTCGGAGTCACATGCAAAGAAAATTCTTTACCGGCGGCATCGCTGACAAATAGCCCCTTATTCGTGGCTACCCATATTATATTGCTGCGGTCGATATACAGGGTATTGATTTGGCTGTTGTCAAAAACATTCCCACCAAGAGCGGTAAAAGAGTCGTCTAGCCGTATGTATTTATTCAGTCCGCCGGACTGGAAGGCGACTATAAGATCCCCCTGGTTATTTTCCTGGATGGCGATTATATTATTATTTTTTATAGAAGATTTATTGGATTCAGAGTGGCGGTATACAGTAAAATTATCGCCATCGTAGCGGTTTAACCCGTCTTTCGTCCCTATCCACAAAAAACCGAGGTAATCCTGGATTATGCTCTGCGCGCTGCTTTGAGAAAGGCCGTTTTCCACGCTGATGTTTGCGAAAGATATCTGTTCGCGCTGCGTATTCTGTGCGCTGGCCGGCAGGCCGGCTTGCGCGGTATATATTAAGAATGCAAGTATAGCTATTGGGCGCAATAGGCGCGAGAAAAACATCTTCCGTCCTCCAACAATATAGTTTGACAATACTACTCTTTAACACAATGCTTATCAAACTTTAAATTCGACATAAATATTAATAATCCTGTGTTTACTGAATAAGTGATGAAAAATATTAATGACAAAATTGCATTATTTAACTTGTAAAATGCAAAAAAATTAAGGAAAAAGATTTTGCTGGTTTTTTCGCCAAATAACCGTTAACATTGATAGCGAGGTGAGTTTCATGAAGACAACGGCCAGCATGTTCAAAATTTTCGCTTCTTTTTTCCGCATAGGTCTGTTCACCATTGGCGGCGGGTTGGCTATGATACCTATTATGAGGAACGAATTCATCGACAAGTACCATTGGATAGAAGATAAAGACATTACGGACATATTTGCCCTTTCCCAGTCCATGCCGGGGGCGATAGCCATAAATGCCGCCACTATGATCGGCTATAAGCTGGGCGGCTTTACCGGGGCGTTTATCGCTACGCTGGGTACTGTGGCGCCGTCTTTCATTGTTATTTTCGTCATCGCGTCTTTATTTACCGATGCGATGGGCGATAACTTTTACGTAGCGAAAGTCTTCAGCGGCATAAACGGGGGAATAACGGCTCTCATTCTGGCGGCCACGATAAAGATGGCCAAGACCGCTGTAGTAGATAACTTTGGCCGCATCCTTGCCGCGGCTGGGTTTGCCGCGATGCTGCTTTTGGCTGTAGATATCGCAGTCCTGGTTGCTATAGCGGCAACGCTGGGATACTTATATTATCGGCAAAAAGCCCGGGTAAGTTAATATGGGGATATTATTTGAGCTGTTTTTTTCTTTTTTCAAGATAGGCTTGGTATCGTTTGGCGGCGGCTATGCCATGGTTTCCATAATCCAAAAAGAAGTTACGGTAAAAGGCTGGCTAACTGCGGCCGAATACGCGCGCGTCGTTACGATTTCCCAGATGACGCCGGGGCCGATAGCTGTAAACACCGCTACTTATGTGGGAGCAAAAGTTTGCGACAGTAGCCCGCTGTTTTCTCTCTGTGGTTCTTTTGTCGCTACTCTCGGCGTATCGTTGCCTTCCTTTATCATAATGCTCGTGGTGGCAGGGACTTTGAAGAAATTAAGCGACAGCAACGCTCTGAAATGGGTGATGGGCGGCATTCGTCCGGCGGTGATAGGTTTTATGCTGGCGGCGGTGATTTTTTTCGGCAAGCTGGCTTTTCTTAAAACAGGCGCGGCAATAAATCAAACCGCAGGTGTCGCCGCGATAATGGGCAGTTTGAATCCGGTGGGCATCATGATCGGTATTACGGCGTTTGTTTTGCACCATAAGTTTGCCGTCGGGCCGATAAACATCATCATCATTACCGGTATTGCCGGTTTATTGCTTATGTAAGAGAAGATTTGCGTTATAAGATATTTGGTTATATAATAAATTGTATTTTGAAAAAACGAGGTGGTTTTGTGAAACTTGTGTACACAGGTAAAACCAAGAATGTTTATGCTCTTGACGACGGCAACTATCTTTTGCAGTTCAAGGACGATGTGACAGGGACGGACGGCGTGTTTGACCCTGGTTCGAATACTATAGGCCTTACTATTGAAGGCGCCGGGCGGGCAGGTCTCAAACTTACGGAGTTCTTTTTTACTAAACTCAACCAGCAAGGGATTCCCACCCATTTTGTGTCTGCCGATGTGGAAAAAGCTACTATGACTGTACGGCCGGCGACCTTGTTTGGCAAAGGGCTCGAAGTGGTATGCCGTTTCCGCGCTGTAGGAAGCTTTTTGCGCCGTTATGGCGATTATGTGAAAGAAGGCGCAGTTTTAGACGCTTTTGTCGAAGTAACGCTGAAAGATGACGGGCGGGAAGACCCGCCGATCACTAAAGACGCTTTAGCGATGCTGGGTATATTGAGTGAAGACGAATACGAAATATTAAAAGCCAGCACGAAAAAAATTGCCCGCCTGGTCAAAGATGAAATGGCAAAAAAGGGACTTGAACTTTACGACATCAAGTTTGAATTCGGCCGCATAGGCGAAGATAAACATATCGCGCTTATTGACGAGATATCCGGCGGCAATATGCGCGCTTATAAAGATGGTAAATATATACCGCCTCTCGAACTGGAAAAAATGATGCTTTCATAACAAAGTAGAGGTTGTAGAAAATTTTGCACAAGCAAAATTCTCATACAGCCATGTATACTAGAAGGATAAACTAAACCCCGCCTCCGGCTCAGCCGGAGGCGGGGTTGCATTATTGCTTTTTAAATTCTGAATACCGCGGCGAGGGCTCTAAGGTCTTCGGCCATCTTAGCCAGCATTTGGCTGCTGGCGGCTATCTCTTCGGTTGAGGCCGCTTGTTGTTCGGCCGCGGCTGACACGTTTGACACTTCGCCGGCTACCTCTCTGGCGCCACGGTCGATATCGTTTACTGCATCAACGGTACGCTGGCTGCCTACTGCCATTTCCTGGACAGATTTGCTGATATCCTGTACTTCCCCGGAAAGCGAGTCGACAAGCTGGGCGATTTGATTAAAGGCTTGCCCGGCGTCATTTACGGTGCTTACGCCGCGCGTCACGCATTCTTTTTGTTTGTCCATCATTTCTACGGTTTTTTGTATGCTTTGGCCGTTTTTATTGATAAGGTCGGCGATTTCCTGCGCCGCTTTGCCGGACTCTTCGGCCAGTTTTCTTACCTCTTCGGCGACTACCGCAAAACCGCGCCCGTGTTCGCCGGCGCGCGCCGCTTCTATGGCGGCATTGAGGGCCAAGAGGTTGGTCTGACCGGCGATCCCTGTGATCATTTCTACTATTTCGCCTATGCGGCTGGAAGAGTCTTTGAGGTCGATAATTGCGCCGGAGACTTCGAGTGTACTTTCGCCGACTTCATTGATGCGGGCGACAGCTACCTCCACGGCTTCGCGGCCTTCGTGGGAGGCGCTGGCGGCTTTTGTGGCGGCGCCGGATATGGTGCTGGCGGTAGCCGCTACTTCTTCAAGGGATGCGGCTACTTGCTGGGTGATGCTGGCTGCATCTGTTACCGCCGCTAAAGATTTTTCCGTCTGGCGCATGATGTTTGTCGTGGCTTTCGCCACATGGCCGGAGGCGTTTGCAGTCTGGTCGGCGCCGGCAGTAAGCTCTTGGCTCGACGCAGCGATGTTTTCCGCGATAGAACTGAGTTTTCCGATCATAGTCTTCAAATTTTTCTGCATGCTGTTGAGTGCACGCCCCATATCGCCAAATTCGTCTTTGCGGTACGAGAGGTCTTCGCGCAGTGTCGCGCTTAGGTCATTGTCGGCGATTTGCGTGGAGACATCTGTGACATGCCTTAGTACTCCTGTGATGTGCCTGGCTAATAGGACGCCAAAGCTGATGAGGATTATGAGGCCGACCAATATAATGGCCGTAATCATTATAAAAGCCGTTGTGGCGTTATTTACATATATATTTTTTTCGCGCTGCGCGACAAAGGTTATGTGCTTGGCAAGCGCCTCAAGGTCGTTGCCTAGTGTTTCGAATCTGGGCGTGATTTCTTTTTCGTTATATTTTAAAAATGCTTCCTTGGCTGTTGGATCTGTGCTTTCCAGCATTTTAAATCCTTTGTCGCGGGCGATGCGGTATTCACCCACAGATTGCAGGAATTTTTGGAAAAGTTCTTTTTCTTTAGGACCAGAGTTGGCTTTTTTATATCGTTCTATCAATTCATTGGTACTTTTAGAAATGCCTGATAAAAGCGCTTGCTGTTTTTGGATATTTTGCGGGCTGTTGTCAAGTAGTATGGATAGTGTTGCGACATTTGTCTTTTGCATGTTTGCTTTTACGTCTCCGATATAACCTACAGGCAAGAGGCAATCGTTATAAAGGTCTTCAAGAGCTTTGGTAGTTCTGTCGAGGTAATATGCTCCGAGCCCGCCGATAGTGATAGCGATAATTGCGGCAATACCGATAATGAGAAAAATTTTGCTGCGCATTTTGATGTTGTTTAAAGACATTCTCTACCTCCAAATTTTTACCGAGACAACTGACACGTCTGGGTGATGTATTTTATGCCACGCATGCTACGTGTAACATATTTAGAACTTCGCGTTAAAAACACAAACTCCTTTATAGTAAATATAAAATACTAAAAAATAATTGTACAGCTTGTTTCATAAATGCTTTTGCTATGTCTTAAAGCAACAGAGAAAAATGCAAAGCGAGTTTTATTATTATGAAAAAATGTACTATAATAGGTATATACTTTGTGTGTAATGTTTGGGGCAGGTGTTGTTGGTAAAATGCAAAATGAAACACAGGATAAAAAGAGTTTTTTGACCTGGCCGTTATTTCTTGTGACCTTAGGCCATTTGACGACAGATCTGGGGCAAGGGGCGCTGCCTATACTTTTACCTTTTGTCAGGGAGTCTTTTGGCCTTACCTACACACAGATAGGCGTGGTCGTGCTGGTGCAGAATTTTACTTCGTCTATCATCCAGCCGCTTTTTGGCTATATAACCGATAAAATATATTTGCCTTGGCTGTTGCCCGGCAGTATTTTGCTCGCTTCGCTGGGGATATCGCTTACCGGGCATGCGTCTTCTTACTATTGGCTGCTGGCGGCTGTCGTCGCTTACGGTTTGGGCAGCGCAAGTTTCCATCCGCAGGCTTCTGTGTCGATAAATTATATAAGCAAAAATTCTTCCCGGGGCAAAAGCATGGGTACTTTTTCCGTCGGGGGCAACTTGGGTTTTTCTCTGGGTTCGGTATTTATGGTGTTCTTATTGGCTCAGATAGGCGGCGGTATGTCAAATACCAGTTATTTTCTTTTGCCAGGGCTGTTTACTACTGTTTTGATAATGGCCAATCTGAAAAAAGTAACACCCGCCGCCGAACAGCTGCCGCAAAAAAAAGGCGCGGCCAGCGCCGGGATTCCCTGGCGTATGCTGGGCGTGCTGTTGCTGTTTATTTTCTTTCGTTCGACTGTACATACCGGCCTTCAGACCTATATACCGCTTTATTATATAAACTATCTTGGCGAAAATCCGGTATACGCCAGCTATCTGGTGTCGCTCTTTCTCCTGGGCGGCGCGCTGGGTACGTTTATCGGCGCTAGCCTGAGCGACCGCTGGGGCAGGAAGATGGTCATAGTTACTTCTATGTCCGTCAGTTTGCCGCTTATTTTACTTGTTCCTCACGTCAGCGGCGCGGCCGCCCTTGCAGTGGTATTTATTGCCGGCGGCACGCTGGTGTCTTCTTTTGCCACTACTTTGGTTCTGGCGCAGGAGATGATGCCGGACAATGTGGGCATGGCCTCTGGGCTTACTGTTGGTTTTAGCATAGGGCTGGGCGGCTTGGGCGCGACCATACTGGGCATGATAGCCGACAGTATGGGGCTGCCGGCGGTTATGACCGTATTGGGCCTAAGCCCGGTTTTAGGCTTGTTGACTGCTTTGCTGTTGCCCGGTAAGCTTTTCATCGGCCGCTGAGGGCAAGCGCCGAAGTTAAATGTCACGGAAATGTTACAATTTTTGAAAGGATTTTCGCCTGGCATGGCCGAATATCCAACATAATATCTGTCAGGGGGTAAAACGTGCTCATTGGTACAGGCATAGATATAGTAGAGGTTGCGCGCATCAAGAAAGCCCTTGAGACAGGTGCTTTCCGCGAACGGGTATTTACCGCGGACGAGATATGCTACTGCGAAGGGCGCGGCAGGCAAAAATACGCGTCGTACGCGGCGCGTTTTGCAGCCAAAGAGGCTTTTGTTAAAGCGCTGGGCAGCGGCTTTCGTACGGGCGTATTTACCGACATCAGTGTAAGAAATGATGAAGAGGGCTGTCCGCATCTCTTTTTAGCAGGAGTTTATGCAGAAATAAAAAAAGAAAAAAATATAAAAAGGATTCATATTTCCTTGAGCCATAGCGCACAGTGGGCTGTGGCGCAGGTGATACTGGAGGGCTAAATGAAAGCGGCTTTTACACAAGAGATGCGGGAAATAGACCGCCGTGCGGTAGAAGAAGCCGGTATGCCGGCGCTTTTACTGATGGAGAATGCCGGCCGGGCGGTGGCCCAGGAAGTCATGGCTTTTTTAGGCGAATGCCCAGCAGGCGCAAAAATATGCGTATTTGCCGGCAAAGGCAATAACGGCGGAGACGCTTTTGTAGCCGCGAGGCACCTTGCCAATAGCGGTTTTGCCGTGCGGGTGATGCTGTTTAGCGAAACCGCTGAGTTTACACCGGACGCGGCGCTCAACTTTAATATTTTGAAAAATATGGGCGTGCAGTTGTTGTTTGTTAAAGACGAAACAGACTGGGACCGCGCATTGGTTCATGTCATGTACGCCGACCTCCTGGTGGACGGACTTTTGGGCACCGGCCTGCGCGGCGCGCCCGAGGCCGGGGTGGCCAGAGCTATAAAATTTATCAACCGCAGCGGGAAAAAAGTGTTGTCGATCGATGTTCCGAGCGGGGTGAACGGCGATAGCGGGGCAGTAGGCGGGGAGGCCGTGAATGCTGACCGGACAGTAGCTTTGTGCCTGCCAAAGGTTGGCCTGTTGCTTTCGCCCGGCAATGCTTATGCCGGCAAAGTTATAGTGGCGCCTATCGGTTTGCCGCGCAATATTTTGGCTGGCGCCTGTATCCAGCAGACTGTCATAACCAAGGAATTGGCAACTGCTCTTTTACCGCAGCGGCGGCGCGACGCGCACAAGGGAGAGGCAAAGACGGCTGTGCTGGCTGGTGCGCTGTCTACCAGCGGTGCGGCGGCGTTATGTTCGGAAGCGGCTTTGCGGGCCGGAGCCGGTTTGGTGAGGCTGTTTACGCCGCAAAGCGTGTCCGGACTTTTGGCGGCCAAGCTTACCGAGGTGATGGTGGAAGGCTGCCCGGAAACGGAAGATGGGCTGGAGGCCGGGCATATGGAATATATAGCCGGGCAGCTTGGCGTTTACCATTCTTTAGCGGCAGGTCCAGGGCTGGGGACCTCTGCCGGTACGGTGGAGGCGGTATGCCGTTTGTTGCCGCTTGTTGATTGCCCGGTAGTGGTGGATGCGGACGGGCTCAATGCACTGTCTGGTTGTACGGAAGTGCTGGCTAAGACGCGCAAACTGGCGGTAGTGACGCCGCATATCGGTGAGATGGCGCGTTTGACCGGCCTGGCGGTGGATGAGATAAAAAAAGAAGGCGTAGTGCGTATTGCCAGGCGGTTTGCCGGGCAGTGGGGCGCGGTAGTGGTTTTAAAAGGCGCGCCGACTGTGGTGGCTTTGCCCTCGGGTGAAGTCTTTATAAATTCCAGCGGCAATCCGGGCATGGCGACTGCCGGTATGGGCGACGTGCTTACCGGTGTTGTGGCGGGTTTTCTGGCCCAGGGCCTCGATGCGGGTGCGGCGGCTGTAGTGGCTGTATATCTGTGCGGCCTGGCTGGCGATATTATCGCGGAAAACGGCATGATCGGCATGGCGGCCGGCGATGTGGCGGCGGCATTGCCGCTGGCCAGAAAGTTGTTGACTAATTAATGAAAAAGAATGCTTTTCAAGTGAAAAATAAAAAATACAGCCTGCTGACGCTTATAGTACTGGCGGTTTTTTATCTCTGGAAAACCTTTTGGCCCGCTCCTGCCCCGGAGATGCCGGTAGACCCGGATTTGACCGTTAAAGTATTTTATATCGGCCAGGGCGATTCCATATTGATAAAAAGCGGCAAGGATGCGGTGCTGGTGGACAGCGGCATACCGCCGGAAAAAGAGAACCTGGTACGCTACCTGAAAGCGGAAGGGGTAAAAGAATTGGCGCTTTTGGTGGGTACCCACCCGCATGGCGACCATATCGGCGGGATGGATGCGGTGCTGAAAAACTTCCCGGTGAAAAGGGTACTGGATGGCGGCCAGGTGCATACCAGTAAGATGTTTTTGGAATATCTGAAAACGGTAAAGGAAAAGAAAATACCCTTTACCGCGGTAAAACCGGGCGACAAGTTCCAACTGGACGGCGGGGCCTATCTCGAAGTCCTGTGGCCGCAAAAGCCTTTTATTGAAGGCACGTCAAGCGACCTGAACAACAATAGCGTTGTGCTAAAGTTGGTAAAAGGCGATTTTAGCATGCTGCTGACCGGCGACATACAAAAAGAGGCGGAAAAAGTGCTGCTGGCAAAAGACAAAGCCAAGCTTAAAAGCGATGTGCTCAAAGTTCCGCACCATGCCAGCGGGACTTCCTCCACTACGGCTTTTATAAAGGCCGTGGGGGCAAAAGATGTGGTGGTAAGCTGCGGTATAGGCAATAATTATAATTTCCCGGAGGAACACGTCGTGGAGCGCTACCGCAAAGAGGGCGCTAAGATGTACGTTACTTCAAGGGACGGCGCGATAACAATAAAGTCGGACGGGAAAAGCTACAATATAACGAAGGAGAAGTGATCTGCGTGAAGATAGAAGCCGTAGTGGACCGGATAGAGGGCGATAAGGCCGTATTGCTGACTAGCAGCAATATACGGGACGGCATTATTTGCCCGGTGAACCTTTTGCCGCGTGAAGTGAAAGAAGGCGACGTACTCTGGGTATCTTTTGAGCTAGATCCAGCAGCGACCGAATGCGCGCGACAGGAAGCGGCGGCCCTTTTAAAAGAACTTATGGAAAAAAGCGGATGAATTACTTGAAAATAAGTGTGCCATAATGGTAAAATCACCTAAAGAAGGGAAAGGGCCGCGGAGAATGCATTCGCGGCGCGGATGGAGGTGAGCGTTTGCGCGTACGTACAATATGTTTTTTGGTGATGATGATAGCCGCTTTTTTTGTCAATGCTACTGAAGCGGCCGCCGCAGCGGAGCTCACAAGTATACGCTGGTCTGTCCAGACGAATAATGCCGATGGTTCCAGGGTTGTGCGTATTGTTGCAGATGCCACGGATCCGGTTAAAATAAGCTACAAATATGAAGAAAGCGGCGGGCCGCGCATCATAGTAGACGTCAAGGGCGCTGTGCCTGGTAAAAACCTGGGCGTCCTGCCGATAAAAAGTGACAAGATAAAGCGGGTGGAGGGCAAAAGAGGGCCTTATGACAGCACGCAGCTGATAGTGTACCTGTCCGGGCCGCTCAGCAAGGAAGCGTATAATGTTTTTACCCTAAGAAAAGACCCGCCTAACAAAAAGCCTGACCGTGTAGTTATAGATGTCTTTGAAAAAATGCCCCAGACTTATAAAATAACGCCCAGCCTTAAAGGAAAGACGATAGCGCTCGACCCGGGCCACGGCGGAAGCGACCCCGGGGCTATCGGCCTTAATAAGACCAGGGAAAAAGACGTTACTTTGGCTATAAGCTTAAAACTGCGGGACGAGCTGGTAAAAAAAGGCGCTAAAGTAGTGATGACGCGAACGACCGACTGTGATGTACACAGCCGGGGGGCGACTGACAGGGAAGAACTTCAGGCGCGCGTGGATGTGGGTGATAAGTGCAATGCGGACATATTCATCAGCGTTCACTGCAATGCCAGCGCCAAGCGTGATGTAGGCGGGCTTTCAAGTTATTATTACGCTAAGACGAAATATGACCAGATGCTGGCCGCCAATATACAAAAAAAACTTGCCGCAAGTTGCGGCCTTGATGACAAAGGGGTGCGCCAGGCGGAATTTTATGTGACAAAACGCAGCCGTATGCCGGCGGCTTTGCTGGAAATAGCATTTATTTCACATCCCAGGGAGGAAAAACTTTTAAACAGCAACTGGTTCCAAAATAAAATGGTCGCCAGCATAGTCAAAGGACTGGAAGATTATTTTGAACAGGCGTCCGGAGGTGGCGGAAGATGAAGAGACCGACTTTTTGGGCGTTGATAGTGTTTGTGTTTATGTCTTTAGCTTTTTCCGGCTGTGACTTTTCCGGCAACAGCGGCAAGCCCGGCGCTAAAGACGGTGATGGCGGCACAGGAAAACCTGCGGCACAGAAAGTGTCTGTAAAGGTTTACAGGGCTGACCAGAGTACGGAGTGGCTGGTGCCAGAGATATATGACAGGGAACCGCGAGAAGGGGAAAAAGCGGAAAAACTGGCTCTGGACATACTGGTAGGTGAAGCGCCCCAGAATAAAAACCTGGCGAATATTTTTCCTGCTGGTGTGAAGGTGCTTAGTGTAAAAACGGAAAATGGTCTGGCTACAGTTGACTTTAGCAAAGAATTGCTCAAACCTGGTACGGGCGGTTCTGCCTATGAAATGCTGCTGACTGGGGCGGTAGTGGACACTTTGACGGAATTTCCTGAGATAAAAAGCGTGCAGATACTTGTCGAAGGCAAGAAAATCGAGACGATCAACGGGCATATGGATCTGCTGGATCCGTTGCAGAGAAATGAAAGTCTGATAAAGAAGAAATAAAGTAAAAAGCCGCCTCCGGCGGCTTTTTACTCTGTATATACTCTTGGTACCCGGGCTGAGATATTGCAGGCCAGTTCGTAGTTTATCGTGCCGACGAGCGCGGCCAGTTCTTCCAGGGTTACGCGTTTTTCATCCTGTGCTCCTACCAGCGTGACCAAGTCGCCGGTTTTAAGATCGGTTTCCTTGCCAAGTGAGATCATCATCTGATCCATGCAGATATTGCCGACAATGGGGTAAAATTCCTTGTTTATCAGCACTTTGGCTTTGTTGGACAACAGGCGGCTATAACCGTCGCCATAGCCAAGCGGCAAAGTGGCGATATATTCGTCTGCCTGCGCCCGGTAGGTGGGGCCATAGCCGATACCTGCCCCGGCCGGTACTTTTTTTATGTGACTGATACGTGTTAGCAGGCTGAGCGCTGGTCTTAGCTGTACATAGCGGCGTATTTCTTCCGATGGGTACAGTCCGTACATGGCTATGCCTAAACGCACTGAATCAAACTGGCTTTCTGGCAGGGAAAAGGCGGCAGCGCTGGCCGCGGCGCTGATAAAGGGCGGTTTGAGGCCGCCGTTTTCCAATTGGCATAAAATATCTTTGAACTGTGCCAGTTGGCGCTTGGCCTCGGTAAGGTCGCCGCTGTCGGCGCTGGCAAAGTGTGTGAATACTCCGGCCCACTTAAGGCCAGCCGACTGGGGAATGATTTCAGCCATAGCAGCCGCAGTTTCGGCGTCGGCGCCGATGCGTCCCATACCGGTGTCTATTTTTAAAAGGGTGTTGATACGGCGGCCGCTTTGCTGCGCCGCTGCGGTGAGCGGCGGCAGGTGCTGGGGATGGCAGACGGTTACGGTGAGCCCGCTTTCGGCGCAAAGTAGGGCTTCTTCCGGTGCGATAAGGCCGAGTATGGTTATGGGGGCGGTGATGCCGGCTTCCCTCAGCTCTTTTCCTTCTTCCGGTATGGCAACGGCAAGGTCGCGCGCCCCTGCCATAAGGGCGGCGCGGGCTACTTCAACGGCGCCGTGGCCGTAGCCATTGGCTTTGACGACGGCGGTGATCCCGGCGCCGGGTCGCAGTCGCTCTTTTAATATGCGGATATTGTGTTTTATAGCTCCGAGGTCTATTATGGCGCGGGTATGGCGCATGCCGGCATCTCCTTATTGTGGTATAATATATTGTCAAAGATTGGCAAAAATCATTGATGGATATATTATACCAACAAAGGTGCTGTATATGTTAAAGGAAATTTTTTGCCCGGACGAAGATGCCACAAAAGCTTTTGGCTACTGCTTGGGGCGTTTGTTAAAAAAAGGCGACTGTATCTGTCTCGTAGGCGGCCTGGGCGCCGGCAAGACCACTTTGGCCAAAGCTATTGCCGCCGGGCTGGGCTATTTGGAAGATGATATAACCAGCCCTACTTTTACTATAATGAACGCATATGAACAAACTATGCCGCTCAGGCATTTTGACCTGTACCGCCTAAAGTCGCCGGCTGAATTTTACGCGGCCGGGCTGGACGCCTATCTGGGCGATGACGCGGTAAAGATAGTGGAATGGAGTGACCTGTTTGAGGAGTTTATGCCAAAAGAACGGTTGGCCATAAATCTGACGCCGGAAAAAGGCGGCCGTTGCCTAAAGTTTGCGGCGCATGGCGCAAGGGCGGAAGAAATTTGTCGGGAGGTGGAGCATGCTGGTCTTAGCGATTGATACGGCGAGCACGGTTTGTTCCCTGGCGTTATATGACGGGCAAAAAGTACTGGCCGACTGGAGTGTGGACAACGGCCTTACCCATTCGGAAAAGCTGATGCCGCAGATGGATATGCTGTTGTCCGCCGTAGGCATGGCAAAAAAAGACATCCAGGGTATTGCCGTGTGCACAGGCCCGGGCTCTTTTACCGGCCTGAGGATAGGGCTGGCCAGCGCCAAGGCTATGAGCTACGCCTGGGGCGTATCGCTTATCGGCGTGCCGTTGCCGCTGTCTTTGGCCTGGAACCTGCCGGCGCCGGGCGTGCTCTTGTCGCCCCTTGTCGACGCGCAAAAAGGCGATGTTTACCAGGCGCTGTATGAGTGGCGCGACAATATACTTTATGAAATAGCGCCGGTGGCGGTGAAGCCTTATGCCGAGGCGCTGGCTTGTTTGGCGGCAAGCGGCCGCCAGTGCGTGCTGCTGGGCGATGTATTGGGCGGTGAACTGCCGGATAATGTTGGTGTGTTGCCGCCGCATACGGGCAAGCCGCGCGCGGTGAGCGCGGCCCTGGCCGCTTACGCGAGGCTGGCGGCCGGCGAAAGCGACGATGTATTTACCTTGCAGCCTTGCTATTTAAAAAGATCGGAAGCGGAGATACTATGGGAAAAGCGGCAGAAAAATTTACCATAAGACGCATGGCCGATACGGATGTTGAAGGCGTCGCCCAGGTGGAGGCGGACGCTTTTACCGCCCCCTGGCCGCCGGCTTTGTTTGCCGAGGAGCTGAAAAACCCTCTTACGCACTATATCGTGCTGGAAGCGGGCAAGAAAATCTGTGGCTACGCCGGTTTTTGGCTGGTGGCAGGCGAAGCTCAGGTGACCAATATAGCCTTGTTAAAAAAACACCAGGGTAAAGGCTGGGGCAGCTCTTTGGTCGAAGCGCTGATAAAGATGGCGGAAGGCTGCGGAGCGGACTCTATGGTGCTGGAAGTGCGAAAATCCAACCTGGCCGCGCAAAATCTGTATGAAAAACTTGGCCTTGCGGTAGTGGGCGAGCGCAAGGGATATTATATGGACGACGGCGAAGACGCGCTTCTCATGGGCAGGCAGCTGAAAGAGGAAGAGGATGGCTAAAGATATAATAGTGCTCGGCATAGAGACCAGTTGTGACGAAACGGCGGCGGCGCTGGTGAAAAACGGCCGGGAAATTTTGGCGAATGTGATATCGTCCCAAATACCGGTGCACCGAAAATACGGCGGCGTAGTGCCGGAAATAGCTTCGCGCGAGCATATAGTGGAAATCATGCCGGTGATAGACGCGGCTTTTAAAGAGGCAGGTTTGCTCCCTGCGGATATTGATGCTGTAGCCGTGACCTGCGGCCCGGGGCTTATCGGCGCTTTGCTCGTCGGAGTGGCGGCGGCCAAGGGGCTGGCTTTTGCGCTTTCGAAACCGCTTATCGGCGTCAACCACTTGGAAGGGCATGTATTTGCCAACTTTCTGGCGCATCCGGAGCTGGAGCCGCCCTTTGTCGCGCTGGTGGTGTCGGGCGGCCATACTTCACTCCTGCATATCGCCGATTATGAAAACTTCTATTTGTTGGGCGAAACGCGCGACGACGCGGCAGGCGAAGCTTTTGACAAGGTGGCGCGGGTGCTGGGGCTTTCATACCCCGGCGGCCCGGAAGTGGAGAAGCTGGCTTTGGCGGGCGACCCGGCGGCGATAAATTTTCCGCGTGCGCTCGGCGTGGGAGAATGCGCCTTTAGTTTCAGCGGGCTTAAATCGGCGGTGATAAACTATTTGCACAATGCCGGGCAAGCCGGCGCAGCGGTCAACAAAGCCGATGTGGCGGCCAGTTTCCAAGCGGCAGTGGTGGATGTGCTGGCGGATAAGTCTGTGGCAGCGCTGGCAAAAACCGGCCTCAATAAATTGGCGCTGGCCGGTGGGGTGTCGGTAAATAACGCGCTGCGGCAAAAATTGCAGCAAGCTGTGGGTAAACGCGGCGCAAGGCTTTATTACCCATCGCCGCTTCTTTGCACAGACAATGCGGCGATGATCGCCTGCCGGGGACACTATTTATACACCCAGGGAAAGGCTAGCCCGCTGTCTTTGAATGCTTGGCCAAGCGTGCGGCTGGGGCAGGCAAAAAATTAGGAGACAAGTGATATTTTACGTGTTTCTACCCGGTGTTTTCACCAAGTAGACAAACTTAAAACGGGAAGAAAGTCCTAATGACAGCAAATTGCCTGTGTACAAAGCTGTGGATATTGTGGACAAGTTCGGGAAAAAGTTGTGGACTAGATTTTGTAAAGATAAAAAAATAACATTTTGTTTGTCGGATATTACTTTAAAAATAAGTAAACAAATGATAATAGAAGATATGGTGATATAAAATACTTATAAAAAGTTTTTTGCTATTATATGGGTATATATTGTTAAATATAATTAATAAGATTAGTATTTCTATGTTAAATAAACATGTGGACAAAAATTCTTTTTTTACTAAATTTCTCTCCAGGGGGTTGATTTTTTTTGCCAAATTCGGTATCATAAATATCGGGTTAGCACTCAACCTAAAAGAGTGCTAATAAAACAAATGCATTACTACCAGTAATGAGGAGGTAACTGATAATGTTGAAACCACTTGCAGACAGAGTTATCATCGAGGCTTTGGCCAAGGAGGAAAAAACCAAGAGCGGCATAGTCTTGCCTGATACTGCCAAGGAAAAACCGCAGGAAGGCAAAGTCGTAGCCGTGGGCGCCGGCAAGGTGCTGGACAATGGGCAAAGAGTCGTGCCTGACGTAAAAGCCGGAGACAAAGTGATATTTTCCAAGTACGCCGGCACTGATGTAAAAGTAGACGGCAAGGAGTATCTTATCCTCAGCGAACGCGACATCCTTGCTATTATTGAATAAGATAAAACAACTGGAGGTTATGCAAAATGGCTAAACAGATAATATTCAATGAAGAAGCCCGCCGCAGCCTGGAGCGTGGCGTAAACGCCCTGGCTGACGTCGTGAAAGTGACCCTTGGCCCTAAAGGCCGCAATGTAGTACTCGATAAAAAATTCGGCGCGCCGGCCATCACCAACGACGGTGTGACTATCGCCCGTGAAGTAGAGTTGGAAGACCCGTTTGAAAACATGGGCGCGCAGCTGGTAAAAGAAGTAGCGACCAAAACTAACGATGTGGCCGGCGACGGCACCACCACCGCTACTCTTTTGGCTCAGGCCATGGTACGCGAAGGCATGAAAAACGTAGCTGCCGGCGCCAACCCGATGGTTGTCAAAAAAGGCATCCAGAAGGCTGTGGACGTGCTGGTGGAAGAAATAAAAGCCATCTCGAAAAAAGTGGAGTCCAAAGAAGCTATCGCCCAGGTAGCCTCCATCTCCGCCGCTGACGCGGAAATCGGCGGCCTGATCGCCGACGCTATGGACAAAGTGGGCAAAGACGGCGTCATCACCGTCGAAGAGTCCAAAACCATGGGCACTGAGCTGGAGACCGTAGAAGGCATGCAGTTCGACCGCGGCTACATCTCCCCCTATATGGCGACCGACCCGGATAAAATGGAAGCGGTGCTGAACGACCCATATGTCCTCATCACTGACCGTAAAATAAACGTCATCAACGACATGCTGCCCGTGCTGGAAAAAGTCATGCAGCAAGGCAAAGAGCTCCTTATCATAGCCGAAGACGTGGAAGGCGAAGCCCTTGCCACACTCGTCGTCAACAAACTGCGCGGCATCTTCAAAGCTGTTGCCGTTAAAGCCCCAGGCTTTGGCGACAGGAGAAAAGCCATGCTGGAAGATATCTCCATCCTGACCGGCGGCGCTGTAATTACCGAAGAACTCGGACGTAAACTCGACGGCGTTGAAATAGCCGACCTCGGCCGCTGCCGCCAAGTACGCGTGACCAAAGAAATGACCACCATAGTGGACGGCGCCGGCGAGAAAAAACTCATTGACGCTCGTGTTGGCCAGATCCGCGGCCAAATCGAAGAGACTACTTCTGATTTCGACAGGGAAAAACTGCAAGAGCGTTTGGCTAAACTGGCTGGCGGCGTAGCCGTCATCAAAGTTGGCGCGGCGACCGAAGTTGAACTCAAAGAAAAGAAACTGCGCATCGAAGACGCTTTGAACGCTACCCGCGCGGCAGTAGAAGAAGGCATAGTATCCGGCGGCGGCACAGCCTTCATCGAGATACAAAAAGCGCTTGACAAGGTAAAAGCCGAAGGCGACGAAAAGACCGGTATCGAAATAGTATACCGCGCCATCGAAGAACCTGTACGCCAGATCGCCAGCAATGCCGGCGCCGAAGGTTCGGTCGTGGCTGCCAACGTAAAAGCCAAAGGCAAGGGCATAGGCTTCAACGCCCTGACCGAAGAATATGAAAACATGATAAAAGCCGGTATCGTAGACCCGGCCAAGGTCACCCGCTCTGCTCTCCAGAACGCGGCCAGCATCGCGGCTATGATACTGACCACCGAAAGCCTTATCGCCGACAAACCGGCCAAAGACGGCGGCGGTATGCCTCCGATGGGCGGCATGGGTGGTATGGGCGGCATGGGCGGCATGATGTAGTAGCCAGTCTCCCCAAAAATATAAATATAATAAAAGAGCAGTTTTACGCAATGCGTAAAACTGCTCTTTTGCTATTAATAATTGTCCAAGAACGTATCAGTTAGCCGCGGACATTTTTTTCTGTTCAGTTTCACATTTAAGATAACCAAGGGCATAACCAAGTACATGTGATTGGCCTTTGGCATCAAGCTTGCTAAACGCTGTTAATAGTTCCACAGCAGTCTGTCCATAAATATTTTGTACTAAGGACAGAGAATCCTTGTTATCTTTTTCTTCTTTTTCAAGCAAAAACTCCAGAGAAACATTAAATCTATTGGCAATAATGGCAAGTTTTTTGGTCTGCGGCATCCGGTCGCCTTTAAGATAACGGGATATCATGGGCGAGCCGACACCAAGCAAAATTGCCAGTTCTTTATTTTGTACGTTATTTTGTTCCATTAAAAAACGTAGTTTCTTGGCAAATATCTGCATATGTCTGCATTTTCCCCTATTTCAGAGTACACTAGTAGGTTACAAAAAGTAAACAGAAAAAAGCTTACAAAAAGTAATTGACTATTTACAAAAAGTAAAATACAATTGTAAATATAAAGTTATGTAAATAAAATGGGTTAGATACCGTCTTTTTCCATAAGGAAAACTGGCTTATATAAGCGGTTTGTAGCAGGGAAATTTTTTGCTTGCCTTTGAAATAAAATTTGTGTCTAAAAGTAAATGTTGTTTATGTGCCGGCAATCATGAAAAATAGCCTGTTGTGCATAAAAGCATAGCATGAAAGATTTTTTACAAAAGGAGGGGATTTTGCATCCGGCGGTTGGTTATATTCGCCGGTAAAAGAAAAAAGGTTACTGCTTTTACCATGGATGGTGTATTGCCGCGAGAGTTTTATTACAACACAGTAAAGGCGCTATTTATGTACGAGCCGGACCTCACGACGAGGAAGCTCATAGCTTCAGGCCGAATGTCTGGGGTTAGTCAGTGGCGCTCCAAAGTCAGGGAGGTTTTTTTGTTATGATGCGTTCTCTTTATACCGGCGTGTCCGGTCTCCGTAATCACCAGACCCGTATGGACGTACTGAGCAACAATATTGCAAACGTTAATACTATTGGCTACAAGGGCAGCCGCACGGTATTTGCCGACACGCTCAGCCAGACTATGCAAGGGGCATCCGGCCCGAGCGCTAATCTTGGCGGCGTCAACGCCAAGCAAATAGGTCTTGGCATGAAAGTGTCGGCGATAGATATCATGTTTACGCCGACAAGTTTTCAGACCACAAATAAAGTTACCGATCTTGCCATAAACAATAACGGCTTTTTTGTTGTCCGCGACGGCGCCCAGCAGTTTTATACCCGCGCCGGCAATTTTGATTTTGACAGTGAAGGCAATATGATCCAGACTGGCTCCGGCCTTCGCGTCATGGGCTGGCCGGCGGACGCCAACGGTAATATAAACAGCGCATCTCCTATTGCCGCTATTGTTATTCCAACGGTTGCTTCTATGCCAGCTAAAGTGTCTACAGAAATAAAAAACATCGGTAACCTTAAAGCCGATGAAGTAATGGGCGGAGCCACCTTAACTACAGCTACAGCATATGATTCGGAAGGAATAGCCCATAATATAACGCAGGCCTATTACAAGATTGATGATAACACCTGGCTGCTCTATGGGTCGGCTACAGGAGTGGATCCTGCCACTAAAAACTCCGGCAATCCGGACGGCATTACCGGCAACCTCAAATTGTTGAAATTTGATTCCAATGGTTTGTTCCAGTCGGTGCAAGATGCTAAAGTGCTAGGTGGCGCTTATAACGGCGTCATAACCGGAACTTTTGATACTTTGACAGGCTCGACGCCAGTCGGTGGAGTTATAAGAAATGTTTTTGAAACCGCACAGGGCAGTGTGGCGAGCGGAGTTATTGGCGGCGTTTTTAACGCGGGCGCTATAGACCTTGACAGTACTGCTGTTTTAGGCGATACAGCCGTCTCCCGCATATCTTTTATTGACGAAGCGGGCATTGCCCATCTGCTTGATATAAAAGCGGAATGTACTTTGGGCTATAATCCGCCGGGTGTTACTGTAGCCAATTGGCAAGTGGACTTTTATGAACAGGGAGTGCTGGCCGGCAGCCAGACATATTCCGCCTTGGGTAACGCGGCTTTGCCGGCGGTAACGCTAAATAACGGCAATACTTATACTTTTGCCGCCTCAACAGATATTTCGCTTGCGCCTGGCGGAACCAACGATTTACGCACAATTGCGGTGACCGGCGTAATAGATTTGAACTCTGCGGCCGCATTAGGCGAGGAAGCGCAAAGCAGGATAGCTTTCAGTGATAAAGATGGTATAGACAGGGCTATAGATGTAAAAGCCAAATGTACGCTTGGCTACAATCCGCCGAGTGTAACTGCAGCTAACTGGGAATTGGAATTTTACGATCAGGGTATACTTGTTGGCAGTAAAACTTATCCCGGCAGCCCGGCAGATACTTCATTGCCGGTATTATCCTGGCCGGACGGCACTAGCTACAGCATAGACCCGGGTACGATGGTTGCGGTAACTTCATACGGCGCCAATGATCTGAAAGCGTTGCCCTGGCCGGGCATAGAACTTAATGCGCATGCAAAACTGAATGATAAAGTGGAAAGCGCCGTAACTTTTACTGACGAAAACGGCGCCGTGCATGTTCTTGGTGTCAAAGCCACTTGTACGAGCGGCTATGATCCTGTTTCCAACCCCGTAGCTACATGGAAGCTGGAATTTTTTGAACAAGGCAAATTGGTAGGTAGGCAAACTTATCCGGGCAATCCGCCCAAAACGGATTTGCCAGCCATAACATTGGCAGATGGCACTGCCTACTCTTTTAATCCTGCAACCACAGTCAGTGTACTTCCCGGCGCTTCAAACGATTTACATACTGTGCCGGTGGCCGGTGCAGGCACGAACGACCCGTTTTCCTTCCAGCCGCAAGGCGGGGTGGCCTTTTTGCAACTCAATGGCAGTTACGGAGCTCTGACGCAATATGCCGGAGACCATACGGCACAACTGGCCATAGATGGCTATACGGCAGGTATATTGCAAGATAAAGCTGTAGATGACAAGGGCGTTATTGTAGGCATCTTTTCTAACGGACAAAGGCTTGCCCTCGGGCAATTGGCCACCGCCATCTTTGTCAACCAAAGCGGTCTTGAGCGGGCAGGTAATACGACATTTCGCGAGTCAAACAATTCCGGCACACCGCAAATAGGCGTTCCCGGTTCCGGCGGGCGAGGCACTTTACAGGCTGGCGTGCTTGAAATGGCAAACGTAGACCTGGCCGAAGAATTTACCAACATGATAGTAACCCAGCGTGGTTTTCAAGCCAATTCACGCACGATAACTACTTCGGACGAAATGCTTCAAGAACTGATGAGCCTTAAACGGTAAGTTATGATACAAACAGGCCGCCTTTAAAAATTAACTGGGCGGTCTGTTTTTTTGCGTAAAAAGGAAAAATGCTTTTGGCGGCGAATTTGTTTTTTAGAAATTATGTGGGGGACAGGGAGTTTTATGCAGAAGAAAATAGAAGATCTTGTTGCAAAATGCCGGCCTTATACCAAAAAGGGCGAAGTGGCCAGCTATATACCGGAGCTTGGGAAGGCGGATAAAGAGCAGCTTGCCGTTTGCGTGCTGGACAAAGAGGGCAATCAATGCCAGGCGGGCGACTATAGCCAGAAGTTTACCATCCAGAGTATCGCCAAGGTAGCTATTTTTATTTGCTGTCTCTTAGATGCCGGAAAGAGTGAAGTTGGCAAAAAAGTCAGTTTTGAGCCAACCAGCGACGGTTTTAATTCCATCGTCAACTTAGAGACAAAGAATAAGCACCGGCCGCTGAACCCTTTTATCAACGCCGGCGCTATCGCCTGTATAACCCTTATTAAAGGCGCTGACCCTGAGGATAAGTTTGTGCGCGTACGGGAATTTGTCCGCAAGATGTCCGGCAATAGCGATATCGAGGTGGCTGAGGGCGTTTACCTGTCGGAGAAAAAGACCGGCTCGCGCAACCGGGCATTGGCCTACTTTATGAAAAGTTCACTTATCATCAAAGACGAGGATATAGAAGAACTGCTGGATGTGTATTTCAAGATATGTTCTTTATCTGTGACGGTGAAAGATTTAGCCAATATGGGCCTGGTGCTGGCGCAAAACGGCCGGACGCCGGCAGGGGAAAAGCTATTTGGGGCGGAAACAGCCAGGACGGTCAAAGCTACTATGACTTTGTGCGGCATGTATGACGAATCCGGCGAATTCGCCGTCAATGTTGGCCTGCCTTCCAAAAGCGGGGTGGGTGGCGGTATTTTGTCGGTCGTCCCCGGCAGGTTTGGCATTGGCGTGTATGGCCCGTCTTTGAATAAAAAAGGCACTAGTGTTGCCGGCAAGAAGCTGTTGCAGGAATTATCCAGGGAATTTGACCTTAGTATATTCTGACCGCTTGAAAACAAAGAAGAACTGCCGCCCGGCCGGGCGGCAGTTTCATTTTGCGGCATCAATAACCCATTTCTTTTAATATCCTGGATAAGACTTGCAATCGCTCGCCGACCAGTTCGTCATCTTTACCCAGGGCGTCGAGAAAGAGTTTTATATCTTCGTCTATTTTCATAGTTTTCCGATACTATTACCGGTTTGTGGTGGAGGGTTGGAGGGATTTTTACATATTGAGGCAAAGCAAGGCGACGATAGACAGGACGACCCAGCAGGAAAAACCGAGGAGGAGTGAGCGACCGCTATTTCTTATCAGTTCCGGCAGGTTAGTGTTGAGGCCTATGGCGGCCATCGCCATCACTATCATGTATTTACCGCACTGGACCAATGCTTTATCTATAGACGGCAAGGGCTGGAAAGTGTGGAACAAGGCAGTGAGAAGAAAACCGACGATAAACCAGGGGAATATTTTTTTTATGCTATAATTGTTGCCGGCGTTCTGCTTGGCAGTAAAAAAAGCGAGGAAAAGGGTGATGGGGATGATCATGAGCGTCCTGGCCAGCTTTACTATTACTGCAAGCCTGCCGGCTTCGTCACTGTAAGAATAGCCGGCGGCTACGACCGAAGAGGTATCGTTTATGGCTGTACCGGCCCATAGGCCGAAATGGATATCGTCCATCTGCATGAGGTGGCCGAGAAAAGGAAAGAGAAAAGCGGCGATGATATTGAAGAAAAATATGGTGGATATGGCATGCGCTACTTCTTTTTCGTCGGCTTTTATGACCGGCGCGGTCGCTGCTATGGCCGAACCGCCGCAAATGGCAGTGCCGACGCCGATGAGCGTGGCGGCCTTGGCGGGGACTTTTAGGGCTTTGCTGGCGATATAGGCGGTTAAGAAAGCGGCGCTCAAGGTAAACGCCATGATGACGAGTGATTCCCGGCCGGCTTTGAGGACGTTGAAAAAGTTCATTTCAAAGCCTAAGAGTATTATGGAGTATTGCAGGATTATTTTTGCGGTAAATTTTATACCGTCGTTTAATTTGTCCGGACGTTGTATCCCGGCCAAGAGCATGCCTAAGAGGATGCCGATGACGGGCGCGCCGACAAGCGGCAGGTATTTGCCAAGGATGGTGGCGGGAAAGGCCAAAAGGGCTGCCAGCATAATACCTGGCAGCAGGGTTTTTATTTTCAGCAATGTTATTCCTCCTAAAAGTCAGATGCTTCTTGCGGCGAAAGCTCCCAGTGCCGTGGCGGCGAAGCCTAACGTTACATTCAATACTACATTGGCCAGGGCGGGTATTATTTTGGCGTTTTGCAAAAGCAGCCATGTTTCATAGCTATAGGCAGAAAAGGTAGTAAGGCCGCCGGCAAAACCGATGACCGCCAGGAAGCGCCAGTATTCAGGCAACGTCATCTTTTCCGTTGCAAGGGTCATGACAAAGCCGATGAGCAGGCAGCCGGCAATGTTTACGCAAAGCGTAGCGAAAGGAAAAACAGCGCCAAAGCGCCCCAAAAACCAAAGGGAAGTCAAATAGCGCGCTACGGCGCCCGCTGCACCGCCTAAAGCAACAAAAATTATTTTTTCCATATGAGCACCTCTGCGCTATATTATAGAAAAGAACAGCCGTAAAGGTTTTTTACAGAAAAAATTATACTATATTTTATAGTAAACTCGCTAGTTGTTTTCTTTATTGTCAAACAGGTAATGGCTCGGAGTGTGTCGAAAGAAACAATAAAGGAGGGGTAATTATATGAAAAAAAGTTGTTTGACTGCGGTTATTGCGCTTGTTTTGCTTTGTGCCGTCCCGGCGGTAAGCCAGGCCAGTGTATTGGGCGACATTTTTAAGGTCGGCGGCATTGGGGCTGTAGTAAAGATGTTCGGCGGCGAGATAAACAGCTTCATCAATAAAATCACACTGCAAAAAGGCGCCGGCAATGACTATGCTACTAAGGTAGTGCCTATCATCAGCATTGGCGACGGTAAGCAGATAGGCGCCGTGCAGGTAACAGGCAGCAAGGCTCTGGTAGACCGTACCGAGGCGGTGCTGCAGTTGGAAGGGCGTCTTTTAGGCAGTGTGCGCGTCCGCGCGCTTATACCGAGCGACAGTATGAACCCGCTGAAGTTCAACCGTGTACAAGGCGTAGGCGTATCCGCCCTTATTGACGTGAATATTTGATTTATCCGCCCAAAAAGCCCTCTGAGCACGCTCAGAGGGCTTTTTTTATCATACTCGGAATTGGTTTATAGCGGCTTTCATTTCTTCCGCCATGCGCGACAAGCTGTGGCTGAGTGCGGCCAGTTCTTGAGTAGAGGCGGATTGCTGTTGGGCGGCGGCCGATACATTGGCTGTTTCGTCGACGCTTTTGCGCCCCACTGTTTCTATGTTCTTGACGGCGGCAATTATCTTGTCGCTGCCGACCGATACGTCGCTGATAAATTGCGAAATGCCGTTTACCTGCTCTGCTACGCGGTTGATCATGGTAACAATGTCCTGGAAGCGTTTGCCGGCATCATTGACGACCTCTATACCGACGCTTACTTCACGGTTGCCGGCCTGCATGCTGATTACCGCTTCGTCCGTCTCGGACTGTATGTGCTTTATCAGACCGGCGATCTGGGTGGCGGAGGTCTGCGACTGCTCGGCCAGTTTTCTTACCTCTTCGGCGACTACGGCAAAACCGCGGCCCTGCTCTCCGGCGCGCGCAGCTTCGATGGCGGCGTTCAGCGCCAAAAGATTTGTCTGGTCAGCGATACCGGCTATGACCTGGATGATTTGTCCGATTTCTTTGGAGCGTTCGCCCAGGCGGCTTACTACCTGGGAAGAACTGCTGACGCTCTTTTCGATATTACTCATCTGGTCCATTGCTGTTTCTACCGCTTTAGAGCCATCCTGAGCGGAGGAGACCGTTTCTTTGGCGATTTCCGTAGCGTTTTTGGCGTTTTCCTCGACCCTTACGATTATGCCGTCTATCTCTTCTACTATATGAAGTGCGGTTTCTACCGTTTGCAGCTGTTCGTGCGAACCTTTAGCCAGGCCGGAGGTGGATTCCGCTATCATATTAGCGGCGCGGGCATTTTCATCTGTAGTGGTTATCGACTGCTGTACGGATTCGATAAGGTTGTTAGAAAAGCCGGAGATTTTATTTACCAGAATCCGGAGGTTTTCCGTCATGCCGTTGAAAGCGGTGCTAAGGTGCCCGATTTCACCCTGGTCGCTTACTTGTATGCTTCTTGTGAAATCACCTTGCGCCACGGTATCGACGTGTGCGACAAAGGCCAGGAGGGGCTTGACGATCCTTTGGGCAAAGAGGAAGCTCAAGAGGACGGCCAAGATAAGGATGCCTGCTACGACTGCTATTATTTTTCTTTCTATGCCCTTCATGGTGGTGTGTATATCTGTGGCGTCATAGTCGACGCCGACTACGCCGACTATAGCGCCGGATTTATCCTTGATGGGTATATAAGCCGCCACAGAAGCGCCCCATTTGTCATCCACGATAAGTTCACCGGTGACGGCTTTTTTTTCAGCATAGGCGTGGGCAGCTCCTACGTCTTCCGCTTCTTCATCGCCGGGGGAGGAAAAATCTTCACTGTCGGTCGGGTTGCCGTCAATAACATAGATAAAACCTTTGCCGCCTGGGACTTGCGCCATGGTAAAAATAAACTTTACGCCGGACATGTCTTTTAATTGCAACAGGCTTTCCCGTATTTTTTCATATTCAGGCATTTGCAGAATGTCTTCTTTTATGGCATCATTGCCGGTGGCTTTTAGAGCGCGCTCCATTACTTTTTTAAAGGCGTCGCCGTCAATATGCTCTATCGCCCTTTCAGCAACTGTCAACGTCCTTTTGCCGAGGACGTCAATGAGAAGATGTTCATAGCTTATTTTAATGAAAAAACTTAAAATAAGACCGCTTACAACAATAAGTACCGGAAAAAATACCATCATTTTTGTTTTGATGCTTTTAAACACGTGTTTTCGCTCCTTTGATTGTACGAGTGTCCGTATAATATATATCGTATAAAAATAATACTTGTTAATATCTTATCGCTATTATCGAATTTTGTCCATGAAGTTTATTTAGCGCATTATCTCCGTGATAAAAAACGGCTTGTATAACGCTGTTTTCCTGCTGGCTAAATGCGTCGCTTACCGTTATAATATTTTTGAAGATACAGGAAAGAGGGGTTCTTTGTGCAGGATGTATCTATTGCGCAGGTATTGTCAGTAGCGTTTATGTCTATGCTGCCGCTCATAGAGCTTAAAGGGGCAATACCGGTAGGTTTGAGCTTTGGCATGCCGATGTGGCCTACCTTCTGGCTGTGCTATGTTTTTTCCACTTTGCCGGCGCTGCTGGTGATAAAACTTTTGAGCCCTTTTATGCACTGCCTGAAGAACCTGCCAAGCGTCCGCCGTATATTTGAAAAATTTATCGACCGTTCCATGCAAAAATCGACGGTCGTGGAAAGATATGGTTACTGGGGCGTTTTTATCTTTGTCGCCATCCCTTTGCCGGGGACAGGCATCTGGTCAGGAGCGGTTATTTCCTCCGTGCTGGAATTACAGACGACTAAAGCGTTTCTCGCTATTGTCGCCGGCAATCTTGTCGCAGGTCTGGTAATACTCAGCCTGAGTTATGCGGTGATATAAAGTCTATGCAAAACAGCCCCGCGCATTTATAATGCGTGGGGCTGCGGCATTAGGTTATAGTTTTGTTTCCTGCATGGACAGTTTTTTAACCGCCAGCAGTAGGACTTCAGCGCCGCGGACTATGTCGTCCATGTCGGCGTATTCGTCTTTGTGGTGGCTGATGCCGCCTTTGCAGGGTATAAAGAGCATGCCGGTAGAGGCAAGCATCGCCATGTGCATAGCGTCGTGCCCGGCGCCGCTGGGCATCTTTATGTGTTTTATGTTCAGGTCGTCGCATATGTCAGAGAGAAAATCAGTCATGCTTTCCGGCAACACTACAGGCTCATCATCACTGATGACGCTTATGGCAATGTCAAGGCCGCGTTGTTTGGCCACATCGGCGATGACCGCTTTTACTTCGCCGGCCAGGGTGGTTTTGGCGTCTTTATGTATGCTCCTTAAGTCTATGCCCAACTCCACTTCGCCTGGTATGACGTTCATCACGTTAGGTTGGGCTTTTACTACGCCGACTGTGCCGACGCAGGACTGGCCGATATTTTTCGCCAGGTCTTCCACCAGGAGGATGATTTGCGCGGCCGCTGCCAGGCCGTCTTTTCTCATGTTCATGGGCGTAGCGCCGGAATGGTCGGCGTGGCCGTGGATAAGCGCTTTCAGGCGGGTAGGCGCGGCGATGCCTGTTACCACGCCGATTTTATCGCCGGTGGTTTCCAGCACTTTTCCTTGTTCGATGTGCAGCTCGAGAAAAGCCTTGAGCGGTTTTTTGTAAACAGCGTTTTTGATGTTGTCTGGTTTAAGACCGCGCGCAGTCAGCACACTATAGAGGGTATTGCCGTCCTTGTCGGCTATTTTCTTCAACTCTTCGGCGGAAAGCTGCCCGGTCATAGCCTTGCTGCCAAGGGTCGCTACGCCAAAACGGCTGGACTCTTCCGCCATAAAAAGGGTTATTTCAATAGGATGATGGTTGGGAAATTTTTCTTCCGCTAAGGCATGTATCACTTCCAGTGCTGTGAGTATGCCGGCTACGCCGTCAAAATTACCGCCGGCCGGGACACTGTCTATGTGCGAACCAAGCATGACCGCTGGCAGATCAGGGTATGAGCCTTTGCGCCTGCCTGTGATATTGCCGAACGGGTCGACGGTTATAGACAGGCCGGCTTTGGTCATCTCATCCAGGATGAATTGACGGGCGGCCCAGTCTTCATCACTGAAGGCTAGGCGGGTAACGCCTTCGCCCGGGGCGGAAAATGATATGATGGCAGAAAAGTTCCTGGCCAGCCGCTCTTTGTTTATCATGCTTATTCTCCCTGCAAAAGGTCGGCGGCGGAAGAGGCGATAACCTTGGTCGCCAAACCGAGCGCTTCTTCGTCAAAGTCAAACTGGGTGTCATGATGCCCCGCGGCCAGGTTGGCGCCCACCATGACATAAGCGGCCTGACCGCCTTTTTGCTGTACGCGTTCCATAAAGTAAGAATAGTCTTCGCTGGCGCCAAAATCTACGTCCGGGATGATTTTGTTGAAAATACCGAGGCGCTCGGCTATGGCCGCCAGGCGCATGGAGAGTTCAGGGCTGTTGTTGCCGCCGGCCGCGCCGCCCATTTCGGAGATGGCGACCTTGACGTCATACATGTCGGCCGCCGCTTTTATTATGCGTTCAGATTGTTCGGCCATATATTGGTTGATTGCGCTGGCGCCGCCGCGCGTTTCCAGCTTCAGTACGGCATTGGACGGTAAAACGTTGCGCCCGCTGCCGGCATTCAAAACGCCTACGTTTATACGAGATACGCCCTTGCCGTGGCGGGAAATGGCATGCAGGTTGAGCGCAGCGCAGGCCGCCGCCAACAGGGCGTTTTTGCCTTCTTCCGGCGCCGCGCCGGCGTGGGCGGAAAGGCCGGTAAAGTCGGCGTCAAATTTACTTGTGGCAAGAAAGCCGCGTACATTGCAGCAATAGGAGCCGGTGCTGTCGGCTTTGAAGCCAAAATGAGCGCCCAGCATGTAGTCGACGTCGTCCACGATGCCTTTTTCTACCATGGCGCGCGCCCCGCGCACCCCTTCTTCCGCCGGCTGGAAGACCAGTTTTACAGTGCCGGCCAGTTGGCCTTTAAGCCCGGCGAGTATCTCGGCGACAGCCAGGCCGACGGCGGTATGACCATCATGGCCGCAGGCGTGCATGCAGCCTTTATTTATCGAAGCAAAACCTTCTATATTGGGCCGGTGTTTGGCGTCGGACGTTTCGCTGGCGTCGTTGCAGTCCATATCGAAGCGGAGGCCTACTGTGGGGCCGGGTTTGGCAAAGTTCATTATACCTACTACGCCGGTCTTGCCGCCTTTCATTTTTTCCACCCATTTGGCGCCGGCGCCCTGGGCTATAGCCCGCTGCATGTGCGCTTCCAGGTCTTTGGCAGGCGGCAGTCCCATCATGGCGCTTTCTTCAATGACTTCGCCGCCGGCCATAACCTGATAGCCAAGCCCGGTCAGGGTATCCGCCACGAAAGCGGCGGTACGGAATTCCGTCCAGGCCGATTCGGCGTGTTTATGCAAGTCGCGCCGCCTCTTTATGGTAATTTCTTTCAGTTTATCGGCCAGGGTGTTTATTTCTTTGTCCAGGTTGCTCATGGTGGCACACCTCCATTTAGTCTATGTTTAAATGATAGCATAGACTGATTAAGTATGGCAATTCGGAGAAAAAAAGGATTGGCGGATGTATTTTCTTGCAACTGCCGTTTTTGCAAAGATTGCTCAACGCGCCGGCAGATTTGTGTTATAATCAAACTACAAAACCAATCAATAAAAATGATTTCTGATATCTGTTTTTGTTATCTTTCGCTGCCGGCCAACAGCGGAATGATATAAACAAATGAAGAAATGGAGTTGGTATTTTATGATGACTGTGCTCGGCCTGGTAATTGTCATTGCCGCTTTTGCGGCTATTATCAAGCGCTATGAAGCGCGTATGGTGCTGTTCGCCGCCGGGGCCCTGATGTGTTTTGCCGGCGGGAACCTCAGCGCCGCGATGACCGGATTTTCCAATACCATGGTGCATGCCACCCTCGTACCCACTATCTGCTCGGTAATGGGTTTTTCTTTTGTCATGAAGTATACCGAATGTGACAAACATCTTGTTACTTCCATATCATCAGTGATAACGAAGTTTAAGATTATCCTTATACCTATGGCTATACTGATAACCTGGTGGATAAACATTGCCATTCCCAGCGCAGCCGGCTGTGCCGCGGCGGTGGGCGCTATCCTCATTCCGACGCTCATCAGCGCGGGCGTACACCCGGCCATGGCAGGCAGCGCGGTGCTGGCCGGAACCTGGGGCAGCGCGATAAGCCCGGGTACTTCGCACAATCCTTTTGTCGCCAAACTGGCCAATGTCGACGTCATGACAGTTATCGCCAATGAGACGCCGGCTGCTATCGGCGCCTCTTTGGTAGTGGTATTGGCTTTGACGGCCATATCCATCTTCAAAAAAGAAGGGCCGAGCGCCGAACGAGCCAAAGCGGTGGAGGGCGCGGATGAGCAGCACAAGGGCGTCAATTTCATCAAGGCGATAATTCCCATGGTGCCGCTGGTTCTTTTAGTCACCGGCAGCAAACAGCTCGGCCTGACGCCGGCCGTTACAGTACAGGCTGCTATGCTCATCGGCAGCGTGTTGGCTATCATAGTGTCTTTGGCAAACCCGCAGGAAGTGACCAAACAGTTTTTTGAAGGCATGGGCAGCGCTTATGCCGGGGTTATCGGCCTTATTATAGCGGCGGCGGTATTTACGCAGGGTATGCAGACCATCGGCCTGACCAAAGCACTTATCGAGATAATGAAAGGCTCGGAGTCTGTGGCCAAGCTGGCCGGCGCTTTCGGCCCGTTCATTATCGCCATACTTTCCGGCTCTGGCGACGCGGCGGCGCTCGCTTTTAACGGCGCTATAACGCCGCATGCGGCCCAGTTCGGCATGAGCATAATGGATCTGGGTTCTATGGCGCAGATGACCGGCGCTATTGGACGCTCCATGTCGCCGGTAGCCGGGGCGGCCATCATTTGCGCGCAACTGGCCGGCGCCAACCCGATGGATTTGGCCAAACGCAACGCTTTACCCATGCTTCTTGGCGTGATAACATTTATGTTAGTATTTTGATGAAGGAAAGGAGTTTCTTGGCATGATAGACAAAAAAAGAGTGCTGGAAGAGTTCTTCGAACTTGTCGGGGTTACTTGCACAAGCAGGCAGGAACGGGAAATAGGCGACCTTTTGGCCAGACGCCTGGGCGAGCTTGGCTGTACAGTCACGGAGGACAAAGCGGGCGAGCGTATCGGCGGCAACTGCGGCAACCTTGTCGCTAATTTCCCCGGAAACACTGAGGCGCCTACTATAATGCTGTCCGCGCATATGGATTGCGTGGAGCCGTGCGCCGGTATCAAACCGGTGCTTAAAGACGGCGTGATAAAGTCGGACGGCACGACCGTGCTTGGCGCGGACGACAAGGCCGGGGTGGTAGCCATACTGGAAACTCTACGGGTGTTAAAAGAAAATAATATGCCGCACGGCGCTATACAGGTGGTATTTACTGTTGCCGAAGAAGGCGGGGTAAACGGCTCGAAAAACATGGATAAAGAGCTGCTCAAAGCGGATTTTGGTTATGCGCTCGATTCCAGCGGCAGCCCGGGCAAGATAATAAACGCCGCGCCGGGGCAAAATAAAGTGTTGGTGAAGGTGCACGGCAAAACGGCGCACGCCGGCTTGGCGCCGGAAAAGGGGATAAACGCCATTGTGGTTGCCGGTAAAATAATGGCAAAACTGCCGCCGGGCCGGGTGGACGAGGAGACCACCTGCAACGTGGGCGTCATAAAGGGCGGTACTGCGACCAACGTAGTGCCCGACCTGGTGGAGATAACCGCAGAAACGCGCAGCCTGGTACAGGAAAAACTAGACAAACTGACGGTGGATTTCTGCCGTGTATTTAAAGATGGGGCGGCAGCCGAAGGCGTGACGGTGGATGTCGAAGTTAAAAAAGCCTACTCGCCCTATAAACTGCCCAACGACCTGCCTGCCATCAAACTGGCGGCCGCGGCGGCGGAAAAACTCGGCCTGCCGGTGTCGGTCACCGGTACCGGCGGCGGCAGCGACGCCAACTTTTTCAATACTTACGGCGTGCCGTGCGCAGTGCTTGGCGTGGGCATGGCCAATGTACATACCAAGGAAGAATATATATTGGAAAAAGATTTATATGACGCTGCCGCCTGGGTGCTGGAGATAGTGAAAACAGCGGCGGGGAAATAGGTCTGGTTGCGGGCGGGATGCGTTATACGCATCCCGCCTGATGGTTTTTATTTTGCTAAAATATCAAATAAATCTGCATTTATTTGCGTATGGAGATTGACAAATTTGCCGAGATTATGTTATTTTTAAAAAAAGAAAAGTCTTCCTGTGCGCAGGGCTATTTTTTTACCGTTTAAAGAATGATTTCATCAATTTTTATTACGAAAAGAATGGTTTCATTAATTTAAAAGGAGGTAACTTTTTTGGCAGAGGCAGTGGAAAAGCGTGATTTAGCCGGATTGCTGGCAAGGATGGGCGCGTTGGCCGGTGAAACGCCTACGTATGAAAAAATAGCGCGTTACCTAGAAGGAAACCACATGAAGGTACTGTTCATGACCGCCGCGGCCATGGCTGCCGAGGTGGGGGTCAGCCAGGGCAGTGTGTCGCGTTTTTGTGCGGCTCTTGGCTATAAAGGGTTCAATGATTTTTTGCAGGCTTTGCAAAAAATGGTGGGCAAAGAAATAACAGCGCCGCAAAGGCTGGAATATTTTGCCGGCGACAAAAATAGCGAACATGTAAGAAGCATATTGCAGATGGAGCAAGAGAATATAAACAGCCTGCCGCGTGTGCTTGCGCAGCCGGCCTATCAGGAACTGGTGGATAAAATCGCCAAAGCGCAGCGCGTGGTTTTGCTGTCGGCCCGCATGTCGGCCACTTTGCTGCCTTATGTCGCCTATGTCCTGGGCAAGATAAGGGGCGACGTTGTACAGCTTACGCCGGGGCAGCTGAGCTGGGATATTTTGCCTCTGGCTGAGGCGAAAAACACGCTGGTGCTGGCAGTGGCCTTTCCCCGTTACCCGCGGGCGCTGGTGGAAAAGCTGGAGGAACTTAAGGCGGCGGGGTTTGATATCGCGGCGGTTACCGATTCGGCCATGTCGCCGCTGGCTTCTTTTGGCAAGCCGTGCCTGGTGGTGCCGATAACGGTTTCCTCAATTTTTGATATTTACAGCACGCCGCTTTTGTTTTTCAACCTGCTGCTGCGCGACGTGGCTAAAAACACCAAAGGGCTCGCTAAACGCTTGGCCCGGTTGGAAGAGCTGGAAACAGCGGCCCGCTGCTATTATAAAAAATTCGATTAGCGTTTTAGCCGGTTATATGAGGGGGGATGCTGAAGTTTTTGGTTTTTTCAGGCTCTTTCTGTTGGGAGTGATACTGTATTAAGGGGTGGTATTATGATTTTTGGTTTGCCGGCAATTTTGGGTTTTCTCCCGCTGCTTTTGTACATTTGGCTGATGCTCAAAGGCAAAGATATGAATTTTTCCGTGCTGCTATGCGTCATTTTGGGCGCGGTGCTGACAGGTAAATCGCTCATCGCCCTGGGGGCGGCCTTTCAAGCGGCCTTGTCCTCCTTCCTGGCGCTTATCGGTTTTGTCATCATAACCGGCGCGGGCCTGGGCGAAGTGCTTGTACACACTAAAGTGGCGCACAACATCGTCTATATGGTAATAAACAAATTTAAGGTCAGAACCAAGTCGCAGGGCTACCTTGTGGCTATGTTCACCTGTACCCTGCTGGTTTCCGTGCTGGGCACGCTGGCCGGCTCCAATGCTATCCTCGCGCCGATACTTTTGCCGATACTGGCCAGCCTTGGCGTCACGCCAAGCGTTGTGGGCATAATATTGCACGGCGGCGCGGCCACCGGCCTTTTCCTTGGGCCGTTTGTGCCGCCGGTACTGACCATCATCGGCCTTACCAAGATATCCTACCCGGAATACCTTATCCAGGCGGGTATCCCGCTGGCCATCATCGTGTGGGTAGGCACTTATTATACGGCGGTCTGGATCCAGAAACGGACGGAAGGAAAAGTGTCTTATAATGAAGAAGATATAGCCGGCACGAAGGATTTTGAACTGACGCCGGAGATTAAACGGGCTACTTTTGCTTTCCTTGGTACAATGGCCGCCATGCTGGTTTACGGCATAGCGATGAAGGCCGGGGTTTCCTACGCCATTTTGGTCATGCTGTTTGCCGCGCTCATTACCGGCAAAGCCGCCGGCATGAAGTTTGTGGACATACTGGCGACGGTCATCAAGGGCAGTTCGAAGTTTTATTGGATGTTTTTTATGTTCATCCTGTTCGACCCTTTCCTCAATTTTGTTACCGAATCCGGCGCGTTCACCGCGCTGGCCGACTATATGAAACCGCTGGTGGACATGGGCGGCAAGGTGATGTTCCTCATGGTGGCGACACTTATCGGCGTTTTTGGCATATCCGGCGCCGGCGTGGCCCAGGCCAAGGTCATACACGACCTGTTTTTGCCGACGGTGGCGGCGCTTAGCATCGACATGGGCATCTGGTCGTTGGTGGTGCTGGTCGGCTGCCAGATAACCTTTTTCTGTTTCCCGACAGTGGACAACGTTGGCTCAATGGGCCTGGCCCGTTCCACCGACTTAAAATCCATCCTGTTGAGCGGCTGGGTGATAACGGCGATGGCCATCGTCTATGTGCTTATCAGGTCGCTAATTTATGTGATGTAGGAGGCGGTAGTTATGGTAAATATCGCTATGTTGCAGACGGATATAAAATTCTGCGACCCCCAGTACAACTTTAAGCGGGCCCGGGAGCTTATCGCCGAGGCGATGGCGGCGCCCGCCCGGCCGGATATGCTCCTCTTGCCGGAAGACTGGAGCTGTGGTTTTTCCGACAAGATGTTCCACGAAATGGAAAAACATGTGGAGCCGCTTGACGGCCCATCTGTAAGCGTGCTGAAAGAGTGCGCCAAGCAGCATGATGTATGGATAGTGGCCGGCTCGGTCGCCACCAAATTCCCGGACGGCATGCGCAACACTACTTTCCTTATAAACCGCCAGGGCGAGATAGTGGGCGACTACAGCAAAATGCACCTGTATAGCGACATGGACGAGCATGTGCCCTTTTTGCACGGGACAAAGACGGAGGTATACGATACCGAACTGGGCAAATTCGGCTTTATGATCTGTTACGATATACGTTTTGCCGAACTGTCGCGCACTTACGCCCTCAAGGGGGCGGACGCGCTTATAGTGGTGTCTGATTTCCCCGACCCGCGGCTGTACCACTGGAAGACCCTTCTTACCGCCCGGGCGATCGAAAACCAGATGTTTGTGGTCGCCTGCAACCGGGTAGGGTCGAGTCCTATGGGCACATATTTTGGCCATTCGCTCATTATCGACCCCTGGGGTGAGATAATCGCCGAAGGCGGCGGTGAGGAAGAGATAGTGACCGGCGCGGTGGATTTTACGCAGACGCAGGCCATACGCGACCTTATCCACGTATTTCGCGACCGGCGGCCGGGCAGTTATGGCGAACTTGTCAAACAACAACGCTAAAATAGGAGAAGCTATCATGCAAAAAGGCTTGTGGCGGATAAACGGCGAAAGGCTGGCGCGACGGCTTGATGAACTGGCCGCTTTCGGCCTGAACGGGGCCGGCGGCCTGGACCGAGGTTTTGGCACTAAAGCCGAATTGGCGGCACGCCAATACCTTATCGGCCTCTTAGAAAAAGAGATAGGAGCGGCGGTCAGTATAGACGCGGCGGCGAATATCTGGGCCACCGTCGGCGGCCAGAGCGGGCGTCCCGCTATCGCAGTCGGTTCGCACCATGACACTGTCCCGAACGGCGGCAAATATGACGGCGCGCTAGGCGTCCTTTTGGCGGTGGAAATAGCGCAGTGTATAAAAGAGAGCGGCCTAAAACTGCGCCATCCTTTTACAGTGGTGTCTTTTACCGCGGAAGAGCCCAATGTATTTGGCCTGTCTACCTTTGGCAGCCGCAGCGCCAGCGGCAAACTGCGCGGCGCCAGTCTTATAGAGGCGGCCGACCCGGACAGCGGCCTCAGCCTCTCCGCGGCTTTAGCGCGGGCGGGCGGCAACCTGGCGGAACTGGATAGCGCGCGCGTAGAAAAAGGCGCTTTCAAGGCTTTTCTCGAGTGCCATATCGAGCAGGGGGCCCGGCTGGAAAAGGCAGGCGCCGCTTTGGCCACGGTCGACTGGATAACCAGCATTTACCGCGAGCATGTGCTGGTAGAAGGCGAGCCCAATCATGCCGGTACCACCATGATGCCCGACCGGCATGACGCTCTTATGGCGGCCGCGGCTTTTGGCCTGGCTTTTGAACAGGCGGTCAGAGGCAGCGGACGGGAGGATATCGTCGGCACTATCGGGGAATTTGCCATCTCGCCCAATGCCGTCAACATCATACCCGGACAGGCTGAGCTGACCATGGAGATAAGATGCATAGAGCGGGAGAAGGTCGGTGAGGTGCTGGCAGATTTGGCCGCCGCGCAAAAGGAAATAGAAAAAGAACGTGGGGTCAGGGTCAACCGCCGGGTAGTTTTGGATCAGCCGGGCGTTTGGCTGGATGGCGGGGTGACAGGCGCCATGGAAGAGGTATTGGGCAAAATGGGCGAAAAATGCCTGGCGCTCGGCAGTATGGCCGGGCACGACGCGGTACATATGGCCGGCCTTACGGCTGCCGGCATGCTGTTTGTGCGCAGCGCCGGCGGCAAAAGCCATTGCCCGGAAGAACACAGCGATATAAAAGACATGGTTAAAGCCGGCGATGTATTGCTGAACACGGTTTTGCTTTTGGATGAACGATAATTTTTTCGAGGGGCGCACGTTGTGCGCCCCTGTATTTTTAAAATTTATAAATAAAATTCAGATCAAAGTTCTGGCTGTTGCTTTTACTGCCGAAGATGCCGGTATAGGAGAGGCCAAGCTCGGTGTTTTTCGACAGCGCCCACTGTGCGCCCAGGGAAAGGCCGACGCTGGAGCTGTCGAGCGGGGTGGAGACGCTATTGAAGGGGTTGGCCGGGTCGGAGGTGAAGTAGGCCGTCGTCTCGGCGGTTTTGTCGCCAAACTGGCCGAGGTAGAAGATAGAGGCGTTGAGGCTGTTGTTCTCGCGGCGCTTTTCCCACTCGAGGCCGAGCGTCACCCGGTGCAGGGTATCTGTGTGGCCGCCGAAGCTAAGAGCGTAAAGGCCTGTACCTGCGCCCGCCGCCTCCGCGTAGCCGTCCGTCCGGACAGACAAGAGCTCATAACCGATAAAGGGTTTTACCACGGACTGGTTTTTCATGTCCAGCGGCCGGGCCAGTTTGACGGCCAGCGAGAAAGGGTTGGCGTCGTAGGATGAGTTGTAGCTGTCGCCGTAGATGCGGCGGGTCTGGTCAAAGTCGCCCCAGCCGTAGGCCATAAGGTAGCCAAGCTGGAATTTGCCTATCTGCGAGCCGCCGTAGATAGCCAGGCGGATGTCCGTGCCGTCGGCGGAGAGGCCGCCGCGCTCATAGTCCGGCCAGGCGGCGGCTACAGCGCCGCCGAGGAAGGAGTTGTCGGAGGTCTTGGTATCATAGCCGAGTACGAAGCCGGCGTTGTTCACCCGACCGGAGGCGTATTTGCCGTCAGCGTCAAGGTTGGTGTGGCTGGCAAAAGGCGCCGCCCACAGGCGGGAGTGGTAGGAAGTATCGGAAATATCGGCGAAATGGTTCACGCCCTGCGCGTTAGCCGCGGCCTGGTTTTGCAGGAGGTGAAACAGGCCGTTTTGCCTGCTGAAGACGGAGGAGGCGAAGGGGTTGGACAAGGACATCCGCTGTGCGGCATCCACCGCGTAGCCGCCGCCGGTCAGGGGGTTGAAGGAGGCGCCGGCGACCGTGAAGGTAAGATCCTGGGATTTATTGCCATTGTACAGCGTTCCCCAGGCAAGGCCTGTATAGGCATAGTCAAAAGCGCCTACTATTACTGTGCCGGAAGACTGCGTGACATTGCTGCCGGCGGTGGTGATGCTGCCGCCAGCGTTCAGGCTAAGGGCCGTATAGGTCTGGCCTACAGCCAGCCGGCCGGTGGGGTCGCCGGTCAGGCCGGCGGCGCCGGCGAAGGCAATGTTGGAGTAATCGGCCAACATCTCCTGGCGGTGGCCGGCGCCGACGAGGATGGTAGCCGAGGCCCCGATGTTGATGCCGGCGCCGCCAGTGGAATATATTGCGCTGCCGGATGGGGCGCTGTTATTGATGAAAGAGGTAGCGCCGCCGGAGATGGTGACGTTGGCGCCCGAAATCGCGCCGCCTTCGGTTGTGGCGCTGTTGTTGATGAAAGAGGTGGAGCCGCCGGAGATGGTGACGGTGTTGCCGTCGATCGCGCCGCCGAATGGGGCGCTGTTGTTGATGAAAGAGGTGGAGCCGCCGGAGATGTTTACGGTGTTGCCGTCGATCGCGCCGCCGCCGGTTGTGGCGCTGTTGTTGATGAAAGAGGTGGAGCCGCCGGAGATGGTTGTGGCGCCGTAAATCGCGCCGCCGTATGCGGTGGCGCTGTTGCCGTAAAAGCTGTTTGTGCCGCCGGAGATGGTGACGTTGGCGCCTGAAATCGCGCCGCCGTTGATGCCAGAAGAAAAGCCGCGGAGGGAAAGGCCGTTAATGTTGACGCTGCCGGTGGAATTAGAGATAAAGCTGATGCCGGGCACGGATGGGCGGATGAGGCCGCCGTAGCCGGAGATGGTGATGCTAGCCGCGCCAAAGTCAAAGGGGGCGGTGAGGGAGGCGTCGGAGCCTGTGATGGTGATGGTGTCGCCGTTTTGCCAGGTTATGCCGCTATCTGTGCACAGGGCATTGAGAGTGGGGTAGGCCTGGCTGGGTACGGTGTAGTTGGCGGCGAAAGCGGCTGCGGGGGAGAGGAGGAGAACGAGGGAGAGGATGAGGATGGGCATGCCAGTGTGTGTTAAGCGCGTAGTGTTCATAGTAGTAGCCTCCTCATTATAAAATTTGGTAAAAAGGGTTATCCAGTTTAATTGTAATGTGTGGCGGGATGGTTGTAAATATGGCGAAAAAGTATACAGACAGGTATATTCGGCAGGGGGAAGGAGGGGGGCGGTTATTGAGATTGAGGGTGAGGTAAAAGGTGGTGTGGGCGTTATTAGGGGGAGGGAGATAAGCGCGGGGTTGGAAGCGTAAGAGGCTTTTATGGCGTACCGCGTTTAGGCTTTTTTGGCGTCCGGGGCGTTCGGGTCTACCCGCCGGACTATTATGGCAGCGCAGCGGCGCATGTCTTCGAGCGCTTGTTTAGGTATGCTCTGGATGATGGAACTGAAAGCGGTGATGCTGATAGTACCGAAAAGGTGCCCGTTCGTCAACATTATCGGGACAGCTATACCGCTGACGCCGCGGCCTATTTCTTCGTTTTCCGTGGAGTAGCCATCTTTGCCGATCCGTTCGAGTGATTTTATCAAGGCGGCCTTATCTACTATTGTGTGTGGAGTAAAACTTTTAAATTCTGTCCGGTCTAACAGGGCGGAACGGTTTTCCTCCGGCAGGTAGTGCAGGAAAAGTTTGCCGGAAGCGGTAGCATATAAAGGAAAGGCCTGGTACATCTTGGTGAAAATGATATAGTGCGCGTCGTCCGGGTTGACGGTCTCCACGGTGAATATACTGTTGTTGGATACCAGTTGCAGACGGGCGCTGACTTCGTATTTTTGCGCTATGTCGTCTAGGTAGGGACGGGCGAAGGCGCGTATGCTTTCCATTTGGTTGCTGTTGACAAGGTCGGCTTTTGTGATGTAGATAAGGCCCAGCCGGTAGCAGTTTTTTTCTTCATCGTGTTCGACAAAACCGTTTGCTACGAGAGTGTTTATCAAACCGCGCGTAGTATTGATGTTGAGCTTGACCATGGCGCTTATCTCCGGCAAGGTCAGGTGGAAGCTTTTTCCGCCGTCAAAACAGTTGATGATGTCGGCCGCTCTTTGCACCGATTGTATAAGGCGTACAGTTTTTTTCATTTTATATCCCTTTCTTTTGTTAACTATTTAATAGATAGGCGTGTGTATAGCAAATGCTTTGTGCATAAAAATACTTAAAAGAATATTTTAAATACTGGAAATGTATAAGTCGATAAGCAATAGCCTGTTTTGGGCGCTTTTGGCAAAATAAATAAATTGCTTGACAGTTACACGCTTTACATGGTATAAAAATATCGATAAAGATAATATAGTTTCCGAAACTACATTGTCGTTTTGGATATTTACTCTAAATGATATAGTAATCGGGGGGAATAGTCAAGTATGCCGGCCGCTGGAAAATTGGCGGCTGTGCTGGCTATCTTATATAAAAAATTACAAGGGGGAATGTGGAAATGACGTTTAAAAAAGTTTCTCTGTTTTTGGCAGTCGGCGTGCTGATGTTGGCTGTGGCTGTTTCCGGCTGCGGTTCTTCCGGCGGCGACAAAAAACCGGCCTCTGACACTATCAAAATCGGCCTGGCGGCGCCTTTGACCGGTGCGTCCGCGCAGGATGGCGAGAGCATCAAAAATGGCGTCCAGCTGGCGATCGATGAAGTGAACGCCAAGGGCGGCATCAAAGGCAAAAAAGTAGCTCTGGTAGTTCAGGACGACAAAACAGACCCCAAAGAAGCGGCGATAGTAGCCAACAAACTGGCCGAAGATAAAAGCGTATTGGCTGTAGTCGGCCATTTCAACAGCTCGGCTACCTTGGCCGGCGCCCCTGTTTACAACAAAGCGGGCGTTGTTGAAATATCGCCAGGTTCCAGTTCGCCAGCCGTTACTAAAGCGGGCGACTATACCTTCCGCGTTATAACGACCGACGCTTTCCAGGGCGAAGTCGTGGCCAAGTGGGCGATAAACGACTTGAAATTCAAAAAAATCGCCATTATTTATGAAAACAGCGACTACGGCAAAGGTTTGTCCGATGTTTTTGCTAAAGAAGCGAAAAAGCTCGGCGCTACCATTGTTAGCAACGACTCTTACCTCTTAGGCGAGACCAAGGATTTCAGCGCGATATTGACCAAAGTAAAAAGCCAGGCCCCGGACATGATTTTTATCGGCGGCTTGTACAATGAAACCGCCCTCATCGCCAAACAGGCGCACAACATGAACCTAAACGCGCCGATCATGGGCGTTGACGCTATCTATTCCAACGCGCTCATCGACCTGGGCAAAAAAGACGTTGAAGGCATAATGCTCATAGGTTTCTTCCATGAAGGGACCGACAACCCGGTGGCGCAGGCTTTCATCAAAGCCTACAAGGAAAAATACAAACAGTCTCCGGCAACTTACGCCGCTTACGGCTATGACGCTGCCAAAATAGTCCTTGAATGTATAGACAAAGCCGGCGCGGACAGAAAAGCCATCCGCGACTATATGGCTAAAATGAAAGACTTTAAAGGCGCGACCGGCATCAATACCTTTGACGCGAACGGCGACGTTATGAAAGAGCCGCTCAGGATGGTTATCAAGGATGGCAAATTCCAGATAGTGAAGTAATCCTATAATTTACAGATTTTTAGCGGGAAAAGCTTCCCCAAGTACTTTGAAATTCGTCAGACAGGTAAGAAATGGGTAGAGGCCGTGGCGTGAGGAGTATTTTAGCGCAAGCGTACACATGCGTACGTTGAGCATAAAATGCGACGAACAACGCGGCATATGCCCATTTATTGCCTGTCCGCAGGTGTGGGGGATAGAAATTTGTTTACACAGCAGTTGATTAACGGCCTGGCCATCGGCGGCATCTACGCGCTCATCGCGCTCGGCTATACGATGGTGTACGGCATACTTTCCATAGTAAACTTCGCCCATGGCGACGTCTTTATGATAGGCGCCTTTTTAGGGCTTTTACTGACGCGGACTATGCAGATACCCTTTTATCTGGCATTCCCGCTGGCAGCGCTGATGACAGCCGCCATCGGCATCCTGATCGAACGGGTGGCTTACCGGCCTATCCGTGTGGCGGACAAACTGGCTGTGCTCATCAGCGCGCTTGGCATGTCCATATTTTTGCAAAACCTGGCCCAGATCATCTGGAGCACCGAGACCCATCCTTTCGACTCGGGCATTGCCATAAAAACATATACATTCGGCTCGGTGACCATGTCCAACATCCAGATAGCGGTCATCACGCTTTCCTGCGCCCTGATGGTGCTTTTGTATTTTATCGTCAACAGGACAAAAGTGGGCGTCGCTATGCGGGCGACATCGCACAGCATAAATAACGCCCGCCTGATGGGTATCAATACCGACAGGATAATATCATTCACCTTTGGTATAGGCAGCGCGCTGGCCTGTGTGGCCGGCATATTTGTCGGCGTGTATTATGACGCGGTTTATCCTATGATGGGCTATTCGGCCGGCCTCAAAGCGTTTGCCGCCGCTATACTCGGCGGTATCGGCAGCATACCTGGCGCCATGTTGGGCGGCTTTGTCATCGGCCTGGTGGAAAACCTCGGCGCCGCGTATATTTCTTCCGGTTACCGCGATGCTTTTGCTTTCGGTATCTTGATCATCGTGCTCATTTGCCGTCCTTGCGGGATACTCGGCAAAAAGAGCGTCGACAAAGTATAGGAGGGCAGGCTATGAAGAAAATGTTAAACTACCGTTTTACGCCCTTGATACTGTGCGCGCTGTTTGTAGCCTTGCCGCTCGTCGTTGCCAACACTTATTTTCTGCATATTTTAATTTCCATAGGTTTTTATACAGTATTGGCGCTCAGCCTGAATCTAGTTACAGGTTTTGCCGGGCAGCTGTCTTTGGGGCATGTGGCTTTTTACGGCATTGGCGCCTATACTGCGGCCCTCTTGATGCTTAATTTCGGCGTCAATTTTTGGCTGGCCAGTATCGCCAGCGCGGCTAGCGCGGCACTGTTCGGTTTTCTTCTGGGCTTGCCCACCCTGCGCCTAAAGGGCGACTACCTGGCGATAGTAACACTGGGTTTTGCCGAGATAATCCGCCTGGTACTGGTAAACTGGGCGGAACTTACCCGCGGGCCGATGGGCCTGCCGGGCATACCGTCACCCGAGCTGCTGGGCTATACTTTTTCCTCACGCATATCTTTTTACTACCTGACCCTGGCCTTTGTCTTTTTCACCATATGTTTCATGCGCCGCCTGACTAATTCCGGCGTCGGCATGGCCATGCAGACGGTGAAAGTGGACGAGATAGCGGCCGAATCAATCGGTATCTACCCGATAAAATACAAACTGCTGGCCTTTGTCATTTCAGCGGCTTTCGCCGGCGTGGCAGGCAGTTTTTACGCCAGCTACATTTCTTTTATCAGTCCGGATACTTTTGTTTACAACGACTCTTGTACCATCCTCGCTATGGTGGTGCTGGGCGGCCTTGGCAGCATACCGGGCTCGATAATCGGCGCAGGCGTATTGACGGTCATTCCCGAGCTGCTGCGTGATTTGAGCAACTACCGCATGCTGATTTTTGGTTTTTTGATGGTCTTTATGATGATTTTCCGGCCGACCGGCTTTTGGGGCGCGGACAAGCGTCAGCTCAATACCTATAAGTAATGAGGGGAAAATATGTTTGAAATACTCAATGTAAAAGACGCTACTATCCGTTTTGGCGGCCTGGTGGCGGTAAACAAAGTCAATATAGTGCAAAAGGACGGAGACATCATTTCGCTCATTGGACCGAATGGCGCGGGTAAGACCACCTTTTTTAACCTTTTGACCGGTGTGTACCAGCCGACCAGCGGCGAGATATTTTTTTACGGAGAAAATATCACAAAGCTAAAACCGCACCAGCGGGTACAAAAAGGCATCTCGCGTACTTTTCAGAATATCCGCCTGTTCCCGGCCATGACCACACTTGAAAATTTACTCGTAGCGCACGAAGGCTGCAATAGTGAAGGCGTGCTGGAGTCCGTACTGTGTGGAAAAAAGCTTTCGCAAAGAAGAAAAGAGGTAGTCGAAGAATGTGAAAGCATCCTTGAGATAGTAGGGTTGCGCGATAAGGTGGACGAACTGGCGACCAACCTGCCTTACGGCAAACAGCGCCTCCTCGAAATAGGGCGCGCTCTGGCTACCGGCCCAAGGCTGGTGCTGCTCGACGAGCCGGGCGCCGGTATGAATTCTACGGAAAAAGACGAGCTTACCCAGCTTATTTACCATATGACCGGCAAGATGAAAAAAAATGTGCTGCTTATCGAACACGATATGAAATTTGTCATGAACATTTCACATCACATAATAGTGCTCGACCACGGCGAAAAAATCGCCGAAGGGCTGCCGGCCGACATACAGTGCAACCAGCAGGTTATAGAGGCCTACCTTGGCCGCGAGACTTTTACCTTTGATGAAGAGTGAGGGATGGATTTGCTTGAAGTACAGGATCTCAATGTAAAATACGGCGTCATCCCTGCTTTGAAGGGCATTTCTTTCAGTGTAGGGCAGGGGGAAGTAATAGCGCTCATCGGCGCCAACGGCGCGGGCAAAACGACGACTTTGCGCACTATATCCGGCCTGGTCAAAGCCAGCGGCGGCTCGGTGAAGTTTGAAGGCAAAGATATAACCAATATGCCGGCCCATGAAATAGTCAAACTGGGTATTTCCCAAGTGCCGGAAGGGCGGGGCGTTTTTCCCAACCTGACCGTGCTGGAAAACCTACACCTGGGCGCTTATTTGCGCTCGGATAAGGCGGAAATAGAAAAAGACCTGGATGTAGTTTATGATATCTTCCCGCGTTTGGCGGAAAGAAAAGTACAGGCGGGCGGCACGCTTTCAGGCGGCGAACAGCAGATGCTGGCGATAGGCCGCGCGCTTATGTCAAGGCCCAAACTGCTCCTGTTGGATGAGCCGTCCATGGGCCTTGCGCCGATAGTGGTGGAAGGCATCTTCAAAGTCATCAGGAAGATAAACCAAGAGAGCAATACTACCATCTTGCTGGTCGAACAAAATGCCCATATGGCGCTTCTTCTATCCAAGCGCGCTTATGTGCTGGAGACCGGAACAATAACGATGGAAGGCGATTCCAAGATCCTCTGTAAAGACGACCGGATAAAGAAAGCTTATTTAGGGTTGGGGGAGAGCGAATGTCAGACACATTGAAACCAGTATCTATTTACACACTATTTGCCCAATTGTTCGCATCTGTTGCCAAAGAGGTGAAAAAGGATTTCGGCCAGGCTGGCGAAGAAGCAGTGCGCCGCGGCGTGAAAAATTTCGGCGAGCGGCGGGGGCGGCATATAGCGGCTAACGCTGCGGCCGACGGCAAACCCAATACTTTGGAAAATTACCTGCCCTACTATGATATGGAACGTTCGGAGCTATTTATTTACGACACGGTGATGGGCGAAAAGCTTATAGACCAGAAATTTCACCAATGCCCGTTCGCTGCGGCCTGGATAGCCGACGGCGACGAAGAACTGGGCAAACTTTATTGCGACCATATCGATTGCTCGATAGCGCACGGCTTCAATCCAAACCTTGAACATGCCGAACTTACGCATCTTTTGAATGGCGCGCCCTGCTGCCATATGACATTCGAAATGAAAAATAAGGGGTGACAGTGATGAATCAGGTTACAGAGCTTTTGCAAAAACATGTTTCCATCAGGAAATATAAGGATAAACAGCTGGAGCGGGAAATGGTAGAAATTCTTGTCGATTGCGCTCAAATGGCCTCGACCTCCAGTCATTACCAGTCTTATACCATGATAGAAGTACAAAAAAAAGAAGGCCGGGAGGCGCTCTTTGCTGCCTCGGGCGGCCAGGCCTGGGTGTTGTCCGCCCCGCTTGTTATGTTGTTCTGCGGCGACCTTAAGCGGGCGGATAAGTATTTTCAAGGCATAGATAAACGGGTACTTGGCAATACCGAATGCTATACTTTTGCCACCATAGACGCTTCTTTGGCTGCGCAAAACATGTTGATAGCGGCGGAAAGCCTGGGTCTTGGAGGGGTGTTTGTCGGCGGGATACGAAACGACGTCGAAAGCGTTGCCCGGGCTTTCAAGTTGCCGCCTCTGGTCTTCCCGCTGTTTGCTTTGTGTATCGGCTGGCCGGACGACGCGCCGGGCATCAAACCGCGCCTGCCCAAAGAAGTTGTACGAAAGTTTGATTTTTACGACGAAACTAAAGACGACGGGATAGTAGGTACATACAACCAGGCGATAAGCGAATATTATGATAAGCGCACCGGCGGCGAAAAGAAGGACGACTGGTCGCAGCACAGCGGCTGCCTGATGATGGCTAAAACACGCTATGAAGTGGGGCGGTTTTTCAGGAAACACGGCTTGCTGCAGGAATAAAAAAGACTCGCAGGGCAACTATAAATACCAAACGAAGGTGAAAAAATAAAATGCAAAACAAACCTATCTGTTATGTGCCAACAAGAAAACTGCCGGAAATATATAGCGGCGTGCCGACGTTTCTCGGCCTGCCGAAAATAACCGGCAAAGAAGAGTTGGCAAATTATGATTTTGCCGTAATGGGCGTACCTTGGGAAGGGGTGTGTACATGGGGCGGTTTTTCCGGCTGTGAGCTGGCAACCAAGACGATTCGCCAGGCGTCCGCCCGTTACGGCGGTTTTTTACCGGAATATGACATGGATATATTCGATCATATGACCGGCGGCGATTATGGAGATACTGCCGTGAAAAACGGCGACTATGATTTTTCTTTCGCGCGTATGCGGGAGATGATCGCCGATATTTTAGCGTATGACAAGGCGCCCATAATTTTTGGCGGCGACCATTCTATCTCCTATCCTTTGATCAGCGAGTTTGCCAAAAAACACAAGGGAAAAATAGGCGTTATACATTTTGACGCCCATATGGACAACGTTTATGCGCACGGTGAAGACAAATACGCCCGCTGTTCACCTTTTTACCGCTTGTATGAAGATGAGAACGTCGATGCGTCAAAGATGGTGCATTTTGGTATACGCGGCCCGCGTAACCATCCGAATGGCCTTAACGCGGCGAAAAAATTCGGCGCCACCGTGCTGACCGCGTTGGAGATAAAGCGCCTGGGGATAGACGCAGCGATACAAAAAGCGATAGACGTGGCTTTTAACGGCACAGAAGCAGTATATGTTACTGTCTGCTCGGATGTTCTGGACGTGGCCAACAACCCGGCCGGCCCGCCCGACCCCTGCGGCCTGACCAGTTTTGAAATGGCCGTGGCTTTGAACGCCTGCGGCCGGGCGGGAGCAAAAGCTTTCGACTTTGTGGAAATATACCCGGGGCAAGATCCAAATAATGTTTCTTCGCACGTCGCCGCCTGGCTGGCGCTGCACCTGATGGCAGGCATCACGCAAAAGAGAATAGGAAAATGACAAATGGCCGGCGCTTAAGCGTCGGCCATTTGCCATTGGTCATATATTTCAACTATTTTCGGTTCTATATTTATAAAAGCAGTTACTATTACAGGATCGAAATGATACCCTTTATTGTCAAAGATTATTTCCCTGCTCATATATGAGGAAAACGCTTCTTTATAACAGCGATTGGAACGTAAGGCGTCATAAACGTCCGCTAAAGCGACTATCCGGGCGGCCAGGGGTATATCTTCGCCGGCCAGGCCCTGCGGATATCCGCTGCCATCCCATTTTTCGTGATGTGAACGTGCGATGATTATGCCCATTTTGACAAAGTCGTTATGCGGGTAAGCGTTGAACACCGACTCCAGCGTCTTTACGCCGATAGCGGCGTGTTCTTTCATTATTTCAAATTCTTCCGGCGTAAGTTTTCCCGTTTTGAGCAATATGTTGTCAGGTATGCATATTTTGCCTATATCATGTAAAACACTTGCGTAATAGATATTTTGGATAAATTTTTTGTCGATCGTCTCCCGGTAAAGCGAATTGCGCTCCAATTCTTCTGCTATCAGTTTGCAGGTATGGCGGACGCGCTCGAGGTGGCAGCCGGTATCGTCATCGCGGGACTCGCAAAGTTTGGCCATAGCGTGGATGGTCGCCATGTGCGACTCGTATATTTCTTGAATTTTTTCATTGACCATTTTTTCCAGCCTGTTTTGGTATTGGCTCAGGCTTAGATGCGTCGCTACCCGAGCTTCTACCTCTTCAAACTGGAATGGTTTCGTGATGTAATCAAGCCCTCCTGCCCGGAACGCCTTGATTTTTTCCGTTACTTCACCTAGGGCGCTAATAAAAATAATGGGTATGGAGCGCCACTGTTCATGCGTTTTTATGTGCCGGCATACTTCGTAGCCGCTCATTTCCGGCATGTTGATGTCGAGCAATATCAAATCAGGCGGGTTGCTATTTATGCTCTGGAGCGCCAGTGGCCCGCTGGGCGCCAGGCGTACCCGGTAGCCTTGCTGGGTGAGCATTTGGGTCATGAGCTGCAGGTTGGCCGGCGTATCGTCGACCACCAGGATGTTAGGCTTTGTGGCTGCGGTGTCTCCCGTGACGTCCATGTCAGTTTCCTTCCTCTTTCAACAACTGGAGCAATTTTTGAAAGTCAAACTTTTCGGCCATTTCCATGAGGTTTTTGGCCAGGGCGCTATTGTGGGCCCCGATCCTTCCTATCAGTTCGATTATCAGGGAATAGTCTCCATCTAAAACAGCTTTGTGCAATTTATCCCTAAGTTCTTCGGGTAAAGCAGACAGGGCTTTTGGGGTATCATTGGCGGAAGAGGGCACAGGTGACGAGTTTGTGCCAATTTCTTCCTCGGAATAGATGTATTCGGCTTTTAGCAGTAGCCTTATTTTTTCAAACAGCTCACTTTCCTGCAAAGGCTTGCGCAGAAAGTCGTCAGCCCCGGATGCAATGACTTTTTGCCGTTCTTCTTCAAAGACGCTGGCGGTAGCCGCTACTATAAATACCGCGTCCCCTCCTTCGCTTTCTCTTATGCGGCGGATGGCTTCATAGCCGTCCATGACCGGCATTTGTATATCCATAAATATGATGTCCGGCTGTTCTTTTTTAAAGAGCTCGACCACTTTTTGCCCGTTGTCGGCCTGCTGCGTCAAAAAACCGACGTCTTCCAGCATACGGACGATTATTTCACGGTTGGAGTCTACATCGTCGGCAATCAAAACTTTATATTTTTTCTGTCCGGGTTTAAGACTTTTTATACTGCGGGCTTCTTTTTTTGCCGGTACGGAGGAGCTATCGGCGGGCCGGACCTTTATGCTGAACTTGAAGATACTGCCTTTGCCTAATTGACTGCTGGCGGTGATGTCGCCGCCCATCTTGCGTACATATTCACGGCTTATGGCAAGACCAAGGCCGGTCCCGGCGCCTGTTTCGCGGCCGGATTTTGTTTGTTCGAAAGCCATGAACAGGTTTTCAAATTCATTTTCAGCTATGCCCGGGCCGGTGTCTTCTATTTCTATATTGAGACGGAGCCAGCCGTCTGGTTCAAGAGCGGCGCCGGCACATAAAGAAACGCTGCCGGCCGGGGTGAATTTTATGGCGTTGCCTAACAGGTTGACTATGACCTGGCGCAGTTTGCCTTCATCGGCAATAATGGCGTTCGGCAAGCCGGGGCAGGTTTTTACATTGAACTCCAGGCCTTTTGCCTGTGCCCGTAGCCTGAACATCTGCTCTATGTCTTCCAGCATGGTCTTGAGACTGAAGGTAGCAGGCGAAATTGTAATGCGCCCGCTTTCTATCTTGGACATCTCCAGTATGCTGTTAATTATTTCCAAAAGATGCCGTCCGGCTTTGTTAATAGTGTTGAGATATTGTTGCTGCTTGGCGGTCAGGGCGTTGTCGCGCTGCAAAAGTTGGACAAAACCTAAAACGGCGTTCATGGGCGTGCGTATTTCGTGTGACATATTGGCCAAGAAGCTGCTTTTAGCCACATTTGCGTCTTCGGCGGCTTCTTTTGCCTGACGGAGGTCGTCAGACAGGGCAAGCAGTTCCAGCTCAGCTTTTTCTTGAACCATGATTTTGTTGATGAGCAGGCCGGAAAAACCTGTGATAAAGATGGTGAGGAAGACCGCGGTAATGAGATAGTAGTTGCGGCGCTCGTAATAACCGCTCAGCGCTTCGCTTTCTTCAATGCCGACAATGACCATGAACGGATAATCTTTTAACAGGCGGTAGCTGAAAAACTTTGGCATGCCGTCTATAATGCAGTTGGCATAGAATTTACCTTCCGTAGTGCCGGGAGGAGTTTTGACCGATTTTATGTTGCCGTATTCCATGCCGATAAAAGAATCGCGGCCGTTGAGCCAGGTTAGCACTACCCGGTCTTTGCCGACAAGGGCGATGGAGGAGTTTTTGCCGAGCTGGAACTGCTTATAAAAATTTGTAAAATAAAAAGGATCGAGCGATACTACCGTCACCCCGCCAAAAGAACCGTCAGGCTTATTTATACGGCGGGTCACTTGGATAGCCCATTTGCCGGAAGAACGGCCTTGCACGGGTTTGCTGATAAAGGCGGCGTTGCTGTCTATATCCCGGTGTACCTGGAAATGTTCACGGTCGGCAATGTTGGAAAAAATAAAGGGGTTTTGGTTGCTGGCCACCAGATCCCCTTTTTCATTCGCTATGGCCAAAAGGACGTAGGGGTCTTCTTTACGGTATAGGTCGCTGTTTATAAATACACTTTGCTTGTTGGGGCCTTGTTCATACTGGTATTTTAAAAATGCGGCCAATTGTTCGGCGGTATGGATGGTGCGGATGGAGTTTTCCTCAAATGCTTTTGCCAGGTTATCCGCCTCGCGCTTGCTGTGTTCGATATCCCCCTGTTTTTCCGTGGTCAGTTGCCAAAATACGCCGGCCCAGATGAGAATGATAAGTATAATGCCAAACAAGGCGGCGGTTATTATATTGCTTATATTTTTCATGTTTCCCCTCCACAATAAATAGCACGTAATGTAAACTTAAATGAAAGTTGAGAACTCAAAACCTTAGGTAGTACAATGTTTTTACCACAAAACACAAGTACTCCCAAAAGGAGATGAGTTCTCATGGCAAAATTGTACTTTATCTGTTGTCCCAAGTGCAACAACAATCATTCATTTTATCGCTACGGTAAAGATTCTTCCGGGTTTCAGAAATATCTCTGCCGTAATTGCAACCACCAATTTGCTCCAGATAAGCCTTCCGTAAAGCGCTTTAGCAAGTATCCGCATTGTCCTATGTGTCGCAAAGCCTCTTTCCTGCATCATGACTATAAGCACTACTCCAATTACCGCTGCTGTGATAAAAAATGCAATCACAGTTTCTTTGTACACAAGCAGTCTGCTATCTTGCCCGATTCTATGTCAAAGTTGTTTGGAAAGTCTGACTTCAAACATATGCGTTACCCTGTTGGTATTGTTGTGACTGCGCTTTCGATGTTTTATCTTGGCAAAAATTCTTTTAGGAACATCAGCCTTATCTTAAAGACTGCCTTTGATGTTACTGTGTCTCATACGACTATCAGTAATTGGTGTACAAAGTTTGCTCCACTCTTTGATAATATCCGCCTGGAACTTTTACCTTGTCTTGATCTGAACTCTGAGGAGTGGCATGCCGACGAAACTGTTGTCAAGGTAAATGGTGTAAAACATTATCTGTGGTTTGTGGTGGACTCTGAAACAAGGTTTGTCGTTGCTTTTCATCTTTCACCGCATCGAGATTCACCTCAAGCGTTTTCCTTGTTCAATGAAGCTGCCGAACATGGCCAGCCTACAGCTATTGTGTCTGACCGCTATGCCGCCTACAAGGTTGCTGTAAAGTCTGTTTTCGGCAGTTCAAGACACATCAGGGTTGAGAGTTTCACAGACGACATTTCCAACAATCTGATTGAGTGCTTTAATAAGCAGTTCAAGGCCTGGTACAAGACTAAGCAGGGGTTTTCTTCTTTCGC
>JAVBME010000025.1:0-93714 GCA_031552765.1 Acidaminococcales bacterium | reverse complement strand
TTAGAATGCCGCCCTGTCACGGCGGAGGTCGTGGGTTCGAGTCCCATCCGGGTCGCCATTATGCCGCGGTAGCTCAGTCGGTAGAGCAGAGGACTGAAAATCCTCGTGTCGGCGGTTCGATTCCGCCCTGCGGCACCAGTTGCCAAAAGCGCTTTTACAAGCGCTTTTTCTTTTTTATGCAGATTATTTTCATAGAAAAAAGAAAAAAGCAGGATTTTCTTGCATAAATGTTAAATATATCCCAGATGTTTGATATATATAGTCAAGCAACCCAAAAACTAGAACATCTTTGCGGTCTATTTTCCATATCACTTTGTTGTCGTCAGTCGCAATGCAGTCGGCATTCCTCCTTCCTTCGCCTTGTGATACGAAAAATATCCACGCAATTCTATACTGGTTTTCAGATTGCTTGACTATAAACGGGATACTATATACGAGGAGGACAATGCTTTGAGCCAGGAAAAAACGCCATGCCCTGTTTGTGAAGCTGTATTGCCGGAGTTGGAAGGAATGCAGTATTGCCCGTATTGCGGGGTATTGCTTATACAAAAGCAGGAGGAAGCGCTACAGGAAGATTTGCCGGTAGAGGAAAGCGCCTCGGAGGATCTCCCTGATATGGCGGCGATGAAAAAGTCTTTGCAGCAAGCGCAACTGGCCGCCCGGGAAAAATACAAAGCGCTGCTGTCCGGTGCGGGCGTAAAAATGAACCAGCCGGAAGATATTTATACACTGGTTCTGAAAAGCTGTGACAATAAAGAAGTGTTGATAGAATGCCTGGTTCAGGTGCTGACGCGGGGGGAGACGGCCATACGCATGGCGGTCAGCGGCATGCCGGCGGTGCTTTTGTATAAAGCCAGCCGCGAAGCGATAGAGCAGGTAGCGGGCGTGTTGCGCGACGTGGATGCTGTATATGCCGTGGTGGAAGGGGAATTTGACTACAGCAGCTTATATAAGTCGCCTTATTTTGTCCGTCTGTCGGAAGAAGGGCGCTCTGCGCTGAAAAATGTCCCGAAAACCATGTGGCTGGGTGAAAATATAAAATTTGCCAGCGATAGTATTTCTTTGGAAGAAGAGGCCGGTTACAGCGTATTTACGGATAACGCCTTGTTCTTCTTTCCTGCCGCGCCGGAAGAAGGGCCCGCGGTTATGTTGCCGGCTTACCAAATGCAGGAGATAGATTTTTGGGAGGACGGAGAACGGTTTTTCGCCGAATGGCTGAGCCGTGACGGACGAGGCTGGCGGTTGGAGATAGCAAAACAAAAAGATTATGATAAATTAAAAGAAATATACAATGCCTGAAAGCAGCCCCGCAATATTGAACTGCACCCCTTAAGTTAGTTTTCAGTATACCATACTGTCTAACTTAAGGGGTGCAGTTCATTTACAGCGGTTTGTTTATTGCTCTTACATACGGTGATGCATAGTATGTTGTTGCACGAAAAAGCCTTCTCGTGCATAAAGTGCTATAGCAGCGGCATTTTCCGGCAGAACGTTAAGCGTTAGGTAGGAAAGGCCGCGCTCTTTGGCCCACTCTTTCGCTCGGCTTAAAAGCTGCTGGCCGATTCCTTGCCTGCGGTGCGCCTGGTCTACGACTAAGTCTATTAAAAAGGCGAATTTTCTTTGCGCAAGCATTGGATAAGGCGGGGTATGCTGCTCCAAGACTATAGCCGCGCCAATCTTAAGCCCGTTGCTTTCAGCGAGAAATACGGCAGATTGTTCGCCGGTGATGAATTTTTCCAATTCTTCAGCTGCCGGGCGGGCGGAGATAAAGTTATCAGGCTGCAGAGTGGCCATTTCGGTAAACAACTGCCGGCAAAGGTCGGATATTACTTGAATATCATCCAGCCCCGCAAGCCTTATGGTTACTTCCCGCATGGGATCCTCCCGAGAAAGTGCGCGGCCAGGATAGTCAATACGGCGACGCCTTTGGGCAGGTCGTTTTCATCAATGTCGAAACAGCCGTTGTGGTGTCCGGCAGCCAGATTGGTGCCTAACAGCGCGTATATGGCATGCCCGCCCTTTTGCTGCACCCTTTGCATGAAATAGGTACAGTCTTCGCTGCCGCCCAGCGGGGCAGTATAGGTCACCTGCTCGAACTGGCAATGCTCTTTGACTATACTGGCCGCCTCTTGCGCCATATCGTGGTCCGGCTCATAAGACGGCGCCGACCCCATAGCGGTTATTTTGACTTCTACGCCGTAGGCCGCCGCCGTACCACGCAGTATGCGCAAGGCCTCTTCGGCCATAAAGGCGTCAATGTCCGTTGTTTCGCCACGTGTTTCCAGTTGCAGGAGCGCTTGCTGGGCAATAATGTTGCGCGCGCTGCCGCCGTGGAATACGCCGACATTGACGCGGGAAGAGCCTTTGCTGTGCCGGGGGATGGCGTGTAGCGCCACAGTAGCCTGCGCCGCCGCCAAAACAGCGCTGCGCCCTTTTTCCGGCGCGCCGCCAGCGTGGCTGGCTGTGCCGGTAAACAAAGCGTCAAACTTGCTGGTGGCCATGAAATGGTTGGCCATGGCTACAAATTCGCCCTGTCTGGCAGTGGCGCCGATGTGCATGCCGATAAACCAGTCTACATCGTCGGCGATTCCTTTCGCTACCATGGCGCGGGCGCCGCAAATTCCTTCTTCCGCCGGTTGGAAAAACAGTTTTATCGTACCGGACAGCTCATTTTGATGTTTAGCGATAAGTTTGGCGATGATCAGACCCATGGCGGTATGGGCGTCATGGCCGCAGGCATGCATGGCCCCCTCGTGGATAGAGGAGAAATGTTCCCGGTTGGGAAAATGCTGGGCCGCATCTGTTTCGCTGATGTTATTGGCGTCCATATCAAAGCGCAGGCCTACGGTAGCGCCCGGTTTGTCAAAGCGCATGACGGCGACTACGGCCGTTTTACCGCCGCGCATTTTTTCAAGGAGATCTTTGTCCGCTCCTTCCCGCAGGGCGCGTTCTTCCGAAGCGCGCAAGATGTCGGCTGTGGGCAAGCCTACCATATCTTCCGGGGTCAGGGCGTCATTGCCATAAAATACTTCAAAGCCTAATGTTTGCAGATATTTTACCGCAATACCGGCGGTACGGTATTCCGTCCAGGCCGGCTCGGCGTATTTGTGAAAATCACGCCGTAAAGATACTATTTCTTCTTTTATTTGTTGGGCCTCTTGCCAAAATTTGTTCAGCATGCTTTCCTCCTTGTGTAACAAATATGTTTTACGTGAAACAACAGATATTTCCCTGGATGTATATTCGGGGATGATGGTAACTTTTCCTTTTAGTTATTTGACCGGAAAGACAGGATATGTTATTTTTATTGATAATAAAGCTTTTTACCTTGTTTGGAGGTTGGGAAAATGAACACTGTAAAAATACCAAAAGCGTTGACCCTTGCTGGTTCTGATGCCAGCGGCGGCGCAGGCCTGGAAGCGGATTTGAAGACATTTCAGGAGTTTGGCGTATACGGAATGGCCGCAGTTACGGTTATTGTGACTATGCATCCCCAAGACTGGGCGCACGGGGTGCATCCCATCAACTTGCCTGTTATAGCAGAACAGATGGATACAATCCTTGAAGGCATAGGCGTAGACGCTATGAAAACAGGCATGCTCGGTACTGTGGAGATAATCGACCTGGGTGCGGATTATGTGAAAAAATATAAGATAAAAAATCTGGTCGTCGATCCGGTCATGGTTTGCAAAGGGGCGGACGACGTGCTCAATCCCGGTACGGTAGATCATTTGAAAGAAACTTTACTGCCGCTGGCTAAAGTAGTGACGCCAAATCTGTACGAAGCAGGTTATTTAAGCGGCCTGGGCAATATAACCAGTGTCGACGGCCTTAAGGAAGCGGCTAAACGCATACACAGCCTCGGCGTCGAGTTTGTATTGGCTAAAGGCGGCGCCAAGCTTGATACTCCTTTCGCTATAGATGTTTTGTATGACGGGCGTGATTTCACCGTACTGGAAGGCGAGAAAATAAACTCCAGTTGGACGCATGGCGCCGGCTGCAGCTATTCGGCGGCGATAGCGGCCGGGTTGGCCTGGGGGAAGACTGCGACGGATTCGGTGCAGGAAGCAAAGACCTTTATCACCACTGCTATAAAAGGTTCCTTCCCGCTAAATAAATTTGTCGGGCCGCTTGATCATGCCGCCCGCAGGAGATGAGCAAAACTTTTGCCGTCTTGACAGTTTTAACGAAAAAAAGCAAATGGTTTTCACCTATTGACATAATTGACTGACAATGGGATAATATTAGTAATTTTATATGTTTTTTAAAAGTGATGATTGGGAATAAAGGTTTTACTTTGCAGCCAAGAGAGCCGGGTAAGCTGGGAGCCGGTGTGCAAAGCAACTGATTAGATCACCCATGAACCCGTCTGTGAAAGGTTTAGGCTGAGTAATGGCATGCGTCCCCCGGACGTTACCCGGGCGCCGGTTGTTTGACCGGAGGTAAGAGAAAAACCAGGGTGGTACCGCGCTATAGCGCCCCTGTCCGTAAAACGGGCAGGGGCTTTTTATTATGGATCTATGATTTTAAGGAGCGGATTGTTATGGAAGGAACGTTAAAAATAGTTATGAGGAACGAAGCGACTGCATTGCCGCGTATTTTGCGTGTGGTGACCCGTCAGGGCCTGGAGTTGCGCAAACTTTCCATGCAGCCGGTGGGCGGCGGGAGTTCTTTGGAAGTTTTGCTGGCGCTAAATTCTTTGGATGTTCCGCTGCAACTGGTACGTTTGCTGCAAAAACAGGTCTGCGTAGCCAGCGTGGATGTGCTTGACGCCGCCCAGGCGGCCGGGTGAAGGAGAATAAAAGATGCAAATTACAGGAGCGCAGGCGATAGTAAAGGTGCTTGAGGAAGAAGGAGTGGATACGGTCTTCGGTTATCCCGGCGGCCAGGTCATACCCCTTTATAACGCGCTTTACGATGCGCCGCTGAAAAATATTTTGACAGTACACGAGCAGGGCGCTGTCCATGCGGCGGACGGTTATGCCCGGGCCAGCGGCAAGGTAGGAGTATGTATTGCTACCTCCGGCCCCGGCGCGACAAATATCGTAACCGGCCTGGCCACCGCTTATCTTGACTCGATACCGCTGGTCGCTATTTGCGGCCAGGTCGCTACACAGCACATAGGGCGCGACGCCTTTCAGGAAGTGGATATAGTCAGCGTTTCTTTGGCTATAACTAAATATAACATGCTCGTTACTCGAGCGGAGGACCTTATCGCCAGCCTGCGCGAAGCTTTTTGCGTGGCCCGCAGCGGGCGTAATGGCCCTGTGCTCATAGATATACCAAGCAATATCCAAAACGCTATGGTGGACTGGTATGATGCGCCAGAACGCGTTGTCTGCGAAGAAGAGGCCGAAATGGCACAGGACGATCTTGTATTGGCGCTAAAACTGTTGGAAGAAGCCAAACGGCCGGTATTATTGGTAGGCGGCGGGGCGATACAGGCCGATTGTGTGCCGGCCTTCAGGGAATTGGCGAACAAGACCGGGTTGCCGGTAGTAAGTACTCTTATGGGCTTAGGAGCTTTTCCCGGCGACCACGAGCAGTTTTTGGGCATGAGCGGCATGCACGGGCAAAAAGCCGCCAACCTGGCGATAAGCAACGCCGATTTGATGCTGGTAGTGGGCAGCCGTTTTAGTGAGCGTGTGACCGGAGACCGGGACAAATATTCCTTGCAGAAAAAGATAATACAGTTTGACATAGACCCTTCGGAAGTAGGGAAAAATGTGGCGGTGGCGCTGCCGATAATGGGTCACCTCACCGATTCGCTGGCGGTTTTTGCCGGCAAAGCGGGCAGACTTGAAATATCAGCGTGGTGGAAACAAATAAGAAACTGGCAGGCGGAAAAATGTACTGTCGAAGAAGAACGCCTGACCCCGCCCTGGCTGATGAAAACCATTTCCAGCGTTTTTGCCGATGAGGATGCTATTTTCGTTACCGACGTAGGACAGAATCAGATGTGGGCGGCGCAGAATCTGTGCGTACGCCAGCCGCGCACCCATCTCACATCAGGCGGTTGCGGCACTATGGGTTTTTCTATGCCGGCGGCGCTTGGCGCTAAACTGGCCAGGCCTGAGGCGAGGATTATTCAAATAGCAGGCGACGGTGGCTTTAAAATGACCGGGATGGAGTTATTCACTGCAGTTACTGAAAAACTGCCCATGATAAATATAATTTTGAACAACCAGGCTTTGGGGATGGTAAAACAGTGGCAGCACCTGTTTTTTGACAAACGTTATTCTTCGACGATTTTGCCGTCCTTCGATTTCGTAAAATTTGCCCGCTCATGCGGCGCCGAAGCGGAAAAAACCGAGACCAAAGCGGAGTTTTTGGCCGCTCTCGCCCGGGCCAAGCAAAAAAACGCGCCTTATCTTATAGAAGTTACTATACCTAGTGAAGAGATGGTCGATCCGATGGTCGCCCCCGGCTCGCCGATAAATGAGTTTGTCAATGTAGGAAGTTAAATCATGAAAATCCAAAAAACCGGCGGCAAAAATTTGCCGCCGGTTTTATCTCGAAAAAAGGCTGTGTTAAAACTCTATTTGCCTAGTAAACACCTGGGGAAATTGGTGAAAAAATTTTTTTGCAAAAACTATTGCACTTTTTGTGTTTTGTGTTAAAATTCTATATAATATTAAACACTAGGGTAAATGTTGCTAAACAGCAAGCTTGAACAAGGGGAGAGTGGACATGAAAAACACTGGTTATTTTCGTTTGTCAAAAAGTGCAGTAGATCAATTAGCGGACGCCTACGGCACTCCGTTGCTTGTTTTATCACTTGAACAGATAGAAAACAACTATAATTTTTTGAAGCAACACATGCCCCGTGTAAAAGTGCATTATGCGGTAAAAGCTAATCCTGACGAGCGTATCGTCCGGAAAGTAGCTGATCTGGGCGGCAGTTTTGATGTTGCCTCAGATGGTGAAATAAGAGATTTGAGCGCAATGGGCATAGAGGGATCGCGCCTGTTGTATGCCAATCCGTTCAAAACAGCGGCAGGGCTGGATGCCTGCCGGGAAGCCGGCGTAAATCGCTTTACTTTTGACAGCGCCAGCGAACTTACTAAAATTGCCCAATCCTGCCCTGGCGCCTCGGTGCTTTTGCGGGTACGCATAGATAATACCGGCGCTTTGGTCGATCTGAACAAAAAATTTGGCACGGCGCCTGCCGAAGCCGTCTCGCTTTTGAAATTGGCCGGCGATGTCGGACTCAATCCTATAGGCCTGTGTTTTCATGTCGGCAGCCAGACGACTTCTGCCGACCCATATATCCGTGCGCTTGATAAATGCCGCGAATTGTTTGACCAGGCGCGTACTGCCGGTTATGACCTGCGGGTTTTGGATATCGGCGGCGGCTATCCGGTACCCAGCATGGTGGAAGATGTGGATGCCGGCGGCATGCTTAAAGAAATAAATGATAAAATCGAGGAACTTTTCCCGGAAACGGAGATTTGGTCTGAACCGGGGCGTTTTATTTGCGCGACTGCTGTCAATATGATAACAAAGGTCATCGGCGTTACCGAACGTAACGGCCAGGCTTGGTACTTTTTGGATGAAGGCGTTTACGGCACCTTTTCCGGCGTTTTGTTCGACCATTGGGATTACGATTTGATAAGTTTTAAAGAAGGCTATGAAATACCGGCGACTTTTGCCGGCCCCAGCTGCGACTCTTTGGATGTCATATGCTGTGAACGCATGACCGTGCCCCTGGCGATGGATGATCTTTTGCTGGTGCCGGCCTGCGGAGCCTATTCCTCGGCTTCCGCCACTACATTCAACGGTTTTTCCAAGGCCAAAACGGTTGTGTGGGAAGAGGCGCGCGACAGCTTGGGTTTGTCTGAATTTTGTTTTGCTCCGGCCGTATAGAAAAAATAAAGTTTTTAAAACACAGTGCGGTATGAGGATACTCCCGCACTGTGTTTGTTTTTCACCCTTCGGGTGTCCCTTTAGGAATGCTTTTGCATTCCTGTTTTAGGATTAGACATGGTTGTACGGGCATTTTACTTTTTGCAAACTTTTCTACAACCTTTGTTTTATGAGGTAAAATAAAAATCCTGCTCGTTGTTAGAAAGTTTATACTATGTTAAAATAATAAAATAGATTTATATGTAATGTAATGGTAGGAGGTGGCCTGGCTTGCAGCACGATTTGCCGCTGTTGTCCGCGCTTTTGGCCTACCGTAAAGAAAAAGTACTGCCTTTTCATACGCCGGGACATAAAGGCGGACGCGGTATTTTGCCTGAATTGGCGGAGCTTTTTGCCGAGCCTTTCGCCGTAGATGTTTCCTTGATGCAAGAGCTGGACGATCTGCATAAACCGGAGACCTTTCTTTTAGCTGCGCAAAATTTGGCGGCTGCGGTTTACGGTGCGGACAGGAGTTTTTTTGCCGTCAACGGTACCAGCGGGGCGCTGCACGCAATGCTACTGGCAACCCTTGGTCCGGGCGACAAGCTGCTTTTGCCGCGCAACGCCCACCGCGCTGTGGGCGGCGGACTGGTTCTCTCCGGCGCCCAGCCAGTGTATATGTGGCCTAAGCTTGACGGAGGATTTGGTATAACGTTGCAGCCTTCGCCGGAAGAAATAGCCGTTGCTTTTGCCAGGCAGCCGGATATCAGGGCGCTGCTTTTGACCAGCCCCAGTTATTATGGCATAGCTGCCGACCTTTCATCTATCGCGGATATAGCGCATGAGCACGGCGCATTACTGCTGGTGGACGAGGCGCACGGCGCACACCTGGGTTTTTGCGGCAGGATGCCGGTTTCCGCGCTGCAAGTGGGCGCCGATGCTGTGGCCCAAAGCACGCATAAAATCGTAGGCGCGCTTACGCAGTGTTCGCTTTTACATACCAAAGGAGCGCGCCTGAACCACGTAAGAGTGGCGCAGGCTATGAGCATGCTTACGACGACAAGCCCCAACCAATTGCTTTTAGCTTCTCTTGACGCCGCCTGTGGCCAACTGGCGCAAAAAGGTGCTGTTATGGCAGAGCACGCTTTGGCTATGGCGGAAAAACTCCGCGCCGCTTTGCGCGAAATCCCGGGTTTGCAGGTTTTACAGTTGCAAGAAAATATGCATGACATAGATTTGACTAAAGTAACTGTCAGCGTCAAGGGTTTAGGCCTGAGCGGCTGGCAGGCGGCGGACTGGCTGCGCCGGGAAAAAATCGCGGTAGAGCTGGCCGACCGGGAAAATATACTGTTTTTGCTTACTTATGCCGATGATGACGAACTGGTAAGTCAGGCAGCTACGGCGATGGCAAAGCTGGCCGCAAGTTTTGGCGGCGCAGCTCAGTTGACAGCACTACCGGAGTTGCCGCAAGCGGAGGCGGTTTTGACTCCGCGCCAGGCTTTTTTCAAGAAGACGCGGCGGATGCCGCTAGCATCAGCGCAAGGGCTGATAGCTGCTGAAGAGATAACCTTTTATCCCCCAGGGATACCGCTACTTTTGCCGGGAGAGCGGATAAGCGAAGCGGTACTCAGATATTGCCGTGATTATAATGGCGGAGGAGAAGACGGATGCCATTCAGATATCAGCGTGGTGCTGGAAAATGAGTAACAAGGCCAAAGGCTATTTTATAACATTTGAAGGCGCGGACGGCGTGGGCAAGACCACCCAGATCGCCCTTTTGGCAGAACATTTCAGAAAAATTGGGCGGACGGCGCTTACGACAAGGGAACCTGGCGGGACTGCGGCCGGAGAGCGGGTGCGGGAAATATTGCTCGACCCGGCTTGCGATATGGCGACGAGCACGGAAGCGCTTTTGTATCTGGCGGTGCGGGCGGAACACGTAGACAAACTGGTGCTGCCCGGGTTACGTGACGGCAGTGTGGTGATTTCCGACCGTTTTAGCGACTCTACACTGGTTTACCAAGGGATAGCCAGGGGCCTGCCTATAGAGACGCTGGCTTTTATCAACGACTTTGCCGCGGCAGGGGTGCGGCCTGACTTGACGATAGTATTGGACGCGCCGCTCGATGAGATGCTCAACCGCCGGGCAAAACGCGGCGAGGCCGACCGCATGGAAAAAATAGGAGCGGCTTTCCAGGATACTGTCCGCAACGGTTTTCTCTCTTTGGCCGCGAAATATCCGGACAGGATGATAGTAGTAAACGCCGCCAGGGAAATAGACGATATACAAAGTGAGATAAGGGCGATCGTGGAAAAACGCATGCCATTGTTGTAGAAAATCACTCCGGCGACAGCCGGCAAGGAGGACAAGATGAAGATCCACTCCCAGACTGGCGGTATCCGCGACACAGCGATAGCCGGCGAACGCGAGACAGTGGAACAGGTCGAACAGCCGAAAAAACTTTTTGGCGCGGAACTGGCCAAGTCTGTAGACGATAATTACCGGGAGCGGCTAAACAAACTGCTGGAGCAGATAACCGAGCAAGGCAGCAAACTCAGCCAAAACCCTACATATTCCGAACTGCGCTCTTACCGCAACATGGTGCGCAGTTTTGTCGGCGAAGCCGTCAACCGTTCTTATACCCTGGAGGCTAAACTGGGTTGGGATAACCGCGGCCGCCAGAAAATGTATTCCATTATCAAGAAAGTGGACGACGAACTGGCCGGGCTTACCGAGGACGTTCGGATAGGCCAGGACCGCCAGCTGTCTATTATGGAAAGGCTGGGAGCTATCCGGGGCATGCTGGTCGATTTATATATATAAATGGAGTAATGGGATGAACTGGCAGGATATAATAGGCAATCAACAAACGAAGGAGTTTTTGCAAAAACTCCTTGTCGCCCGGCAGCGGCCCCACGCCATTTTACTGGCTGGCCCGGAGGGCATCGGCAAGCGCCGTATGGCAAAGGTGTTTGCGGCGGCGCTTTTGTGCGGGCAGGGGGAAGTACCTTGCGGGCAGTGTGAAAACTGCCGCCGCTTTTATCAGCAAAACCACCCTGACTACTTTTTTATCCAGCCTGATTTTAAAAAAGATTCCGAGATACGCAAAGATAGCATAAGCATAGAACAAATAAGAACGCTCATCAAGGAAGCGGCTTTCGCGCCGCGCCTCTCTGGCAACAGGGCGGTCGTCATAGCGGGTATGGAACTGCTGACGGCTGAAGCGTCGAACAGCTTGCTGAAACTTTTAGAAGAGCCGCAGGAAGGCTGGGTATTTATCTTGCTGGCAGCATCTACAGCCCAGCTTTTACCGACAGTGCTCTCTCGCGTGGTGCTGTTTAAAATGCAGCCGCCGGCCGCCGAGGAGATAGTACCATATCTCGCAAAAAAGGGTATTGACGGCGAAACTGCAAAGATAGCGGCGGTTTTGGCTGGCGGTTCACTGGGCAAGGCTTTAAAGTATAGTGAGCTGCAAGTAATGGAGAAAAGGAATCAGGCAATGGCCTTCCTGCAAAAAGCTTTGGCCGGGGATAAGGAAACGCTGCTTGACGAGAGTATAGAAAAAATCGAGCGGGAAGAGGCTCTTTTGGTTTGTGAATTTATTGCAACACTAGCGCGCGACGCCTGGCAGTTAAAGCTGGGGCGCGTAGACAGTGTATGGCATATAGATAAAAAAGAAGAGATAGAAAAACTGTTTGCTCTTTTATCAATAAAAAACCTGGAAACTATCGTGCGCGACGCGCAAACCGCCTGGTCGGCCGTTAAAAACGCGGCTAACGCCCGGCTGGCCATGGAAGGGCTGTATGTGGCGCTCGTTGATATAAATTAAGGAGGTTGTAAATGTTCACAGTAATAGGTATAAGGTTTAGAAAAGCCTCGAAGATATATTATTTTGACCCGGCCGGCAGTGGAGCGGCCAAAGGCGATTTTGCCATTGTGGAGACAGTAAGGGGTATGGAGTATGGCGAGGTAGTCATCGGACCGCGCGAAGTCGGGGAAAATGAAGTAGTACAGCCGCTAAAGCCGGTATTGAGGAAAGCGACGGCTGAAGACGCCAGGAAGTTCAATGAAAATAAGGCCAGGGAAAAAGAAGCTTTTGTTGTTTGCGAAGAAAAAATAAAAACGCATAACCTGCCGATGCGCCTGGTAGATGTAGAATTTACCTTCGACGTCAATAAGATAATATTTTATTTTACTGCCGAAGGGCGCATAGATTTTAGGGAACTGGTAAAAGACCTGGCGGCTATTTTCCGCACCAGGATAGAACTCAGGCAAATAGGAGTGCGCGACGAAGCCAAGATGCTCAATGGCATAGGCAGCTGCGGGCGGCCCCTTTGCTGCGCGACTTTTCTCGGTGACTTTGAGCCGGTGTCTATCCGTATGGCTAAAGATCAGAACCTGTCGCTCAACCCGGCCAAAATATCGGGTATTTGCAGCCGCCTGATGTGCTGCCTGAAATATGAGAACCATCTTTATGCACGCAATAAATCCTGCGGGCAGTGTAAAGGAAAAGACCGCTGTGAGACGGCGCCGAAAGCTGGCGATACAGTCCTTACTCCTTTGGGTGACGGCGTGGTTGTTTCTTTGCATAGAGGCAACCGTACGGCGGAAGTCAAACTGACTGAGGACAATATAGTTACTGTTTCCTGGGATGAGATGACCAGTTCTGCGGAGTCGGGCGATGCCATCTGAAACTGGCGGCCGGATAAAACAGGACGCGTTGCCTAACGGCTGGCCTATTTTACAATCAAGTGGCCATTTTTGCTTTACTATGGATGCCGTCTTACTGGCGGCGTTTCCCATTTTACGGCGGCCGCTACGGATAGCCGAGCTGGGCTCAGGTACCGGCGCGATATCTTTGCTGCTGTGCGCGCGCAACGGCGGGTGCCGGGTGACCGGTATCGAGCTGGACCCTGTTTTGTCCGGACTTTGCCGGCACAGTATAGAGCTGAACAGCCTGCAGGAACAGGCGGAAATACTTACCGCCGACGTGCGGGCAATAAAAGCCCTGTTGCCGTCCGGCCAGTTTTCCCTGGTAGTGGCCAATCCCCCTTACCGGGAAAAGCGGCGGGGGCGTTTGCGCCAAGGTGAAATGGCACAGGCCTGTCATGAAGTGGCTGGGGATACGGCGGATTTTATAAAAGCAGCCACCTGGCTGTTGAAAAACCGCGGTTATTTTTGCCTGGTGCAACTGCCGGAACGGCTGCCTGAGTTATTGGAAATCTGCCGGCAGGAAAGGCTAGAGCCAAAGCGGCTAAGGTTTGTCCATGCCGGCCCGGATAAACCGCCTTCGATTTTTTTGCTGGAAGCGGTGAAAGGCGCGAAGCCGGGCCTGGCGGTATTGCCGCCACTATTTGTTTATAATAAAGACGGCGGTTATACTGACGAGCTTTTAGACTGTTATGCCGTATTTGGTGAAAAAAACGGATGAGGTAGCGATGGAAAAACAGGGGAAACTCTTATTGTGCGCAACGCCTATAGGCAATCTTGACGATCTTACGCTGCGCGTTGACAAAGCGCTGCGGGAGGCCGACCTGGTGGCGGCGGAAGATATGCGCCATACCAGGAAGCTGCTTAGCTATTTAGGGATAAAGCAGCATCTTGTCAGCTACCACGAACACAATAAGGCTGCCGTAGGGCCCCAGCTTATCGAAAGAATGAGGGAGGGCGCCGTTGTGGCGCTGGTGAGCGATGCCGGTTATCCGGGTATAGCCGACCCGGGCGAGGACTTGGTGGCGCTGGCTTTGGCCAGTGGCATAAAAGTGGAGCCGCTGCCGGGGGCCAACGCTCTTTTGACTGCGCTAGTGGCCTCAGGCCTGCCCTCAACCCCTTTTTTCTTCGGTGGTTTTCTACCCAAAACAAAAAAACACCGCCGGGAAAAACTTGTGCAATGGCAGCAGATCAACTGTACTATGGTTTTTTACGAATCACCGCACAGGATAAAAGAAGTGCTGACTGAAATAAAAGAAGCGTGGGGTGAACGCAAAGTCGTACTAGCACGCGAAATCACCAAATTATACGAAGAATTTTTTCGCGGTACGCTGGCGGATGCGCTGGCTTGGCTGGAGAAGAAGCCGCCGCGCGGGGAATTTACTATAGTAATGGCCGGTATGGAAAAAAGCGGGCCAAAAATGCCTGAGGCTTCTCCTCTAGAACGAGTGCAGGCCCTTGTGGCCGGCGGCATGGAAAAAAAAGACGCTCTCAAACAGGCGGCCAGGGAATACGGCCTGGCAAAACGGGAACTATATAATGAACTTTTGCGGCATGAAAGTTGATAAAATAATAAATTGGCATATCATGTATATATGTTTCTAATTTGCAAGGAGGGAAAGTATTTAATGCTTATTGGTGAAAGACTGGAAAAAAGCGGGCAATTTCTTTTTCGCTGGCGGGGCTATCTGCCACTGATTTTTTTGGCAGGCGCTTTTGTTACACAGTATATGGATTATCCCATGCACAACAGCAACCTGGAGGATTTTCCTGGAGCATTTTTCTGTTTGTTTGTCGGTATTATCGGTATTATTATCCGTATATTTACGGTATCTTTTGTTTCCCAGGGCACCTCGGGGCGGGGGACGGCCACGCCGTACGCCGAATGCCTCAATACCACGGGCATGTATTCGACAATGCGCAACCCGGTATATTTTGGCAACTTTTTTACCTTTCTGGCGCCGGTATTATTTGTGCAAAGCTGGTCGCTGCTCATTTTGTATATACCGTTATTCGCCCTGTACCATGAACGTATCATCTTTGCCGAAGAAAAATTTTTACGGGGAAAATTCGGCCAGGAATATACGGACTGGGCCGCCAGAACACCTGTATTTTTTCCCAAGATTTCCCTATGGAAAAGCCCTTCCCGGTCTTTTTCCTGGAAAATGGCCTACCGGCGAGAGAGTATCAGCCTGTTCACGCTTATCGCTACCATCTGGGCGCTGCGTTTGAGCAGCAACTATTTGGTGCATAAAGAGATAATTATCGAACCGGTTTGGCTGGTTCTGTTTGCAGGTTCCGCCATATTTTACATAATTAACTGCATACTGGTGCACTATACTAAATTACTGGAAGATTAAACCGGCGAGGCTGTAAAGATACGGAGGAAATAGCATGACAAAGAAAAATTTTTATATAACCACACCCATATATTATCCCAGCGACAAACTGCACATAGGGCATGCCTACTGCACGACGGTGGCTGACGCTATCGCCAGGTACAAGCGCTTTTGCGGTTATAATGTATTGTTTGTCACCGGTTCGGATGAGCATGGGCAGAAAATACAAAGAAAAGCCGAGGAAAGTGGTCTGAAACCGCTGGACTATGTTACAGGTATTGTAGAAAATTTCAAGCTTTTGTGGGAAAAGCTCGGCATATCTTACGATGATTTTATCCGTACCAGCGAAAAACGCCAGCATGATACCGTACAGTATTTTTTCCAAAAACTGTACGACCAGGGGGATATATATAAATCCGTCTATGAAGGGAAATACTGCACTCCCTGTGAAGCTTTCTGGTTGGAGCGGCAACTGGTCGACGGGAAATGCCCGGACTGCGGTCGCCCGGTCGAAGATATGCAGGAAGAAAGTTATTTTTTTCGCATGTCGGCTTATGCAGAACGCTGGTTTAAATTTATTGAGGATAACCCAGATTTTATTCAGCCGGCTTCCCGCCGCAATGAGATGATAAACTTCGTGAAGCAGGGACTCGAAGACCTGTGCGTATCGCGTACGACCTTTGACTGGGGCATACCAGTCCCCTTTGATGCCAAACATGTTATCTACGTATGGTTCGATGCGGTCATCAACTATATAACCGCCGCCGGCTTCATGGACGACAAGGAAAAATACAAAACTTTCTGGCCCTGCGACCTGCATCTGGTGGGCAAGGAGATAGTGCGTTTCCACTCTATCATCTGGCCGATCATGCTGATGGCTATGGGTGAGCCTTTGCCGAAAAAAGTATACGGGCACGGCTGGCTGGTAGTGGAAGGGGACAAGATGTCCAAGTCCAAGGGCAATGTCATTGATCCCTTGCTTTTAATAGAAGAATTCGGCGCTGATGCTATAAGGTACTTTTTACTGCGCGAAGTTACTTTAGGTCAGGACGGAAATTTCTCCCGCGATGCCCTGATCAACCGCATAAACGCAGACCTGGCCAACGACCTCGGTAACCTTTTGCACCGCAGCGTGAGCATGATTGAACGCTTCAACCAAGGCGTGATCTATAAGGCCGAGGCCAATACCGAGTTTGAAGAACAGCTCCAGACTCTGGTAAAAGATACTGCCGCCGCTTACGAACAGCATATGGACAAACTGGAAATAAATGAAGCCTTGAAGGCCGTATGGGCGCTGGTGTCGCGCGGCAATAAATATATCGATGAGACCGGGCCATGGGCGCTGGCCAAAGACCCGGCAGGTAAGGGCCGCCTGGATACAGTGCTCTATCACCTGGCGGAAGTAATCCGGGTGGTGGCGGTACTCATTTCGCCCTTTATGCCGGCGACCAGCCCGCGGATATTCAGCCAGCTCGGACTGACGGCGCCGGAGTCTTTTACCTTGGCGGATGCCAAGGTATGGGGAGCCATCCAAAGCGGCGCGACGGTCGCCAAGGGCGAGCCTATTTTCCCGCGTATCGAGATAAAAGAAGAAGCAGTTGAAGCGCCGGCGGTTAAACCGGCTGCCCCAAAAGAGCAGCCTGCCGCCGTAGAAGTGACCATAGATGAATTTGCCCGTATGCAGCTCAGGGTAGCCAAAGTATTGGCGGCGGAAAAGGTCGAAAAAGCTGATAAACTACTAAAACTAACAGTAGATATCGGCGGTGAGCAACGGACGATTGTTTCGGGCATAGCTCTTCATTACCAGCCGGGCGATTTGGTCGGGCGTGATGTAGTCATGATCGTCAACCTTAAGGAAGCCAAAATACGCGGCATTGCCTCGCGCGGCATGATACTGGCCGCATCCGATGGCGAAGGGCGTTTGCAAGTGCTGGAAGCGCCGGGTATGGCGGCCGGCAGCAAGGTAAAATGACATGAAACTATTTGACTCCCACGCCCACCTCGATGACGAGGCCTACGACAGCGACCGGGAACGCATAATAGCCGAATGCGAGGCCGAACTCGCCGGCGTACTCAACCCCGGTTGCGACCTTTTGTCTTCGGCTGTGGCGGTTGATCTGGCGGAGCGCTACCGGGCGGTATATGCGGCGGTCGGTTTTCATCCGCATGAAGCGCGTCTGATGCAACCGGGTGATGAGGCTAAATTAGCCGCATGGTGCCAGCAGCCAAAGGTAGTGGCTATAGGCGAGATCGGGCTTGATTACTATTACGACCATTCGCCGCGCGCCGTACAAAAAGAGGTTTTTATCCGCCAGCTTGACCTGGCCCGCCAACTGGACCTGCCGGTGATCATACACAACCGGGATGCCCATGGCGACATCCTTGAGATAATAAAAAAAGAAGGAAAAGGGTTACGAGGAGTTTTTCATTGTTATTCCGGTTCCTGGGAGACGGCCAGAGAACTTTTGAAACTTGGCTGGTACCTGGCTTTCGGCGGCAGCTTGACCTTCAAAAACGCGGTAAAAACCGTAGAAGTCGCTAGAAATACGCCGCTCGAGAGAATTTTACTGGAAACAGATTCGCCCTATCTGTCACCGGCGCCTTTACGGGGCAAACGCAACAAACCAACTTTAGTAAAATTAGTTTGTGAAAAAATGGCTGTGGAAAAAAGCATTCCGGCAGAAGAAATAGCCAGGGCGACTACTGCCAATGTTTGCGATTTATTCAGTAAAATACGCATAAAAGACGAGATTTGAGTTCTTTGATTTGACTTTTGCCAAACCCTCGTGCTAAAATGAAACGGTTTTAAAGAGGGAGGTGTTGTCATGAAGAAATTTTTCCATGGCGGATACCAAATCAAAGCCTGTATATTTATTGCTGCCCTGTTGTTGTTTGGGCTGGCGGCAGGCGACAAGAAAAATGTATGGATCTTTGTTGACGGCAAACAGGTGACTGCCCGCGTGCCAAGCTGGCGCAGTGCGGCAGGTACTGTACGCGACGCCGGGATCAGTATGGGCAAGCATGACAGCTATATTGTCTCGACCGGCGATATCATCGAAGTCGTAAGGGCTGTACCGGTGACGCTTTTTCAGAATGGCAAAGCGGCCGAGCTATGGACCGGCGAGCCTACTGTAGCTAAAGTGCTGGCCAAGGCCGGTATATCAACAGACGGCGTGAAGGTTTTCCCGTCGCCGGACATCAAGCCGATCGCGGGCATGAATATCGTGTTGCTTAAGTCTAATGAACAGGTCGTTCGCCAGGAAAGGGAGATTCCTTATTCGACAGTCAACCGCCCGGACAGCCATATGGAATTGGGCGAGCAGGCGGTCGTCGCGCCAGGTATTGCCGGCAGCAAGGATGTTTTGGTCAAACTTATACAATTGGCTAACGGCACAGTGGTGAAAGAAGACCTTACGGAAAAAATACTCAAAGAACCGCAGGAGAAGATAGTGGCCCTTGGTACCACCAATATTGTGGAGACATCCCGTGGGACCATGCGCTTTAAAAAATCTTTCAGGATGGAAGCCACTGCCTATACGCCCTGGGATGCCGGCTGTACCGGCATAACGGCCAACGGCATGGTCGCCCGCCGCGGCTTGGTGGCGGTAGACCCGTCGGTCATCGCTTTGGGCACGCGCCTTTACATCCCCGGCTACGGGATGGCTATTGCCGCCGATACCGGCGGCGCTATAGAGGGGAACCGGATAGACTTGTGCATGGAAAGTTTGAACGACGCTTTGAGTTTTGGGCGGCGGGACATAAAAGTATATGTTCTGGAATAAAAAATGTAGCCGCGAATGCATTCGCGGCTACATTTTCAGCATGGAGCGGTCATGATAAAAGAAGTGATAGTGGTGGAAGGAAAAAGCGATATTGCGGCGGTCCGGCGGGCGGTAGACGCCGAAGTCATAGAAACCGGCGGCTTTGCGCTCAATGCCGCGACGATGGAAAAGATCACCGCCGCTTATAATAAGCGAGGGATAATACTATTGACCGACCCCGACCACGCGGGTGAGAGGATACGCAAAAAACTCACCAAAGCATTTCCTTTAGCCGCGCAGGCCTTTATACCGCTTGTGGACGCTACGGGCAACGGCGATATCGGCGTAGAGCAGGCGTCTATTGAAGCTATCAGGGCGGCTCTGGGCAAGGTGCGCACCCACGTACAAGCAAAGCGCCAGGAGTTTAGTTTACAGGATCTGTACGGCTGCGGCCTGGCCGGTGAAGGCAGTTCGGCGATAAAACGGGCTAAGTTAGGCAAAATATTGGGCATAGGCTATGGCAATGCCAAACAGTTTTTGTCAAGGCTCAACAATTACGGTGTGGAAAAGGCAGAGTTTTTAACCGCGCTGGATAGGCTGGAGGAAGGCTGATGGATGACCTAGCGGTAAATAAAAATGCGGCCAAGCAGATCATGGCAAAGTTTGGCCTCCGGCCGGACAAGGGCCTGGGGCAAAATTTTCTCATAGATGATGTTGTTTTGGCTAAAATAGTTGCGGCTGCCGAGATACAGCCGGGCGACACAGTGCTGGAAGTCGGCCCTGGCCTGGGCGCGCTGACCCAAGCGCTACTGGCGGCGGGAGCCAATGTAACGACGGTAGAACTGGACCGCCGCTTGCTGCCAGCGCTCAATGAACTAAAAAACCGTTACCCGGCTTTGACCGTGATTAACCAGGACATACTAAAACTCGACCCGAAATCCGTATTTGGCTCAGTTCCTTTCAAGGTAGTGGCTAACCTGCCCTACTATATAACGACGCCGATAATAATGCATTTTTTAGAACAGGGCTTTCTATATGAGCGCCTGGTAGTGATGGTACAAAAAGAAGTAGCTGAGCGTATGGCGGCCGAACCTGGCGGCAGGGATTACGGCGCTTTGTCGGTTGCGGTGCAGTACCGTACCGAGGCGACCCTGGCTTTTACCGTGCCGGCGGAGTCCTTTTTGCCGCCGCCCAATGTGGAATCCGCAGTAATAGTATGTAAAAAGCGTTTAACGCCGCCGGTAACAGTAGAGAGCGAAGACAGATTTTTTCAGGTGGTCAAGGCGGCTTTTTCCCAGCGTCGCAAAGTGATATCGAATTCTTTGAAAAACATCGGACTTACCGGCGAACAGACAGCGGCCTGGCTGGCCGCCGCCGGTATAGACGGCAGAAGGCGGGCGGAAACATTGTCATTAGCTGAATTTGCTTTTTTGGAAAACAGTTTTGACAAATGGTGAATTTCTTCTTGTCATAACAGTTTTTTTGCAGTAAAATCTTATTGTAACTTGATATTCTAGCTAGGGGTGCCGCTTTAGGCGGCTGAGAGGAGCGGCGCTCCAACCCTCGAACCTGATATGGTTAGTACCATCGTAGGGAAGCTTGGACTGGAAAAACAAAGCCTTGCCCTTGATGGGACAGGCTTTTTGCTTTTTATTAAGGAGGTAATGATGGCAAGAAAAATGGTTTTGGCTGCTCTTTTTATAGCTCTGGGCGTTGTTACGGCGCATATCGTCTATATCCCGGTCGGCGTTTCCCGCTGTTTTCCTGTGCAGCACGCCATAAATGTCCTGGCCGGGGTATTGCTGGGGCCGGCTTGGAGCGTGGGCACGGCGTTTGGCATTTCCCTGTTGCGCAACCTTTTGGGTACGGGCAGCCTGTTGGCTTTTCCTGGCAGCATGTGCGGTGCGCTGTTGGCCGGGCTGTTATATGCGCGCAGCAAAAATACTTACTGGGCGGCCGGCGGTGAACTTTTCGGCACAGGTATTTTAGGCGCCTTATTGGCTTTTCCGTTGGCCAATTTTATCCTTGGTCAAAGTGTTTTGGCCTGGTTTTTCATTTTTCCTTTTGTTTTGAGCAGCGCTGGCGGTTGTATTATCGCCCTGGGCATATTGAAAGCCGGGATTTTGCAAAAGAAATGATGGCAGTTGTCATCTCGCCGAATCGGGCAGGAAATGAGAGGCTGGGCGGTATAATATGCTCTACACTTAGTGTCAGGAGATGATGGGATGGACTGGTTGGGCAGGCTGAACAGGGCTCTGGCCTATATTGAGGAGAATTTGGAAGGAGAGCTAGACCTAGAGCGGGTAGCGCGTATCGCCGGTACGTCGGTCTACCATTTCCAGCGGATGTTTTCCTATATGGCGGGAGTGCCGCTTTCCGAGTATATACGCCGACGGCGGATGAGCAGGGCGGCTTTCGACCTGCAAAACGAGGGGGAGAAGGTACTGGATACGGCGCTAAAATATGGCTATGATTCGCCGACCGCTTTCAACCGGGCCTTTCAGAGTGTGCACGGAGTGGCGCCGTCCGCCGCGCGGCGGCAAGGCGTGGTGCTCAAGGCCTACCAGCCTATCAGCTTCAAACTGACTATTCGAGGTGAAGCCGAAATGAACTACCGTATCGAGAAGAAAGACGCTTTTCGCATTGTAGGCGTCAAAACCACGGCCAATTTTTCCGTGGAAAAAGAAGAATCATTTGTGGAAGTGCCGAAATTTTGGCAAAAAACCATCGCGGAGGGTACTATACCGCGGCTGTGCCAGATGTTGGATGGGCAACCGGAAGGCGTGCTGGGCGTTAGCAAAGGCGACTGGCGCAAAGACGCCGGTACCTTTGACTATTACATCGCTGTCTGTAGCAGTCAGCCTGCGCCGGAAGGCATGTACGAGCTGGAGGTTCCGGCTTGCACCTGGGCGGTCTTCGAGTGCTGCGGCCCTATGCCGGCATCTATTCAGGCGCTGCAAAAAAGGATAATGACCGAATGGTTCCCCAATAGCGGTTACCAATACGCGGACGCGCCGGATATCGAAGTATATACGGACGGTGATACCAGCGCAGCCGATTACCGGTGCTGGGTGTGGCTGCCAGTTAAAAAATAGCGCAAATAGATAAAACCGCCTGTCGGGCGGTTTTATCTATTTATACAATCTATTGACAGTTGACGGCGCGATTTTATTCAAAAGTATTGCCTTTTTTTGTTCGGGCGCGTTTTTCCTGCTGTACCCGCTCTTTATGTATGCGGGATATATTCAGCAGCCGGCGCTTTTTTTTGACGGCCTGCATTTCTTCTTGTATCTGCTTGTCGCTTTTTATAGTAAACCCTTTGCCCATAACGTCGGTTGCTTCCTGTACAATCATAAAGGCTTGCGGGTCGTGTTTGTATACCAGAGCTTTAATTTTAGCGATTTGCGTGAGCTTTATGACCACAAAAATTATGCTTTTCTTTTGACCGGTAAAAGCGCCTTCACCGTAAAGGTAAGTAACGCCGCGCCCGATTTCGCCGACGATGTCATCGGCTATTTTTTTGTATTCCGGAGAGATTATGATGATGCTCTTTTTAAAGTCAAAGCCGGCGGTCAGGCGGTTGGCGACATAAGAAGTGAAATATATGCCGATGAAAGTATACATGGCCGGGGTAAGGCCGAAAAGAAAGATGTTAAAGCCCATGATGACACTGTTTATGGCAAAACTGACCGAGCCGATGCTCAGGCCATAATATTTATTGAGTATGCCGCCAATGATATCCGTGCCGCCGCTGCCGCCGTTGACACGGTACATGAGCGCCGCTCCGAGGCCGTTGCCCATGCCGCCGCATAAAGCCGCCAACAGCATGTCATTGGTAAGCTGGAGGTCGGCCAGGAAACGAAACGCGTCCAAGGAAAAAGAAAAGACGAACATGCCGTACAGCGATACCAGTACATAGCCGCGGTCCATCAAGCGGTAAGCGTAAAAAAACAGGGGGATGTTCAATAAAATGCTGGTTATACTCATGGGCAGATTAAACACAAAATACAAAATCATAGAAACGCCGCTTACGCCGCCGCTGAGCATCTTATTGGGCATAAAAAATGCGTTGATGGAAGCCCCGCAGATGAGGCACCCGAGGCCGACCATAAGGTAGCGGTTTATTATACTGGACACCTTTTTCGCCTCCATAGTAAAAATCTCTCACCAATAATGATACCATACCTGGCAATACCTTATCTTTTTTCACAATAAAAATAGGAAAAAGAATCCGGTAAAAGTAGTTTTATCTAATTAAAGTAATAAAATATACAAATATTGGCGTATGTAACGTGTTGCCAATAAAGAGCTGGCGGTATAAAATATTATGTGACAAAAAATATGTTGTATTCAATGTGGGCTGTGAAGGGAGAAAATTTTTGTTGGTTTTAGAAAAAGCGCATGCCAAAATAAATTTGTTTCTTGACGTTTTGGGGAAGCGCTCTGACGGCTATCATGAAGTAAATATGGTGATGCAGACGCTGGAGTTGGCTGACGAGATTGAATTGTCGCCCTCTGCGCGGCTGGTACTGGAGACGGATTGCGAACAGTTGCCTGTCGACGAAGGCAATATAGCTTTTCGCGCCGCCGAGCTTATGGCAAAAGAAGCAGGCCGCCCTGCGTCTGTGAAAATAAATATAAAAAAACGCATCCCGCTGGCTGCCGGCCTGGCTGGCGGCAGCAGCGACGCCGCGGCGGTATTGCGCGGGCTAAATGGTTTGTGGCAGCTTGGCTGGCCGGTGGAAAAGCTAAAAGATTTGGCGGCCGAGCTTGGCTCGGATGTCCCCTTTTGCATCACAGGCGGGACGGCCTTGGCGACAGGTCGGGGAGAGAAAATAGAGCAGCTGCCCGATTGCCCGGAAATGACCGTAGTTTTAGCCTGTCCGGATATAGAGGTATCGACCGCCTGGGTATACCGGAACTTTTCCCGCGGCCTGGTATTGGACCCGCCGGACATAGAAGAGACGCTTGCAGCGATAGGCGGTGAGGATATTAGGCGTCTGGCCGATTCTTTGCATAATGTGCTGGAACTTGTTACAATAAAAGAATACCCTATGATACAGGATATAAAAATCGCGATGCTGGGAGCAGGCTCCAGTGCCTGCTTGATGTCCGGCAGCGGGCCGTCGGTATTTGCTCTGGCCGCCGGTGAAGAGCAGGCAAATTTGATGGCGGAAAAGGTACAAAAGGCGACCGGAGCCCGTGTTTGGATAACCAGAACAAGGAGGCCGCAATGGAAAATATGAATAAATACCGTTTACTGCCCGTGAATCTCGACACATATAAACCGCTCAGGGAAGTGGTTTGCGAAACTTTGCGCACGGCGATCATCGGCGGCGTTTTGCGGCCGGGCCAGCGTTTGATGGAGATACAGCTGGCTGAAGAGCTGGGCGTCAGCAGGACGCCTGTACGTGAAGCAATAAGAAAGCTTGAGCAGGAAGGTTTTGTCGATATGGTGCCGCGCCGAGGGACTTATGTCGCCAATATTTCTATAAAAGACGTCATAGATGTATATGAAATAAGGACGGCGCTCGATATGCTGGCGGCAGAACTGGCGGCAGAGCGCATTACGGATGAAGAGCTGGCGCTCCTTCGGTCGCATTTGAAGAAAATAAGTGAAGCGGTAAAGCATGAAGATATGGACAAGATAGGCGATTATGACTGGGAGTTTCACGAAGTGCTCTATAAAGCCAGCCGTAACGACAGGCTTTTTGGTATAATAAATAACCTGCGCGAGCAGCTGATAAGGTTGCGGGTAACTTCTATGAACTACCCCGGCCGCATAAAAGATACTTTACACGAGCATGAGCTTTTGGTGGACAGTATCGCCAAGCGTAATCCGGAACTGGCCAGGAAACGCGCCTGCGAACACATGCGCAATGCGGAGAAGACGCTGTTGACTGCGATAGAAGAAGCCCGTTCCGTGGAGTGAGATCGAAAGAGGAATGATGTATGTCCCGTGCGAAAAAACAAGACCGTATAGCCGCTTTGGCTAAATATCTGTCTGACCGGCCGTCGCAACTGTTCCCCTTTTCTCATTTTTGCGATGAGTTTGCCGTAGCCAAGTCTACTTTGAGCGAAGATGTCCAGGCGGTACGGGAGAGCTTTGAGTATTTCGGCCTGGGCGAAGTGGAAACTGTGTCCGGCGCGGCCGGCGGCGTGCGTTTTATCCCCGGTCTGCCGCCGCAAAAAAGCCGGGATTTTTTGAGCCACCTGGCGGCAAAATTGTCCGAGCCGGGGCGAATTATCACCGGCGCCTATATTTATATGAGCGATATCCTTTTTGATCCCGCCGTCACCCAGGTTTTGGGCGAGATCATATACAAGCGTATGGCGCCGCGCTACCAACCCGATTATATTATGACGATGGAAACCAAAGGCATACCGCTGGCTGTGATGGCGGCGCGGGCTTTTGGCGTCCCGCTGGTGATAGCCAGGCGGGACAGCAGGGTAACGGAAGGTTCTTCGGTCAGTATCAACTATATGAGCGGCTCCACCCGCCGTATCCAGGCCATGTCGCTGCCTCGCCGCGCGCTGCCGCAAGGGGCTGGCGTGATAATCGTCGATGACTTTATGAAAGCCGGCGGTACGGCCAAAGGCATGGTAGACCTGGCCAACGAAGTGGGGGCAAGAGTGCTTGGCGCCTGTGTCCTGATGAGCACCAGAGAGCCTTCTGTAAAAATGGTAAAAGATTATACCGCGTTACTTTTGCTCAACCAAGTGGATGAAAGTGCCAGGCGCACAGAGATAGAGGTATTTGGCGGGTCAGGAGAAAGAATATGAAACAGACTGATTTGGTAAAGCTCGACGAGGTAAAACAGGCGGCTGAAAGGCTTAAAGGGGTGATAAGAGAGACCCCGCTTGAACATAACAGCACTTTTAGCGGCGCGTCAGGCTCGAGCGTTTATTTAAAACTGGAAAATCTGCAACGTACAGGCTCTTTTAAAGTCAGAGGCGCATACAACTGCATACAGTGCATGAGCGAAGAGCAGCGGGCCAAAGGCGTCATCGCGGCTTCCGCCGGCAACCATGCCCAGGGCGTGGCGCTGGGTGCGACAGCTGCCGGCGTGCGTTCTACCATAGTAATGCCGGAAGTCGCGCCTTTGCCGAAAGTATCGGCTACCCGCGGCTATGGCGCACAGGTAGTGCAGTTTGGCGCGTGTTATGACGATGCTTACCAGGAAGCTTTGCGTTTGCAAAAAGAAGAAGGCTCGACTTTCGTGCATGCTTTTGACGATCTGGCGGTCATCGCCGGGCAGGGCACTATAGGGCTTGAGATACTTGAGCAGCAGCCGGATATAAAAGCGGTGGTAGTCCCTATCGGCGGCGGCGGCCTGATAGCAGGCGTGGCGGCAGCCATAAAAGCTTTGGCGCCGCATGTGAAAGTATATGGCGTACAGGCCAGCGGGGCTCCGTCAGCCTATCTTTCCCGCAATGCCGGTAAGCCGATGGAAACGGCGGAAGCGCGTACTCTAGCCGACGGCATCGCGGTGAAAAAGACGGGCGACATAACTTTCAGCCATATACAAAGATATGTGGACGACATATTTGTCGTAAAAGACGAAGATATTGCCGCGACCATCCTGCTTTTGCTGGAGCGCTGCAAGCTGGTGGTCGAAGGAGCCGGCGCGGTCGGCCTCACGGCTATACTGCACAACTGCGTGCCTTACCATGATAAAATAGCGACAATTGTATCTGGCGGCAATATTGACATAAATTTTGTTTCGCGTATCATAGAAAATGGTCTTATCAAAGCTGGCCGAAGGGTGAAGCTTACGACCAACCTTGTCGACCGGCCGGGCGAACTGAGAAAATTCATCACTACTATCGCCGATCACCAGGCCAATATAATATATATCTACCATAAACATGCCGGGCAGAACCTGCCGATAGGGCATACCCAGGTGGAGATAGACCTCGAGACCCGCGACAGCAAACATGCGGAGATAGTGGTCGCATCCCTCAGGCAGGCGGGTTACCGGGTGGAGATAAGCTAAAAAGCTTTTCGCGCCGTAAATTATGTAAATAATGGTTTGTTTAGGAGGGTTACCCATGTCAGAACTAACGGCGGTAATTTTGGCGGCAGGTAAAGGAACTCGCATGAAATCCGACTTGCCCAAGGTTATGCATTTTGTGGCCGGCCAGCCGATGCTGGCGCATGTATTGGACGCCGCTGAAATAGCCGGCTGCACGAGAAAAATAGTGGTGATAGGATTTGGCGCCGGGAGAGTGGCGCCAATAGTCGAAGGGCGGGCGGAACTGGCCGAGCAGAAAGAACAACTAGGTACAGGCCATGCCGTTATGCAAGCCCAGCCGCTTTTACAGAGCGCCCATGGTACGGTGATGATCCTGTGCGGCGATACGCCATTATTGGACGGTCGCGAACTTAGGAGTTTCTACGAGCATCATATAGAAGTCGGCAATAATGCTACGGTATTGACCGCTATGATGCCTGACGCCACAGGTTACGGCCGGGTAGTGCGCGACGATAAGGGCAGTGTCTTGAAGATCGTCGAACAAAAAGACGCAACCCCGGAAGAACTGGCGATAAAAGAAATAAATACCGGTATTTATTGTGTGAAAACAGAGCTTTTATTTGCCATGCTGGCCAAGGTAGACTGCAACAACGCCCAGGGAGAGTACTATCTTACCGATGTCGTCGACAAACTGGTCGAGGACGGCCATAAGGTAGGCGCGGTCGTGGCGGCGGACAGCGACACGGTTATGGGCATCAATTCCCGGCGCCAACTGGCCGAAGCGGAAAAATGGATGCGCCGGCGCACCAATGGAAACCTTATGGATGCGGGCGTGACCATCATGGACCCGGATACTACCTATATCGACAGCACTGTCAGCATCGGCCGTGATTGCATCATATACCCCTACACCTGGCTGGAAGGCAATACGGTGATCGGCAAAGAATGCCTTATCGGGCCGAATGTCCGCTTTACCAATGTGCAGACCGGGGACGATTGCACTGTGCATTTTACTTACGCCCATGATGCGGCTATCGGTACCGGCGTGACAGTAGGTCCGTTCGCGCACCTGCGTCCGGGGACGCGCTTGGCGGACGAGGTAAAGGTAGGCAATTTTGTCGAAGTAAAAAATTCCTGGGTGGGAACAGGCAGTAAACTGCCGCACCTTAGTTATATAGGCGACGCCGATATTGGCAACAAAGTGAACATAGGCTGCGGGACGATAACGGTAAATTACGACGGCAAGAAAAAGTTCCGTACTACTATAGGCGATAATTCTTTTGTCGGCTGCAATTCCAACATGGTGGCGCCGGTCGTTTTGGGCGAAAATTCCTATGTAGGAGCAGGTTCGACCATCACCCACGACGTGCCGCCTAACGCTCTTGGCATAGCAAGGGCCAAGCAAAAAAATATTGATAACTGGTCAAAATATAAGTGATATAATAATATTGATATTTCAATTGGGGGTATTTGCTAAAATGTTGTCAGATGAAAATAAGCGTTTGAGGATATTCACCGGTACGGCCAATCCTGCTTTGGCGCAGGAAATCGCGGCTTATCTCGGGGCAGGGGTAGGCGAGGCGAAGGTAGGCCGTTTCAATAATGGCGAAGTGCAGGTCATCATAGATGAGAGCGTGCGCGGCAAGGAAGTGTTTGTATTACAGGCGACCAGCCAGCCGGTCAATGAAAACCTGATGGAACTTTTAGTCATGGTGGATGCTTTCAAACGCGCCAGCGCCAAGCATATAACGGCGGTAATACCTTATTACGCTTATGCCAGGCAGGACAGGAAGACCCGCGGGCGCGAACCTATTTCCGCCAAGCTGGTGGCCAATCTTTTATATACGGCGGGCGTGACGCGCGTTGTTACCATGGATCTGCACGCCGGACAGATACAGGGATTTTTCGACATACCGGTAGACCATCTCCCGGGAGTGCCGCTTTTAGCGGACTATATCCGTGGCAAGAAAATAGACAACATTGTTTCGGTATCCCCCGATCTGGGCGGCGTTACCCGGGCCAGGAACCTGGCCGACCGCCTGCACACAGATATAGCTATCATCGAAAAACGCCGCCCTGAACCGGGCGTAGCGGAAGTCATGAACCTTATTGGCGACGTTCAGGGCAAAACAGCGGTCATAATCGACGACCTGGTGGATACGGCCGGTTCATTGACCGAAGCGGCCAACGCCCTGATGAAGTTTGGCGCTAAGGAAGTATACGCCTGCTGTACGCACGCGGTTTTGACCCCGCCGGCGCTCGATCGCATAGAAAAATCGCCGATAAAAGAGCTGGTGGTCACCAATACCATCCCCGTGCCGCCGGAAAAGCAGACGCCCAAGATAAAAGTGTTGTCTGTGGCGCCGCTTTTTGGCGAGGCGATACTCAGGATATACAATGAGATGTCGGTAAGCCAGCTGTTTAATATATAAAACAATTAAGGCGGCCGTTTGGCCGTCTTAAATAATGGGGAAAATATCTTATGAAACTTATCGCGGGTTTGGGCAATATAGGCAGAGAGTATGAAAATACCCGCCACAATATCGGTTTTATGGTAGTGGAAGAGCTGGCCAGGCGCTGGGATATACCATGGAAGACGGACGGTATCGCCTCGGTAGCCGAGCGGCGTATGCCGTCGCGCGTTTTTTTGGTAAGGCCGCAGACTTATATGAACAGGAGCGGCATAGCTGTTGGTGGTCTGGCCAATTATTACCGTATAGATTTGCCGGATATAGCGGTGGTTCAGGATGATCTTGACCTGCCCGGCGGCAAACTGCGCATCCGGCGCAAAGGTTCGGCCGGCGGTCATAACGGCATTTTATCTGTGCAGGACCATCTGTGCAGCGGGGAATTCGCCCGTTTCAAAGTCGGCATAGGGCGGCCGGAGCATGAAGAGAAAACGGTGGTCAGACATGTGCTGACAAAATTTAGCAAAGAAGAGACGTCTTTGGTGGCGGAAGCGATAAAAAAAACGGCCGACGCCTTGGAATATTGGCTGGAATACGGCATAGACGAAACTATGAATAAATTTAACGGGTAAAAAATTATCTTGTTGCACTACAAAAAGCTCTGTGCTATAATTTACTAGCATGTTGAAAGAAGTTTCGTTTGTTACGTTTATTATTAGAAAAGAGGTTGAGGGCAAGTGAAAGAGAAAATACACCCGAATTTTGTTGAAGCCAAGGCGGTCTGCGCCTGTGGAAATACATTCATGACAGGGTCGGTGCAAAAAGACCTGCGTGTGGACGTCTGCTCTAAGTGCCACCCGTTCTATACCGGCCAGCAGCGCAATGTAACGGCCAGGGGCCGCATAGAAAAGTTCAACAAACGTTATAATAGCGAAAAATGAACACCACGACAGCAGAGCGCAGGCTCTGCTGTTTGAATATGAAGGCATAGCGGAAGGAGGGGCGAAAATGGCAAAACCCAACATCGGCGGACAGGCGGTCATAGAAGGCGTCATGATGCGCGGGCCGTTCCATCTTGCGACCGCCGTGCGCCAGCCGGACGGCGGCATAGTGATAGATAAAAAGCCTTTTGTCACGGTTTCCGACCGGTTCCCTATACTGAAAAAGCCTCTGCTGCGCGGCTGTGTCATGCTTATAGAGTCGCTCGTTTACGGGATGAAGGCCCTTTCCTGGTCGGCGCAGGCCGCCGGTGAAGAAGGGGAAGAACTTACGGCCAGGGAAATGGCGATGACCATGGCTTTTTCCATACTTCTCGCAATTGCGCTGTTTATCGCGCTGCCCACTTATGCGACGCGGTTTCTCTCCAGTATATTTACGACGCCGTTTTGGTTGAATTTGGCCGAGGGCGTGCTGCGCCTTTTGATTTTTCTTACGTATGTGGGCGCGATATCTTTCATGAAAGATATCCAGCGGGTATTTGAGTACCACGGCGCCGAACACAAAACTATTCACGCCTATGAAGCGGGCGTCGAGCTGAACGCTGAAAATGTCAGGGGTTTTAGCACCTTGCACCCGCGTTGCGGCACGAACTTTTTGCTCATCGTGATGGTGGTCAGCATATTTATCTTTGCTTTTCTCGGCTGGCCTTCGCTTTGGTTGCGGATCGCTTCGCGCATAGTGCTCATGCCGCTAGTAGCCGGGATAAGCTACGAGATCATCCGTTATGTGGGGAAAAATTGCGATAAGCCGGGGGTCAAGTTAATAGCCTGGCCGGGTTTGATGCTGCAAAAACTCACGACCAGGGAACCGGCGGACGACCAGATAGAAGTGGCGATAAAGGCTCTGGAGGCAGTACTGCCTGAGGAAGAAACCTTACAGTTAGAGGAGCAACCGGCATAAATCATGGAATTGCTAGATAAATTGCAGGCAGTTGAAGACAAATACCTGGATCTCGAAAATAAAATAAGCGACCCGGACGTGATCGCGCGACAGTACGAATGGCAAAAATACACCAAAGCCCATTCCCGCCTTGCGGAGATAGTGGAGAAATTCCGCTCTTACAAGCGTACGCTGGAAGAGCTGGCCGGAGCGGAAAAGATGCTCGCCCAGGAAAAAGACGATGAGATACTGGCTATGGCGCAAGATGAGTTTGTCAATTTGAAAAAGAAGGTCTCTTTGTTGGAGACGGATTTGAAAATACTTCTATTGCCGCGCGATGAAAATGATGACAAAAACGTCATCCTCGAGGTGCGCGGCGGGGCCGGCGGCGATGAGGCGGCGCTGTTTGCCGGCGACCTTATACGCATGTACACCCGTTACGCCGAAGGGCAGGGCTGGAAGGTGGAAATTATGGACGCCAATCCCACCGGCCTCGGCGGTTTTAAGGAAATAATAGTCATGATTTCCGGCAGCGGGGTATACAGCAAACTCAAATATGAAAGCGGCGTGCACCGTGTGCAGCGCGTGCCGGAGACTGAATCGAGCGGGCGTATACATACCTCTACCGTCACTGTGGCTGTGATGCCGGAAGCGGAAGAAGTGGACGTGGCCGTCAATCCGGCCGACCTCAGGGTAGATACTTTTTGCGCCAGCGGCGCGGGCGGGCAGCATGTCAACAAGACGGAATCCGCCGTACGCATCACCCATCTGCCGACAGGGATAGTGGCACAGTGCCAGGACGAAAAGTCGCAGCTACAAAACCGGGAAAAAGCTATGCGGGTCTTGCGGGCCAAGCTGCTCGAAGTAGCGCAGGCCGAGCAGGCCGCCGCCGCTGCGCAGGACAGAAAAAGCCAGGTGGGAACGGGCGACCGCAGTGAACGGATACGCACATACAATTTCCCGCAAGGGCGGGTGACCGACCACAGGATAGGGCTGACCTTGCACAAATTGGAAGCTGTTTTAAACGGGGATCTGGCGGAACTTACAGATGCCCTGGTGGCTGCCGACCAGAGCGAGCGGCTAAAGCAGGTGGAATGAAGATGGACGCAAGCAAAAAAATATGGACGATTGGCGAAATAATCGACCGCAGTAAGCAGTATTTGGCAAAAAGCCAGGTGGATTCCCCCCGGCTGGATGCGGAAATACTGCTTTGCCATGTCCTCGGTAAAGAACGGATACAGCTGTATGTACATTTTGACCAGCCGCTGCAAAATGAAGAATTAGATACCTACAGAAAGCTTATACTGCGGCGGGCCAAGGGAGAACCGGTCGCCTATATTATCGGCCGCAAAAGTTTTCTTGATTTCGAACTTGCGGTCAGCGACGCGGTATTGACGCCACGTCCGGAGACTGAGCTGCTGGTTGAAGAGGCTGCCGCTTTTTGTAAAAACTTTACTGCCCCGCGGATTTTGGATATTGGAACAGGCAGCGGGGCTATCGTGTTAGGAATATTGAGTCTGGTTGCCGCTGCGACTGCCGTGGCGGTGGATATTTCACCGGCGGCGCTCCAAGTGGCGGCTGACAACGCACACAAATTAGGGCTTTCTTCCCGGGTGGACTTTCGCCGTTCAGATGTCTACAGCGCCCTGGCAGGAGAGAAATTCCAGCTTATAGTGTCCAACCCGCCGTATATACCGAGCGGCGAACTGGAAAAATTACCGCGTGAAGTGAAAAAAGAGCCGCGCTTGGCCTTAGACGGCGGCGCTGACGGCCTTGACTGTTACCGTCGCATCATCGTCGAAGCAGGTAAATTTTTACTGCCGGCAGGGTTGCTGGCCCTCGAAATAGGCATCGGCCAAGGGCCTGCTGTGGCAAAATTGGCTCAAGAAAACGGCTTTGCCGGAATAAGAATATTGCACGACTACGCCGGTATAGAGCGGATAGTCTTGCTTACTAAAGAAGAGGGCGCGTATGGAGACTGAGTTTTGGCAGTCGGCCAATGAAGAGGACTTGTTGGCGGCGGCTGCTATAATAAAAAAAGGCGGCTTGGTGGCCTTTCCGACCGAGACCGTGTACGGGCTGGGAGCAAACGGTTTGTCCGGCGAAGCGGTTGCCGGTATCTTCGCCGCTAAGGGACGCCCGTCGGACAATCCTTTGATTTTACATATTGCGGACCAAAGCATGCTTGACCAACTGGTGGAGAGGGTGCCGCCGGCTGCGGAAAAACTCATGCGGGCTTTTTGGCCGGGGCCGCTCACCTTAGTACTGGAAAAATCTTCCGCTGTCCCCGATGCTGTCACGGCTGGTTTGCCGACCGTAGCTGTGCGTATGCCTGACCATGCTGTAGCCAGGCGGCTGATCGAATTGTCCGGATTGCCGCTGGCCGCACCGTCGGCCAACCTGTCGGGGCGGCCCAGCCCGACCGCGGCCAGGGCGGTAAAGGAAGACCTGGACGGACGGATACACGGTATAATAGACGGCGGCAGCACGGATGTCGGCTTAGAGTCGACGGTGGTGGACTGCACGCAAGAGTTGCCGGCTATCTTGCGTCCGGGCGGTATTACCTACGAGCAACTTGCTGCTGTGCTGGGCAAGCTGGCGCAGCCGGGCCCAGAAGAAAAAGGCGCGCCTAAAGCGCCGGGGATGAAATACAGACATTATGCGCCTCGTGCGCCGTTATATCTTCTGGAAGCGATGCCGGACGAGGCAGAGCTTGCGGTCGGATTGAAAAGGCTTCTTGCGCAGGGGAAAAAAGCAGGTATGATCGTACAGTCGAATTTGCGCGGCAATTTGCCGGCTGGCGTCTTGCCTTTTACCTGGGATAAAGAGGAAGAACTGGCCCGGTTCCTCTATAGTTGGTTGCGGGAATGTGACAGGCAGGGCGCGGAAGTGATTTTCGTGCAAAAAATAAAGTCATCCGGCTTAGGAGAGGCCATCATGAACAGGCTGGTCAAGGCTGCCGAGGGGAAACAGGAAGTGTGTGCAGCTGATGTGGCGGAACTTTTGAAATAAGGATTTTTTATGATAAAATTAGCAGTGTAAGGCCGGACGAATTTTTGAAGGAGTTGCCCTGATGCTGTTTACGCTTATGTTTGTTTGTACAGGCAATACTTGCCGCAGCCCGATGGCGCAGTTTATTTTGCAGGATAAGCTGGCGAAACTGAGGCTGGATGACAGGATAAAAATAATTTCAGCCGGTGTCGCGGGCTTTGCCGGTGATGCTATTTCTGTTGGCGCTAAAGAGGTCTTGGCCGCCATGGGGATAGACGCTACCAGGCATAAAGCGTGCGCTGTAAACCAAAAACTGATAAATGAAGCAGACCTGATAATTACTATGGGGAGCGGGCACCGAGCGGACCTGCTCCATTTCTACCCTTCGTCGGGAGAAAAGGTCTTTACCCTGGCGGAATTTTGCGGCGCCGGCAAAGATGTGCCCGATCCTTTTGGCGGCGATACCGCAATATATGCGGCCTGCGCCAAAGAGATAGACAATATGCTCGATAGTGGACTGGAAAAAATCATTACTCTTATAGGGGGCAATATTGATGAAGCTGATCATCGGCAGTGACCACGGCGGTTACCGTTTGAAAGAGGTCATAAAGGGTCTTTTGTGTGAACTGTCTGTGGATTTTGAAGATTATGGGACGCATAATGAGCAATCTGTAGACTACCCGCCTATTGCCAAAGCGGTGGCGGAGCAGGTAGCCGGCGGTCAATTCGACCGGGGCATATTAGTTTGCGGTACTGGCATCGGCGTCAGTATCGCAGCCAACAAGGTAAAAGGGGTACGGGCGGCGCTTTGCGGCGACGTATTTTCCGCCAGGATGAGCCGCGAACATAACAACGCCAACGTCCTTTGCCTGGGCGAGCGGGTGACTGGCTGCGGCCTGGCCGACATGATAGTCAGGGTGTGGCTGGAGACGGAGTTTGCCGGCGGACGGCATGCCCGGCGGGTGGAGATGCTTGATTGCTTGCTATAAAATAACGGGCATGGTAAAGTTTACTGTATGATGAAAATATGAAACCGGAGGCTGGTAACATGGTGAAGTTTTTGCAGGAGTTCGATCCGGAGGTACATGCGGCGATTTATGATGAATTAGGTCGCCAGCGCAACAAAATAGAGCTTATCGCTTCGGAAAATTTTGTCAGCATGCCGGTCTTGGAGGCCCTCGGCAGCGTGCTGACCAATAAATACGCGGAAGGCTACCCAGGTAAAAGGTATTACGGCGGCTGCGAGTTTGTCGATGTGGTTGAAACCTTGGCCATTGAGCGCGCTAAAAAGCTTTTTGGCGCCGACCACGCCAACGTACAGCCGCATTCCGGCGCGCAGGCCAATACGGCCGTTTACTTCGCTTTTTTGCGGCCGGGGGACACTATCCTCGGTATGAACCTGGCTCATGGCGGGCACTTGACCCATGGCAGCCCGGTAAACATTTCCGGTTCTTATTACAATATAGTTCCTTACGGCGTCACCGAAAGGGACGAAACCATAGATTACGAGGCTTTACGCAAAATCGCCCTGGGGTGCAGCCCCAAGATACTGGTGGCGGGCGCCAGCGCTTACTCTCGTCTGATAGATTACGAAAAAATGGCAGCTATCGCCAAAGAGGCGAAATGTCTGTTCATGGTTGACATGGCGCATGTGGCCGGCCTGGTAGCCGCCGGGCTTCACCCCAATCCCGTGCCTCATGCCGATATCGTTACTACTACTACGCACAAGACCCTGCGCGGGCCGCGCGGCGGTTTGATCCTGTGCAAGGAAGAACACGCCAAGGCCATAGACAAAGCGGTGTTCCCCGGCATACAGGGCGGCCCGCTGATGCACGCCATAGCGGCTAAAGCGGTAGCGCTGCTCGAAGCAATGAGCCCGGAATTTACCGCTTATCAGAAAAACATCATCGAAAATGCCAATGCTTTGGCGCAGAACCTGACCCAGGAGGGCTTTCGCATAGTGTCCGGCGGTACGGACAACCATATGATGTTGGTGGACTTGCGGCCGCAGGGCATTACAGGCAAAGACGCGGAAAAAGCGCTGGACGAAGTAGGAGTTACTGTCAATAAAAACGCTATACCCTTTGATACAGCCAGCCCGTTTATCACCAGCGGGGTCAGGCTGGGCAGCGCGGCCGTGACTACGCGCGGTTTTACAACGGAAGATATGAAAGAAGTGGCGGCTATCATAAGCCTGACGCTGAAAAATATGAATGATACCAAGTCCAGGCAGCAGGCGGCGGCAAGAGTAAAAGCGCTTTGCCAAAAATATCCGCTCTATCCGGAGATAGCCAGTCTGGACGGCGGTTGCTGTTAAGGAGAAAGACATGCGGGAACTGGAGCGCCCGGAATGGGACGATTATTTTATGGAATTTGCCCAGACCGCGCTCAGGCGTTCTACTTGCCTGAGACGCAGCGTGGGCGCGCTGCTGGTCAAAGATAAACATATTTTGGCCAGCGGCTATAACGGCGTGCCGAGGAAGATGCGCCATTGCAGCGAGACAGGCTGCCTTAGGGAACAGCTGAACGTGCCGTCCGGCAAGATGCATGAACTTTGCCGCGGCCTTCATGCCGAACAAAATGCCATCATCCAGGCGGCTGTGCACGGTGTGTCCATTGAAGGAGCCACTCTTTACTGTACGCACCAGCCTTGCGTAGTATGCACGAAAATGCTGATAAACGCTGGTGTTTCAAGGATAGTTTATGCCAATCCCTATCCGGACGAACTGGCCGAGAGCATGCTGCAAGAATCGGGGATCAAGGTCGAAGTTTGGCAGGGGAAAGTCGGCTGTTAAAGGGCATTTTTTCAATCCGTTTATAGTGTAAAATAATTGACAACAATATGCCCTTAATGTAAAATTAATCTAATATGTTAGATTGCAGTAAAGTAACGAGGTGTGCCGTATGCAAGCTTACGCTGTAGCGTTTGTTATAGGGCTGTTGGCATGCTGGTTGTTGACGCCTTATGTGCGGAAGCTATCAATAAGGCTTGGCGCCATAGACGCGCCGGACAGCCGTAAAGTACATACCAATCCCGTACCGCGCATGGGTGGCCTTGCCATATACGCCGGGTTTGTCATCGCCGTATTGTGCAGCATGCACGTAACGCGCGAGATAATAGGCCTTTTATTGGGCGGTTCGCTCATCGTCGTGATCGGCGTGCTTGATGATATCTACCAGATGCCCGCCCGGGTCAAACTGCTGGGGCAGGTAGTGGCGGCCAGCGTGCCTGTTCTGTTCGGTATACAAATAGAATGGCTGAACAATCCGATCAGTGGCGGCTATATGTACATGGACCATCTGTCTGTCCCGGTCACCATCTTGTGGGTGGTCGGCATGACCAACGCGCTCAATTTGATCGACGGCCTGGATGGCCTGGCGGCAGGAGTGTCGCTCATTGCTTCGGTGACAGTGATTATTGTCGCCGTGCAAAACGGCTTTTACCCGATAGCCGTGCTGACGGCGGCCTTGGCCGGCTCCACGCTGGCCTTTATCAAATATAACTTCAATCCGGCTTCGATTTTTATGGGCGATACCGGCAGTATGTTTTTAGGCTATATGCTGGCGGCGATATCTGTCCTCGGCGTTGTCAAAAGCGCCGCGACCATCGCGCTTTTGGTGCCTACAGTAGCGCTGGGGCTGCCGATAATGGACACCGGGTTTGCCATCGTGCGCCGTTACTCCAACGGCAAGCCAATTTTTAAGCCTGACAAGGGACATCTGCACCACCGGCTCTTGGCGGTGGGACTTAGCCAGAGGCAGGCAGTGCTTCTCATGTATCTTATAAGTATGGCTCTGAGTGCCAGTGCGCTTCTTTTCACTGGCAGCGGCCTGTTTACGGGGGTAGTCGTTATCGGCGTCATTGTCGCAGCGGTATTCGTCGGTGCTAAAAAAATTGGCATACTAAACGATACTTAAAATGCAGCAAGCCAACCACGGTAACTGACGAGTGAAGAGAATATTCTCCTCACTCGTTTTTATTTAGGGCGGGAGCCCTAGAGGAGGCTAGCTTGGAAAAGCTTAAATTAGTCACGGTTTTTGGCACCAGGCCGGAGGCGATAAAAATGGCTCCGGTAGTTTTAGAAATGAAAAAATACCCGGAATTTATCCAGCCGCTAGTGGTAGTTACTGCGCAACACAGAGAAATGCTCGATCAGGTTTTGGATCTTTTTGCTATAAAACCTGATTATGACCTCGATATAATGAGCCAGAGGCAAACACTTTATGATGTCAGCTGCCGGGCCTTGTCCGGGCTGGGCGAAGTATTTTCCGCCATCAGGCCGGACATGGTTTTGGTGCACGGCGATACCACTACTACGTTTATCGGCGCCCTGGCCGCCTATTATCAGCAGATACCTGTAGGGCACGTCGAAGCGGGCCTCCGGACAGGCAATAAATATTCGCCTTTCCCGGAAGAGGTGAACAGGCATCTGACAGGCGTATTGGCCGATCTCCACTTTGCTCCGACGCAAAATGCCAAAGAGAACCTTTTGCGGGAAAATGTAGCGGAGAAAAAAATATATGTTACAGGCAATACGGTGATCGACGCCCTGAAAAACACGGTGCGGGCTGATTATAAATTTATCGATCCTGTTTTGACCGGCTGTTTAGAAAGAAAAAACCGTTTGATACTTGTAACCACCCACCGGCGGGAAAACCTCGGAGAACCTCTGCGCGGAGTGTACCGGGCCTTGCGGGAGGTATTGCAGCAGCGTCCGGATGTAGAGGTGGTCTTTCCGGTACATAAAAACCCGGCGGTACGGGAGGTTGTAGCGGCGGAACTAGCAGGCAGAGAGCGCATACATCTCATTGATCCTTTGGACTATGAACCTTTTGCCAATTTGATGGGACAGTCGTTTCTCTTGCTCAGCGATTCGGGTGGGGTGCAGGAAGAAGCGCCTTCTTTGGGCAAGCCTGTTTTGGTCCTGAGGGACACGACCGAAAGGCCGGAAGCCCTGCATGCCGGTACAGTACGGCTTGTCGGCGCGGATTATGAGCACGTTTTGGCAAGTACGCTGGAACTTTTAGACGACAAGACCGCTTACGCCCGCATGTCAGAAGCAGTCAATCCTTATGGCGATGGGCTTGCTTCCGAACGCATCATAAAGACCATATTGCATAACAAAGGTTTTGCCGTAACTGCGCCTGAGTATTTTGCTTAAATAAACATTTTTCCTGCCATTGGCAAACTATCCTGTTGCACTATGGTATCCGTGATTTTCAGCAGGAATATAGGTTGCTTTGTCGAATTAAATAAAAATATATACTATATAAAAAAACAGTGTTAAATTTAAACAATAGAAAATTAGGGGTATTGCCTATGCAAGGCGATATTAAAAGAATAATAAAAGCCCTTTCTTTTGTTACTTTTGTAAGTTCTACTTTGGTTGGCTGTTTACTTTTGGGTTATTTTCTGGGCGGTTATGCGGACGATTTTTTTTCTATCCGTCCTAAAGGCCGGCTAATCGGACTGATTTGTGGCATTATCCTGGCTGTCTACAGCATCTATAAGCATCTGAGGTTTAATTTTATCGATTCACATGAGGAAAAGGATGATTGAACGAGCGGCGAAAATAAAGAGGTCCTTTCTCATTGCCGCCGGAATTTTTTCACTGGCGGCCTTCTGCCTGGTCTGGTTTTTAAGCGGATTTTCTCTGGCCAGAAGCGTGTTTGCCGGTTTTATGGTAGGCCTTTTTGATAACTATATAATGTTCATGGGTGTGGAAAAAGGCGCAGGCCTGCCTTTTGCCAAAGCGATGGCCAGCATGAAAAGAAATATGTTCAAGCGCATCGTGTTTGACGCGCTCGCTATTTTTGCGGCATTGAAAGCTGGCATATCTATATTGCCGCTTTTTATAGCATATATCATCCTACATTTGGTTTGCCTTATCTTTATTGCAATAACCGCATGGCGGGAAGATCAAAAACTTACCCAAGATGCAGAAAGGAGTGAAAAAAGTGTCGGAAAACAAAATAATTGATTTTTTGCCCACAGAAGTTTGGCCGGGTATGGTATTTAATGTGCAGACTATCTACATGTCATGGCTGACCATGGCTATAGTGGCTATAATATTGATCGCGGCAACACGCAACTCAAAACTTGTTCCCGGGAACCTGCAAATATTTGTCGAATCCATATTTGACCTGGTCGGCAGTATGGCTGGAGAGAACCTCGGTGAAAAAGGAAGGAAAATGATGGGGCCGTTTTTCCTTACCTTGTTTATGTATATTTTTGTAGGCAACGAGATTGGCCTGATTCCACAGATATTTGAACCATTGCACCTGCACATCACTTCACCTACGGCTGATTTGAACACGACCCTGGGGTTGGGTCTTTTGGTCATCACGCTAGTCTATGTCATCGGCATAGCGCGTAACGGCCTTGCCCACTTCAAACATTTTTTCCAGCCATCTATTTTCATGTTTCCAATACATTTGCTGGATGAAGCATTAAAACCCTTTACCATGGCTTTCCGTCTTTTCGGCAATATCGTTGCCGGCGAGATAATGCTGGTAGTTCTTTATCAACTTACCCCCTGGGTAGTGCCCGAACTTTGGGTTTGCTTTAGCTTGGCTATAGGAGCTATCCAAGCTATGATTTTTACTACGCTGGGCATTTGCTACATGCGTGGCTCCTTCCAGTCCGACCATTGATGATATGGGCGGCATCTTTATTACAAATATATAAAAGTTTGAAAGGATGGAATGAACATTGGAACAGTCAATAATTATCGGTTGCTCAGTTATAGGGGCAGGCATTGCCTGCTTGGGCGCGTCCATTGGCGCTGGTACAGGTAACGGTCTTATCGGCGGCAAATCACTCGAAAGCATGACCCGCCAGCCGGAGCTGGCCAACAAGACTCTTGTCAACTCACTCATCTACATAGGCTTGGTTGAAGCTGTTCCCATCATCAGCGTGGTCGTAGCCATTATCCTGGTTCTGGCGAATCCGTTTATAAAATAATATATCTGGATAAAAACAGGCAGACTTTTTTGCGCCGGTTTTTATTTTAAGAAAGGAGTGCGCTTTTTTGGTTGATATAAACTTTACTTTGCTCGCACAGATATTCAACTTTTTACTGTTGGTAGCGGTTGTGTCCTGGTTTGGCTACAAGCCTTTGGTAAAAGTTATGGACGAGCGCAGGAATAAGATTGCCACTGATCTGGCGAATGCCGAAGCTGCCAAAGCGGCCGCGGGGAAAATAAAAGAAGAGTATGAAGCGCAACTGTCTAATGCCCGCGTGGAGGCTCAGGAGATAATTGACCGGGCTAATAAATCAGCTACTGAAGCTTACAATCAAATGTTGGTCCAGGCCAAAGAAGAACAGGAACGCATTTTCAAGAGCGCTCAGGAAAAAATAGAAAGAGAAAAAGTCAACGCACTTATGGAAGTACGTGCTGAGGTTGTTTCGCTCAGTATGGCGCTGGCGGAAAAAGTTGTGGAGAAAAAACTCGACAAGGAAGCCGACCAAAAAATAATCAACGAGTTTCTTGATGAAATTACCAATAAACCCGGTGGATTGCCATGTTGACATCGTCGCATGACCTGGCTGAAAAATATGCCCTGGCTCTGTTTGAACTGGCCGAGGAAGGGGATATAAGCAATAAAGTCAAAGAAGATATAGAGGCGCTTTCCGGTATTTTCCAGGAAAACGCTGAATTTAAGAATTTTCTTGACAATCCCGGCATATCCAAAGCGGCCCGTGTGAATGCGATGAAGCAATTTTTTGCCGGCAAAGTAGAGGGAGTTTCCTTAAATATCATAATGCTGTTGGTGGAAAAGCGGCTGGAAAGTATTTTGCCGCTTATTGCCAAGCAGTTCAGGAGCTTCCTCCACGAAAAAGAAGGAATGATCGAAGCGAGAGTGACTACTGCACGGGAACTGTCGAATTCCGAGTATGAAACAATCGCGCAAAGACTGGGCAAGAAGTTTGCCAAGCCTGTTGTTTTGGAAAAACGCGTAGATGAAAGTATCATCGGCGGCATTATCATCCAGATTGGAGATAAGCTCATAGACGGCAGCATAAGCCAGCGTCTAAGAAAATACGAAGATCTTTTATGCCGGATAAATATCGAGGAAAAGGAGGTAACCGGTGCGCTATGAAAAAACACAGCGAAAGTGTTGCCTCCATCAAAAGGCAGATACGCGACTACCAAACGGACTCGCAACAAGAGGCCGGCAGGAGGGAAGTCAGGCTAACTACCGCTCGTGAACTCGGGGGTAGCGAATACGAGGAGATAGTGGGCAAGCTGTCTAAACAGCTCGGCAAAGAGCTGTTTGTGGAAAAAAGAGTGGACCCTGCTATCATTGGCGGACTTATCATACAGGTCGGAGACAATATTCTCGATGGCAGTGTAGTTCGTCAGCTCAAAAAATATAACGACATGATGACAGGCATCGATGTAAAGAAGATTGGGGTGACAGATGCAGTATGATGAAGCCTGAAGAGCTAACAGCTCTCATCAGTCAGCAATTGGAAAACTACAAAGTAGAGCTAAATGTTGACGAAGTTGGTATCATAGATGAAGTGGGCGACGGTATCGCCCGCGTGCACGGCCTCAAGGGCGCTATGGCTGGCGAGCTTTTAGAGCTGCCAAATGGCGTGAGCGGTATGGTGTTGAACCTTGAGGTAGATAAGATAGGCGTCGTCTTGATGGGCGGCGAAACTTTAGTCAAAGAAGGCGACGTTGTCCGCCGTACCGGCAAGATCATGCAAGTACCTGTAGGCGATGCTATGGTCGGCCGCGTCGTCAATGCTTTGGGGCAGCCTGTAGACGGCAAGGGCATAATAAATACCACTCAGGTGCGTAATGTGGAAAGCCCCGCACCCGGCATTGCCGATCGTGAATCGGTCGATACGCCGCTGCAAACAGGGCTTAAAGCTATAGATTCGATGGTTCCTATCGGCCGCGGGCAGCGCGAGCTGATAATAGGCGACCGCGGTACAGGTAAAACTGCGGTGGCCGTCGATACCATCATAAATCAAAAAGGCCTCGGCGTTATTTGCATTTATGTGGCTATCGGCCAAAAAGCTTCGACAGTCGCCCGTGTGGTAAAAACGCTCGAGGAACATGGCGCGATGGAATATACTATCGTTGTCGCCGCCAATGCTTCGGAAAGCGCTCCGCTCCAGTATATAGCGCCATATTCCGGCGTTACGATGGGCGAATATTTTATGCACAAGGGCAAAGACGTCCTGTGTGTATATGACGACCTATCGAAGCACGCCGCCGCTTACCGCGCTATGAGCCTTCTTCTTCGCCGTCCTCCGGGCCGCGAAGCTTATCCCGGCGACGTATTTTACTTACACTCCCGCTTGTTGGAACGCGCTGCCAAGCTTAATAAAGAATTGGGCGGCGGCTCGATAACCGCACTGCCGATTATAGAAACTTTGGCCGGCGACGTTGCCGCGTATATACCGACAAACGTCATTTCTATAACTGACGGCCAGATATTCCTTGAAAGCGAACTTTTTTATTCCGGTATCCGTCCAGCCATAAACGTCGGACTTTCGGTTTCCCGCGTTGGCGGCGCCGCGCAGATCAAAGCGATGAAATCCGTAGCCGGCCGTTTGCGCCTCGACCTTGCCCAGTACAGGGAACTGGCGGCGTTTGCCCAGTTCGGTTCCGACCTTGACAAGGCTACCAAAGCCCAGATCGACCGCGGCGTGAGGATGACCGAGGTCTTAAAGCAGGGCCAGTATGCTCCCTTGCCTGTAGAACAGCAGGTCTTGAGCATCTATGTCGCAACCAACGGCTATCTCGACGACGTGGAAGTTGAGGATATATCGCGTTTTGAGAAAGATTTTTTGAGCTTTATGAAATCAAGCTATCCGGAAGTCGGCAAAGCGATAAGGGAAACCAAGGCCATATCCGGTGAGACCGAACCGGTCCTGAAAAAAGCCATAGAGGAATTCAGGGATATGTTTGGCGTGGCCAAGACCTCGACACATGGCGAAGCGAGGTGATAGTCTGTGGCTAGTTCACGCGAGATCCGGCAAAGGATAAAAAGCGTAAAAAACATACAGCACATCACTAAAGCCATGAAAATGGTAGCTGCAGCCAGGCTGCGCCGCGCCCAGGAACGGGCGGCCTCCAGCAAGCCGTTTGCGGAAAAGATTAGGCAGATGCTGGTCAATGTCGCAAACTGCGGCGAAGAACTTATGCATCCGTTGTTACAGATCAGGGAAGTAAAAAACAGCGCTTACTATGTAGTAAGCGCCGACAAAGGGTTGGCTGGAGCGTATAATTCCAACGTCCTTAAAAAAGCTGCGGCTGAAGTGCGGGACAAGGAGAATGCGCATCTTGCCACGGTGGGCAGGAAAGCCAGGGAATACTTTTCCCGGCGGCACTATACCATAGACGACATGTTCGAAGGATTTTCCGAAAGGCCGGAATATACCGATGCTATAGCGATAGCCAAGTCGATGGCGGAAAAATATATTTCTGGCGAATATGACGAGATAAATATCGTCTATACACAGTTTTATTCGCCGCTGTCATATGCTCCGGTAGTGACCAGGCTGTTGCCGGTAGAACCGCCCGCCCACCTGATGGGGACTGCGGCGAGAGGGGACATCCGCGGCTATATCTTTGAGCCGCCGGCGGCAGACACACTTAAACTTTTGGTGCCGCGTTATCTCGAAACACTTATATATACTGCTCTCATCCAGGCCGCGGCTAGTGAGCTGGGATCGAGGATGGCGGCGATGGGTTCGGCGACGGAAAACTCCTCAGAGATCATTTCCCAGCTTACCCTTCATTACAACAAAATCCGTCAGGCTGGCATAACTCGCGAAATATCCGAGATTGTCGGCGGCGCGGAAGCGCTAAAATAGCATTAAGGAGGACAACACTTGGATACTGGTAAAGTAGTACAAATAGTAGGGCCAGTTGTCGATATTGAGTTTCCCCCCGGCAAATTGCCTGCTATTTTGAACGCGATAAAGATTCAGGGGAAGACCGGTAATGGCGATATAGAAATAAACCTTACCGCCGAGGTAATGCAACATATCGGCGAGAATACGGTGCGCGCCGTTGCCATGTCCTCTACTGACGGCCTTGTTCGCGGGATGGATGCAGTCGATACGGGCAGCCCGATAAAAGTGCCAGTGGGCGAAGGAGCCCTCGGCCGCGTATTTAACGTTCTGGGTGAAACAGTAGACCATGACGAGAAAAAAGTCGAGGCAGCTGATTATTGGCCTATACACAGGCCGGCTCCCAGTTTTGACCAGCAGTCGACCGCTACTAAGATCCTTGAGACAGGGATCAAAGTCGTCGACCTTATCGCCCCCTACGCGCTGGGCGGCAAGATAGGACTCTTCGGCGGCGCCGGAGTTGGCAAGACAGTGCTTATCCAGGAACTCATCCACAATATAGCCACAGAGCACGGCGGCTATTCTGTTTTTGCCGGCGTTGGCGAACGTACGCGCGAAGGCAACGACTTGTGGAATGAAATGAGAGAATCCGGCGTTATCGATAAAACCGCCCTTGTTTATGGGCAGATGAACGAGCCGCCCGGAGCGCGTATGCGCGTTGGCCTGACCGGCCTTACCATGGCCGAATACTTCCGCGATGTCGGCGGGCAGGACGTATTGCTCTTTATAGACAATATTTTCCGTTTCATCCAGGCCGGTTCGGAAGTTTCCGCGCTTCTCGGTCGTATGCCATCGGCGGTTGGTTACCAGCCGACCCTAGGCACGGACGTCGGCGCTTTGCAAGAGCGTATCACTTCAACCAAAACAGGTTCGATAACGTCGGTACAGGCTGTTTACGTACCGGCCGACGACTTGACAGACCCGGCGCCGGCGGCGACTTTTGCCCACCTTGACGCCACGACAGTCCTTTCCCGTCAGATAGCCGAGCTTGCTATATACCCGGCCGTCGATCCTTTGGATTCGACCAGCCGCATCATAGACCCGCTTATTATCGGCCAGGAACACTATGACGTAGCGCGCGGCGTACAAAAGATTTTGCAGCGTTATAAAGAACTGCAAGATATCATAGCCATACTGGGTATGGAAGAGCTCAGCGAAGACGACAAAGTAACTGTGGCCCGGGCGAGGAAGATCCAGCGGTTCCTCAGCCAGCCTTTCTTTGTCGCCGAGCAGTTTACCGGCACGCCTGGCCAGTATGTTCCTTTGAAAGAGACCATACGCGGCTTTAAAGAAGTGCTGTCCGGTAAACACGACGACTTGCCGGAAGGCGCGTTTTACATGGTCGGTACTATTGACGATGCGGTGAAAAAGGCAAAGACCATGAAGGTGGATTGATGGCATGGCTAATAAAATTCATGTGGAAATAATCACGCCTACCCGCACTATTTTAAAGGACGACTTTAGCATGGTAGTAGTACGCGCTCTCGATGGCGAGATAGGCATACTTTCCGATCACATGCCGCTCATTTCTTCTTTGCTGGAATGGCCTGTAAAACTTAAAAAAGATGATGAATCGGAATGTTTTGTCAGCGTTAGCGGCGGCTTTATGGAAGTGCGCGATAATGTGATAACTATTTTAGCTACAGTTGCCGAATTGCCGGAAGAAATAGACTGCAAGCGGGCGGAAGCTGCCAAAGAGAGGGCGGAGGCCCGTCTGACTGGAAAAATGACGGATGAGCAGTTTGACCATATGCGGGCGGAAGTTTCTTTGCGCCGGGCGGTCGGCCGCTTGAAAACAGTTGAATTAAATTCTCATACACACTAACATTAAAATCTGCCCGGCCGATTATATCGGCCGGGTTAGTTATTATACTTTATTTTTTCTACATCTTGTAAAATATAAAACAAAAATGTTAAACTAATTGTTAAGGGAATTTTATTAAGTCGAGTAATTTGCCAGGAGGGCAGAATTTTTGGACAGGTTGATTATCAATGGCGGTAAAAAATTAAACGGGACTATCCGGGTAAGTTCGGCTAAAAATGCCGTGCTGCCTATAATAGCTGCCTCAATATTGTCGTCTACACCGGGAAAATTGGAAGAAGTGCCTGCGCTTGAAGATGTCAATACTATCTGTGAGGTATTGTCCTGTTTGGGCGTAGTTGTGGAAAAAACGCCAAACGGCACGCTTTGTATCAACAGCACGAAAATAGATTCCTGCGAAGCGCCGTATGACCTAGTGAGAAAGATGCGGGCATCTTTTTTGGTCATGGGGCCGCTTTTGGCGCGCAAGGGCAATGCGCGCATCTCCCAGCCAGGGGGCTGCGCGATAGGGACGCGTCCTATCGACATACATCTTAAAGGTTTTGAGGCCTTGGGCGCCAAGATAGAAATGGGGCACGGCTATATAGAAGCGTCGGCGCCAAAGGGGCTAAAGGGAGAACGCATATACCTTGATTTTCCCAGCGTCGGGGCGACAGAGAACATCATGATGGCGGCCTCCATGGCCGAAGGCCGGACTTTGCTGGAAAACCCAGCTCAGGAGCCGGAAATAGTGGACCTGGCCAATTACCTGAATGTTATGGGCGCGCGCGTCCGGGGCGCCGGCACCAATCAGATACGCATCGACGGCGTAAAGGAACTAAAGGGTGTTAACCATACCGTTATACCAGACCGCATAGAGGCGGGTACTTTCATGGTGGCAGCCGCTATGGCCGGCGGCGACCTCAGGATAGACAACGTGCTGGTCGAGCATTTGAATCCGCTGGTGGCTAAACTCAAAGAAGCGGGCATATCTATAGAAGAAGATATCAATGGCGTCAGGGTGGTTTCTGACGGCAAGATAAAAGCGATAGACATAAAAACACTGCCTTATCCAGGGTTTCCTACCGATATGCAGGCCCAGGTTATGGCTATGACGACAATAGCTTCCGGCACCAGCATAGTGACCGAAACAGTGTTTGAAAACAGGTTTATGCACGCCACTGAGCTAAAACGTATGGGCGCCAATATAAAAATAGAAGGCCGCAGCGCCGTGGTTGAGGGGGTAAAAAAACTTACTGGCTGTAAAGTAAAGGCTACCGATCTTCGGGCCGGCGCCGCTATGGTTTTAGCCGGGCTGGTAGCTGAAGGCACAACTGAGATCGGCTGCGTGCACCATATCGACCGCGGCTATGAAAAGCTGGTGGAAAAACTTACCAGCGTAGGTGCGGATATAAAAAGAGTAGAGGAATAAAGATGCGTTTTTTGCTAGACAAGTTATAGAGCCGGCCAGGCTCGTTAACTTGTCTAGCTTAATTTTAGATAAAATACACTATTATAATTTACAGAAAACAGTTGGAAAAAAACTGTTTTTGCGATAAAATATACTATATGGTATGATAATGCCCTAATTGTCTTCATTTGGCAATAATACAATAATGCTTAACAATGTTCGGAGAAAGAGGCTATTAAATGTTTGGTACGCTTGACATCGGCGTTGATCTGGGAACTGCGAATATACTTGTTTATATAAAAGGGCGTGGGATTGTTTTACGCGAACCGTCGGTAGTGGCGATAGATCGCGATACAAATAAGATACTTGCCATAGGTTCGGAAGCAAAACGCATGCTGGGCCGTACTCCGGGCAATATTGTGGCTATGCGGCCTTTGCGTGACGGCGTTATCGCCGACTATGACAAAACAGAGAACATGCTCAGGCATTTTATTCAAAAGGTAGCGGGAAAAAGCTTGTTCTTTAAACCACGTATCATGATTTGCATCCCTTCCGGCGTGACCAGCGTGGAAAAACGGGCGGTCCTCGAGGCGGCACTCCAGGCAGGGGCATCGAAGACCTACCTTCTGGAAGAACCTTTAGCGGCGGCTCTCGGCGCCGGTCTTAATATAGCGGAACCCTGCGGTTCCATGGTAGTAGATATCGGTGGCGGGACGCTCGATATAGCGGTACTCAGCCTTGGCGGTATAGTTGTCAGTGATTCTTTGCGGGTCGGCGGCGATAAGTTTGATGAAGCGCTCATCCGGCACGTAAAAAAAGAGTACAATGTCTTGATCGGCGAGCGTTCGGCTGAAGAAATCAAGCTAAATATTGCGACCGTGCATGAGAAGGGACGTTCCGACAGTATGGAGATACGCGGACGCGATCTGGTGTCAGGCCTGCCGAAGACTTTGCGCATAACTTCTGAGGAAACGCGTGAGGCGTTGAAAGAAGCTATATCTTTAGTAGTGGACTGCGTAAAAGGCGTCCTTGAGCGTACGCCGCCTGAACTGGCGGCCGATATTGTCGACCGGGGCATCATCCTTACCGGCGGCGGCGCTCTCTTGGACGGCCTTGATAGGCTGCTTATAGATAAGACCGGTATCCCTGTTTATCTGGCCGAAGATCCGCTTTCCTGCGTGGCCATAGGGACAGGCAAGGCCCTTGAATCTTTAGAAAAATTGCAGGACAGCCTGACTACAATGCAAAAGGCCGGGCTGAGCAAATAGGACTTGTTTAAAAAGCGGCTGCTTTAGTTTTTATTTCCAGCTTTCGATACATTAATAGGGTTTTATAAATTTTACATACAGGATTTTTTGAGAAAGGAGGTAAAAAATGAACAGAGGAATTTATACTGCCGCCAGCGGCATGATAACCGAAACCGTACGCACCGACACTATAGCCAATAACCTGGCAAACTGCAATACGGCCGGTTACAAGAAGGACATAAATGTCAGCACCGATTTTCGCAATATATTGATAGAACGTATACGAGACGGCGAATACCCGCATCCTAAAGTAGGGAACCTCGGTACTGGCGCTTATCCGCTGGAAAACTACGTTGTCCATAGTGGCGGCAACATCATCGATACAGGCAATCCTCTTAATCTTGCCATCAGCGGGAAGGGCTATTTTACTGTCGAGACTCCGGCAGGCATCCGTTATACCCGCAATGGTTCTTTTACGCTCAATGACACAGGACAACTGGTAACGGTGGATGGTTACCCGGTATTGGGCTCCGGCGGGCAAAGCATCACGGTCTTTGACAACCAGCCTGTCACCATCAGCCAGAATGGGCGAGTGTATAACGGCGATCAGGAAATAGGGCAATTAGATCTCATCGATGTGGAAAATTCGCGTTCCATGAGAAAAGAAGCGGGGATTTTCTTTCGTTTGGAGGATAACGCCAGGGTAGTGCCTTTTACCGGCAAAATCAACAGCGGCGTTTTGGAAGCCTCCAATGTAAACATTATTGAAGAAATGGTCAATCTTATCGGCAGCTACCGCGCCTATGAGATAAACGCCAAAGCAGTGCAGACGCACGACCAGCTCAATGATAAAGCAGTAAATGAAGTGTCAAGGGTATAATACGGGGCCGGACCTTTTGAGGGGGCCTCGCGCTGCGGACTGACAGAAGCAGTGTAAAAATGTGCGAAAGAGGCGAAACAAGACCATGATGAGATCTCTTTGGACTGCCGCTACAGGTATGAAAGGGCAGCAAAGCAATATGGATGTTATTTCCAATAACATCGCCAACGTAAACACCACCGGTTTTAAAAAATACCGTGTGGATTTCCAGGATTTGCTCTATCAAAATGTCCGTGCGGCCGGTACTAGCACTGGCGACGATAACAACCAGGTGCCGACAGGCGTCGACCTTGGTCATGGCGTCAAGATTGCCGCTACCCAGCGTATTTATTTACAGGGCGCCGCTCAGGAGACTGGAAACGCCCTTGATATGATGATCCAAAACGAGGGCTTTTTCCAGATCAACATGCCGGACGGCACGCTGGCCTATACGCGGGACGGTTCTTTCAAAACAGACGAGACTGGCCGCATAGTGACATCTGACGGCTATACCTTGGAGCCGGTCATCACTATACCGGATGACGCCACGTCTATCACTATTTCTTCGGACGGGCGGGTATCTGTGACCATTCCCGGCCAAACCGACCCCGATGAGATCGGGCAACTGGAAATAGCCCGCTTCATCAACCCGGCCGGCCTTGTCGCTATCGGGCAAAACCTATACCAGCAAAGCGCCGCCTCCGGCGAACCGATGGTCAGCAACCCCGGCACGGACGGTGCGGGAACTATTGTCCAAAGGTATCTTGAAATGTCCAATGTCCAACTAGTCGAGGAGATGGTAAATATGATCGTCTGCCAAAGGGCGTATGAGATAAACGGCAAAGCTGTTACCACCAGTGATGAAATGCTACAGACTGCTGTAGCTCTTAAACGCTGATGATTAAAAAACTGCTGTTGGTCGCCCTACTGCTCTTTCTGCCGGTGACAGCCGAGGCTCAGCAGGCTGTGCCCGGCCAGTCGGTCATTCTTTTGGCGGAAGATACCATCCAAAAAATGCTCGATAGAAGCGACGGATCAGATTACCAGCTAGAATGCCTTACACGCCTGCCGCCAAATATCACCTTGCCAAACGGTATCCTTGATATGTCGGCGGAACTTATGGGTCAGCTCCGCTATGGCCAGCCGATACAGGTGAAAGTAGCGGTAAACGTTGACGGCATGCGCCAGATGAACATCATAACCATTTGGCGGGTACGCAAATTTATGGAAGTATTGGTGGCGGCGCGCGACCTGCCTTCGCAAACGACTTTGGAAGAGGCGGATATGGTCTATGACCGGCGCGAAGTGACCCGTGTGGGCGACGTTATTTTCCAAAGCGCCGATGCGGTAGGCCTTCAGCTAAGACGTCCGCTGACTGTCGGCAGTGTCATCACCCGTTCGAGCCTTACAAAACCTGAGGCCATAAAAGCGGGCGACAATGTGACTATTGTCAGTATCGCAGGCAATGTGACAGTAAAAGTGGCCGGTCAGGCCGTTCAGGGCGGCGCGGTCGGCGATGTGATACGGGTGCGCAACCTTAGTTCAGGGAAAAGCCTCCTGGCTAAAATACAAGACCGTGACACGGTCGTTATTTACAATTAAGTCAAACTAGGCGGTGAGTTTTATGAAACGATTGATGGTTGTTTGTCTGGCCGTCTTAGCTTTTGCGGCGCAACCGGCCATAGGGCAGGCGGAATCGCTTTGGCAGGATAATTCCCGCATGGCCAATATTTATCAGGATGTCAAAGCCCGTAATGTCGGTGATCTTTTGACTATCGTCATATCTGAGGTGTCTACAGCTTCGCGTACCGGCGCGGCCAATAACTCCAAGACCGCCGGTATGAACCTCAGCGCGGGGACAGGCTCTTTTCTTGATTGGATCACAGCCCACAGCGTTTCTGGGAGCGACAGCTTTAGTGCGCAGGGCAACATAAACAACAGTAACAAGGTAAATGCCAGTATAACCGTGCAGGTAGTAGGCGTACAGCCTAATGGCAATCTTTTGCTGTCCGGAACGCAATCGATCAAGCAGAATAAAGACTTGCAGACCATTACTGTGACCGGCGAAGTGCGCCCGGAAGATATAAGCAATGGCAACACCATTCTTTCTACATATGTGGCAAACGCAAAAATCACTATCGACGGCAAAGGCCCTATCATGCGCAAGCAGCGCCAGGGCATAATCACACAGGTTCTCAATTTCCTGCTGTAAAGGAGGGATAAAAGTGCGTATAAGCGCTTATTTTATAGCGGCTCTGGTTGCCCTTTTTTCCTTTAATCCTATGGCCGAAGCGGCCAGGATCAAAGATGTGGCAAAAGTACAGGGAGTGCGTGACAACCAATTGTTTGGGCAGGGCCTTATCGTAGGTCTTAACGGTACAGGCGACTCGACAAAAAGCGATATGACCATAAAAGCTATAGTCAATATGATGAAAAATTTCGGTATTACAGTTGACGAAAAAAACATAAAGCCGAAAAATGTGGCTACAGTTATTATCACTGCGAAATTGCCCGCTTTTGCTAAACCGGGCGACAATATAGATATCAATGTAGCTTCAAACGGCGACGCCAAGAGCCTCCAGGGCGGAGTGCTCATGCAAACGCCGCTCAGGGCTGCTAACGGTGAAGTATACGCGGTAGCGCAGGGGCCGATCTCTCTTGGCGGTTACGCCGCCGGCAGCGGCGGCTCCGGCACGGTGAAAAACCATCTGAACGCCGGTCTTATCCCGAACGGTGCGATCGTCGAACGCGGGACTACCACTAATGTGGCCGAAGGGGGCTATGTACGGTTTTCCCTTTACAAACCGGATTTTACTACTGCCAACCGCATAGCCAACAGGATCAACTCCAGCTGGGGCCGTATCGCTACGGCAAGTGACGCCGGGACCGTAAGCGTGCAGGTGCCGGAAGGCAGTTACGATATCGTGAACTTTATTGCCGGACTGGAAGATTTGAGTATAGACCCCGACCAGGCGGCTAAAATAATCCTCAACGAACGCACCGGCACGGTGGTCATGGGCGGCAATGTCGGTATCAGCGAAGTGGCTGTTTCCCAAGGCGGTTTGACAGTCACAATAACCAAGAGCACGGATGTCGTACAGCCCAACCCGTTTACTTACGGGCGTCCTGTAGTTACGCCCAACACTGATGTAAAAGTCAAGGAAGAAAAAGCCAATCTCATTGTTCTCCCGGCCTCGGCCAATGTAGGCGATGTAGTTACCGCACTAAATTCGGCAGGAGCTACGCCGCGCGACATCATGGCCATACTGCAAGCGATGCAGGCAGCGGGCGCGCTTCATGCTACGCTGGAAGTAATATAAGGGGACGGCGCGATATGAGCAGTATAATAACAAACAAATTTGGCGGTATGAATGTCATGAATTCGGCTACCAGCGAGGCCAATATCGTGCGCGGGCAAGCTGCGCGCGATAAAAGCGACCTGGAGAGTTTTTCGCAAAAACTCAAGGCTGTGCAGGATAAAGCCGCAGCCAACAATGCCAAAGCGGTGAGAAGCCCTGAGGAAGATAAGAAACTTAGGAAAGCCTGCCAGGAAATGGAAGCGTTGTTTCTCAACCTGATGCTCTCGAAAATGCGCGATACCGTACCTGAACGGACGCTGTTTCCCAAAAGCAGCGGTGAGAAGATCATGCAATCCATGATGGACGTGGAACTTACTCGCACCATGTCACAAGCCGGCGGTATAGGATTGGGCAATCTTTTGTACAATCAGCTGACCAATCCCGGTGTAAAACACATACCGGAATACAGCATCAAAGCGGGGACAGGGGTAGGAACAAAGAAGCAATAGTCCCCTCTAGCGAAATTCAAAAATTTTCAGACACAGCCGGGAAACCAGCTGTGTCTGGCATTTTATAGTCAACTCTTTGGAGGAAAGAAAATGTTTTTGCGTTGTTTGAATAAATTAATAATAGTGCTGTTCTTACTATCATTTTTTCCTGTGGGCGCACATGCGGCCGAACTGACTGCGGAGAAAATACGCTACAGCAGTTCGGCGGATAAAGTGAGGATAGTTGTAGATCTCAGCGGCGCCCCCGACTTTAAGGCATCTTCCGGATTTGGCAAAAGAGTAGTAGTAGACCTGGGTGTGGCTACTACCGCTAAAGATATAAAGGATATAATACTCTCAGACCCTGTCTTTCGGCAGGCCAAACTGTTTACTGTAGACAAGAACAAACTGTTGCTCGATATAATGCTCAATACAGAAACCGAATACAAAGCTTTCTTGCTGCAAGGCCCTTGGCGTTTGGTCGTCGATGTAATGAAAAATTACCAGCGTCAGGAAGAGACGCTGGTAGCGCCCGGCTTGACGTATGTTTTGTCTAAAGAGTTGGTAAATGGCGCGCCTTTAAAAATATACACAATGGAAGTGGACCCGGCAAAATGGGAAGTAAGGCCGGCCATGGCTTCCGGACAGGTAGTGGGGCGTGAAAAGCTCAAAGATATCGTAGCCCGGAGCAAGGCTGCCGCAGGGGTAAACGCATCCTATTTCGGTACGGACGGCTGGGTGATCGGCAATCTCAAACTGAACGGCAATATAGTGAGCAGTGAAAAAATGAGCAGGACGGCTTTTCTAGTCTATCCGGACGGCAAGATGGAGATAACGCCGGTCAGCTATAGCGGCGAACTGTCCGCAGGCGGCAGCCGGTTTACGGTTGGCGGCGTCAACCGCGAGCGCTTGAACGACGAACTGATAGTATATAATAAAGAATATGCCGCAGCCACCGGTACCAACAGCTATGGTTATGAAGTAAGTATCGACGGCAAAGGCTGTGTGGTAAATATAAACCCTAAGGGCAACAGCCCGCTGCCAGAAGCCGGCTTTGTTCTTTCCGGGCACGGTAAAGCGGTCGACTTTCTCAAAACTTTGACAATAGGTGAAAAAGTAACTTTTAAACAAACTTTAGGCGAAAAAGGCGACCGCGCAAAAATGGTCCTGGGCGCCGGCCCGCGCCTGGTGACTGCCGGCAAGGTGACCCTGGCGGGACAAACGGAGAATTTTCCCCCTGATATAACACAGGGACGGGCGCCGCGTACTGCGGTCGGTATCACGAAAGACGGCAAAGTGCTGTTGCTGGTGGCCGATGGACGCAGCAGCGCCAGCAGGGGCTTGACACTAGGGGAACTGGCGGAAAAGATGATAGCTGCCGGTGCGGTTGACGCGATGAACCTCGATGGCGGCGGTTCCAGTGAAATGGTGATCGGCGGGGAAATAATGAACGGACCTTCCGACGGGCAGGAGAGAAGGATAAGCGTCGGTCTAGGCGTATTTACCAGGTCACAATAATTTCACAAAAATCTCTTTTGTTTATACTGCAAATTTCTAGTATAATATAGCTAAAGAGAGGTGGTTTTTATGTTGCGTTCAAAACGTATCATGATCTTGACACTGGCGGTTGCGCTTTCTTTTGCCGCCTGGGCCTACGCCGCATCGATCGTAGTGCAGACCAGTACTTTGAATGGTACGGTGAGTGCAAACAACCTGGTAAAAACAGGAGCAGTAGTTAAAGAAGGCCAGGTACTGGTGTATATAAATAGTGTTGCCGGCCCGGCGCCTGCCGCCAGGGCCAATACGGACGGTACGGTGCTAGAGGTGCTGGTAGCGCCTGGTGACAAAATCGTAAGCGGACAGGCGGTTGCTAAAATACAATCCGCCAGATAAATCAGTGAAAAAAAAGCATAGCCGGGCAACGGATGTTGCGGATATAACATCCTGCGCCCGGTTATGTGTGTTATTATCAAGAAAGGGTGGTTACTTTGAAATTTAGCAGGATTCTTGGTGTTTGCGTCCTTTTGCTTTTGCTGGTTTATTGTCCTGCCGGCATGGCTGCGCCGCCTGAGATAATAACGACAGACCAGCTTTCAGAAGGCATGGTAGGTATTGGCAAAACAGTGATTTCCGGCAGCAAGATAGAAGAATTCCAGGTAAAAGTCATCGGCGTCATGAAAAATTCCGGCAGTACCGGCGGGGATCTGATACTGGTGCGCTTGTATGGCGATGCCATAGACCGCGCAGGCGGAGTGGCGCAGGGCATGAGCGGCAGCCCGGTTTTCTTTAACGGGAAACTTGCCGGCGCCGTGGCTTTTGGCTGGAACCTTTCCGACCCCCGGATATGTATGCTCACCCCTATTGCGGAAATGCTAAAAATATCCGAGGATATGCGCATAGAAGTGGCGAAAAAAGAAAAGCGTAAGGCGGAAAAAGCCGCACGGCAAAGAGCTGAAGACAATGCGGAAATAACCAAACTCACTAAAGAGCGCGAGCAAGAAAAAAAGGATGCTGCCGGCGACAAAGGTAAAGATGCCGACAGTGCTAAAGACCCTGAAAAAACAAAGAAAACCGCTAAGAAAAATAAAAACACCGACAGTAAAAAAGGCGAAACAGGATCAAATATAGATGACGGCAGTGTTGCTAAAAAAGACAATGCCGCAGCCGATACCTATCTGCCTCCGGCAAACCCTAAACCTAAAGCCACGCCGTTGATGGCGCGCGGGTTTAGCGCGCAGGGCCTCGAAATCTTGCGACAACAGTTAAAAGAATTTGACATAGTGCCTTATTCCGTAGGGGAAGCGCCTTACGGTACGGCAGATATAAAACTGGAGCCGGGAAGCGCAGTAAGCGTTGAACTTATCCGCGGCGATATGAGCCTTGGCGTTTTAGGTACGGTGACCTGGGTGGATGGCGACGAAGTGCTTGCTTTCGGGCATCCGTTTACCAAGCGCGGCAGTGTAAACTATTTTTTGAGCAATGCCTGGACATTTACTACTGTAAGTTCTATCAACAGCGCTTTTAAGGTCGGCGCGTCCGGTAAAATGCTCGGTACGGTCATGCAGGACCGTGGATCCGGCGTTAGCGGTAAAATAGGGACTTATCCGGATGTCGTGCCCATGCTCATAACGGTCAGCGATTTTACCCGCGGCATACACAAATCGTCTACCGTACAAATAGTGAATGACGAGATATTTTCTCCGGCCTTGGCCGAGGCGGCGGCGGTGAGCATAATAGACCGTACTGTGGACAGAAAAGGCGAAGGGACGGCTGTGATAAAATTTACCGTCCGGGCTGCCGACCTGCCTGATGGGCGGGAAATAAAACGGGAAAATATGTTTTACAGTTCACGCAATATAACGGAATCGCTGACGAGCGAACTGGCGGCTGGCCTGCGTCTTTTGACTAGAAACCGCTACTATCCGGTATCTTTGACAGACATAGATGTGCAAATAGAGATAACCGACCAGCGCAATACCGCGACCATTCTTTCCGCCCGCCCGTTGGCGGAAAAGGCTAATCCCGGCGATACTATCGGGATAGAAGTAACTTTGCAGCCCTACCGCGGTGATAAATTCACCAAAGTAGTTCATTTCACCGTGCCAAAAGAGCAAGAAGAAGGCACTATGCCGCTGATGATAAGAGGGGGCACCTCTTTGGCCGGCCTGCAAAATGTAGTGCAGCAGCAGCAGTTAGCTGAAGCGGCCGTACTGCTCAGGCAGGATACCGACAAAAATAAAACTTTTGCCGAAGAGATCGATGAATTTAATAAAAGAGATTGTAACCATGACGTAGTAGTCGACCTTTTATATGGCACTACAGACAAAGGACCTGCCAGTAAAAACGGCAAAAAAAATGCCGGAACAGTCCCTTCCGCAGTAAAAGAACAGCAGATAAACGAATTTGTCAGAGGCAGTAAATATAAGACCAATACCCCGGTATACCAGATAGTGACCGGTGAAACTGTCACCAGTGTAGAGATAGTAAACGTTCAGGAAACAATAGGTATTGACGGCTGAAAAAAACATAGCCGGATAGGGTATATCCGGCTATGTTTTTTCTTTCTTTAGTTAGAACTGACAGTTTGATATAAATAAATTCACTATCAAATAGCAGGTAAAAAATTTTTTATATGGAATAATTATATTTGGATGCTAGATTTCAGGAGGTCGGCCATGAAGTTATTTTCCGCAGTGGCTTGGTTGGGCCGCTGGACTATAGCGAAAAGTACAAGTGCAGGGCGCATAGCGCTTTTGCTATGGGAAACCCTAAAGCGTCTTAATAAAGCCGATATTGCCGAGACAATAAAACAAATGGCCAGACTTGGCGCAGACTCACTGCCCATAGTTTTGATAACTACGATGACGGCAGGCATGGTGTTTGCCGTGCAGACAGCGAAAGAATTTGTAAAACTCGGCGCGGCGGACTCTGTTGGCGGAATAGTGACTATTGCCATGGGGCGCGAACTGGTGCCCATACTGGTGGGCATTGTCGTGGCCGGCAGGGTGGGGGCCGCGATCACCGCGGAAATAGGCAGCATGAAAGTGACTGAACAGATAGACGCCTTGCGGGTCATGGCGGTCAGCCCGATCAATTACCTTGTTGTGCCCCGGTTTTGGGCCTGTGTTTTAACTGTGCCGATTCTGGGTGTTTTTGCCAATGTCATAGGTTCGTGGGGCGGTTTTTTGGTAGCCGACATGTATGCTGGTATTACGTCCAGCGCTTACCTTAATTCGATAAAAACCTTTTGCGAGCCTTTTGATATAATCGGCGGCCTGATAAAATGTATGTTTTTTGGCGGGATAATAGCGCTTATCGGCTGTCATAAAGGCCTGACGACAGTTGCGGGAGCTGAGGGCGTAGGTATTTCTACTACAAATTCGGTCGTATTATCTATAATACTGATTTTTATCAGCAATTATTTCCTTTCGGTTGTTCTATACGTGAACTGATGGAGGCGCTGATGCAAACGGCAGCGATACAGATGATAGATGTGCAAATGGCATATGGGGAAAGAAAAGTGCTGGACGGCATTAATCTGGAGATAGCGGCCGGTAAGGTGCTGGGCATTATTGGACCCAGCGGTTCAGGCAAAAGCACTCTTTTGCGCATGCTGATCGGGCTGTCGCAGCCGACCGGCGGTGAAATTATCATCGACGGGCAGCGGGTGGAAAAATATGATGAAAACCAGTGGAATGCGCTGCGCAAAAACATGGGCATGGTCTTTCAATATTCCGCTTTGTTCGATTCAATGTCCGTCGGCGAAAATGTAGCCTTTGGCTTAAGGCGCAGGACAAATAAGAATGAAAAAGAGATACGTGAAACGGTGGAAAGGGCGCTGGAACTGGTCGGACTGGCCGGCTACTCCCACTATATGCCGAATGAGTTGTCCGGCGGCATGAAAAAGCGGGTAAGCCTGGCGAGGGCGATTGCTCCAAGGCCCAAGATCCTTTTGTATGACGAGCCTACTGCGGGCCTTGATCCTGTTATGTCCGACGTTATTGACGATTTGATGGTCGAAACAAAAAAACGGCTGGCCATGACTTCCGTACTTGTGACGCACGATATGGAATCGGCCTTCCGTGTGGCGGATAAAATAGCAATGATAGCAGAGGGCGTGATAATTGCCCGCGGTACTCCGCAAGAGATACTGGAATGCGACCATCCGGTAGTGAAGAAATTTGTCCGCAAAGTATCGAAAGATTTGTGCATACAACCAGAAAGGAGCCAGGTCGATGAATAACGAAACCAAAGTAGGTGCGCTTGTACTGGCAGGTATCGTTTTATTGATGGGTATAGTTACCTTTTTGGGGGTATTCAGTTTGTCTACCAACAGCTATGACTTGACGATAAAATACAGCAGGGCTTCCGGACTTAAAAAAGGGAATATAGTAAATTACGTCGGCGTACCGGTAGGCAAAGTTGAAAAACTCGAAGTCTTTGGCAATTCCGTAAAAGTAATAGTATCTATTAAAAAAGAGCTGAAAATACCCGTGGGCTCGAATTTCTTATTGGGCTCTGAGGGAATGATGGGCGGCATGTTTATAGATATAGACCCGCCGGAGCAGATAACCGGGGAATATATAAAACCGGGCGCTGAAGTCGCCGGAGCCTATGGCGCAAGTGTGGACAGTTTCCTGGCCGCCGGCACTAATGTTTTGCACAAACTGGAAACCATGGCCGATGCGGTCAATTCGATTTTTGCCGATAAGGATGTACAGACTTCCATAAAAGGAACTGTTATAAATGCCAAAGAAATAACGGACAGCATAAAAGAGCTCAGCCGGGTGTTTGCCGAGGTAGCAGGGCATAACCAGGCGGAACTTGATAATATGGTCCAGCAGTTCAACCAGATGTCTATACATATGAACAGCGTAGCTGGGCGCATGGATACTATGCTGCGCGATATCGACAATAACGGGCAGACCAGCCGGGAAGTCATCGCTACTTTGCACAACTTGAAAGAGGCCAGCGCCAATATAGAGAAAATAACCAAAAGCATCGAGACTGTGACCGGAGACCCCAAAACCAAAGACGATATACAGGTAACGATAAAAAATGCCCGGGAAGCCAGCGAAAAAGCCAACAAGATACTGGGACGCGTAGGCGAAATAAAAGTGACTCCCGCGCTTGATATAAAATATGGCGACAAACCGGATAAATACAGAGTGGACGCCAATTTACGCATTGCTCCTTCCAAAAGGGATTTTTTCCTGCTGGGGGTGTCGGATATCGGTGAGGGGAATGATTTTAACCTGCAATACGGGAAAGGGAATGATTATGCCGGTATAAGGGCAGGCCTGATCCTTGGTGAAGTCGGCGCCGGGGTGGATTTTGCCCCGCTGAAATGGCTTAGGTTTTCTGCCGATGCTTATGACCCCAATAATTTCAAAGTGCGTGTTGGTGGTGAGATACGGCTCACTGACCGCATTTCTCTGGTGGGGGAAAGCCTTGATGTTAGAAAGAACGCTTCAGATAGCGCATATTTAGGCATAAGGGGCTATTTTTAATGACACAAATTTGTTACAATCTTGTCACCGGCATTTTGTTGACATGTTTTACCAGGCTTAATATAATAAGTTCAGCAGATTGCGTTGCAATTGGGTACTAAGGAGGCTTTTTGTCATGCATATTAAATATAAATCCTGCTGTTTAGCGGCGGTGTTTTGTGGAACACTTTTTTTCAGCCAGCCGGCCTTGGCGGATCCGATCGCTTTGAACTTGGACAGAGCTATACAAATGGCGCTGGCGAACAATCCTAAGACAGCTATCGCCGATGGCAATCTGCAAAATGCCCTGGGTGTAAAAAAACGTGTAATAGGCAGCTTTGGTCCGCAAATATCCTTTCAGCACCGGGATACGCGCAGCCAAAACTACCAGTCGGCCTTAAATAACAGTGTGGACGACAACTTCAATAATGTGGCTACTTTTTCTATGCCCGTATATACGGGCGGTAAGAGAAAAGGCAGCGTTGATGCCAGCAGGCGGCAGGTGGAGATAGCGCAGCTGGAAATAGGCCGTACCGACCAGGAAGTCAAACTGGATGCTACTAACGGCTATTATGACGTTTTGCAGACCAAGAACATGGTGAACCTCAACAGGGAATCGGTGGAGCGCTTGGAATTTCACCTGAAAAATGTTCAGGCGCAATATGAAGTGGGTACTGTGGCCAAAGCCGATGTCCTGCGTTCGGAAGTTGAACTGGCCGATGCCCAGCAGGAACTCATAAAAGCTGAAAATAACTATGAAATAGCATTGGCTAATATAAACAATATTATTGGCCTGCCTTTAGATACGGAACTTGTCGTAAGCGATGACCTTGGTTATTCTGAATATAATAAAAATCTTCCGGATTGCCTCTCTTTTGCCCAGATAAACCGCCCGGAGATATCCCAGGCGGCTAAGCGTGTGGATGCGGCCAAGAGTGAAATAAGAGCGGCGCGCGCCGGTTATATACCGCAAATCAGCATAGGAGCTCAGCATGGCTGGGATAAAGATAAATTCCCCGGCGATGAAAAATCCAACTGGAGCATAAACGCAACAGTAAACTTCAATATTTTTGATTCCAATACGACCCGCGGTTCAGTAGATGCGGCTCAGGGCATGCTATCACAGCGTGAGGCCCAATACCGCCAGACCAGGGACGGGGTTTTCCTCGAAGTTCGTAGCGACTACCTTAGCTTGCGCGAAGCGGAAAAGCGTATATATACTGCTTCAGTCACCGTAGAAAAAGCCAAAGAAGACTATAAGATAGCGCAGGTGCGTTACCAGGCCGGCGTCGGCACCAATACCGACGTCCTCGACGCCCAGGTCGCACTGACTAAAGCGCAAACTAACTATGTGCAAGCTCTTTATGATTACAATACTTCATGGGCCAACCTCGAGAAAGCCATGGGCGTACCGGTTGTTCCAGCCAGCAACATCAATACGGCTCCGGCTAAAAACTAACAACTATTTAGGTGGCTGATTATTCGGCCACCTGATTTATATCTGTTTATTAGGACTTTTTATGCTATATAATGCTGTCTCCGGTGAGGGAAGCTGATGAAAAGAATCAAGATGTTGGCAGGCGTATTGGCTATTATATTTGCAATGTCCGCCGCCTACTTGTATAGTGCATTGCCAGGGTTGATGGCAACAGCAAAGGAAGAGATTTTAAAGGCAACTACAAATACTTTAAACGGCGCACTGAGCTTAGACCAGGTGCGCCTTAGCGGTTTTATGGAAATAAGCGCCGACAATGTATTGCTGAAAGACCATAAAGGCCGCACAGTTTTTACCTCTTCGTATGTTGCTGTGAGGATAAATCCTTTTACCTGGCTTTACCGTTTTAAGGATGGTCCGGTAGCCGCTATTTCTTCGGTAAAACTGGCCAAAGACAGCCAGGTGTTCCTTTCTTTGAATAAAAAAGGGCAGTGGAATATAGAAAACATCATCAAACCATCAGACAAAGAAGAAACGCCTTTTTATGGCGCGGTCCGTCTGGATGAAACAAATGTGAACATAGATACGCCGCAAGGAAAATGGCTGCTTGTCGCCACAGGCAATATCGACGCCTCTGCCAATCCGGATTTTTCTTTTAATATAGGCGTCCAGCAGGATAAAAATCAACTGGCGCTTTCCGGCTCTATCAATAGCAAAGGACAGGGAAATGTGCGTTTAGCCAGCGACAGGATAGATGTAGCTCCGTTTGCTAATGTCATTGGCAGCTATACAAACATCCACGAAGCGGCCGGTATATTACAGTCAGTGCGCCTGGTTTGGGAAAATAAGGGCGGCGGCAATTCTTTTTCCGGTGAAGCCAAGCTGCTAGATGTGGCCGGAGAGTATAAATACGATGGCGACAAAGTGAGATTATTGCTCAATGGCGGCATAAAAGCCAAAAACAATGTCATGGATTTTGCTGACCTGGCCGTTTCATTAAATGAACAAAAAACGGTAGTATCAGGTGGTCTTGATATCAATAAAGATATCCCCGTCGCCAGAGAGCTGGTTTTGGCTACCGACGCTTTCAATCCTGGCTTGGTATTTAAAGACAGCCCCTGGCAGGGCTCTTTAGCAGTCAAACTTACTTTAGACGGACAATTGGAAAAACAGCTGGCCGGGCTCAATGCTTCAGGACAAGTCGGATTCGAAGAAGGAAAACTCTTAAGCATACCTTTTGCCGACGGCAAGGTTTCTTTCAACTTGCAAGAAGGTAACTTTGTGCTGTCAGAAAGCGTTGCTGTCGCCATGGGCGGCAAGCTGTTCTTATCAGGGAAATATGAATACAATAAAGACTTACTAAGTGCCAGTGCAAACCTGGACGGCGCCGACCTGGCCACCGCGTTTAAAGATCAGGGTTTGAGCGGAGATTTGAGTGGGCGCATCGTTTTGGAAGGACGGCCGTCATGGTCGTCTATCTCTGCCGTCGGCGATATCAAAAGCCAACATATGAATTGGCGCGGTCTCAATATAAACAGCCTTGATTCACGCATAGTCCGTACCGGCGGCAAAACGGTACTTGAGCAACTGTCGGCAAAATGCGGCGGCGGTAATATCATAGCTTCCGGCTTGCTGGAAGGAGCGCCGCTGTCTGTTGAGGCGGCCGGCGACAATCTGCCTCTTTCAGAGTTGTTGCCTTTGGCCGGTTTTGACGGTTACGGACTGTTGACGGCCCGGGCCCATATCAGAGGCAGTCTTGCTTATCCTGAAGGAGACATTGCCTTTTATGCTAAAGACGGCGTAGTAACGCAGCAGCCTTTCAAATTTATTGAAGGCAGGGCAAAACTTTATGACCAACTTCTTACGATAGACAAGTTTATAGCTGAAATGAATTACGGTTTACATGCTGCTAATGGCCGGGTGAATTTTGCCCAGCCCGGCATTGGTCTTGACGTAGAAGTAATATCTAAATCTGTCCGCATAGAGCCGCTGGCGGCACTCCTGGCGCCGGGCGAGAAAATAACCGGCAACGCCGACAACCGTTTGCTTATCGGCGGTACTGTGGCCAGCCCTGTTTATAATGGGCACATTGCTATGCAGGAAGGCAGTTTCCGCGACCAATACGTAGAGCAAGTGAGCGGTAAATATGTATATTCCGATAACGGGCTTACTTTGAACAATTTTAATATCACCATAATGCAGATGCATATAGATCTTAACGGACATATGACGCCGGCCGGCAAGTTGGCTTTCGACTTTAAGGGCAATAATATGCGCCTGGACAATCTGCCGATGCCGACCGAAGTAAAGGTAGACGGCGGGGTCAATATGCAGGGCCACCTGTCCGGCAACATCGACAAACCTGTATTCAACGGTTCTATAAATGGCAGCCAGGTCAATATAAACGGACAGACGATCACGGATATAAGCGGTGAAGCCTGGAGCGAGGGCTTTACAAACAACTACTTTAGGATAAATTTCCGCCATGGTAAGGGAGAATATAAACTTGACGCCGGCATAGACTATAATGCCCGTTTTGCCCAGGGACTTTTGGAGATAAAAAACGGCGACTTAAAATCACTTTTAGCGGTAGCAGGCCAACATTTTGACGTAGGCGGCACTCTTGACGGCACGGTGGAATTGAACCAGCGCGGCCGCAGCGGCATGCGTCTTGTGGCCCAGGTGACCAAAGCAAATATCCGCGATATCCCTGTACAGATTATGGATGTGGATTTGCATTTGCAGCGCGGTAAACTTACTATCAACAAATTGGAAGCTACCCAAAACCTTGGCCGCATAGCGGGTCGGGGCACTGTGGACTTTAGGGGAGCCATAGATGTCGAACTGGGCGGAAACAACCTTAATGCCGCTTTATTGACAGCTTTTATGGATAATCCGATAGATTTTGGCGGCAACATGTCTTTTCTCATGCAGCTAAGCGGCTCTACCCAACATCCGGCGTTGTCCGCATCTGTGCAAATATCGCCCGGGCGTATGTCCAATGTGGTATTTGACAATCTTTATGGACTGTTTAGCGTAAAAGACGATATTTTCCATATCGACCAGCTGTTTATTGAAAAAGATGCCAACAGGCTGAGCGCGTATGGCGTCGTCCCTGTGGACCTGATCAGGCAAAAAGAAAACCGTAAACGGTCGGACAGCCAGATGGATGTCACAGTGAAGCTGGATAATGCCGATCTCGCTATAGTGCCTTCTCTTTTTGGCAGCAGAGTGGAGTGGGGATTGGGTAGAACAGAAGGTACTGTAAATGCCAAAGGGACTTTAGAAAAACCGTTGTTCTACGGAGATGTAGTTATCAATGACGGGACGCTAAAGTTTAAAGATTTGCGCAATCCTTTGGAACACATAATTTTAGACGTTAATTTTAGTGGCGACAAGGTGCTGCTCAATAAGTGCAGCGCCAGCATGGGAACGGGCACGGTGACGGCACAAGGCAGCCTTGGGCTGAGCAGTCTTTCCGATATGGACTACCGGTTGGCGGTAAAAACAGACAAATTAGCTATCGCTTCGGAAATGCTGACCGGGCCTTTGACCTGCAATTTCGAGGTATCGCCCCAGACTTTCCGCGGCGGCAAGCGGCCGCTGATAAAGGGCGATATGTCGCTTGACAATATGCTGATAAACTTGCCGGTGGTACCGGATTTTGGCGAGGGCACGACCAACCTGGGTCTTGATGTAACCGTAAAAGCGGGTAATAATACACGGTTGTACAATAAATATCTTTATGATATGCTGTTAGAGGGAAATTTGCACATTACCGGCAGTACGAATTATACCAATGTAGGCGGTAATGTAAACGTCATCCGCGGCAATATAAAATACCTTGGCACTACATTTAAAATTGAAGACGCCACGGCGGGCTTCCCGACCCCGGGTTCTCCTTTGCCGCATATCAACTTGTTTGCGCGGACCCGTGTAAGTAATACGGATGTATTTGCTCGCATAAACGGCCCAGTCACGGAAATGGATGTAAAACTTGCATCAAATCCGCCCTTGTCGCAGCAGGAGATTTTCCGCTTGATAACGCTGAAAACAAGGACGTCCAGTGACGGCGCCAGCAGCCTGAGCGACGACGATATGAAGACTCTTTTGGCCGCCGGCTTGCAAATGACGATATTTGGCGACGTGGAAAACTTTTTGCGTAACGCCTGGGGCCTGGATGAGTTTAGGCTTTACCAGGGCCAGATAAATAGCGGCATGGGCACGACCATAGACAGCGCCCGGGCTTCTGCGGCCAGCAAAGAAGAGCGCGAACAGTACAATATATATGTAAGTAAATATATTTCCGACCGGGTGCTTATTGGCTATACATCCAATCTCGACAATAGCGAGAGACGTTACAATGCACGCTATGATTTCAGCCGGCGCATGAGTTTTAGCGCCGCGATGGACCAGGACAATAATTTTTACTATGGCCTTGAGTACAGGATCTCTTTTTAACCGTCGGGGGAGCACATGTTAAAAGGTTATATGGAAGAACTGAAAAAAATAAAAATGCTCGAACTTGGCGAAGAGCAGGCGTTATGGCGGCAAATGGCCGCCGGCGGGGAACAGGCCCGCGCCCGGCTCATCACCAGTTACCAGCCGCTGGTTTTTAAAACAGCGGCAGCGTTCCATTTGCCTGAAGAGTTGCTGTTGGAACTGGTGCAAGAAGGCATGGTCGGCCTGATCGAAGCCGTAGAACGGTTTGATGTTTCGCGCGGGGTGGCGTTCAGCCTGTTTGCCGTACATCGGATACGCGGGCGTATGCTTGACTATTTAAAAACAGTGTCTTCGGTAAAGCAAGACCTTTGTCTTGATACTAATGCACCCCAGGATGGCGCTCTTTTGCATAGATTGGCCGACAGCAGCGCCGGCCCCGAAGAAGTGGCGGAAGATAATTTTCTTGTCGGCAAAGTAAAACAAGTTTTGGGCTGCTTGCCGGAAAAAGAACAGAAAGTTTTGCACGGCCTCTATATTGACGAACTCACGCCGGCGCATATCGCCGAGAGTATCTCAGTGAGTCCTTCTCATATATACCGCCTGCAAAGACAGGGGGTAAGGCGGGCCCGTGGCATGCTTTCACGTTTTATCCAGGAACTTAAATGGTGAGAGCTGGCGAAAACTGGCTGTATAATCATTACAAAGTCTGTTAAACGGCCTATAAGTGGTTATTTAAATGAAATAAGCATATTTTTGCAAGTCAATATTCTGTGTTGTCTGTCGACTATGGTATTATGAGGTGAGTAATGGTGGACAAACGACATGCTTTGTGCAGCAGCATAAGGTCGGCAAAAAACTGGCTAGACAAAGCGGAAGGCAGCTTCCGGGACGCCAAAGACATCAGGGGTGAGCTGGATCTTTTGTTGGCTGAGGCGGAATTGCAAAGATTAAGAGAAAAAGAGGGTTTTAGGCAAAAAAAACGCAGGCATATTTTGGCTGTTGCTGTTGCCTGCTGTTTTGTGGCTGTATCTTTTGGCGGCTTGTATTTGGCCAAGGGACAAGACACTGCTAAACATATACCTGCTTTGCCCCAACAGCAAAGCAGCGCTCTGCCGGAAAAACCGGCGCCCAATGAAGTACAAAGGGCAGAGGCCCCTTTGCAGGAGAAGAGTTTGCCGCCTGCAAAAGATCATAGCTCGCGTTCACAAGAAGGCGGGAAAACAGTAAAAGAAAGCCCGTCGGCATTTAATAAAAGCGAAGTAAGGCAATTCGTGCGTACGGCGGGACAGACTTTGCGTGGCAAATAGATGCAATTCATTGTTAGGGGGTCACAGATGGAGATCAGGAAGTATTGGCGGCGAAGCGCGGTAATAGGAATGACCGCTCTTTGTATGGCGTCATGTACGCCGGCAATGGCGGAAGAAGCAGTACCAGGTCAGACTGGGGGTACAACAACTACCCAGCAAAAACCTGCCGGCAGCGATGTAGTTACAGATAACGCACAGCAGCCAGGGCAAAGCCAACAACCAAGTACTCAGCAAGCCGACAATCCGGCGGCGACTTTGCCGCCTGACGTAGCTGCCAGGGCACAGGCTCTGGAAGCGCAAAAAGGGCTGGAAGCGCAGGCAGTTGGTAAAACAGTTACCAAAGTTGAAATTATCGGTAATAAAAATGTGCCTGTGGACAAAATGCTGCCGCTTTTACGGGTAAAACCGGGCGCTGCCTTGTCTTTGGACAATGTGCAACAAGATTTGCAGCTTATATACGAAACAGGCTGGTTTTACGATGTGCAGTCCGAGTATTCCTTTGTTCCCGAAGGAGTACGTGTGGCCTACCGCGTCAATGAAAATCCCGTGCTGCAAAAAACAGAGATAACGGGCAGCACTATTTATTCCGACAATCTTTTAAAAAGATTGCTCGGCCTCGAGGACGGCCAGGTAATAAACAGCAAGCGGCTCAGTGAAGGCATGCGCGCTATTGAGGCTGCTTATAACCGCGACGGCTATATCCTGGCCCGCGTAAGCGACGTCAAAATGCAGCCGGACGGATCTTTAAAAGTAGTTATCAATGAAGGCCTGGTCGAAGGTTTTAAAATAAAGGGCAATAAGAAAACCAAAGACTATGTAATATTGCGTGAGTTGAAACTTTACGAAGGCGAACCTTTCAATGTAAACGATGGACGTCGCAGTATGCAGCGCGTTTATAATTTGGGTTATTTTGAAGACGTTAATATCAAGCTCAATCCCGGCCGTACCCCTAACGGCGTAGAAGTAGAAATAACTGTGGTGGAAATGCCTACAGGGACTTTCGGTATTGGCGCCGGCTATAGCGAAGCGGATGGGTTTGTCGGCATGATCATGCTGGGCGACAAAAACTTCCGCGGTACAGGCGATAAGATCAATATAAGATGGGAATTTGGCGGCGCGGACAATAAGAACTACGATTTTTCCTATTACCGCCCCTGGATAGACAGCAAGGGTTCCGGCCTTGGTTTTAACATCTACGATACGACGCATGAATACCAGGAACTTGATGATGATGGTAATGACAAAGCTTATTATGATAAACGTCGCAAAGGCATTGAACTTACCTATGCGCGTCCGGCCAATGACTATATAACCGACTCTCTGTCGGTCAGGTTCCGCAATGATTTGTATGAGGGCGCGGTTGATGGCGAAGAGCCACAATATTACCGCGACCATCCGGACCAGATACCTACCAACTTCGGTAAAACAAACAGTATAGTCCTAGCCCGAGCGGTAGACACCAGAGATAATATCTACAATCCTTCCCGTGGCAGTTATGCCCTGATCTCCGGCGAATTTGCCGGTTTTATGGGCGGCGATTTTGATTTTAACAAATATATCATCGAAGCCCGTGAATACTATCCTATTGGCGGCAATAAAGTGCTTGCCTTTAGGTTGATGGGCGGTTACGCTACCGGGACTATGCCAGTCAGCCAGCGGTTTGCCCTTGGCGGCTCGGAAACGCTCCGCGGTTATAAGGACGACCGTTTCCGCGGTTATAAAATGGTGCTGGGGACAGCTGAATACCGCTTTCCGATGGCCAAGAACTTCCAAGGCGTATTGTTTACCGATGCCGGTTATGCCTGGGAAAAGGGTGTAAGCGTGAATTTTGGCGACATCCAGTATGGTTATGGCGTCGGCCTCAGGATAAACTCGCCGCTTGGCCCGATACGCGTAGATTATGCCTATGGCGACAAATGGCGTTTCCACTTCAGTTTTGGCGGCCAGTTCTAGATTATTTAGCCTGGAGCTCTTGTTAAGAGGGAGTGGGCAATGTTAAAAAAATTTACCAAAAGCATGTTCACGCTGCTAATCGCTTTTTTTGCGGTAGTCTCTCTCGCCTACGGCGTGTGGGCGGCTCCGGCCAAGGTGGAGAGCGTAGACGTCAAGGTGGTGGACGTTACAGGCGCCGCAGACCAGACTGTGCTGGAGCGGATGGCCTCGAGCATGAAGGTAGTAGCCCAGCAGATTATGCTTGGCAAATCTGTAGATTATGTTACCGAAGGAAAAGCGACTTACCAAGGTCTGTTGCAGGATATAAGCGACAGGGTATTTGCCGGCTACAGCACTGAAAGAGTAGCCTTGCAAACAGGGGATGCCGTAGCAGCCACTATCTATGTTGCGCCCTGGGCGGCGGTGGTCAAAGATGTACGGGTCAATATTTATCTGTCCGGTATGGACGCTTCCTGGCAACTCTTGCTAGAAGAGGACATCGGAGCGCTGCGTAGTGAAATAAAAAAGACCCTCAAGGGGGTCTCGGTAGACTCGGTGGACTGGGCCGCTACCATAATCAAAGACCGCGTGCGTGACGTAGTAGCGGAAAAACTGCCGGAGTTCAAAGCGGCGGTCGATGTGGCCGGCGGTGAAACAGTATCGGTAGATATCACACTTATCCCGGTCGGCAACAATGTTCAGGCAGTACGGTTTGAGCTAAAATCGGATACTATGCCCAGCCTGGTCTTGTTAGACGCAAGAAAACGGCTGGAGGAACGAGTCAGCCAAATACGCGGCTTGCCGGTAGATTTTGTTGCCGCCCATAAGGTAAGAATAGAAAATATACTTAAAGAAGAAGTAGAAAAAGAGCGTATAGTTAAAAACTATGACCTGGCGGTAGATGTTGACATTGTACCCAAGGTCAGCAGTGTGGTCACGATAACGCTCGACTCCGGCAAATACCGCGTCTGGATAGAGGGATATGTTGATATCGGAAGAGATGACAACAACCTTTCCGGCAGGATGCATGCCGGGCGGTTGCTTTCTGGGAAAGACGAGATTTTTGTTGAAGTGTCGCTGTTTACGGAAAATGTCAGTTGGAAATTCGATCCCGGTATTTCACACCGCTGGGGCAACACCAAACTGTCTTTTTTGTACCGCCTGCCTGACGATGAAAGTATTGTGAGGTTGGAGTATGATTTTGCCAGAAACTGGCGGTTGCGGGCGGAAAAGTATGGACATATAGATAGGCCGGAGTTTGCCCTCCGTTATCGTATCCATGAATTTTTGGCGGTGGAAATCGTTCTGGGCGCTGAAAAAGAAAATTACCTCAGGATAGTGGGCAACTTGTAGTTTTGCTTGAAAGAAGAAAATCGTCCTGTTATAATTAGTTTATTAAAAAAGAAAGTAGGTCTAAAAATGCAAAAAACAAAAAACAAACGTTATGTTAAAATTATCGCGCTCGCGGTGGTAACCTTTTTTGCGCTTGGCATAGTAGGAATAGCAGTAACCCAGACGCAAATAGGTTTTGCCGCTCCGGCTGCGGGTAATTCCGCCATAGGGTATGTAGACAGGCAAAAACTTGTTGGCATGCATCCGGATACGAAGGGCGCCATGGAAGCTTTACAGGCGGAAAATGTCCAATTGGAAAAAGAATTCAACGAAAAAGCCAAAGATATGCAGCCGCAGGAAAAACAGCGTTATGGCATGCAACTTCAGCAGCGCCTGGAAAAGAAAAGAGAAGAGCTGTTAAAGCCGATAATTGATAAAATAGATGCCGCCATCAAACAGGTCGCCGAAGCAAAAGGCATTACAGTGGTTGTCGACCAAATGGTCATTATTTATGGCGGTACCGACCTGACTGACGAAGTCGTCAAAGCTTATGGCGGCGCAAAGAAAAAGTAAACGGTTTTCAGTGCCATTATAGAGGCCCGGAAGCGGGCCTCTTTTCTTGAAAGCAGTCCTTCTTTATGGAGGTAAGTTATGAAATATCGCCTCTTGTCCAGTATTTTGCTGTGCACGGCTTGTTTTTTTCTTGTTGCTTGCGCCGGCCAGAAAGCTGGGCAAACAGAAAATATCGCAATAGTCGATACTTCTAAGGCCATGGCCGCCCACGTTTTGTATCCGGTCTGGCAAAACGCCGTAAGCAGCAGGGAGAGTACCCTGAGGCTAAAAGACAGCCATGTCCGGATGGCGCAAAGCCAGGCGGCGCTTATAAATAAAATGCAGCAATTAGGCGAACAGGGGCACAATACTTTTATGCAGGCGGATTACACTGTCCGTATGACTGAAGCCCGGCTGGCGGAAAGAGAAATGCTTGAAAAGCAACGGCGGCAGGAAAAAGAGCGGATAGATGCCGCTTTGTCTTCTAAAGTTGCGGCAATAGAAGAAGAATACCGGCTACCGCTATTTAATCTCAAAGTGCGTATAGAGTCGATAAACCCGGTGCGCCGTTCACGCGACGACATAAAGGCGGAAAAAGAAAAGCTTATAGCTGAAGCGGCGCTTCTAATGGCGGAAAAAGCGCAGAAAATAAACGCGGTTTACCAGGAAGGCGATATCCTCCTTGAGGCGGCCATGAAAGGCTATGAAGAAGAAGCCAACCGGCGTCTGAGCAAAAGGGCGGAGGAGCTAAGAGATGAGTTGTCGGCAAGCGGGCGGGAAAGACAAAGGACGTCTGATGAAAGGCTGGCCGGCATCCCGGAAACTTTCTCTAAAGGTATTGCGGCGATAGATAAGCAATTAGTCGAACAGCAGCTTTTGGCAGATAAACTTTACAACAAGATTTACGACGATATAAAAAGCCAGGTTGCACGGATAGCCACGCAAAAAAAGTATACGGTGGTCTTTTCCGATGTAAGAGTGAATATCAAGGCAACCGATATCACTGACGAGGTCATAGCGGGGCTGCCTAAAAAGATAGATGCAAATAACAAGTAGTGTAATTTGAGAGGAGACTAAGTGTAGCATGAGAAAAAAAATAGTTTTTATCATGGCCGTAGTTTTGCTGACTGCTTTTATGGCCGGTTGTGGTGGCCGTAATGCGGCTTTTGGTTATGTGGATATGCAAAAAGTGATGCAAGACAGCCCAAAAGTAAAAGATCTGCGTACACAGATGGAAAATAAAATGAAAGAAATGCAGGCTGCTGAAGAAAAAGACAAGGCTACGCTCAAAGGCGACGAGCTGACGAAAAAGCAGCAGGCTAATAATGCTGAGATGCAGGCATTTGGCGGTAAACTGGAAGAAGAGTTTCAAGCCAGCCTGAATAAAGCTATGGATGAAGTAGCCAAAGAGAAAAAACTGGGAGCCGTACTTGCTAAAGGAAGCGTGTTGCATGGCGGCGTAGATGTGACAGATGACGTCATTAAAAGGATGAAATGATTTGGGAGGCTGCTTTCGTGGTCAAGAAAACATTAAAAGAACTTGCCGCTTTAGTCGGCGGCGAGCTGGCGGGCGATAACAATCCCGATATTTATGGTGTGACAAACATCGAAGAAGCCACTGAGCGTGAAATAACCTTTGCGGTACCGCCAAACATTGCCAAAGCAGGAAAATCCAAGGCTGGAGCTGTAATTTTGCCTAAAGGAAGCGAAAAAGGCTTTGCCAAACCGGCGATCGTAGTGGACAACCCGCGGGCGGCGTTTGCGCGGGTACTGGAGTTGTTCAACCCGCCTATAAACGTATCCAGGACTGTGCACCCGGCTGCAATGGTAGCGCACGGCGCCAAGATTGGCGGCAATGTCGCCATCATGCCGTATGCTGTAGTGGAAGAAGGGGCTGAGATCGGCGACGGCTGCGTCCTTTACCCGCACAGTTATGTGGGTAGGGATGTAAAACTAGGTAAGGATTGCCTGCTTTATCCCAGCACGACTGTATACGAAGGCTGCCAACTGGGCGACAGGGTGGTTCTGCATAGCGGCAGTGTTGTCGGCGGCGACGGTTTTGGTTATGTTACTGTGGAAGGAAAACATAAAAAAGTGCCGCAGGTCGGTAACGTCATCATAGGCGACGATGTTGAGATCGGCTGCAATAGCTGTGTCGACTGTGGGACTACCGGCAGCACGGTAGTAGGAAAAGGCACCAAGATAGACAACCTTGTGCATGTCGCGCACAACGATATCATTGGCGAGAACTGCTTTCTGGTTGCCCATGTGGGTATCTCCGGCAGCGTAAAAGTCGGCAATAATGTCACAATGGCCGGCCAGGTAGCTACATCGGGTCATATAACCATAGGTGATAATTGCGTGTTTGCCGGCCGCTCCGGTATTACCGCCGATGTCCCGAGCAATTCTGTCTATGCCGGTTTTCCTGCGCGTCCTCATAAAGAGTGGCTGAAACAGGAAGCTTTGCAGAGAAAGTTGCCTGATATACTCAGGCGTTTGGGCGAGCTGGAATTAAAGTTGGAACATCTTGAAGGCAAGGGTGAATGAAGTATTGCATATGTCCGGCAAATGCACGCGTGCATTTGCCGGTTTTTTATTGTATAATACAACTGTCTATTTTTATTTTGTAGCAAAGTTTTAGGTGGTGATGGTCATGCGGTTTCGCGTCGGCGCGTGCATTTTTTTGCTTTTATGCGTATTGGCGCTGCCTGCTGAAGGCGCAGTCACTCCTGAAGGGCGGAGCGGTCTGGTAAGTATCCCTACAGCTTATATTTTGCAGCCATTGCATGGTTCGGCCGGTTATTTCAACCTTTCCGGCGACGATGTTTTTGCCGGCAGCATAGCTATAGCCAGGGGTTTTGAACTCGGCTACAGCCGCTGGCGTTTAGATGACAAAGAATATAATGTCTACAGCGGCAAGGTGGCGCTGCTGGAAGAACGCGTGCTAAAACCGGCGGTAGCTGTCGGTGTGGACGATCTGTCTGACGCAATAGACCGCAGTTATTATCTGGTGGCCAGCAAACAGGCGCCATGGGGCATACGCCTGCATTTGGGGGTAAAGAGCGGCCAGGACAACGGCCTTTTTTATGGCCTTGAGAAACAGATACGCCTAGATAAAAACTGGCGCAAAAAACTTCCCTTTATTCCAGTATTTACCCTTATGATGGAATATGACGGCCAGCACTTTAATTACGGTGTCTATGTACGGGAAAAGCACGGCCTGCGCTTTGATTTGGGCTGGCGCGACGAGCGCTTTTATGGCGGGATACAACTGGAATTTTAAAGTATTTTGCCGGAAAGAGGTTTATGCTTAGTATGTGGCAATATTATCTGATGAAAGCCATAAGTAAGATAGTATGCATATTGCCCGATTTTTTAAAGGAAAAGTTGGGCATTTTTCTGGGGCAGGTATTTTGGTTTGTGACGCCCCGCTGGCGTAAAGATCTGGCAACCGGTCAGGTGCGCGAATGCCTTTCCCTAGAGCAGCCCGAAGCCAGGCGTATAGCTAAAGCAAGCGTATTGAAATTTGGTCCGATGATGGTGGAAGTGTTGTGTTTTCCCCTTCTGAATAAAGAAAATATAAAGCAGAAAGTTTCTTTTCCACAATTGCACTCTTTCAAAAATCTCTTCCAAGATGGCAAGGGTATAATACTGGCCACCGCGCATTTTGACAACTGGGAACTTTTTGGCGCTGCTTTGGCGCTTTATGATATACCCATCGTGGCTGTTGCCAAAAAACAAAAGCAGCTCGGCATGGACCGTTTTATCAATGAATACCGCAGCATGGTGGGCGAGCATGTTACCTACAAGACCGGAGTCCTGGAGATGGCGCGTATGCTTGATCAAGGTTATGCCATAGGTCTTTTGGCCGATCAGGATGGCGGGGAAGCCGGCGTGGCAGTGGATTTCTTCGGCCGTCCTACTTCCTGCCCCAAAGGGGCGGCGACGCTGGCCAGGATGAGAGGGGTACCGCTGGTACTTGTGCTGACGTATACCCATCCTGACGGCAGGAGGGACATAGTCTTCCGGCCGCCGATAAATGTCGAACGCTCCCATGACCGGGAAAAGGACGTACAGCAAGCAACACAGGCTTTGATGAAGGATTTGGAAGACGAAATACGCAAACAGCCGGAAATGTGGTTTTGGCTGCACAACCGCTGGAAAGCGTCGAGCATCTTGCAAGAGAAGCATTAAGATATGATAAATATAAATTTAACATAGAAAGGAGGCGTATTTTGGATATTAAAAACTACAGGCAAAAGACCCTTGCCAAAGATGTTTCCTATACAGGCATAGGCCTTCATTCCGGTAAACCGGCGACTGTGGTCTTGAAACCATTGCCGCCCGACAGCGGGATAATTTTTGTGCGCGCCGATTTGCCGGAGCGTACTGCTATACCGGCCCGGGCGGCTTTTGTCGGCGCTACCGTGCGTGCTACCACACTTTGTCACGAAGGCCGGGAGGTTTTTACTGTCGAGCACCTTTTATCGGCGCTTTACATCACAGGAGTTGACAACTGTCAGGTAGAGCTTGACGGTCCGGAACCGCCGGTAGCTGACGGCAGCGCGATGCCTTTTATAGAGCTGATAAAAGAGGCCGGCATACTGGAGCAGGATAAAGAAAGAGCAGTGCTTCATATAGACAGAGAGTTTGCCATACATGACGGGGACAGGTACATCGTCGCCGTGCCTTATGCCGGGCAAAGATTTTCTTTTCTTTCTTTGAACGACCATCCTCTTTTGGGTTCGCAGTATCTTGATATCGAAGCCGGTAGAGACGACTTTGCCAAAGAAATAGCCCCGGCCAGGACGATAGCTTTCATGCACGAAGTTGAAGGGCTGAAAAAAATGGGACTGGGCCTGGGAGGAAGCGCGGACAACGTTATCGTTTATGACGAAGAAAGAGTATTGACGCCGCTCAGGTTTGACAACGAGCTGGTACGGCACAAGCTTTTAGACCTGCTGGGCGACCTGTTTTTGGCGGGCCGTTTTTGCGGCCATATAATAGCGGTAAAGTCAGGGCATGCCTTGAATACAGCACTTGCTAAAAAAATAGCTGAATATGCGAAAAAAGGAGAGAGCGGCTCATGTTAAGTTTAAATATCCTTGAAATCCAGGAAATATTGCCACACAGATACCCGTTTTTGCTTATTGACCGCATTTTGGAGTTAGAGCCTATGAAGCGCGGCTTAGGCATAAAAAATATTACTTTCAACGAAATACAATTTCACGGCCATTTTCCTGACCAGCCGATAATGCCCGGGGTTCTTTTAGTAGAAGCAATGGCGCAGGTAGGCGGGGTCACCCTTTTATATCCGGAAGAGCACCGGGGCAAATTGGCATTATTTACCGGCATAGACAAAGTAAAGTTCCGCAGGCCGGTAGTTCCCGGCGACCAGGTTCTCATGGAATCGACCATTCTTAAAATTAAAGGCAATATGGGTAAGATAGGTTCTGTTGCCCATGTCGGCTCGGAACTGGTAGCCGAAGGTGAATTTATGTTTGCCATGGTAAGCAAAGAAGCGAAAAAATGAACAAACAGCTAAAATATGATATGTATTTTCATTTTTTAGCCATATATAATCTCTTATCCGCCTAAATGCTTTAATTTTGCCAGCAATAAAACATTATTACTGCCGATTATATAGTTAATAGTTTATTTAAAGCTTTAACAGCGGGAGGCTACCAATGAAAAACGATTCAGTAGTGGTTCCTTTGAGGAAAATACACGAAACAGCTGTCATCTATCCTGGCGCAAAAATAGCCAAAGATGTTGAAATCGGGCCATATGCGGTTATAGGAGAGAACGTCAGCATAGATAGCGGTACTAAGGTGGGCGCCCATGCCGTGCTAGAAGGCTGGACATCTGTCGGTAAAAATTGCGTCTTTTATCCTGGTTGCGTCATCGGCGGCGAACCGCAAGATTTAAAATTTGTCGGCGAAAAGAGTTATGTAATTATTGGCGATAATGTGAAAATAAGAGAATGCGCTACAGTAAACCGGGCGACCGGCGAAGGAAACGAAACGCGCATCGGCAACAATGTACTGATGATGGCCGGAACTCACGTCGCGCACAATTGCATAGTTGGCAACAATGTCATCATGTCCAACTGCGCCGGATTGGCCGGGCATGTGGAAGTCGAAGACCGCGCCGTTATCGGCGGACTGACCGGCGTGCATCAGTTTGTTAAAATAGGCCGCAACGCTATGATCGGCGGTATGGCAAAAGTAACGCAGGATGTTTTGCCTTTTGTCATCGCCGATGGTAATCCCTCCTTTGTCATCGGGTTAAACAGCGTTGGGCTTGCCCGTGCCGGCATTTCTCCGCAAGTGAGGAGCGACCTGAAAAAGGCTTATAAGCTCATATATCGTTCTGGGCTTTCTTTGGAGCAAGCGATAGCAGAGATGGAACAGGAACTGCAAACAAGCGAAGAGATAGAGCATCTTTTGCGTTTTTTGCGCAATGTGGAGCGCGGCATCTGCCGTACCAGAAAAGAAGACTGATTAGGGGTAGAGTATGCAGGAGAAAATTGGTTTATTGGCTGGGAAAGGCTTTTTACCGGTCGATTTTGCCCGTGCCGCTCGCGGCAGGGGCTTTCATGTTACCGCTATAGCGCTTTTGCCGACAGTTGAGGCTTGCCTTAAGGACTGTGTGGACGAATACTATGAAATAAGCGCCGGCAAGATCGATAAAATAATCAAGACATTGCAAAAGTGCGACATAAAACTTGTCACTATGCTGGGCAAAGTCACCAAAGAAGTACTATACAAAGGTTTTGCTTTGGATTTTCGCGCTATGAAGGTATTGTTTTCCCTGCCCAACCGCAATGACGACACTATAATGCTGGCAATCGTGGCTGAATTGGCAAAGGACGGTATAACGGTTATGGATCAGACGGAAATGATAAAAATTATGCTGCCGCCGGTAGGACAGTTGTCAAAACGCGCTCCTGATGAACGGGAAGAAAAAGATATCCTATATGGCCTTGACATGGCCAAAGAAATAGGACGGCTGGATATAGGTCAGACGGTGGTTGTCAAAAACCAGGCCGTCATGGCTGTAGAGGCTATAGAGGGCACTGACGCCTGCATCAAACGGGGCGGTGAGCTGGGCGGCCAGGGAGTTGTAGTCGCTAAAGCAGCAAAACCGCAACAGGATCAGCGGTTTGATGTGCCGAGCGTTGGTCTTGATACTATAAAATCAATGGTTGAGGCAGGGGCTTCCGCTATAGTTATGGAAGCGGGGCGCACCTTGTTTGTGCAAAGGGAAGAGGCGCTGGCTCTGGCTGATGAAAAAAGCATAGCAGTAGTCGTTCGCTAGAGGAGGAAAAAGATGCGGCAAATCATGATATCTGCCGGGGAGGCTTCCGGCGACCTGCATGCCGGAGCTCTGACAGCGGAGCTCTTTAAGCTGGATAAAAACATAAAAGTTTTTGGCATGGGCGGCGACGCGCTACGTGCCGCCGGCGGCGAAGTTTTATTTGATATAAAAGAACACGGCGTGATGGGGCTTGTTGAAGTTTTGCGCAAGCTGCCGTCACTTTTTAAATTGCGGGACGATCTAGGTAAGTTGATGGACGAAAGGCGCCCCTCGTGCCTGATCGTGATAGACTATCCTGACTTTAATATGCGCCTGGCGAAGCTAGCGCGCGCCAAAGGCATCCCCGTCCTCTCGTTTATCAGTCCGTCGGCCTGGGCCTGGCGTAAGGGGCGGGCTAAAGATGTCGCCAAAATTGTGACCAAGATAGCCGCCATATTTCCTTTTGAGCGGGATGTTTACCAGGCAGCGGGGGCTGACGTGGAGTTTGTCGGGCATCCGCTCCTTGATATAGTTCATCCTTCATTGTCGAGAGAAGAAGCTGAATGTTTGATAAACAAACAGCCCGGGGAAAAAACGGTTATGCTGTTGCCGGGCAGCAGGCTGCAAGAGATAGAGCGTTTGTTGCCGCCTATCTTGGGCGCCGCCGCGATAATGGCGGAAAAAAGGCCTGAGTGCAGGTTCATTTTGCCGCGAGCATCGACCATACCCGAGCCTCTTTTACATAAATATTTGTCTGAGGCCGCTGTGCCGGTGCATGTTGTTACAGGGCGCAATTATGATATAATGAATATATCTGACATCGCATTGGCTACAAGCGGCACGGTCACTTTAGAAGCCGCGCTGTGCGGGCTGCCGTCGGTGATAGTTTATAAAACGTCGCCTGTGACAGCGTTCATTGCCAGGAAACTTGTCAAAATACCTGACATCGGCTTGCCGAATATCGTTGCCGGTCGCCGCATCCTGCCGGAACTTTTGCAGGAAGAGGCGACGCCGGAAAATATAGCGCAAGCGGCTCTTGATATGCTTAAAGAAGATAACCGGCCGTGTATTGCCGCTGATTTGGAGTTTATGAAAAAACGGCTGGGCGAGCCGGGGGCGGTCAGAAGGGTGGCCGCGCTGGCGCTTGATATGGCTGGGAATGGCTGAAGTGGAGAGGTCTGATGAATCAATATATACGGTTGTTTAAATATATAAAACCTTATGCTCCAAAGCTGTTTTTCGCTATGTTCTGCACCATGATGGCTACGGCGGGAAATCTGTATGTTCCCTGGATAGTGCGGGAAATAATAGACAAGGTACTGGCGGCCCGTGACTCCATGATGCTCAATATCATAGCGTTGGGCATCGTCGCCGTATTTTTTGCCCGGGGGCTGTTTTTTTTCGGTCAGAGCTATTTGATGGCTTATGCCGGGCAACGGGTGATAATCGACCTACGGGCGCAAGTTTACCGTAAACTTAATGAACTGGGCCTGTCTTTTTACGAAAAAAACAAAACCGGTACGATAATGAGCTATGTGACCAACGATGTCGCCGCTTTGCAAGGGGCGCTCATCCAAAGCGTCATAGACCTTTTTACCGAGGGAGTAGTTCTTGTGGGTTCTATCGCGGCTATGGTATGGCTGGACTGGAAACTCACATTATTTACCTTCGCCACTTTTCCGGTTGTTTTATACATAATAAATGTTTTCGGAAAGAAACTCCGAGCTTCCGGGCATCGCATCCAAGAGTGTACCGCGGATATAACCTCGGTCTTGCAGGAGACGATTTCTTCCGCGCGGGTAGTAAAGTCTTTTGTGCGTGAAGAGTATGAAATAGAAAAATTTGACAAGGAAAATATGCTCAATTTCCGGGCCAATATGAAAAACGCCCAATTGAGCGCAATATTATCGCCGGTGATAGAATTTACCGCAGCGCTTGGCGTTACCGCGATAATCTGGTATGGCGGGCGGGAAGTCATAGATGGGCGCACAACAGCAGGTTCGCTTATCGCTTTTTTGATTTACGCTGTTAATATTTCCAATCCGATCAAACGGCTGACGCGGGTCTTTGCCGATATACAAAGGGCTATGGCCGCCGCGCAGCGCGTGTTCAGCATTTTGGACATGCCGGTGGATGTCGTCGATAAGCCTGGCGCTATTGAGTTACCGCCTGTCAAAGGCGAGGTCATTTTTGATCAGGTGGATTTTTCTTATAACCCGGGCGAGCCGGTATTGAATGGCCTGGACTTTAAAGCGGAGGCCGGACAGCTAGTAGCTATAGTAGGCCCGAGCGGCGCCGGCAAAACCACGGTGTCCAATCTCCTATCGCGTTTTTATGAAGCGACCGGCGGCAGGATAATGATCGACGGGATAGATATAAATGATGTGACCATGGCCTCTTTGCGCGGGCAGATAGGTATCGTGCCGCAGGAAACTATGCTGTTCAACGGCAGTGTTTATGACAATATCCTTTACGGGCGGCTGGACGCTAGCCGCGAAGAAGTTATCACGGCCGCGCGTTCGGCCAATGCCGATAATTTCATCACCGAACTGCCAAACGGTTATGACACTATGCTGGGCGACCGGGGGGCAAACCTTTCCGGCGGCCAACGCCAGAGGATATCCATTGCCCGCGCGCTTTTGAAAGATCCGCGCATCCTGGTTTTGGACGAGGCGACGTCTGCTCTTGATACGGAAAGCGAAAAAATCGTGCAGGAAGCCCTCGACCGGCTGCTGGTCGGCAGGACTTCTTTTGTAATAGCGCACCGCCTGTCCACTATACAGCGCGCGGATCTGATTTTAGTGCTGGATAAAGGGCGGTTGGCGGAAAAAGGCACGCACGAAAGCCTCTTGGCGTATGACGGCTTATACGCCAAGCTTTACCAAGCGCAGTTTCGGGAAAAAGACATGGGAAATGGAGCCGATAAATGCTATATGTAATTTATGATATTTTACTGGTCTTTGTCTTCTTTTTCTGTGTCATACCCATATATTGCTACCGGTCTCTGAAAGAAAAAGGCTTTCCGCGCCGTTTCCGCCAGAGTATGGGCTTTTTCTGCGAGCACGAGATAGCTGGCGTGGCTTTGCGCAACGCTATTTGGATACACGGCGCTTCAGTCGGTGAAATCGTGGCTACCAGCCCGTTGGTGAAAGAGATAAGAAAAGCTTTTCCCGATGTGCCTATACTAGTGTCGGCGGTAACTACCGGCGGCTATACTATGGCTAAACAGATCATCCCAGAGGCCAATGCGGTCATATTTTTCCCTCTCGATCTGCCGGCTGTGACTAATCTGGTGGTGGAGCGCATCCGCCCACGTATCTTCATGCCGGTAGAAACCGAGTTGTGGCCGAACTTTCTTTTAGACATCAGCCGGCGCGGCATACCCATTATGATGGTCAATGGCCGTATAAGCGATAAAAGCGTCAAAACTTATAAGTACCTTTATGGCATACTTTCCGACATGTTGGGCAGCGTAGGGCGTTTTTGCATGCAATCTGCACTTGATGCCGAATATATCATGCGGCTGGGGGCAGACCCGGCCAAAGTCGTCGTTACCGGCAACACCAAGTTTGACCAGACTTATGCCGAAGTCACGGAAGAAGACCGTCTGCGTTTTCTCGATGAACTGGGCATAAAAGGTAAAGGACCGATCATAGTGGCGGGAAGTACCCATCCGGGGGAAGAAAAAGCCCTGTTGTCGGCGTTTTCTCTTGTGCGCAAAGATTTTCCTGAGGCCTGCCTGGTCATAGCGCCCAGAAAACCTGGGCGGTTAAACGAGATACAAAGTTTGGCCAGAGGCGAAGGTCTTGTTTGCGCCAAACGCTCGGAGCTTTTAAAACAAGAGGCGGATAAACGCGACCGTCATCCGGTGGTGCTTATCGACACTATCGGCGAACTCGGCCGTATTTACGCAGTGGGCGACGTGGTGTACGTAGGCGGCAGCCTTATACCCCACGGCGGGCACAATGTCCTTGAGCCGGCCGCTCACGGCAAACCGATAATAGTCGGCCCCAATATGTTTAACTTCAAGGATTCCTACTCGCTGCTCGTCAACCGGGGCGCCTGCGCTACCGTACGCAGCGAAGGCGAACTGGCGGAAAAGCTTTTGCAGATATTGTCTGACGACAGCCTGCGCCAGAAGATGGGCGAGGCTTCTTACGCTATAATAAAAGAAAATCGCGGCGCGGCCTCCAGCAGTATAAATTATCTCAAGGAGATGCTGGCCGGTCCGGTAGTGCGGAACTTGCCGCGTACTTACGAGATAACCGACTGGGCTTCGGCGGAAGAAAGAAAGTTCAGCCGCCGCACAGAGCTCCATCTGTATAAACTTATCCACGGCAATGTTAAAAACGGCTGGGATATGGTCGCGCTGGCCTGCCTCAGTATCTTTTCCCTGCTGTACGAAGGCGGCCTCAAGATAAAGCTGATAATGTACAACATAGGCGTGTTCAGCCAGAGCCGTCTGCCCTGTAAAGTCATCAGCCTCGGCAATATCACGCTCGGCGGCACGGGCAAAACCCCGACCGCCCGTACTATGGCGACTATGCTGCGCGATATGGGCTACAAAGTGGTCGTTTTGAACCGCGGTTACCGCGCGCATTGGGACAAGCCGGTAGGCGTCGTCTCTGACGGTAAAAAGATCTACATGACGGCCTTTGAGGCGGGCGATGAAGCTTACCTTTTGGCCAAGCAAATGCCGGGCATACCTATAGTAATCGGTAAAGACCGCGCTATAAGCGGTGAGTATGTGGCCAGCAATATGGATGTCGATGTCATAATCATGGACGACGGCTATCAGCATTGGCAACTGGCCCGCGATTTGGACGTAGTCCTGGTGGACACGCTCAACATGTTCGGCAACAGCTGCCTGTTGCCGCGCGGTACTTTGCGTGAGCCGCTCAAGCACCTTGACCGGGCGAATATGTTTATATTAACTAAAACAGACCAGTCGCCGGAATACTCGCATAAATACGTGCGCAATATCCTGAAAAAGAACAACCCGGACGCTCTGGTTTTTGAAAGCGTGCATTTTCCCAAGCATTTTATGGAAATCGCCGAGTGGTACAAAGGCACCGGCGCCAGTCCTTTGCCTTTGCAGGAAATGGACGGCAAATCCGTCCTGGCTTTTTCCGCTATCGGCAACCCGGCTTCTTTCGAGCAGTCGTTGTCCGATATCGGCATAGACCTGGTGGAAACCATCCGTTACCCCGACCATCATGACTACTGTATGAGTGAGATGCAGTATGTTCTGGAGAGGGCTTTAGAAAAAAATGTACATGCTATCATCATCACGGAAAAAGACGCGGTAAAGATACCGACGGAATTTATTTACCTGGAACGGGCTTGCCCGCTTTATGTACTTTGCATAGAAGTAAAGATGAAAGACAATGACGGACAGTTTGAGGAAGTGTTGCGCCAGGCGATGACAGGGGGGCGAAGGGATGGCTGAAGTAAAAGTGCTTTGTGTGATACCGGCGCGTTATGCCTCTACCCGTCTGCCGGGAAAACCGCTGGCCCTCATTGGCGGCAAGCCGATGATACAGCATGTGTGCGAGCAGGCGGCAAAGTCGCGCCTGAGCAGGGAAGTCCTGGTCGCTACAGATGACGAGCGTGTTGTGGGAGCGGTTTCAGCTTTTGGCGGCAAAGCTTTGCTTACATCCCCTGACCATCCAAGCGGTACAGACCGCCTGGCTGAAGTCGCCAGGAAATATCCCGACGCCGATATCATCATAAATGTGCAGGGCGACGAGCCTTTCATCCCGCCGGAGATCATCGATCAATTGGCGGCGGCGCTGCTTGATGAGCCGCAGCTTAAAATGGCCACAGTAAAAATACCGTTAAAAGAAGATGAGTTTGCTAACCCGGCGGCGGTAAAAGTAGTAACAGATAAAAACGGCTATGCGCTCTATTTTTCCCGCTCCATGCTGCCTTATCCGCGTGTGCGGGGCGAAAAATTCTCTTCCTTTAAACATTTGGGCATATATGCTTACCGGCGCGATTTCCTGCTTGAGTTTGCGCAAATGCCGCAGACGGAGCTGGAGCAAACGGAATGCCTTGAGCAATTGCGGGCATTGGAGAACGGTTATAAAATCAAAGTCATCGCCGCGGATTTTTTCTGCGTGGGCGTCGATACGCCTGAAGATTTGGCGCATGCCAACAAACTGTTTGCAGAGTCATGCAACAAATAATCATTTTTGGGGGTGCGTATGAAAACCATCGATATAGGAAATTATAAAGTAGGCGGCAACAACCCTCTGTTGTTGATAGCCGGCCCCTGCGTGCTGGAAGGCTATGAGCGCACTTTGTCTATCGGCAGGGAAATAAAAGCCATAACCGGTAGGCTGGGGATGCCGTATGTTTTTAAGGCGTCATTCGACAAGGCCAACAGGTCCTCTTTTTCTTCTTTCCGCGGGCCGGGTTTGGCGGAGGGTCTCAAAGAGATCGCGCGGATAAAAGAGGCGCTGGGCGTTCCGGCTGTGAGCGATATCCACGAGACCGGGCAGGCGGCGCCTGCGGCTGAGGTTTTGGATATTTTGCAGATACCGGCATTTTTGTGCCGCCAGACCGACCTTATTAATGCGGCGGCCGTGACCGGCCGGGTGGTCAATGTAAAAAAAGGGCAGTTCCTTGCGCCCTGGGATATGAAAAATGTCATAGCGAAAATCCTCGAGACCGGCAATGATAATATAATGCTTACAGAGCGCGGCGCCAGTTTTGGTTATAATACCCTGGTGACAGATATGCGTTCTTTGCCGATCATGCGTTCTTTAGGCTATCCGGTAGTGATGGACGCTACCCATAGTGTGCAAACGCCAGGCGGCCAGGGTACGACGTCCGGCGGGCAGAGCCAGTTTGTGCCATGTATGGCGCGGGCGGCGGCGGCGGCAGGCATAGACGCATTATTCCTGGAAGTGCATGACAACCCGGAAGAAGCCCTTTCCGACGGGCCGAATATGGTACGCCTCGATATGTTGGAAGACCTTTTGCGCGATGTTTTGGATATCGACGCCGTTTTGCGGCGTCGCGGCCTGAAGTGACAGGGGAGGGAACATGTTAGAGACAGCTAAGGAAGTTCTTGAGATAGAAGCGCAGGCTATACTTGCCCTCATCCCGCGTTTGGGAAAAGAGTTTGAAGCGGCGCTCAGACTTATATTGGACTGTAAAGGCCGGGTAGTCATAACAGGTATGGGCAAGTCGGGCTTAGTAGGCAGGAAGATTGCCGCGACTTTGGCCAGCACCGGCACGCCGTCTTTTTTCCTGCATCCGGCTGAAGGGGTGCATGGCGACCTTGGGATGGTCACAGAAGGCGATGTGGTGGTCGCTCTTTCCAACAGCGGTGAAACAGCGGAGCTTTTGCAGATACTGCCGTCCATAAGGCGCATCGGGGCAAAACTTATCGCTCTTTGCGGCGCTAAACAGTCTACCTTGGCGAAAACGGCCGACATATTTTTAGACGCCGGCGTCGATAAAGAAGCCTGTCCGTTAGGCCTTGCGCCGACGGCAAGCACTACTGCGGCGCTGGCTTATGGCGACGCCCTGGCGATATCCTTGCAGGCGCTACGTAAATTTTCCGCCGACGATTTCGCGGTTTTCCACCCGGGCGGTTCTCTGGGGCGCAAGCTGCTGTTGACGGTTAAAGACGTGATGCACCAAGGCGCAGACTGTCCGCTGGTGGGAGAAGACAAGACGGTACGCGAAGCGCTGTTTGTCATTACCGACAAAGGATTGGGCGCGGTGAGCGTAGTTGACGACGCTGGCCGCATGGCCGGGATACTTACCGACGGCGATGTCCGCCGCGGTTTGGAACGTGGTTATGAGTTTTTAGACCGGCCGGTAAAAGAAACTATGACGCTGACGGCCAAGACGATAACGCCGGAAAAACTGGCGGCCGAGGCCCTGCACATAATGGAGAGCAACAAGCCGCGTCCGATAACCGTTTTGCCGGTAGTGGATGAAGATAGAAAAATAGTAGGTCTTTTACATATGACCGACCTAGTGCGCCAGGGAGTGGTATAATGGATAACATAACACGGGCCAAAAAAGTGCGCCTCCTGGTTTTGGACGTGGACGGCACTTTGACGGACGGCAGTGTATTTATCGGCGAAAATGGCGAAATAGGCAAGCGCTTTAATGCAAAAGACGGCTTGGGCATTACGGCCGCTCGCAGGGCAGGGTTGCTGTTTGCCATCATTACAGGCAGGAAAAGCGGCGCTATTTTAGAAAAAAGAGCAGCCGAGCTTAAGATAGAGCATCTTTTTCAGGGAGTGGAAGACAAAGGGCATGTATTGCAAGAACTGTGCGCGAGGTTAAGCTTGGGCTTGGAACAGGTGGCATATGTCGGCGACGACCTCAATGACCTGCCGGTGCTTGCTTTAGCCGGGTTTGCCGCGGCCCCCGCGGATGCTGTGGCGGAAGTAAAAGAATCTGTCCATTATGTGGCTTCTTTACCGGGCGGCAAAGGAGCCGTGCGCGAAATAATAGAATGCATTTTGCGTGCGCAGGACAAGTGGGCAGAGGCAGTGGATTCTTATAGAAAAAAAGGGTGTGGCGGTCAGTAATGCAGTATTACTTTTTTAAACTGCTGATAAAAATAGCATGCTTATTACCCTACAGCACGATACTCTGGCTGGGGAAAAAGCTTGGCAATATTTATTATAAAGCGGCAAAAAAGCAGGTAGACCGCGCCCGCGCTACTATCAGGGAACGCCTTGAGGTGACGGAGGAGCGGGCTGATGAGATAACCCGCGCTATGTGCCGTAATATTGGCATGACCCTTATGGAGATACTGTACATGCCGCGGCTAAACAAGAAAAACATCAGGAAATATGTGCATATAGAAAGAGAAGACGTTTTATGGGGTGCGGTAAAAGAAGGTAAGGGAGTGGTCGTGCTGGCCGTGCACCTCGACAACTGGGAATGGTTGGGAGCGGCGCTCGCTATGTACGGCTATCCTTTGACCAGTTTTATAAAAAAGCAGCCTAATGAAAGTGTAAACAGGATATTGCAAGAGCTCCGCTCCGGGGCCGGCATGGAACTGTTTGCGCGCGGAACCAACGAGATCATTATTGCGGCGCGGGCGATGAAAGCCGGAAAGATGCTGGGCTTTATCGCCGACCAGGACGGCGGCTATGACGGTATATTTTTGCCTTTCCTGGGAAAAATGGCGTCAACTCCGTTAGGGCCGGCATTTTTTGCCAAAAAATTCAAGGCGCCCATTGTGCCCATTTTTATTGTGAGAAGGCCGGACGGTGGCCACAGCACTATTGTTTACGATTCCTTTCATTATGAAGATACCGGCAATGAAGAACTTGATATGTACAACTGCACCAAGCGCATGACAGAGATAGTCGAAGAAGTTATCAAAAAGCATCCGGACAATTGGCTGTGGTTCCAAAAACGCTGGAATACTCCCTACAATCCGCCGGAAGGGGAGAAGGAAATATGATAAAAAAATACAAATATTTCTTGCTGTCAGCTGCCGTATTGGCAGGGATCATGTATTGGCTCATTTATGGCGGCGACTTGATAACTTTCAAAAGTGTAGCCACACAGCTGCCGAACGCTATCATAAAAAACGCCAATTTTTCAGAGGATAAAGACGGCAAGCGCAGTTGGGAACTGGCGGCTGATCAGGTGGAAGTGGACTCCGGCAAAAACATCAATATTTTGACCGGGGTCAAAGGAAAACTTTACCGCGCTGACGGTACGGTTGTAGATGTCAAGGCCAAGGGCGGCATTTACAATATGACGACCAAGGAAGTACAGCTTAAAGGGGATGTCCTGGCAGTGTATTCGGGCGGCGGGACGCTAAAATGCGAGGAAATAACCTGGGCGCCGGCCGGCAACAGTATTGTGGCTACAGGCAAAGTGGAAATAAAAAATGACAGGTTTGAAGCCAGCGGTGACAAAATAGAAACAGACCGCGAATTGATAAAAATGAAAATAACCGGCAATGGCATGGTTCAACGGGGAGGGCAACAATGAATAAGAAACTGGTAGTATGTTTGATTTGCATAGCGAGCCTTTTTTGCGTTGAGGTTTCGGCCCAGCAACAACCCGTAGCCATAAAGGCGGATGTGATAGAGTATGATTCCAGCACGGGGATAAGCACAGCCAATGGTAATGTCGTTATTACCCAAGAAGACGGCGAGGCCAGAGGGGCGAGTGCGCAGTACAATGTAAAGACCGACCAGGGTTGGCTTGCCGGCGGCGTGACCGCGCAAAAAGGAACGACGACTTTGAGCGCCGACAAGCTTTGGATATTGAGCCGCAACCATGTGGCGGCGGAAGGCTCGGCTCATGTAAACAAAGCGGGTGATTCTCTTTCGGCTTACCGGCTCGACTACTGGGCCGACCGGGAATTTGTGGAGACGTCCGGCGGCTGGGCAAAACTGGTACAGTCTGACGGCAGTGTGCTGACGGCAGTGTACATGAACTACGATATGAAAAAAGGCGTGGCCGTAGCCGAACGCAATGTAGAAATATCTAGTCCGCCGCGTAAATTGACGGCGGCCGGGGATAAAGCGGTATATACGTCAGGTACCAAGGAAAAACCGGGCGACATCGTATTGACAGGTAATGCCTGGGCTATCCAGGACGGCAACAGGATTGCCGGCAATGTTCTCACGATAAAAAGCGACAGCAGCCAGAGCGAGGCTAAGGGCAACGTGAAGATGGTGATAGTGCCTAAAGACGAGCCGCCTAAAGGCGGCCCGGGACCCGAAGAAAAAGGCGGCGCTAAAGGAACTGACAAGGAAGACGGAAAAACACCTGGACAATATGTAGAAAAGCCGCAAGAACGGCCGGTATGGCAGCCGCCCGGAAAACCGTGATAAGATAGGGAAAAGTATATGTACATACAAACAAAAGATTTGGTAAAAGCATATAAGGGCCGCACGGTAGTCAACCATGTCAGCATAACTGTGCAGCAAGGGACGATCGTCGGCCTGCTGGGTCCTAACGGGGCGGGTAAAACCACTACTTTTTATATGATAGTCGGCTTAGAAAAGCCTGACTACGGCACTGTGACGGTAGACGGGCGCGATGTGACGCATCTGCCCATGCACGAGAGGGCGCGTTCGGGCATTGGTTACCTGCCGCAGGAGGCGTCTATTTTCCGCAAGCTTACTGTGGAAGAAAACATTATGTCTATTTTGGAACTGACGCCGGCCTTGCCGCAAGAGCGCCAGGACAAAATGGAGGCGCTCATCAGTGAATTTAATGTCGGCCATGTCCGCAAGCGGCGGGGTACGGAGCTGTCGGGCGGCGAGCGTCGCCGGGTAGAGATAGCCCGTTCTTTAGCGACAGACCCGTCCTTTATACTTTTAGACGAGCCGTTTGCCGGTATCGACCCGATAGCTGTGGCGGACATCCAGCGACTGGTCGCCCACCTGGCGCAACGCGGCATCGGCATACTTATAACAGACCACAATGTACGGGAGACCTTGCGCATAGTGGACCAAGCCTATATACTAAATAATGGCGAGATTTTGGTTTCGGGAGACCGCGATACCATCGCTGAAAGTGAAATCGCCAGGAAATTTTACCTGGGCGAAAATTTTTCTTTGTGAACGGGGACGCATGATGCGCATTCTTGACCGTTATATATTAAAAGAGTTATTGGGGCCGTTTATTTTTGGCGTGTGCGCCTTTTCCAGCATTTTTATCGCCAGCGGCGTATTGTTTAGGCTGGTCAAAATTCTGACCACCTTCAGCCCTTCTTATACGGCGATAATCAAGCTATTTTTTCTCAGTCTGCCGGAAATAATAAACTATACTTTTCCGATGTCCATGCTGCTGGCGTCGCTGCTGGCTTTTGGGCGTTTGTCCGGCTCGAGCGAGATAACGGCCATGAAATGCGGCGGGATAAGTTTTTACCGCATGGTAGCCCCGGTATTTGCCGTAGCTTTTTGTGTGAGTGTTTTTTCCATGATTTTTGCCGAGAAAGTGGTGCCGGTATCTAAAGTCGCCTACAATCAGATACTTTATTATGAAGTACAGAAAAATTCCCGTCCGCGGTCACAGGAGCACATAGTTATAAAAGATGTCAGCGGTGCGGATATTGAGCGCTTGACTTACGCCAGGCGTTTTGACGAAAAAGAAGGCGTGATGTACGGCGTAACTATAGAAGAGTTCAGTAAAGGCGTACTCGTGCATGTGCAGAATGCTGAAAAAGCCGTGTGGAACCACGGAACGTGGATATTATATAATGGGGTTATTTATGACTTGTCAGGCGGCGAGGGGTTGAGCCGCAGCGCACAATTCAAAGAACAGGTCTTGCCGGTGAAAATGCCGCCCAGCCGTGTGGCCAGGGAGCAAAAAGACCCGGACGAGATGTCTATAAAAGAATTGCGCGAACATATAAGGGCGCTTGAGCACCAGTATGTTTCTGTGGCAAAGTACAAACTGGAGATGTACCAGCGGTTTACCATCCCCTTGGCTTCGGTCATTTTTGCCTTTATAGGCACTCCGCTGGGCTTGCAGCCCCAGCGTTCCAGCTCGTCTATCGGCCTTGGCCTGAGCATTATTATTATTTTTATATATTACGCTGTGATGACTTTTACCATGACTCTCGGCAAAGGCGACGCCATGCCGCCGCTTATCGCGGCCCTGACCCCGGATGTTTTGGGCCTTATAACGGGGGCGTTTTTGATCAAAAAACTAGGTAAGTGAAAGGGGCTGGGGCTTAATGTTCGGCTTGCAACTCATTTTGGCCCTGGCGGTAATGGGTGGGCTGATAGCTTTTATCGGCGATAGTTTGGGCTATAAACTGGGCAAGCGTCGCCTTAGCGTGTTTGGCTTGCGTCCGCGCCATACTTCTACACTGATGACAGTGGTCAGCGGTGTTTTTATCGCTGCCCTGACGCTTGGCGCGCTGGCCGTGGCTTCGGACAATGTACGCACAGCTCTTTTTGGCATGGATAAACTGCAGGCTAACCTGAAAAATATGTCGGCAAGCGTCGCGGAAAAAAGCAAGGAACTGGAAGCCGCCCACAAGCAAATGGCGGAGCTGGACGCAGAAATAGCAAAAAATAACGCCGAGCGCGATAGGATAAAAGCGTTGCTCGTAGAAGTGGAAGCGGCGAAAGCCCGTGCCGACGCCGAGCTTAGCCAGTCGCGCGCGGAGAGCGAGCGGCTGGTGGCCTTGCGGGACCAACTGCAGGCCGAGGTGAAAAACCTGGAAGAAACTACAAGAAAATTACGCCAGGGGCTTGTGGAAATGCGCGAAGGCCAGGTAGCTTTCCGTTCCGGGCAGGTGATTTATTCCGGTGTGCTGCGCGCGGGGCAGGATGAGAAAACGACAGTGAAATCCCTGGAAGATTTCTTTTCCTTTGCCAACAGCTACATGGTAAACCGGCTAGGCCTTGAGAATAAAGAGACGCAAGTCCTGATAATGCCGCGGCAAAGTTTTAGCGATGCGGCGGTAACGTTGATGAAGGGACAGGGGCCGATGGCGGTAAGGTTGCAGGCGGCCGGCAATATTCTGGTCGGCGAACCGGTGGTAACCGTATTTGCTCTTTATCCCAATAAACTAATTTATAAGAACCGGCAAAATATCTATACGGAAAGAGTGCCTGCCCATGTCGATAAACGGGCGGCCGAAGCCATACTGGTATCCTTCCTCTCTCGCCTCAACGCCAAAGCGGTGGCGGACGGCCTGTTGCCGGACCCGATCACCGGTAATGTCGGCAATGTGGAAATGCCGTATATGATGGAAGTCATGGAAAAAATAAGCAAAACGACAGGCGCTTTTGATATAACGGCGGAAGCGGGCCAGGATATACACACACTAGGGCCGCTGCAAATAACTTTGCAAATAACCCCTGTGTCATGAACGCTAACATACTAATTTTGGCGATAGACCCGGGACGGAAGAAATGCGGCTTAGCCGTGGTCGATGTTGAAGGCGCGCCTTTGTTTTTGCAAACAGTTTTGACCGAAGAATTTTCTGCTATCGTAAAAAAACTATTGGCAGAATTTGACTTTTCCCATATAATTTTAGGCAACGGCACCGCCGCAGATGATTATCTCAAAGAACTTGCCAATGTCTTGCCGGAAAACAATAGCCTTGCCGTGGAAAAGGTAGATGAGCGCAACACCACTCTTTTGGCACGGGGGCTATATTGGCAGGTCAACCCGCCGCGCGGCTGGCGCAGGTTGCTGCCGCAGGCGCTGCTGCCCTTGCCGGAAGCGGTGGATGCTTATGCCGCTCTTGCCTTAGCTAGGCGTTGGCTTATGCGAACTTGAGTTGTTTTTTATAGCTTAAAAGATAAAATAAAAATTTCTTGTAAAAATTTTGTCAAAAAAGAAGGAATTGCTAAAAAGCTGTAGAATATATCTAGTACTCGAATATTGAGGAGTTTTTCAGCCAAGCTTTTAGGCGGGAAAACTCCTATCACTCAAGGTCAAAAGCTGAAGGCAACCGACGGGGAGGGAAGGAGGTGTACCTTAGGGCCCGGGAGCGGTGAGCCGAAGTAAGCTTGAGATACGGGAACAGTTTAAGGACAAGAAATAAAGAAGGCCAGCGGAGGAAA
>JAVBME010000027.1:0-27143 GCA_031552765.1 Acidaminococcales bacterium | reverse complement strand
TTAGAATGCCGCCCTGTCACGGCGGAGGTCGTGGGTTCGAGTCCCATCCGGGTCGCCATTATGCCGCGGTAGCTCAGTCGGTAGAGCAGAGGACTGAAAATCCTCGTGTCGGCGGTTCGATTCCGCCCTGCGGCACCAGTTTTATTTAGTGCATTTATTGTTGTAAAGTAAGATCCTTCGCTTTTGAAGTTCGGGATGATTGTGAACGCAAGGTTTGATTCACTCTGATAAAAGACGTGGTTTTATACAAACCTAAGGACTGGCTAGAGAGTATTAGATGCAAGGCGCGACAATTATTTTAGCGGAGGCGGAAGCAGACGCACAATGATTTAGCATTTATGCGGTCGCTTTCTCCGAGACTCTGTCGAGGAGTTTCCTCTAAAGTATACGTCGAGCATAAAATATGAGGAGCAACGATGGTCAGGAGACCAAGTGCCGCGATGCCATGGATGGCATTGAGCGGCCACAGCAATAATACTTTATAGACAGGACGGTTAAGCGGAAATAGCTCAGTGGTAGAGCATCGCCTTGCCAAGGCGAGGGTCGCGAGTTCGAATCTCGTTTTCCGCTCCAGTAAAAAATCTCATCTAGCTGGGCTGTTCCGGCAAGGATGAGCTATATATTATTAAGGCGGCATAGCCAAGCGGTAAGGCAGAGGTCTGCAAAACCTTTATCCCCGGTTCAATTCCGGGTGCCGCCTCCAAAATTACTTTGCTGCGCCGGGGTGGCGGAACAGGCAGACGCAAGGGACTTAAAATCCCTCGGGGCGTGAGCCCCGTACCGGTTCGATTCCGGTCCTCGGCACCACATTATATTATTAGCGCCCTATTATTTGTAATAAGGAGCGCTTTTTTTATATTTAGAAAGGATGATTAATATGGCAAAAGATTTTCTCGAGCTGGGAGTAACGGCAGAGCTTTCGGCAAAACTTCCGGCTATGGGTATAAAAACGCCTATGCCGGTACAGGAGGCAGCCATACCGGTCGCGCTAAAAGGCCGGGACGTATTGGCCCAGGCGCGCACCGGCACAGGTAAGACTTTGTCTTTTCTTTTGCCTGCTTTACAGAAGATAGACAGCAAAAAACCTTACGCGCAAGCTCTTATCGTTGCGCCTACTAGGGAATTGGCGGTACAGATAGCAGGCGAGACGAAGAAGTTGGCGGATAGCGGTATTAAAATAGCGACTCTTTTGGGCGGGCGCGATTTTGCCGATCAAAAGAGCAAGCTGGAAAAAGCGGCCCATATTCTGATAGGGACACCGGGGCGCATTATCGACCATGTTAAGAGAAAGTCGGCCGGGCTGGGCGGGGTGAAGTTTTTTGTTCTCGATGAAGTGGACGAGATGCTGGAGCGCGGTTTTATCGATGAGATAGGAGAAATATCGGCTATGGTGTCGCCGGAGCGCCAGACTTTTGTTTGTTCGGCGACTATGCCGCTGGCGGTAGTGCAACTTGCGAAAAGGATAATGAATAATCCTGCCCGCATCGCAATAGACGGCGATAGCTTTGATATAAGCCATATCGAGCAGTACATTGTAAAGGTAAGCCAAGATAAACGTCAGGAAGCCCTGGCAAAAATATTGAGAGACGCCAATCCTTATCTGGCGATAGTTTTTTGCGTCAGCCGGGCCAGCGCGGTCGAACTTGGCGAATGGCTGGGCGGGCAGGGGTTTTTGCTGGAAGTTTTGCAGGGTGAGCTGTCGCAGGCTAAACGTCTGCAAGTGATGAGGCTGTTTCGCAAGGCGAAGATACAGATACTGGTGGCGACCGACCTCGCCGCCCGTGGCCTCGATGTGGAAGGGGTCAGCCATGTGGTAAATTATGGTCTGCCGCGCGATGCCCAGCAGTATATACACCGCGTAGGACGGACGGGAAGGGCCGGGGCTTCCGGCACGGCGGTGACCGTTTATACGCCGGAAGAGGGCGGAAAACTCGCCAAGCTGGAAGAAAAGCTGAGTGTAGTTTTCAAAGCGCGCAATCTAGCCGGCCAGGAAGTGGCGCGGGTAAAAAAGAAAACGGCTCCCAAGCCTAAACTGGCCGCTAAAGGTGTCGAAAAGCCGGGCGCTAAAGCCAAACCGGCAGCAAACAACAGTGAAAAAATGAACACTAAAGAAAAAACGACGGCTGGTTGGGCGGTGGCTAAGAAAAAAACGGAAAAGCCAAAGCAGGCTAGGCGGGAAAAAAGTCCTAAAAAGCGTTGAAATATATCATAACAGTGTGTATATTAAATTGTAAGAGGGGGTGTTTTTTGTGAAAAAAGCCGATAAGGTTTGGCTGGAAAAAACATTTGACGAACTGGCCTCATATGGCCGGGCGGAAAAAGGGATAACCCGTTTGCCTTACACCAAAGAGGCGATAGCAGCGGAAGAATACATCATAAAAGTGATGAAAGAGCAGGGCCTTGATGTGTGGCGCGACGGTCTGGGCAATATTTTTGGCCGCCGCCGGGGAAAGAACGACGTTCTCTCTCCTGTTGCCACCGGATCTCATATAGATACCGTGATAGAAGGCGGTGATTACGATGGGACGGTGGGCGTGATAGGAGCTCTAGAAGCGTTGCGCATGCTGGAAGGTGAAGAACTGGAGCGCTCTATAGATGTGATAGTCTTTATGGCGGAAGAGCTTACCAGCTTTGGCTTTGCCAATGTGGCGAGCAAGTTGATGGTGGGTGGCAGCTTCACTAAGGACTTTTACGCGCGGGTGGAAAATGAAGAGACCGGTTTTTTTGCCGCCTTAAAAGGCGTAGGCTACGACCCGGAAAATTATAAGAGCGCCGTGCTGGCAAAAGATGCTTATAAAGCATTTATCGAGCTTCATATAGAGCAGGGCAGGGTGCTCTATGACGCAGGTGAAAAACTCGGCGTCGTAGAGTGTATAGCGGGCGCGTCGCGTTATAAAGTGACTGTAGAAGGGCGCCCGGACCATTCCGGCGCAACGCCCATGGGTTCGCGGCGCGACGCGCTTGTCGCCGCTTCTAAGCTGGTGCTGGCTATACAGCAGGCCGGGTTTGACCACGCCGATCAAGGCATAGTGGCAACGGTAGGCATGATGGAGGTTTTCCCCGGCGCGGTATGCGTTATTCCGGGCAAGGTCGTTTTCTCTGTCGACATACGCGGTGTCGAGGAAGAGAGCCTTAGCTCTACCCGCCACCAGTTTGCCGAAGCGGTGCGCGAAATAGCCGAAATAGACGGGGTCAACATTACGGTGGATGTTTTGACTATAGAACATCCGACGCCTATGGCAGAAGGCATCGTGGATATGCTGGCAGGAGAAGCCGCTGCCACAGGCGCGCCCTGGCGCCGCATGAACAGCGGGGCCGGGCATGACGCCATGTATATGGCGGAAATAGTGCCGACGGGGATGCTGTTTGTCCCCTGCTACGAAGGTATCAGCCACAACCCCGAGGAGAAGGCGGAGATGGATGATATAGCGCTTGGGGTTGAGGTACTGGCAAAAACGCTGAAAAAACTGGCCAATACGCATTAATATTTGACAATATGCAAGCGCCTGTGTTAACCTATAAACAGTTGAATAATGCAAACAGGCGCCCCTTGGGGGCTTAATAGGGAAGACCGGTTAGATTCCGGCGCGGTCCCGCCACTGTAAGGCTGAAAAGCCGAGCCAGCATAAACTGCCTGTTTTGCCGCAAATCCACGAGCGATGGATAGCCGCAGCCTGATACTTAGGTATTGTGTTGATTTACCGGGAGCTAAGCCGCGCTTATGCTGCCGGTTTATTTATTTTGCAGGAGTTTTCCTGCCTGTCCCCCCTCTCATACCATTCTCAATCCTTCCTGTTTTTTGCCGCGTTGGGTGAACGCAGCAAGCCTCCTAGACGATAGGGGGCTTTTTCTTTTTTTAACCTTTGTGCAATGTGAAAGGCGCTGTGATATAATGACACTATTGACAATAAAACGCTCGAGGAGAGATAGCATGGACAGGGTACGAGTGAGGTTTGCCCCTAGCCCGACGGGGTATTTACATATCGGCGGTGCGCGCACGGCGCTGTTTAACTGGCTGTTTGCCAGGCGTTACGACGGTGAATTTGTTTTACGCATAGAAGATACTGATGTAGAGAGGGAAAAGGAAGGCTCGGTCAGTCAAATATTGACCAGTTTGCGGTGGCTGGGTCTTGGGTGGGACGAAGGGCCGGAGGTGGAAGGGCCGCACGGGCCATATTTTCAGTCAGGGCGGCTGGCGTCTTACCAAAAGGCGGCGGCGGAGCTTGTGGCTAAAGGCGCTGCTTACCACTGCTTTTGCACGCCGGCGGAACTGGAAGCAGAGCGTGAAAAACAGCGCGCGGCCAAGCAGCCTTTCCGTTATGCCCGCACCTGCCGGCACTTGTCGGAAAAAGAACGGGAAGAGAAGCTGGCGGTAGGCTTGAAGCCTGCTTTGCGCCTCAAGATACCGGAAAGCGGCGAAGTGGTGGTGGATGACCTTATCCACGGCCAGGTGCGTTTTGATTTAAAACAACTGGATGATTTTATCATAGCCAAATCAAACGGCATGCCTACTTATAACTTTGCCTGTGCGGTAGACGACCATGCTATGGAGATATCCCATGTCCTCAGGGCGGAGGAGCATCTTTCTAATACGCCCAAGCAGATACTGGTGTATGAGGCGCTAGGTTGCCAGCCGCCGCGCTTTGGACATTTACCCATGATACTGGCGCCCGACCGTTCCAAGCTGAGCAAGCGCCACGGCGCGACATCTGTAGAGGAATTCCGGGCGGACGGCTATATGCCTGAGAGCATTATCAATTATCTCACCCTTTTAGGCTGGGCGCCGGGCGATGAACAGGAATTTTTCACCTTGGACGAGAGCCGGGAGCTGTTTTCTCTCGACAAGGTATCAAAAAAAGCGGCGGTCTATGATGTAAAAAAACTTACCTGGATGAACGGGCAATACCTTTCTTCCCTGGATAATAAAAAGGTCGTGGAGCAGGCGGTGCCGTTTTTGGTAGAGGCGGGTCTTGTGACAGCCGATGAGGCGAAAGCGCGGCATGATTATTTGGCAGGTCTGATCGATGTGGTGCGGGTACGGGTAAAGACGCTAAAAGAGCTTGCGGAGGCGGCCGCACCTTTTTTCCGGGAGCTGTCCGGCTATGATGAAAAAGGTGCGGAAAAATATTTCAAACCGGAATCAGCCGCGCGTTTGGTCGCTTGCCGCGAGGCTATAGAAAAGGCGCCGGAGTTTACTGCGGCTGCTTTGGAAGATGCCTACACAGCGCTCAGCGAGGCATTGGGGCTCAAGCTGGCCGACCTGGTGCATCCGAGCCGGCTGGCGTTGACTGGAAAGACGGTAAGCCCGGGACTGTTTGATGTGATGTTGCTTTTAGGCAGGGAAAAGACATTAGCCCGTCTTTCGTCCGCTGCCGCTTTTGTTGAAAAACGGTGACGTATAGACTTTGGCAATTGCGTAAAGAATGCGAATGCCGGATGTGCAAGAAAGTTTTTCTTTATGCGCCCCTATGGGCATCTTTTTAGGAATTGCCTGTGGCAATTCCTATTACTTCTTTTGAAACCATCTTCAATAATTTTCTGCGGCCTTTGTTTAAAAAACTCTTGCCTAAATGCTCGCTTAGAGTGTATAATATCTTTTAGCACTCCGGGATAGTGTAATGGTAGCACAAATGATTCTGGATCATTTTGTCTGGGTTCGAGTCCTAGTCCCGGAGCCATTTTAATTTAAGGCCCCATGGTCAAGCGGCTAAGACGTCGCCCTCTCAAGGCGAAATCAGGGGTTCGATTCCCCTTGGGGCTACCAAATCTACAGCGAGAAACGGGGAAGACACATGCGCGAACAAACCATCCAGCGTATACGGGAATTGCGGGAGCTTTTATTGCCTCCTTACTATGAAGAAGATTCACATGCAGAACTGGATAATGATTTGTTTGAACAGCTCAATTCCCTTGGTTTTATGGTTAAATTAAAGGGCTTTGGCCGTGACGGCCTAGCGCCAGATATATTCCAGGCAATTGCCAAACATGGCGCCACTGCGGTGGAAAGGGCTTTTGTCCGTGACGAGGGAAATATAGAGTTTTGGGAAATATATGAAGATGAATGCCGGCGCTTGCTTACTAGCAAAGCCGAGATATTGAATAGAAAGCTGCTTGTTGAACCAGGATACAAGGGCATACCGGTTCTTCGGATGAACTCGTCGATGGGTTTTGGTGTGAGCATGTGGCGTCCGCTAGCGGACGAAGCGCTGTGGTTGCGGGCTTGGGCCAGCGGCGTGTCCGAAACCGAGCAGGAAAGGTCAAAACGCGTCATGCTTCAGGCCAACGACGAAGAGTGGCGGTATATAATGCAGCAGGCTTTTTTGAAAAACCAGTCGCTCAACGATTTTTTAATGGAAAAAGTTCTGGCCAATGACTGATTTGCGTCAAGTGACAAAAAACCGCCATAGGCGGTTTTTTTGCTTGAACGGCAATTTTTTGTGGACGCAGCAAATTTTTGCTTAGGTATTTTTTTAAGTCGCTTGACGGTTGCGGGCTATTTGTCGCAAATGTGCAAGAGGGGTGGAAGGTAAAAGCACGCAGGCAATATGTTTGACATTTCCCGCCAATATTTATATCATATTAAGTGTAAACAAAATATAGCTGACAGGTATCGCTAGATTTAAAAGAAAAGCCGGTAAGAAGCCGGCGCGGTCCCGCCACTGTAAGAGCGAGTATTTTTGGCAAAAGGCCACTGGGAAACTGGGAAGGCGCCAAAAACTGCAATGACCTCGAGCCAGGAGAACTGCCTGTCTAAAATCGCCGTTAACCTACGATGGATGGGCTGGGGATCAAAAGTGCTTGATAAAAGTTCTTTTTACCACTGTTTCTGGCGATAAACGCCAGATTTTTTATTTTAGGAGGAAAGTATGCAGAGTATTATGGAAGCGGTGGCTCTTTTCAACAAAGGCGGCCTTGTAATGTATGCCTTGCTGTTTTGTTCGGTTTTTGCCGTTACTATAGCGGTGGAACGGTATTTGTATTTTAAAAGCTGCGATTCCGGGGCGCTTTTTGCCGATGAAGCATGCCGCTTTTTGAAAAAAGGCGATTTTAACGGGGCGGAGGAGCTTTCGCATAAGACTGGCGGAGCGAATGCGCGGATACTTTTTTCCGCTTTGCAGTTGCGCCGCTTTGGGGCGGGCTATCTCGAGAAATATCTCGAGAGCGAAGCGAGCATTACGGTGGCCGATTTGCGGCGGCGCATACCATATCTTGGCATAATCGTCACTATGTCGCCGCTTTTAGGTCTTTTGGGCACGGTGGTTGGCATGATATCTTCATTTAATGTCTTTGCTGCACAAACCGGGCAGCCACATGCTATCACGGGCGGGGTGGGCGAGGCGCTCATTGCGACCGCCAGCGGGCTTGTTGTGGCGCTGGTGGCGCTGGTGGCGCACAGTTATTTTGCGCAGAAGATAGATACTATGCTGACAGATATGGAAAAAACCTATTCGGTACTTATAGAAGCTCTGTACAGGAGTGAAAGCTGATGAAGCTGCGCGACCGGAGAAATTTCAAGCCGCCGGAGCTGATGATAATACCCATGATAGATATCATGTTTTTTCTGCTGGTATTTTTCATGTTGGGCACGCTATACATGATAGAGCAAAAAAGTTTGCCGGTACGGTTGCCGCAAGCCCAGAGCGCAGCTGTGGACATGACCAATAATTTTGTTATAACGATGAAGAAGGACGGATCGCTATACCTTGAGGATAAACAGGCCGAGCGCGCCGGCCTACTGCGCCAGGCCAGGGAGGAAAGCCGGCAAAAACCCAATATGGCTATAATCATCCGCGCGGACAAAGATGTGGATTATGGCAAAGTTATCACTTTGATGGATGACCTTAAACGGATGGGAGTGAGCCGTTTTGGGCTGGCCACCGATAAGGCGGTGGCGAAAGATGGGTAGTAAAGAACGGTGGCAAAAAGGACTTTTTGCCTCTTTTGTTTTTCACCTGCTGGTTTTCGGCTTTGTTGTTGTTCTGGCTGCCGGCAGCGGCCTTAGTGTAAAGATACTGCCTGAACCCATAGATGTGGAACTTGCCAGCGACGGCGGCGGTGGAGGCGGTGGCGGAGGTGCGCGCCCGGACATGCGCGAGGTGCCGGACGAAGAACTGGAACCTTTAAAAAACCGGATGCAGGGCGACACTGAACAGCCTGTTGTAAACAATGGCGATGACATCGTGGATAAAACTGCCCGCGGGCAACAGCAGCCGGACAACAATACGCCGGTAAAAGTGCCGAAGGGTACGAAGGCCGGCGGGGATAATACGGGTACGGGAGGCGGGTATGGTACTGGCAGCGGTAGCGGTATCGGCAGTGGTTCCGGCTCTGGCACAGGCAGCGGCTCGGGCGGGGGCCATGGCAGTGGACAAGGTAGCGGTACAGGCTCGGGCAGCGGCCCTGTGGCGCCGCCGCGCCCGCTTAATGACCCAAAACCTGTTTATCCGGAAGAAGCCAGGCAAAAAGGAATAGAAGGAACTACTGTTATCCGTATCGTCGTAGAGGCGGATGGGCAGATAAGCGGTGTGAGTGTGCTCAGTTCATCGGGGTCGGCTATTTTAGACCGGGCGGCAGTGGAAAATGGATGGAAACTGCGGTTTGTAGCCGCTAAGAATGCTCAAGGGGCGCCGGTGAGGGCTGCTACTAAAAAACCGGTGGTCTTTAATTTAAAATAATGTAAATGTAAAAATACTCTTTGCTAATGCAAAGAGTATTTTTTATGCTTAAAAAATAATTATATGACAAATAATAGAAAATATGCAATATGAAAACCCTAAGATGACGAAATATTTAATTAAGTTACTAAAATATAAACATAAAATAACGTTAACTGCATTTTACAAGAGATTTTTAATATATAGCATAAATCATAAGAAATGAATAATATTTTTTGTAAATTACTATAATGAAATAATTAGATTATATAACTACATAAATTGTTTAGTGGTAAAAGGAATGCTACTATATTGCCGTAAAATAAAGTTAATTAATATTAAAGAATTAAAATTATGGCGATATAAAGATTTTTATCTTTGTATAAATTTTAAACGAGGAGGAGAAAAAATGACACCAGCAGTAAAAACCCTTATCTTACTTGCGGTAGTGGCGCTATTTTTTATTACCGAAATTATTCCCCTAGCCATTACTGCCATGGGCGGAGCTATAGCCTGCGCTCTTATCGGTATCCTGCCAGCAAATCAGGTGTTTACAGGTTTATCCAACTCAACGGTCGTTCTGTTTGCCGGCATGTTTATCGTCGGCGCGTCCATGTTTTACACAGGTTTAGCCCAAAAAATAGGTACTACAGTGGTAGAACTCTGTGGTACGAGTGAAAACAGCCTTATGTTTGGCATCATGTTCGTTGCGGCGGCGCTTTCGTCCGTGCTCTCTAATACCGGTACCACGGCCTGTTTGATGCCGGTGGTGCTTGGTATCTGCTCGGCCGCCAAAATACCTGCGTCCCGCCAGTTGATGCCTTTGGCTTTTGCCGCAGGCTTGGGCGGCGTTATCACTCTAGTCGGTACCCCGCCTAATATCATCGCCAATGGCGCTTTGGAGGCCGGCGGTTTTACAAAATTCGGCTTTTTGGAATTTGCCTGGATAGGTGTACCACTTACGGTTGTCGGTATGATTTATATGATGACCATAGGCAAGCGTTTGCTGCCAAAAGTGGAATTGGACGCTGATCAGGAAATCGAGCAGGAAGTAGAAGCGACTAGCCACGACCCGAAGAAACAGATGATTTCCGGTCTGATTCTTGCGGTCGTAGTGGTTGTAATGGCTCTGGAACTCAAATGGATGCCGCTTGAAATGGCGGCTATCATAGGCGCTCTGGTCTGCGTTTTGACCGGCTGTTTAACGGAAAAACAGGCTTACTCTTCCATCGATTGGGTGACGATATTCCTGTTTGCCGGTATGATGCCTATTTCCACTGCCATGGATAAATCCGGCGCCGGCAAATTGCTTGCGGACTTTGTTGTTGGTTTGATGGGCGGTTCGCCTTCGCCGTTGATCGTTATGGCGGTGCTCTTTGCGCTGTCTTGCGGGCTTACCCAGTTCATGTCCAATACTGCGGCGGCAGCCCTTCTTTGTCCGATCGGCTTGTCTATAGCTAAGACGCTGGGAGCCAGTCCGCAGGCTGTTGTTATGGCGATATGCGTAGCCGCGTCTTGCGCCTTTGCGACTCCTGTCGGTACGCCGCCCAATACTTTGGTGCTTGGCCCGGGCGGTTACAAATTTGTAGACTATGTAAAAGCAGGTACAGGGCTAGTATTGGTATCGTTTGTTGTTTGTATGATAGTTATCCCGATCGTCTGGCCGTTTTTTCCGGGTAAATAAACGCTGTGATTTTTACAAAATTCTATGATACTGGATTCCGGCCTGTATGATATTGCTTTAAATAAACATAAAGGAGATCTGTTTTATGAATATAGATACCATCATAACCGGTATGAGTACTTGTATAGTAGGCATGACCGTGGTTTTTCTGGTTTTGGGTCTGTTGTACTTTATGCTGCTGGCGTTGCCGATGTTGGTCGGCGGCGAGAAAAAATAATAGGTAAATATTGATTGTTAGGAGGAAATAGACTTGGCGTTTGTAAATATGTTCATTGCTTCTATTATTGATTTTTTCAAGGCATCAGGTTTTCTTGAGCTAAATTTTGGCTACTGCCTGATGATTTGCGTGGCTCTTTTATTCATGTATCTTGCTATAGTAAAAGATTATGAACCGCTTCTTTTGGTGCCGATATCTTTCGGTATGCTAATGGTCAACCTGCCGCTGTCCGGCGTTATGACGCCACCGACGGAAACTGTACCGGTCGGCGGGCTCTTGTATTACCTATACCAGGGCGATGAACTCGGTATATTCCCGCCTCTCATCTTTCTCGGCGTAGGCGCTTTGACTGACTTTGGTCCTCTGATCGCCCAGCCCAGCAGTATATTTTTGGGCGCGGCCGCCCAGTTTGGCGTGTTTGTTTCTTTCCTCGGCGCTTTAGTTCTGGGCTTTACTCCTGGCCAGGCGGCTTCTATAGGTATTATTGGCGGCGCGGACGGCCCGACCTCCATTTATCTCGCTACCAAGCTTTCCCCGGAAATACTCGGCGCTGTAGCTGTTTCGGCATATTCTTACATGTCGCTGGTGCCAATCATCCAGCCGCCTATCATGAAAATGTTCACTACTAAAGAGACCCGTGGCATAGTGATGGAACAGCTGCGCCATGTCTCACAAAAAGAAAAGATCGTTTTCCCGATCGTTTGCACTATCATCGGTTCTCTCCTGGTCCCGAGCGCCGCGCCGCTTATCGGCATGCTCATGCTGGGCAACCTTTTCAGAGAGTGCGGTGTGACGCCTTCTTTGGCCAATACTGCCGCGGATGCTTTGATGTACATTATAGTTATTTTTCTCGGCGTGACAGTCGGCGCTACTGCTTCTGCCGACGCTTTCCTCAATGTAAAAACGCTTAGTATATTGGCGCTTGGCTTGGTGGCCTTTGCGTTCTCCACCTTTGGCGGTATTGTTTTGGGCAATATCATGTGCAAGATGACCGGCGGTAAAGTAAATCCCCTGATCGGTTCGGCCGGCGTGTCTGCCGTACCGATGGCGGCCCGCGTATCGCAAAAAGTAGGGCAGGAGGAAAACCCCTTCAACTTCCTCCTGATGCACGCTATGGGCCCGAACGTGGCCGGTGTTATCGGTACCGCTGTTGCGGCCGGTGTATTCCTGACTATCTATGGGCCGAAGTAATTAGAAATACGAGTTTAGCTGAAATATTTTGACCTGTTTACGCAGGGGCGTTATGCCCCTGCATTTTTATTTATATTATTAATATTCTATTGCATGCAAGATGAAAAAGAATAAATTTCAAAGTCTTAATTAAATAAGTTTAAAAAAGATAAAAGATGAAAGCGGTTTATCCAGAAGATGCAAGGGAAAAATAAAATATAAAACATGTTTGCAAGAAAAGATAATTTCAAACATTGCTTACAATATAAATTTAATTATAATATATATCTACTTAAATTGCGTATGCAAGAAATAAAATGTATTCTGATAATAAATTAAGTTATTAAATAAAAAAATGCAATTTATCAAATTTTTATTAACGATATAAAGACTTTTGTCTTTATATAAAAAATTTTATTAAAAGGAGGAAAAAATGACACCAGCAGTAAAAACTCTTATTCTTCTGGCAGTAGTGGCTATCTTTTTTATTACCGAAATTATTCCTTTGGCCATTACTGCAATGGGTGGCGCGATTGCCTGCGGGCTCATCGGCGTTTTGCCGGCGAACCAGGTATTCGCAGGTCTTTCCAACTCCACGGTCGTTTTGTTTGCCGGCATGTTTATTGTCGGCGCGTCCATGTTTTACACCGGTCTTGCTCAAAAAATAGGTACCACGGTGGTAAAGATGTGTGGGACTAGCGAAAACAGCCTGATGTTCGGCATCATGCTGACAGCCACAGTCCTGTCGTCCGTTTTGTCCAACACAGGTACGGCGGCTTGCCTGATGCCGGTGGTGCTGGGTATTTGCGCAGCGGCTAAATTGCCCGCTTCCCGCCAGCTTATGCCTTTGGCTTTTGCCTGCGGCTGGGGCGGCGTCATTACCCTTGTCGGCACCCCGCCCAATATCATCGCCAACGGCGTTTTGGGCAGCGCTAACCTTACCAAATTTGGCTTTTTGGAATTTGCCTGGATAGGGATACCTTTGTCGCTGGCCGGCATGGTTTATATGATGACAATAGGCAAACGCCTGCTGCCTAAGGTAGAACTTTCCGCCGACCAGGAGATTGAGCAGGAGGTCGAGGCAACCAGCCATGACCCGAAAAAACAAATGGTCTCCGGTATCATCCTTTTAATCGTTGTTATAGTAATGGCTCTGGAGCTCAAATGGATGCCTTTGGAAATGGCTGCGATCATCGGCGCTCTCGTCTGCGTACTGACCGGCTGCCTGACAGAAAAACAGGCTTACGCTTCCATCGACTGGGTGACGATATTCCTGTTTGCCGGTATGATGCCTGTTTCCGCTGCCATGGATAAGTCCGGCGCCGGCAAACTTATTGCCGAATGGGTCGTCGGACTGATGGGGGGCTCGCCCTCTCCGTTGGTCGTTATGGCCATACTCTTTATCCTCTCTTGCGGTCTGACCCAATTTATGTCCAATACAGCTTCGGCCGCCCTTTTGTGCCCGATCGGCCTGTCCATAGCCAAACAGCTTGGCGCCAGCCCGAACGCGGTCGTTATGGCTATAGCCGTAGCAGCTTCCTGCGCTTTTGCAACTCCTGTCGGTACGCCGCCCAATACTTTAGTGCTCGGCCCCGGTGGCTACAAATTTATGGATTACGTGAAAGCTGGCACCGGTCTGGTCATAGTATCATTTATAGTTTGTATGCTCGTCATTCCTATGGTATGGCCTTTCTTCCCTGGGAAATAAGCATTTTATAACAGCAGTGCTACGCAGGCTGTATAGCTTGCGTAGCAGTATTTTAATAAAATTACATACAATTTATTCGTATTTATAAATGGACTATTGTGACAATTTTAAAAAATACAAGAGGGGGATTTGCTATGGAACAAATAGTTACCGGGCTTAGTACTATGGTAGTAGGCATGACGGTAGTGTTTCTTGTGCTGGGATTATTGTATTTGATGCTTTTAGTCTTGCCGATGGTAAACGGTAAAGAAGAAAAATAGGTTAGGAGGAGATATATTTGAATTTTTTTAATATGTTTATAAATTCTATTGTAGATTTTTTCAAATCATCCGGCTTTGTCGAATTGAATTTTGGCTACCTTCTGATGATTGGCGTAGCCCTTATGTTCATGTACCTTGCCATAGTAAAAGACTATGAACCGCTTCTTTTGGTACCGATATCTTTTGGTATGTTGCTGGTCAACCTGCCGATGAGCGGCGTTATGGCACACCCGACTGAAACAGTACCTGTCGGCGGCCTCTTGTATTACCTCTACCAGGGTGACGAGCTGGGCATTTTCCCACCGCTCATCTTCCTCGGCGTAGGTGCGCTTACCGACTTTGGGCCGCTTATTGCTAACCCCAAGAGCATCTTTCTTGGCGCCGCCGCCCAGTTCGGCGTGTTTGTTTCCTTCCTCGGCGCCATCATGCTCGGCTTTACTCCAGGCCAGGCCGCTTCTATCGGCATCATCGGCGGCGCCGACGGCCCGACTTCCATTTATCTCGCTACCAAACTTTCTCCGGAAATACTCGGCGCTGTAGCCGTTTCGGCATATTCCTACATGTCGCTGGTACCTATCATCCAGCCGCCTATCATGAAAATGTTCACAACGAAAGAAACCAGGGGCATAGTCATGGAGCAATTGCGTCCGGTTTCGCAGCGCGAAAAGATTGTATTCCCCATCGTTACCACTATTATAGGCTCACTCCTTGTTCCCAGCGCCGCGCCGCTCATTGGCATGCTCATGCTGGGCAATCTATTTAGAGAGTGTGGAGCCACTCCGTCTTTGGCCAATACTTCGGCGGACGCTTTGATGTACATCATAGTTATTTTCCTCGGCGTAACTGTCGGCGCGACCGCATCCGCCGAAGCCTTCCTCAACATGAAAACCCTTAGCATTCTTCTGATGGGCCTTATTGCTTTTGCTTTTTCGACTTTTGGCGGTATCTTTTTGGGTAACGTCATGTGTAAGATGACCGGCGGCAAGGTAAACCCCTTGATCGGCTCGGCCGGCGTGTCCGCCGTTCCGATGGCCGCCCGCGTATCGCAAAAAGTCGGCGCGGAAGAAAACCCCTTCAACTTCCTCCTTATGCACGCCATGGGCCCGAATGTGGCCGGCGTTATCGGTACGGCAGTTGCGGCCGGTGTATTCCTCACCATTTACGGCCCCAAATAAATACGGCAAAAAAACAGCCTGGCGCACGCGCCAGGCTGTTTTATCATTTAGTTAAATTGCGATATCCACATGTTGTATACTTCCAGCGAGACCATTTTCTCTAAGGAAAAGGCCTGTCGCAGCCACTTGGCCATTTTTCTTGCCATCTCCTCCAACAATGTCCATGCTTGTCTTGACATTGTCCAAATATATTGCGCCTATTCCTACTTCGCCAAGGGCAAGCAGTTTATCGTTGCCTTTTTCGTCTTTGGTCCAAATGCGCAGTTTGTTAAATATATCGTCATTTTCATCTATCCAGCCGTTGCCGTCATCATCATAAGAGGCCAGGTCTTTAAATCCGTCGCCGCTTTGTGTGCCGAACAGTTCTTTGCCGTCGTTTATTTTGCCGTCGCCGTTTTTATCCAGAGCCAAAAAGCCGCTGCCTTTACCGGCAAAAGAAATTTGGTCTTCTTTGCCATCTGCATCAAGGTCAAAACTATACTTTTTCTCAGTGAGGTCGGCAGCCGGGCCGGCATAGTTTACCATCAGCGGATCGATAAGAGCGTCGCCGGCTTTGAGGCTGGTATATGTACGCTCATACAAGGAACGAGACATGCTTACTTCCAGCTTCAAAGATATTTCTTTGCCGTCGGCGGTTTTTACCAGGCCGGTGGCTTTGAAATTCATTTTTTCATGTTCTTCGCGTTCATACAGGCGCTCATAGCTTACTCCCCAGCCGACAAGTCCTTCCTGTTGCTCTACCGGGGCGGCCTTTTCTTTGCCGGAATTGGCGGCGCCGGTATCGGACGCGGTCGGGGGCAACTGGCCTTCTTTAGCTTTCTTTAAATCTTCCAGTCCCTCGAATTTAATTTTGAATTTTTTGCCGGTCAAGGCAGTCATAAACTCTTCGATAAGACGTACTTGCATGCGCTCTTTGTTGTACTTCATTTCAAGAGCCATTTCTTTGCTTATACCGTGGGTTTGTGTGTTTTTGCCAGCTTCGGCTAGGGCTTTGTCGGTTTCTTTTGTTTTTTCGTCTTTGGCGGCAGCAGCAGCGCCATTTTTGTTATCGATGTTTTCGCCGTCGTCTTTTTTGCCGATAAGTTCTTTAGCGTCTTTGGACAGGTCGACATCTACACCGACGCCGTTAGCGCCGCCATTTATGTCTGTTTTTCCTTTAGCATTTTGCTGGGAGCCTTCCCAGTATATGAGTTTTTCTATCTCTTTTTCCCGTACGCTTTTGCTGCTGCTTCCTTGCATTTGAATTTCCGAACTTGCTATACGCATCAATATCCCTCCCTGGATTTGTGCAAAATAATTTTTTTGCCACTCAAAAAGTATATCGAAGAATAATTATTGCTTGATAAGCTAAAAGAGAAAAAATAATGAAATAAAAAAACAGCCGTGAGTTTTCCGGCTGTTTATATATAAGGAACCTTATTAAACAGTAAATTCCAGATAGATGAACATTAATGCCAAAATAATAAGTAGCATATCTCACCGCCTTTAGTATAACATTGTAATTATTATAACACTGCGGTAGTGGGTTGGCAATAAAAATGAGAGAATAGAGGCGTTTTTATCCGGCATATCATTTTCGTTTACCAAAGAAACGCAAAAGGTAAAGAAAGAGGTTGATAAAGTCTAAGTAAAGGTTAAGGGCGCCCAGTACAGCCATTTTTTCAAGGGTATTTTCATCATTTACCTGTTGGGCTATTTTTTTTATGTTTTGGGTATCATAGGCGGTAAGGCCGACAAAGACAAGTACGCCCAGATAAGAAAGCGCCCACATCAGGCCGGGGCTTTGTAGGAAAAAATTTACTACCGTGGCAATGATCAGGCCTAGCAAGGCCATCATGAGAATATTGCCCAAAGCGCTCAAGTCAGACTTGGTCATATAACCGTAAACGCTCATGGCGCCGAACGTGCCGGCCGTTATAAAGAATACCAGTGTAATGGACTCTTGTGTGTAAACAAGGAAAATTGCCGACAAGGTCAGGCCGTTGAGCGCAGAGTAAATAAAGAAAAGGGCGCTTGCCATAGTGGCGCTTAAAGAGCGTATGGCTCCGTTGATAGCTATGACTAGGAGCAGTTCGCCAATCAGCAGGCCGTAAAAAGTATATTTGCTGCCAAAGACAAATTCCAGCATGGCCGGAGAGTTAGCAGTATAGTAGGCCATTACCCCAGTCGCCAAAAGACCGGCGAACATCCAGCCGTAAACTTGCATAAAAAAGCTTTGCACCAATGCGTTTTCGCGGTAGTTAGCGGTATTTTGCTCGTATTGCATGGTAAAATCTCCTTTTTGCCCTGTTACCAGGAAAATTTAGCGCAAAGTTTTGGCACTACACTGGGTAAGTCGTCTTCTTCCCAGTCTATGTCCATATCAATCCCACCAAAAATACCAGGTAGTGGAGTGTATAAGCTCGCCGGCTAAAGCCCTGATGGTGTCGCGGTCTTGCGCTCCCTGCATCACGCGGTCGTAACAAAAGGCAAAATGCTCTTTGGCCAGTTCTTCGGCGGTTTGCGGTGTTGCAGGCGGTTTTTGCAGTTCCAGTTCCCAGTTGTCATAAGTGACAACTGTCGGCACAGCGCCGTATTTGGCGTGCCAGTAGCGGAATACGGCTACCTGCTGGGCTGGGGAAGGGCAGTCGTTAAAGCCGCCCATGGGCAGCCATGCGGCAGCTTCCCAGGGGTTTTTCACCGGTATTTTGACCAGGATTATGACCGGAGCCGGTTTATTGCCCTCGCAGCCGTAGTAAGAATAAAAGCAATGGCTGGCCTCGTGTTCTGTAAATTCGCCTGTTATATCGTCGCCTTCGTGCAGCTCGCCGTACTCGGCCAGGCGGTCGGCCAGAAAGGATTCTACATACACTTCATCGGCTTTAGTCAAAATGCTTTGACGCAGTTTGACAATGTCCCCCGGGGTGTTATCGAGGCCTTCGTCTTCGAGCGCTAGTTCGAAAGCTTCATATAATATGTCGCTGGGGAGGATAATGACCGGTATATAGCCGTCGGTCCTTCCTTTTTCTGTATAGGAGTTGAATTTTTCGATAAGTTGTTCGTCATTTTCCAGATCACGGAAAACTTCACACTCACAGCCTAGAAAATCTATTATTTCCTGTGTGTAGTCTTGGTCAGACATAATGATACCTCCTGTACCGGCGCTGGTTTAAGTATACAGGGGAAAAAGAAAAAATTAAACCTTTGTTTTCCTCAAACGTCCGTTTTGTCTTGCGGTTTTTAGAAAAACAAAGACAAAAGCACAGTTATAATGCCGGCTATGCCTATAGCGACTCCGCTGGTGGCTCCTTCTACCTCGCCCATCTCCAACGCTTTGGATGTACCCACGCCGTGAGTGGACGTGCCTATGGCGACGCCGGCTGCCAGTGGGTCGGTGATGCGGAAAAAGCGCACTGCCGACGGGGCGAAGATGGAGCCGAGTATGCCTGTGACGATGACGCCGGCTACAGTGATGGATGGTATGCCGCCAAGGTGCTGCGAAACTTCGATAGCAATAGGAGTAGTCACGGATTTTGGGATCATGGACAGGGCCAGTACTTCGTCGAGGCCAAGGAAGCGGCTAAGATAAAGAGCGCTCAGCATGGCGGCCAGGGAGCCGGTAAAACAGCCGGCGATGACGGGTATGAAGTATTTTTTCAGGATGGTCAGCTGATTATATATGGCGTAGGCGAGCGCGGTCATGACCGGGCCGAGCAGCATAGTGACGATGTCGCCGCCTTTGTTGTAATCTTCCAGCGGGATGTTAAAACAGTGAAGCAGGGCGATAATAAAAATATTTGACCAGAGGATGGGATTGGTAAAGGGCGACTGCATTTGCGTATGTAGGCGGCTGAACATGACAAAACTGCCGATGGTCAGGGCTAGGCCAAATAAAGGGCTGGCAAACAGGCTGTTCATTTTAGCTCCTCCTTCCTTTTGGCTTGGATTTTTAAGACGCCCATGATAGTATAGGCGGTCACCAGGAAAGTTATCAGTGTTGTAAGCGCTATTACTAACAAGAGGAGGGTTACTTTCCCTGACAGTTTGTCGTAATACGCCGTTACGCCGACGCCGGCGGGGATAAAGAAAAAAGCCATGTTGGAGAGTAAAAATTCGGCGGTTTCTTTTATCTGGCTGAGTTTTACTACTTTTAAACAGAGCAGCAAAAGCATCAGCAGCATGCCCATGACACTGCCGGGAAAAGCTACCGGGAGCATTGAGGCGACTAACTGGCCCAAGAGGCAAACGCAAAAGATCAGCGACAGTTGTGTAAATACTTTCATTGCATTTACCTCCATAGAAAGTTTTATATAAGTCTATTTTATACCATAATGCGGGATACGGGGCAATATTGTGCTATAATTAACTATCATAAAATACAAGGAGCGGCTATGCAACTGAACAAGAAACGCGCCGGGATAGTAAAAGCGGTCATCGATAAATGGCAGGAAGACGAGGTAATAGATAAAGAGACTGCCGAAAAGCTCCACTCTTCAATACAGGTAACGCCTTTTGACTGGAAAAAAGCGGCGGCCTGGTGTTTTCGCTTTGCCATAGTCTGTTTTGTCATTGCTCTGGTATCCTTGTTTGCCAGCCGCTGGTTTATGGATATATTGAAGATATTGGCCGATTTGTTTTCGTACGGTGTGGGTAGGTTTATCATAAGCGCTGCTGTGACAGGGCTTTTTTACTTCGGCGGTTTTTTCCTGCGCAAAAGAGCGCCGGAGCGGGTTTTTCGCAACGAAGCGCTATTGTTTATGGCGGTACTGGCTAATGCCTGGGCGGTCGGAGAGTTGGGCAGCCTGCTTAGCAGGGGCAGCGGGCATTTTTCCTTGTTGCTGTTGCTATCTTGCCTGATGTACGGCGTTATCGGCTATGTAGGACGGTCAAATCTGGTATGGATTTTTGCCCTCATTTCCTTTGGCGCCTGGATGGGCGCGGAAACTGGCTATATATCCGGTTGGGGCGCGTATTATTTCGGGATGAATTACCCTTTACGTTTCACTTTGCTGGGCGCGCTCATGGCGGTCGCCAGCCTTTCTTTGCGACAAGAGGGAACATTTCGCTATTTCTTTTCTTCTACGCTTTCGGTGAGCCTTTTTTATCTTTTTATGGCGTTGTGGCTGCTTTCTATTTTTGGCAACTATGGCGACAGTTCCTGGCGCCATGTAAAGCAAATAGAGCTTTTTCACTGGTCATTGCTGTTTGCCCTGGCTTCTTTTGCCGCTATCTGGCTTGGCCTTAAATTGGATATAAAAATGCTGCGCGGTTATGGCGTGACTTTTCTCGGTATAAATTTATACACGCGTTTTTTTGAATATTTTTGGGATGCCTTTGATAAATCTATATTTTTTGCTTTATTGGGCCTGTCGCTTTGGCTGCTGGCCAAAAAGTCGGAGAAGATATGGCTGCTGACAGAAGAAAAATTTGGCCGCGTAATGGACGACTGATAAGGAGTGATAGTGTATGTTGGTTATTTTCGACAATTGCCGTGATCCTTATTTTAATCTGGCGACAGAAGAGTTTTTGTTGAAAGAAAGCCGCTTTGACCAGCCGGTGATCCGCATTTGGCAAAATTCCCCGGCTATCATAGTTGGCCGGTTCCAAAACACTCTGGCGGAAATCGACCGGGATTTTGTAGCCCAGCAGGGTATCGCCGTGGTAAGGCGAATAACCGGCGGCGGGGCAGTATATCACGACCTGGGCAATGTAAACTATACTGTCGTGCAAAAAGCCGCCGCGAAAAAAATAGACTTTGAATTTTTCAACAGGCCGATCATTGAACTTTTGGCTGGCTATGGCATCAAAGCCGAGCTGAGCGGACGCAATGACATAGAAGCGGGCGGCAGGAAGATTTCCGGCAGTGCCCAGACCATCGTGGGAGGGCGGGTTCTGCATCATGGAACATTGCTTTTTTCCTCCGACCTGGCTGTACTTGGCAAAGCGCTAAAACCCAAAGACAGCAAGTTTATTTCTAAAGGCGTTCAGTCGGTGCGGGCGCGGGTGGGAAATATTGCCGACTATATGGAAAAGCCTATTTCAGTCGAACAGTTTATGAAAGAACTGTCCGGATTTTTTTTGCGGCAAACAGCCAGCCGCAGCTATGACTTTACTTTCGACGATTTTCAAAAGATCAAGAGACTTGCGAATGAGAAATATGGTCAATGGCTGTGGAACTTTGGGCAGTCGCCGAAATTCAACCTTATACGGACACACAAGTATGATTGGGGAGAGCTGTCGTTTCTCTTATTGGTCGAAGACGGTATTATTAAAGATATTCAGGTATATGGAGATTTTTTTTCGCCATATGAAGTCGGGGAGCTTTTCAAACAACTTGCAGGCGTCCGTTTTGTCGCTGACGAACTCAAAGAGCAGATAAAAAAGCTTGAACTATGGCAGGTCTTGCCGGGTATCACGCCTGAAGAACTTTATAAGCAGCTTTTACCATGAAGAAAGAATTCGAAAAAATTCTTTCTTCATTTTTATTATTATTTAAGAGTCTTTTTATGCGCATGTTTATATATTTATTTATTTTTCAAAAACATGTATGGCCATTACGAAAAGAGCACGACATATAGAGATGAAAGGTAAAATATATATTCTTTTTTTATGCAAAAAAACTTGAAGGTAATATATACATATGGTATATTGTCTTTACAGGACTTTATATATTGCTTATAGCATTATTTATTCGGCGTTAAGACATTATGTTGTCGGTAATACACTTATTTTTTCAAAATACTATATCGGGGAGAGAGTGATGAGCATGCTCCAGGAGAAGGCGCTTGAGTTTCAAGGGGTTTGCGATTTGAATGAGACGATAATGTATTTTCTGGATAGTATCCCACTTGTCTGTATATGTTTAACGCCCGGTATGGAAGTTGTGTATTGCAACAAAAGGGCGGCGGAGTTTTTTGTTATTGATGAAAAAGAGATTAGGGGGAGAGCTTTTGCGTCTTTTTCGTTTTTTTATCGGCCTGGCGGAAGCCTCTTTTTAAATAAGATAAAGGTAAATATTGTCGAAGCATTAAACAAGGAGGAGGTATCTTTTCCTTGGTTATATAAAAACGCCTACGGTTTTTCTTTTCCGGCTGAAGTTGTGATGAAAAAGGTAAGATACAATAATGAAGACTGTGTGCTTGCCTATATAAAGACGGATGAATTGTCTGCAACCTTTATAGAAGAGTTGAAGGTGGACAGGGACGCTTTCCAGGCAATGATCGATATAGCTCCGATGCCTATTACTCTATGGAATCAGAGGACAGGCACTGTCAACTGTAATAATGAAACTTTGCGTTTATTTGGTTTTTCCAATAAAAGAAGATATTATAAAAATTTTATGCACCTTTGGCCCAAGTACCAGCCGGACGGTGTTTTGTCCCAAGAGAAAGCCTTGTTTTATATTGAGCAGGCAAAGCGCAAAGGCCGCGCGGTCTTTGAGTGGATGTATAAGAGATCTGACGGTTCGCCTCTTCCTTGCGAAGTGACTCTGTGCCGGATGAGGCTGAATGGTTCTTTACAGCTGGTTTCTTATATAAAAGATCTGCGTGAACAGCGGGCCTGCCAATTGAAGGCGGCGGAAGCGGACGAACGCATGCGGATAATGGTCGATCTTATGCCCATGGCCTGCGTATTTTGTGACAGCGAACTAAATATACTGGACTGCAATCAGGCGGCTTTAGATATATATGGGGTAACGAGAGAGGAATGCAACGCAAAAATACTGACTTTTGCGCCGCAATATCAGCCCGATGGCGTGGAATCGGCAACTGTTGCCAAAACAAAAGTGGCAGAGGCGCTGGAGAAAGGGCTTTGCGAGTTCGAGTGGATATACCGGCGTCTGGACGGGGAATTGCGTCCGGCAAAGGTAAAGTTGGTAAAGGTGATGCGAGATGGTGTAAAGCATTTGCTTGCCTATGTAAAAGACGTAATGCTGATTAAATCTACCCTGAAAAATCTGGTCGAAGCCAAAGAGGCGGCCGAGTCGGCCAATTTGGCCAAGAGCCGTTTTTTGTCCAATATGAGCCATGAAATACGTACACCTATGAACGCTATTATTGGCATGTCAGAGCTTTTGATGATGGAAGACATGTCGGTGCGGCAGAGGAAATATGCACGCAATATACTTACTTCCGGGACGTCTTTGTTGGAGATCATAAATGACATATTGGATTTTTCCAAAATAGAAGCGGGAAAACTGCTCTTATTGCCTATATCCTTCAACTTGTACGAACTTTTGATTAACCTAAATTCCATGTTTATGCTGGCGGCCAGGCAAAAGAAGCTGGTTTTCCGCATGGAGATGGCTGACGGTTTACCGCGCTGTGTATATGGCGACGACATAAGGGTCAGACAAATACTGATAAACACTTTGAGCAATGCCATAAAGTTTACTCCTGCCGGGCAGGTAGACTTTTCCATTTACGAAGAGGAGGGTATGCTGTGTTTTGACGTCGCGGATACAGGAATAGGCATAAAAGAAGAAGATATGCCAAGATTGTTTGATGACTTCGAGCAGCTTATTTCCGGAAATAACCGCAAGATAGGCGGTTCGGGCCTGGGGCTTGCCATAACCAGGACGCTTGTCAAAATGATGGAAGGCACTATATCTGTTGACAGCAAATATGGTGAAGGCACAATCTTTCACATAAGATTGCCGTTGATTTTAGGCGATGAGGCGGCTATGGATGAATCATACCAGAAAAAAGACGATTTCATTTTAGCTCCAGAAGCCAAGGTATTGGTTGTAGATGATAATGATATCAATATAAATGTCGCTGTCGGCATGCTGAGAATATTTGGTATCCAGAGTGATACGGCGCGAAGCGGGAGTGAAGCTATAGATAAAATAAAGGATAATTTCTATGATTTGGTATTTATGGATCATATGATGCCGGGTATGGATGGAGTGGAAACGGTGCAGTTATTGCGCGTCAGCGGTTATACAAAAGACCGCCTGGCGGTAGTAGTGCTGACTGCAAACGCCATAGAAGGCGCCCGGGAAGAATTGTTGAATGCGGGGATGAATGACTACCTCTCAAAACCTATCGACAAAAACAGGCTGAATGCAATTTTACTCGAATGGTTACCTAAAGACAAAATAAAAGAAAAGAAGATGAAAAACATCTTGCCGGACTGGAAGCCATCCGCCTTGTTGGCAGCAATTCAAAAAGATATACCTGAAATAGGTATTGCTACCGCTTTGGACAGGTGCAATGGAGTGAACAGTGTACTGGAAGCCGCGCTTGCTATAATGGCCCGCCGTTTGCCCGATGTTATTGAGCGTATGCAGGAAGCTCTGGCAGCAGGCGATGTAAAAAACTTTACTATAGAGGTACACGGCCTGAAGGGTTCTTTGGCCAGTGTAGATGCAATGGAGCTTGTAGGACTGGCAGAACTTCTTGAGAGCAAGGGCAAAGACGAGGACGTGGCATTTTGCCGGGAGTTTTTACCTGGCCTTGTGGAAAAATTGTCGGTATTGCAGAAAAAAATGGTCACAATATTAAAAAATACTCAGGTCATTATGCTGCACAAAAGAAAAGGAGACAGAAAAGATTTGTGCCGTAAACTGGATTTAGTGCGTTCATTGCTGGACGATTTTGCCAGCGACGAGGCGATGGATATTTTAGCAGAAATAAAAAAGTACGGATATGGTAAGAGATTGGACAAAACATTGGTTGAAATCGGGGATATGGTAGAAGAGTTCGAGTTTGTAAAAGCTATTGAACTTATTGATGCTTTAAAAAATAAAGTAGTTTGATAAGGGAGGAAGTTTTTATGAGAAGAGTTGAGAATATATATAATATTGATATGCTGATAAAAAGCGCCAGGGTGGATGCTTTGGCCGGTATACGGCAAGTTGGTTCCCGCCATGCTTATTTTGCGTTACTAAACTCATTTGAGGCAAATGTGCCGAACTTCTTATTGGAGTTAAATTTACGGGATAAGAAAACTTTATATTCCAAGCTGACAACTATAAGAGCAAAACTGTCGGAGGTACGTAATACAGAACATATAGATAAGGTAGATAATTTGCTTGCTCTGATACGGGATGGCAAAACGAAAAATATGAGCAGCCAGTTGCTGGAGTTCAAAATGTCCTTAGGCAATTTATGCAGAAAAATAAGGGAGGCTGACATAAGCTATGTCAAACCGGCGAAACAACAGGAAGATCTGGGAGTATATAAAGGGAATCTGGCAGGTATATACTATCCGAAGCAGTTTGCAAGCGATGCAGGATACGGAAGGGGCGACGGCATGAAAAAAGACTTTGGCGAGCGGCAGAAAGGGCCAATACGGGCGGGGCTCTTTGCTAATCTCTTGGGCTTTATCGAAAAATATGAGTTTGATTTTGCGGTGGAAGAAGTAAAGATGCTGATGTGCTTTACTTATGATACTGAGATAGACAGATCGCTTAAAAATATCGCTTCCCGATTGAATGTTTTTGATTATGCCGGAGCTTTGAACGAAGCCAGGCAGTTGTTTGACTATAGTGTGCACTGGGAGCGCGGTAAGGAAAATGGCTATATCAAGAAAAAAATACTGGCGATCGATGATGTCCCGGATTCTTTAAATATAGTAAAAAAGTTGCTCAAAGAAGAGTACAATGTATACTGTGTGACCAACTATACGGCGGTATTAAAGTTTCTCTCAAAAAATATTCCCGATCTTATTTTGCTTGATGTAGAGATGCCCGATATGGATGGCTTTGAGTTGTTAAGACTGATACGGCAGATAGACGCCTGCAACAAACTGCCCGTACTTTTTTTGACCGGCAATGTCAATCTTGACAATATAATGGCTTCGGTGGAGGCTGGCGGCGACGATTTTATCAAGAAGCCTGTAGAGTACGATGTTTTGGTGGATAAGATAGAAAAGCATTTGCGTTTGGCAAGATAACCGCCGGATTTATGCATAAAAAGGCGCCACAGAAATGTGGCGCCTAAATTATTTAGGAAAGTTACGGCTTTACCGTAGCCTTATAGACCTGTTTGCCTTCTTTCATTTCAATGATGACAGCGCTTTTGGTCGCGTCATGTGTAGCGTTCATCGTGGTAGAGCCGGTGACCGCCGGAAAATCTTTTGTGGTGGCAAGCGCTGCCTGGATTTTGGCCGGGTCGGCTGCGCCGGCGCGTTTGATAGCGTCGGCCAGCATATATACTGCGTCATAAGCCAAAACTGCGCAAGCGTCAGGCGTTACTTTGTATTCTTTCTTGTAAGCTTCTACAAAAGTTTTAGAAGCAGCGCTGGTATCTTCAGAAGAATAATGGTTGGTAAAGTAGGTGTTGTTCAAAGCTTTAGCTCCGGCTATCTCCAGGAGGGTCGGAGAATCCCAGCCGTCGCCGCCTACTATCGGCATTTCCATGCCTAGTTCACGTGCTTGTTTTACTATGCGCCCGACTTCTTCGTAATATCCGGGTACATAAACGACTTCAGGGTTCATGGCTTTTACTTTGGTCAGAATGGTTTTGAAATCCTGGTCTTTTTGCAGGTAGCCTTCTTCGCTGATGACACTGCCGCCGCGGGCGGTAAAGGATTTTTTGAAGAATTCCGCCAGGCCTTTGCTGTAATCGCTGCTGTTATCTACCAGTATGATGGCTTTTTTCAATTTAAGGGTGTCAAGCACAAAGTTTGCCCCGACAGTGCCCTGGAAAGGATCGATAAAACAGACGCGGAAGATGAAATTCTTCACTTTCCCTGTGGCCGGGTCTACTGTAAGTTTGGGATTGGTTGCGCCTATCGCCACATAGGGTATCTTGTTGGCTTCAGCGACACTGGAAGCGGAAATCGCATTGGAACTGCTAAAAGTGCCAGTCACGGCAACTACTTTGTCCTGGCTGATGAGTTTGGTCATGACATTGGCAGCTTCTGAAGGCTCGCTTTTGTTATCGCCACCGATGAGTTTTATTTGTTTGCCCAATACGCCGCCTTTAGCGTTTATTTCTTTTACAGCAAGTTTCGCGCCGTTAAAAGAAGAAGTGCCAAACACCGCATTGCCGCCGGTGAGTTCGTTGACCGCGCCTATTTTTATTTCATTGTCGGCCGCTTTTTTGTCTGTACCGCCGCAGCCGCTGACTACCAATACAAGCAGTACAGTAAACAGTGCCAGTAGATTTACCCGGGATTTTTTCATTGTTTTACCACCTTTTCCTAAAAAGCGTAATGTAAACTTAAATGAAAGTTGAGAACTCAAAACCTTAGGTAGTACAATGTTTTTACCACAAAACACAAGTACTCCCAAAAGGAGATGAGTTCTCATGGCAAAATTGTACTTTATCTGTTGTCCCAAGTGCAAC
>JAVBME010000045.1:0-39898 GCA_031552765.1 Acidaminococcales bacterium | reverse complement strand
AAAGCCTCCAGGACACCGACAACTACAAAGAAAAGAACACAGGAGCCAGCTTTGGCTTAAGCGTAGCCCCCGGCGGCAAACCCTCCGTCTCCGGCGGCGCCAGCAACCAGAACATCGACTCTAAATACCAGAGCGTCCAGGAACAAAGCGGTATATACGCCGGAGGTGGCGGCTTTAACATCACCGTCGGCGGCAACACCGACCTCAAAGGCGCGGTCATAGCCTCTGACGCCACCGCCGACAAAAACAAACTCAGTACAGACACACTAACCTACTCGGACATAAACAACCAGGAAAGACAAGGGGACGGTTCTTCTGTCTTGTTATTTTTGACATAATATGCTACATTGGTATAGGGTGATAAAATGCCAAGAACAGCCAGGCAGAAAAGTCAGAGCGACATTTACCATATCATGCTGCGAGGTATCGACAAACAAAATATCTTTGAAGACGACGAGGATAAAGAAAAGTTTTTATCAATATTAAAAGACTGTCAGGCAATAAGCGGATATGGTATATTTGCTTATTGCCTGATGAACAACCATGCACATATACTGCTGAAAGAAGGTAAAGAAAACCTAGGACAAATATTCAAACGCATCGGTGCCAGATATGTATACTGGTATAACTGGAAATACCAAAGAACAGGGCATTTGTTTCAAGACCGGTTCAAAAGCGAACCGGTAGAAGACGATGCCTATTTTTTATCAGTTTTGCAATATATCCACCAAAACCCTGTAACGGCTGGGTTGGTAAAAGCAGCGGAAGAATATGCCTACAGCAGCTATAAAGAATATATCAAAAACAAAAAAAGCAGTTTTGTTGATAGCAGATACGTGTATGAAATAATAGAAAAAAAAGAGTTTATCAGAATACATAAAGAAAAAGCAGATGTTGCGATAGGCTTTGCCAAAGGAGTTGTGAGAAAAACCGATGAAGAAGCGAAAAGCATAATACAAAAAATCATCAAGAGCAAAGATTTTAGCATAGTGCAAGCAATGGGAACTAACGAAAAGGCAAAACATATCCAAAGCATCCATGCCAAGGGCATATCGGTGAGGCAGATGTCGAGGTTAACTGGTCTGAGTAAGGGCGTAATAGAGCGTAGTTTGAAAATATAAACAAGACGAAGGAACCGTCCCCTTGTCTCGGTCCCCTTGTCTCATGAAAATATGACAAAAAAGGAACGTCCCTGATTGCCCCAAAAGTAGCGCAATGGAAGAAAAACCTGTAAGGTGGGGTGCGTTTAATTTATGTTGTTTTTGCTAAAATCCATGCCATGGTGGTTGTGGTGTTTAAATATTGCCTATACAATTTATATATTAAATTGGGCTTTTACAGCAGCTAAAAAGGAGCCGTTTTTGTTTAGACTGGGATGCGTGCTATCTTCTCCTGGATTTTTCTTTACTTGGATGAATGCTTTAATTAGTAATAGGAAAGATATTAGTGAATATTTACCTATTATTGATATAACTACAATTACAATATTAATATTGTCATGTTTATCAATATGTATTGGGGTATATCAAAAGGTAAACCTGCCAGATGCAGACCCATTAAAGAGAAAAGCAATGGCTAAAATTTTAAAATATTCAATAATTTTTATTAGTTTTTTGTTGCTGTTTGCTTTCTCAATGGATATTTTTAGATTTATTAAAAGCTTATAACAGAGACAAGGGAGAGACAGGGGGACGGTTCCTTCGTCTCGCAATAATGGGCATAAAGTGCTTGTTTAATAAGTTTTTTCAAACATAAATATCAGAAATGCCGGGAAGAGGTGAAAAACCTTTTTCCGGCGAACTTATATAAAAATGCCGGCATGCAACAAGACGCAGGAAGCGTCTCCTTGTCTCTTACAACCCGGCTTCAGGAGAAACTTGGATTCTGTTCCCCGGAATCTTTTGAAAAACTTAGCTTTTCAGCGTAACTTTTTGTCTGGGGGAACTGGCTAGGGTCAGAGCAAATTTGTCTACCAATATTTTAGAAAATGGTATATACTATTATTGTTACTATAAACATGTTGCATGCAATGCAGAACATGTTTATTCCTTTATGTTGATAGTTGTTGCATGGAGGTGATACCTGATTATTTATCTGTGGTCTGTTTATAAAGTAATAATCGATGGAGGTATCAAATTATTTTGAAGTTATCGGTTTATAAAAAAATGTTTGCCGGCATTATAATTATTGCTGTGTTATTTTCAACGGCCAGCGTTTATTCGTTTTTTGGCATCAAAGAGATTATCGCCGGTTATGATGGATTGGTAAAGCGCAGCGCTCCGCTTGTATTTGAAGTAAATGAAGTACAGGAGGAACTGCTCAAACAGGGTTTACATTTGGCTATTTATATAAGTAAAAACCGTGCGGAAAATTTGACCGAGTATAAGAAGTCTTTAGAAAAAATGGATAAATTGCTGGCTTCGCTTGCCACTAAGTTGGTAACGCCGGAAGGCAAAGAACAACTGGGACAGGTCAGGGCAGCGATTGCTACTTATCACAAGTCGGCTGACGAATTGATGCGGTCGCCTACTTCGGAGGTTTTACTGGAAAAAAGCCAGGTGAATCTTTTCGTGGCCGATAAAGTGATCAGCGACTATGCTGATTTCCTGGCGGGCCGATTGACCTTGCGGACGGAGCAGAATAAGGCAAAAGTAGATACGGTTAACCGCAATATGGTAATATACGTACTGTGCGTGATCTTGGTGGCATTGCTGGCCAGCAGCCGGTTTGCCAGGCGCATGGCTATGCCGATAAAAAATCTGTCGCTGGCGGCCGGCAAGATAGCGGACGGCGATATGCGCCCACCCGAATTGATCTATAATGGCAATGACGAGATAAAAGACCTGCTGGCCGCGGTAGACGATATGTTGTACAAGTTACGTGGAACGCTTGGCAATATCAGAAATTCGTCCGACGAACTGGCGGCGGCCAGCGAAGAATGCAGCCGCAATATCAGCCAGTCCTCCAGCGCTGCCGAGCAGGTCGCCCTTACGGTGGAGAATATGGCGTCAATCAGTATGCGGCAGACTTCACATTTTGAGGAAGCGGCCGAGTTTGCCAATAAGATGGATAAAGCGGTGGTGGCTATTGCCGATACTGTAAACAATGTGAATAAAATATCCGCAGAAAACGCCCAGGCCGCCGCCGCAGGCCAAGACGCGGTCAAACAGGCGGAGCGGCAGATGGCTAATATAAATCGGGCGGTGGAACGTTCTACCGAGGTGATAGCAGTGCTGGGGCAGAGCTCGAAAAAAGTCGGCGAAATCATAACAGTTATCAGCGATATAGCGGGGCAGACCAATCTTTTGGCGCTCAATGCCGCTATAGAAGCTGCCCGCGCCGGGGAGCACGGGCGCGGTTTCGCCGTGGTCGCCGAGGAAGTACGCAAGCTGGCCGAGCAGGTCGCGGGCGCTACGAATGAGATTGCCAGTATAATAACGCAGATACAGAGGGAGACGCAAAACGCAGTCGACGCTATGCAGTTAGGAAGCCAGGAAGTGGAAAAAGGCACCGCGGTCATCAGTATGACGGGCGAGCGGTTTTCCGGTATCGTTCGACTGGTAGGCGAGCTCGACTGTGAGATAAGCAAAATACACGAAGAGATAAACAACCTCAATACTTCCAGCAAAGAAGTAGATAAAGCCATCGGTATAGTAAAAGACCTTGGTATCAGGACAGCCGGTGAAGCGCAGACGATCAGCGGTGCGGTGGAAGAACAGTCCGCCAGTATGCAAGAGATCGCGGCGACCAGCCATCAGTTGGCTAGCCTTGCGATGGTGTTGCGCAGGGAACTGGAACAATTTAAAGTGTGATCCGTAAATGGTTAGTTAATAAAAACGCTATTTTCGCGTTAAGAATGGTATATACAACTGCTGACAGTAAAGCTGCCGTGAATATAAGAAAAGCAGGATGCCTCCTGAGGTATCCTGCTTTTCTTTCCGCTCGGGATTTAACTTGCCAAGCAAAAAGTTTTGAGCAAACAGTCGACTGTAACGAGCAGCGCGGCAGGGAGAATGCTTTTTCCGGCGAATTTATAAAAATATACCCGCGCGGAAAGGTGCATACCTGTTCGCCGGCGGTCTGAAATCCACCAATGGAGGATGAGGTATGAAGATTGATGTCAACGGCACTACTTTATTTTTTGAAAAAAGCGGCGGTGGCACGCCCCTTATACTATTGCACGGCAACGGCCAGGATCACTCGATATTTGACAAACTGGCCGCCAAATTGGAGGCGCATTTTACTATTTACGCCCTCGATAGCAGGCGGCACGGCCAAAGCGCTAAGGCGGAGGGCGATTTGTCTTATGGTGAGATGGCCGAAGATGTCTATGCTTTTATTGAAGCCTTGTCCTTAGGCCGGGTGAATATCGTCGGTTTTAGCGACGGCGCTATTATTACTTTGCTTTTAGCCATGAAGCACAGTGAATGTGTGGAAAAAATGGTGCTGCTGGGGGTCAATCTAAAACCGGAGGACTTTACCGAGCGTAGCTACCAGTTTATTAAAGAAACTTATGAAAAGACCGGGGACCCTTTATTTAAACTTATGCTGGAGCAGCCGGATATCGAGCTGGCCGATGTGGCAAAAGTGAATATCCCTACCTTGTTGATCGCCGCGGAAAAGGAGATTTGCAAAGCGGAAACCTTCCCCAGGCTGGCCGCCGCTATGCCCGATGCGAGCCTAAAAATCATGGCCGGACACAAGCATGAGACCTATATCGTCCATCAGGATATTCTGTATCCTGATTTGCTGGCGTTTTTTACAGGAGAATAGTATCTATGCTGAAAAAACGGCGGGAACCATTTTTATGGTTCCCGCCGTTTAAGTTTGCACTATGTTATATCTTGAATTTGCTAACGGCTTCCTGCATTTCCTGCGCCATCTTGGCCAAAGCCTGGCTGGCGGACGCTATCTCTTGCATAGAGGCGGATTGTTCTTCCGAGGCGGCGGAGACATTTTGCACTTCGCCGGAAGTATCGCGGCAGATCTGCTCTACTTTGCTGACAGAAGCCAATATGTTTTCGCTGCCTTTTTCCACGCTCTTGATGTTGACAGAAATGTCTTTCACCTGTTCGGAGACGGCGTCGACCAGTTTGACTATTTCTTTGAAGGATTCGCCGGTCTGGTTTACAACGTCCGTACCGATTTTTACTTCACGGGTGCCGTTTTCCATAGCTGCGATGGCTTTATCTGTTTCGCCCTGTATTTCCCCGATCAGGCCGGCGATATGTTTGGCGGATTCCTGTGATTGTTCGGCAAGCTTTCTCACTTCCTCGGCGACCACGGCAAAGCCTTTGCCCTGCTCCCCGGCGCGGGCGGCTTCGATAGCGGCGTTGAGCGCCAGGAGGTTGGTCTGGCCGGCAATGCCGGATATGGTATCGACGATTTCGCCGATTTCTTTGGAGCGTTCGCCCAGGTGGGTTACTACCAGGGCGGAGTCGCTGACTGTTTGGGCGACTTTTTCCATCTGATTGATAGCCGACAAAGCGGATTTACCGCCTAATGTAGCAGTTTCAGCCGCTTTTTGCGCCCGTTCGGCGACCAGTGCGACGTTGGCGGAGACCTCTTCAAGTTCCGCTACCATATGTTCTGAGGTATCGGCGGCCGCACGGACGGCTTGCACTTGGACTTCCGTATCGCTGGCTATGCCGGTGACGGATCCGGCCACAAGATTGGCGGCTTGGGCTGACTGGTCGGCGCTGGCAGTGAGTTCTTCCGAAGAGGCGGCTACCTGGCCGGCTTGCCCGCTGATCTGGTGGAGAAGATTTTTCAGGTTGTCCACCATGGAATTTGTTGCGTTGGCCAGTTGGCCGATTTCATCTTTAGACGATATGGAGATTTTATTTGTTAGGTCGCCGGCGGCCACTTTTTGTGCTATAGCGTTGACGGCGTTGACGTTATTGGCAATGTTCCTGGCTGTCAGATAACCGATAGCAGTGCCGGAAATGGCGGAAACTAAGGCTATAACTATAGCGATCATCTTGGAGCTGTTGACAAGGTTGGTTGAGTCCGTCAGCTTATCTGTGGCTTGTTTGAGTATGCGCTGCTCATAAGCCTTTGCTTTTTGCGAGAGGTCCCGGGCGACCGGGGCGGTTTCATTATTTATTGCGGCTATGGCGTCCGCTGTTTTGCCGGCGGCAAGCAGCGGGAAAACTTTCTTTTCAGCAATAGATGAGTATTTGTCGTCGGCAGCTTTCAGCTCTTCGATCATTTTTTTGCCTTCCGTCGAACGTGCCTCTTTGATCATTGTGTCTTCGAGCTTGCTGTTTTCGTCAGCAGCTTTTTGGTATTCATCGACAAAACTTTTTTGTCCGGTGAGCGCGTAACCTCTTACGGCGGCTATCTGCAGGGCGGAGTTATACTGAATAGTGGTTATCGTATCATAGCGAGGCATTTCCATAGTTTTGATACTGACTACGTTATCCTCAATTTCTCCTATCTGGTAATAGACTATGGCAAAACCGGCAATGCTGATGGATACTACCAGCAAGAAGAAAGTTACCATTTTCGTGATGAGTTTCGTGTTCATATGCTTTGTCTCCTTTACTACATTTTCCGATAGCCCAATATATATAAATTTAATTATTTTAAGTGATGTCAGATTATGGCATTTTAAATTTATTTTGAAAAGATAATCAATACCAATCGATGTTTTACCTGTGTATTCCTCTACTTATCAGTAATTCTATGTCAAAAAACATATATTGGCAAACAAATTTTTTAGTTACAAAATTATAAGAATAATAACATAAATTCGAAATTTTTTTCTTGTCTAAAAAATAAATAAAAAATTATTTTTTGTCTAAAATGCAAAGAGATATACTGCGATAATTGATATGCCTATTTAATAGTAGCCGTGTACATCAAAGTTTTCTTTTTGCCTTTTATGAAAAGAAAGAGCAAAAATCTTTTTTAAACCGTATATAATGCATGTTTTATCTAAGGATGAAGAAGCATACTAACATTATCATATTTATCCTAATAACGCCTGCCAGACAGAGTATACAGGTAAAAATATTTTCGGTCTTCTTCCAAGGGCAGAAAATTTTCAAATGCTCGTGATCTAGTTTCGACAAAATAAACAAAAATGTTTGTGTGGATGTAGTAACTACAGTATATTTTTATTTCCCAGCCTATACTTATATTATTAAGCTGTTAAATATGATTTGTCATAAATTTTATGACATTAGCCGCTATGGTCTTTATGCCGGTCGTGTCAAGGATATACATTCCTTTTTTTTCTTGGGAAATAATACGATTATTTTCCAGTTTTTTCATAATATAGTAATATTGTCTCTCGCTGATGTTAGTTTTTAAGCAAATATTCGTATCCGTATCACCGATAAATCCGGCCTCATCCGCTATATTTAGCAGATTATAGGCTAATATCTCTTCATAAGAAAAAAGCGTTCTCGCCATTGATATTTTATACATTTCGTAAATTCGATTTGACGTTTTAGTATAAAAGAAAAGCAAAAAACGCTCATCATTCATAAGTTCATTTTTTATCTCGTTAAGCTTTAGCAAATTACACGGCGTATTTGTTTTTATTTCACAGTAAAAATTTTTATTGCGCATTTGGGAAAATTTTCCGGCAAATTCGCCTGGACCCAGGGCATCAATTAGAAAACGGCGGCCATTATAAGATTGTGAAATGACCTCTACTCTTCCTTGTAAGATATAGTAAAGATCAATATTTTGCTGAGCTATTGCAGGAATGAAAACAATATTTTTTTTCATATTTACCATAGATACTTTATTGAGTTGTTCATCTGATAAGAAATCATAAATGCTTTTTTTCAAAATTTCTGCCGTCAAGTCATTCATAATCGTTCACTCTCTCAAGTTATTATAAAAAGTAATTATAACTAGGTTATACTAATATATTTGACAGGACAAATTGCATAATGTCATCTTTCAGACTATTGTGTATTACTCAGATACGACTATCTTTTTTTGCTTTTAAAATATAAAACCTCGGACAGAGTGCAACACCTGAGTGTTGCTAAGCGGTTTGGCATAGTCTGAAAATGATACAATGTTTTTCATAATGTCTTTTAGTTGGCGCCACATAAAAACAAGCGAGGATGGTCATTATTAATAGTTATAATGAGCATCCTCCATATATTAACAAATTTTAAAACAAATTGTTAAATAGTTTTATTCTCCGGTATGAGGCCGGGATTTTTTTGGGCAGTGACTTTTGCAGTTGCCGACATCGGCAAGAAGAAAGCGATAATTGCCGATGCTGCAAAAGCGGCCATGGCAAATTGAATTGATGTTGTGAAATTGCCGGAAGTATCGGCCAAGTATCCGCCCATGTAACTTCCCAAAGCCGGGCCGATTCCCATGACGATTAAAGTGGCGGTGCCCCATATCTTGCCGAGGCTGACCCGTCCATAGATAGCGCCGGAATAGCCGACAACGCCCCCTGGCTCAATCGCCCAATAGATTGCAAAAAAGATGCAGACTATAGTTCCGAGCAATTCGGAACTAGCGTCCATATTCAGCAGCAATACACATGCCAATACTCCAACTAACGGGGCAAACACTAGCATTGTTTTACGTCCCTTAACTTCATTACCGAGATATCCTACCATTTTGTCTGCCACAATACCCATCAAAGGCATGGTAAATATGCCGGCAATGCCGATAGCCACATATAGATTAGTCGCCGAATCCAACGACAAACTTAAGTCTTTGGTCCAATAACGTACAACTTGTGTCCAGATCAAAAACTCTGCGACCATACTTGTCAGAAAAGCTAAGACTGCGCCCCATATGGCAGGGGTGCCGAACGCTTCGCCAACACCCCAGACGTGCTCTGGTTTTTCAGTAGCGCCAGTAGACGCCGGAACTGCGCCAAACGGTGTTATATCGTATTGTTCCGGATTTTTTTTGGCAAGTATAGCAGCTATAAGTAACAAAACCAGTGTTATCCAAGACAAATAATTCATAGCATCTCGCCATTGAGACGCATTTTGCACCAGCAGAGGTTTGACGCCCAAACTGAGCAAAACTTGTGCCATAGGAGCGCCGGCAAATGCTATGCCCCACATCTTTGCATAATGTTTGCCGACAAACCATTTTCGTACAGATATGGTAGAAGATACCCAAAGCATCCCGGTGCCAATACCTGCAAAAATCGAGTAGCAGGCATAATATGCAAATAGACTGTCTACTCGGCTGGTAAGATAAAAACCGAGCATGCTGAATATAGCAGCAGTTGCATATACCGGCTTAGTTCCCCATTTATCGATAATCATGCCACTGAAGAATGCAGTAATCGCGTAAATTGACATCATCAAGGAGTATCCTAATGAAACCTCCGCTCCAGTCCATTTCATCGTCGAGGCCATTGGCCCGGATAATACTGCAAATGTAGCACGGTAGCCAAACAGGCAAAATACGGCGAGCCATGCTGCGGCTATGACACTATAGGACATACCTTTTGCGTTTTGATTGTCCATGCTGCTTACGTCCTCCCTATATTATTTAAAAAAGGGGTACCATCCAAATTTGAACTGCACCCCTTTTTTTTATGGATATTTTTTCATTATATTCTTTTTAGAATTCATTTTCCGAGCGGGCAATCAGCTCGTCTTGGATATTACTGGGCAAATCAGTCCAGTAGGCGCTGTATCCTGCAACGCGCACCATAAGATCTGTATATTTCTCCGGCTCCTTCTTCGCGGCAATCATTTCTTCACGGTTTAGAACATTGAATTGGATATGCTTGCCTTTATAATCGCTAAAATAGGTCTTGATTAGTGCAGCCAGGTTTGCAGTACCTTCTTCGCCTTTTAGGGTTGTCGGAGTAAATCTCATGTTGAACAGAACACCATAAAGATCGTGCTGGTCTATATTGCCGGCTGACTTGATGACAGCTGACGGGCCATTAATGTCAGTCCCTTGTGCGGGCGAGACTGCGCCATCGGCAAAGGAGGTTCCGGCTTTACGGCCGCAGGGAAGTGCGCCAGTCTTAGCGCCTGTACCGCCATGGAATCCGATAGAATGCGGGGAAACTTCATAGCTGCCGCCGTCTGTAGCAGGTTGTGCGTGCCAAATCTCTTTAAGCCAGTCATATACATCTGATAATAGCTGATCTACTTCCGGTATATCATTGCCGTATTTTGGCATCGCCAAACACTTGGCGCGCAGTTCTTCGTAACCCACCCAGTCTGCCCGCATAGCGTCAAGCATTTCCTTCGGAGTGCAGATAGGATTCTCGCCGAAGATGCCATGTTTAATTACATACAATTCATTAGCCACGTCCTGCACGGCTACCGGCACGATATACATGCTGCTATCTTTGTGCGCCGCGCCGCCTAAACTACAAACCTGACCACGCTTTATACAGTCGTCAGTAAAGGCAGACATCATAATGTCTGGGAAGCTGTCACCGTGCTGGAGTTTACAAGCGCGGCCACTTGCGGTGCTAATATCGGCCCAGTGTTTTATCATCGCTTTATAGGCTGCTACCAATTCTTCATAACTGGTCATTTTGGTGAAATCACCAGTTTTAGGCCCCAATTGCGAATTGGAAATATAGTCCCAACCATTGTACATAGTAATCTCGAGTATTCTGCCGTAGCTCGTGACCAGTGGCCAGATCGAGCTGGTCTTGCCGGGGACCGTGTGCAGTGTACAACCGCCAAAGGCGTAATTGCGCGCTTCCTCAAGAGTGTAGCCGCGGGCAAGCAAATACTGGATGCTGGATTCGTCATTAAAGAAAGCAGGAAAGCCCATGCCCATCTTTACAACTTCCAACGCACGTTCCATAAATTTAGGATTGATCCGGGTATGCCAACGGACAGAGATAGTCGGATGCGTAGTCTTGACACGTGCCGCTGCATCAAGAAAAGCGAATGATAGTTCATTGGTAGCGTCTTTTCCGGTTTTTGGGTCTACGCCGCCAATTACACAATTATGGAAATGGGATTCACTGCTCAGGTTTGGAGTCATAACATCCGGCCAAAACTGGCGCTTGCCCATAACTTTAACACGGAAGCATTCAAACAATTGAACCGCATACTCGTAGTCGATTTTGCCATTAGCAATGTCATCTTTATATTGCGGATACATTATTTGGTCTATACGACCATAGCCCATTCCATAAGTACGGGTGTCATAGAAACACATCAATATCCCAAAGAAAAGCGATTGCAGCGCTTCCTGGAATGTTTCAGCAGGATATTCCGGCACACGGTTGCAGGTGCGAGCCATCTCCTCCAGTTCAGCCTTACGAGCGGGATCTTTTTCTTTGGCAGCCATCTTGGTAGCAAGGTCGCGGTAGCGATGGGCATAGTCGATACCGCCCAAAAGCATTTCCTTAACTCCAAGCCAGAACTCATGGCGCCGATAGTCTTCATAGGTAATAACCATGTGGTTTTTAAGCTGTTCGTCGATATCTTCAATTAAACCGCGGACGCCTTTTTTTATGAGACGATCAAGATCGGGACAGTTCCAGGCCTTTTCGGCAAACATCTCAGAAACGGTGTTCACGATCCAAGAGCCGGCCTCACCGATTTTATTTTCGAATTCGGCATGTTCTGGCCCAAGGAACTTGAGCCAGGTTTCTTTGCCGCCTGTATCTTTGAAATACTCACCGATAGCTTTTCCTTGCGCCATTTGTTCCTCAGATTCCCATTTAAAGAACCCTTTACGGCCTTCGACGCCATAATTGTCGATATAGTCCACTATCCACATAGCGGCCAGATCAGGGAAAAATTCAGGCCCCATCGGTTTTGCGCTGAAGTCGCCGCAAAGCAATTGATGATCATCAATACGAATAGGCATCTCTTGGAGAATTTTGCGAATAGTATAACCGCGTCTGCGGAATGGATGATAACCCTCGGTTTCTTTATAGCCGTCGACCAAAATCTGAGCACGCGCCATAGACATACTTTGTTTGTAACGCAAAGGGTTCAAGGCATCCCACATGACATTTCCGCGTGACTTTTCATTATATTGTTTGTACTGGATTTTCTGAGTGTTTTTCATGTTTTTTTCACCTCATAAATTTTATTTGATTGTTTATAATCTCAAAGCTTCCTATCCTATTACCATCTCTCCCTTCTTTCTTTAAGTCATGCAAATCTTTTTGCGATTACTCATCTTGTGTTTTGCCTTCTACATAAAACATTTTTAGCCAAAACTCAAAATGACGCGATAAGCTCTTTGAGTTCTTTGACATATTCATCGGACTGACGTTGATAGCTGGGGCGCATATCTGTATCACCCAGACGCAAATATTTATCTTCGCCCAGATTATTATAAGCAAGTAGTTCCAGATGAGCGGTAGGGTTAAGCCCCAATTCATCTCGTATGAACTGTGCAGTTGCCTTGATGTCTTCCGGACTGTCGTTAAAACCCGGGATAAGAGGTGTTCTGAAATGAATCCACTTATTCTCTTTGACCAAATTCTTCGCGTTTTCCAAGATACGTTTATTGGATACCCCTGTACCTTCTTTATGTCTTTTGTCATCCATGCATTTGAAATCATAGAGTATATAATCAGCGTGGCTTGTAATCATCTTAACGGTTTCCCAAGGGAATGCTCCTGAAATTTCAACACAGGTATTAATTAAATTTTTGTGGGCGGATTTCAAAAGCTCTGCAGTAAATTCCGGCTGTGCTTCACAGTCCCCACCTGAAACAGTAATGCCGCCGCCTGAATTTTGATATAAGTTGTAATCGCTAACAACTTGATGCATGACCTCATTTACGGTCATCGTCTTGCCTTCGATTTTACGTGTCCTTGACAGGCAGATACCAGGTTTGGCGCAAGCGCCGCAAGCCCTGCAACGTTTACGGTCGACTGCCAGTCGGCCATTGACAATACTGTTGGCTCGATTTGGACATGTTTCGATACACCGACCGCATGATGTGCATTGATCATTTCGGAACATGAGGAGCGGCTGTATGTTCTGTGATTCGGGATTTTGGCACCAGAAACAGCGCAGTGGACATCCTTTCAGGAAAACCGTAGTGCGTATGCCAGGTCCGTCATGTGTAGAATAGCGTTGGATATTGAAGACCTGTCCCGTTAGGCTGCCATTATCTGCTAAGTCCATTACAATTACCTCCATAGTGTGGGGTAGTAAATTGCCCCTTTATAAATGCGTTAAAAACATCAACTATTTAATATCACTTTAAAGAAAACTCCCTTTGATTTTTACTGCAAATTGCAGGAATATTCGTTTTTTTTTGATAAAACAGAAAAATCTGCAAATTGCAGTTAAGACATACTATTATGATGTTTTAAAATATATTCTAATAGTCAGAATGTGATTATGAGCAAAAAGTATAGGGGGTAAGATTTTTGGCACAGCAAATTGTCGCGGCAAATATTCTTGGTACGAAAAATATCAATAAACTCATTTTCAAATTTGCCACACCAACTATTCTTTCCATGCTTACTGTCTCTTTATATAATCTGGCCGACCAGGTTTTCGTCAGTCATGCTGTGGGTTATCTAGGAAATGCTGCGATCAATGCGGCATTTCCGCTCAATGTTATTGTAATGGGGTTTGCCTTGTGGATTGGCGACGGCACCGCTACCTATATCGCTACGAGCCTGGGGGCGGGACGCAGAGAAGAAGCGAGCAAAGCAGCGTCTCAAAGCGTGATCCTGCTCGGCATCATCTCTCTCATTATCGTAGCGTGCGGTTATATATTCATGGAGTCGATACTATACATATCCGGCTGCACCGATCCTATGTTGCCTTACGCTATGGAATATACCAAATACATCCTGCTTGGCATTCCACTTCTCATTTTCACTTCTGGTATAAACCCCATCATACGTGCGGACGGCAATCCCCGCTACGCAATGATGGCCATGATGGCAGGGTGTGCGCTCAACTTAATTCTCACGCCTTTATTTATATTTAGCTTTAATATGGGGATTGCGGGTTCTGCCATCGCCACTGTTATCAGCCAATTGCTCTCAGCGATTGTTGTGCTTGCCTATCTTCCTCGTCTAAAGACCTTCAAGTTTGAACGGAAAAATATCTGTTTGCATGACAAGCTACCAGTTATTGTAATGAAACTGGGTCTTTCATCGCTAACGCTTAATTGTTGCCAGATCATCAATATTCTAATCATTAATAATTTGCTGATTTATTACGGTGCAATGAGTAGTTTGGGAGCAGAAGCAGTATTCGCCGCAATGGGCGCTGCACAAAAAGTAGTTATTCTTTCGACTAATGTGACCACCGGGATCGGTATTGGTTCACAGCCGATCATTGCTTTTAACCGCGGCGCACTCAATTTTGACCGCGTGCATGAATGCTATTTTTCGGCACTCAAGATGGCTCTTGCATTTTCCGCTGTAGTGCTGGTATTTACCCGTATTTTTCCCGGTCAGATCATGCTCATTTTCGGCGACGATAATCCCGGATTCATGACATTCGGAATTGCGGTACTGAAAGTGTGGATGTTAACCATCATGCTATCTGCCTTTCAGGATGTTTCAATCAGCTTTTTTCAATCCATCGGCCGGCCTTTCCTGGCCATGATTATTCCCATTGCTCGCCGAATTGCACTTATTTTGCCATTATCCTACGTTCTACCAAAGTATTGGGGGGTTATTTCTGTCCTTTGGGCTGGTCCGATAGCAGATATCGTTGTTTCTGCGATCATCTTTGTGCTGCTGCGCAAATCCTTCCGCGAAATGTGCGATGGAAGCTTTAGCAGAGAGGATGTCTAATGCTAGAAGCATACTTTATTATCGGGAAAAAATTGTCTAGAATTATATGATAAAGAAATGTATTTGCGATATATTGGATCTGGATAAAAGCAGCTGAGCGAGAGTAAAGGCGTGATTTAAGAAACTATGGAGATATACAACCAGGATGGTGTTTGGGTCGTAAAAGGAGCCTGGAACAAGTATTTAAAAATGCAGCCAAAGTAAGCGATGAGCAACTAAAGAAAAAGAGAGAAGTCCCCTACTCCATATTGGAGTGGGGGACTTCAGACTGTAGACAAAAACGTCACTTTACGCAATGCGTAGAGTGACGTTTTTCGTGAAAACAAGGTATTTATCCCAAAAAACTTCAACTTTTTTCCTGAAACAGCCAAACAATAAAAAAATAGACCTTTCTTCCACTTCATCTTCGCCAGCTTTTTTAAATTCATGCATAACTTAAGTAGCCAGTTTTTCTTTAGCCAGCCATTTTACCAGTATGGCTTCCAGCTCGCTTAGTTCGAGCGGCTTAGATAAAAAGTCATTCATGCCGTTGTCGATGAACATCTCTTTTACACCGCTGATGGCGTTGGCGGTGAGGGCTACGATAGGCACCGTCCGGCAGTTGCCGTTTTCCTGGGCGCGGATGAGTTTGGTCGTTTCCACGCCGTCAAGGTCAGGCATCATATGGTCCATAAATATTATATCAAAAGAATCGCTTTCCAGAGTAGCCAGGGCTTCTTTGCCGGACAGAGCGGTAACTACCCGTATGCCGTAGTCTACCAGAAGCGTTTCGGCGATGATAAGGTTGATGTCGTTGTCGTCCACTACCAGAGCGGAGGTGTCTTTGAAAAGCGGCGTACAAGAAGGCGCCGCCTGGTCGTCCGCCGCCTCTTCCGGCTGGCCGTTGATTATATCGGCCAGGGCGTGGGCAGTGAGCGGAGCGTTTATATTTTGGGCGTTGGGGAACAAGAGGCCGTCGGCCAGGTAGTTTTTTACCAGTGCGGCTATCTTTGCTTTGCCGGTGTCTTTGCCCGAGAGGCGCGCCCCGAGGTCGGAGTCCATGACGATATGCGAGTAACGGGCAGGGTCTGTCAGCTGTTCGTCTATTTCCCCGCGTACGCCTAGTTTTTGCAATTTACCCAGTATGGAAACTGCTTTGGCCGGCTGCGAGACGCAAACGCCCACATAGGACTGGCCGGGATTGTTTAGCTGGGCGACCGGCGCCGCCGACGATACTTCCTGCTCGATTTCAAAAGTAAAGATCGAACCTTTGCCATACTCACTCTCTATGGTTATTTCACCGCCCATCAGCCCGATGAGTTTTTTCGATATGGCAAGGCCGAGGCCGGTGCCCTCCACGGCACGGTTTTTCTTGGTGTCGAGCTGGGAAAAATTTTCAAACAGCAAGGGCATATCTTCTTTTTTTATGCCGATACCGGTATCTTCCACCACCGCGCGCAGCATTACCCGTCCGCCGCCTTTCGGGCGGCAGGATATGCCGAAACGGATATAGCCCTGCGGCGTAAATTTCACGGCGTTGGTCAAAAGGTTTATCGCTATCTGCTTTATGCGGGTAGTGTCGCCGATAAGGCAGGAGGGAAGGCCGGGGTCGTCGTCGACGATAAAGTCGATGGGTTTATCGCCGATGCGCACATAGATCATGGCCGCCACATCGTTGATAAGAGAGGAAGGGTGGTAGGCCACTGGGGTTATTTCCATCGCGCCCGCTTCCACTTTGGAAAAGTCCAGTATGTCGTTTACTATGTTCAAAAGAGAATTGGACGCGGAACGTATATTTTTGACATAACCGGAAATTGCCGGTGTGGGGCTTTCGCGCATGATAAGTTCGGTCATGCCGATGATGGCGTTCATCGGCGTTCTGATCTCGTGGCTCATATTAGCCAAAAATTCGCTTTTGGCGCGGTTGGCAAGCTCGGCCGCCTCCAGGCGGCGCTGTTCGGTGATATCGGTGTAAAATCCTTCAAGTATCATAGGCGTGCCGTCAGGGTGTGTCTCTACCACCCGGCTGCGCTCCCATATCCATTTGACGCTGCCGTCACGCATGACCATACGGAAAGTGGTGTCAAGCGGCAGCCCGATTTCCAGCGTTTCGGCGTTGAGTTTTGCCAAAGGCTGTACGTCGTCAGGATGCACCATGTCGAAAAACTTAAGCGCGTTGTTATGCAAAAGTTCCTCAGGGGTGTAACCTGTCAGGGCGTAGCTGCCTTCACTGACAAAGGTGAAGGTGAAGGCTGGCGGGTCGTTCAGGCACTGGTAGACCATGCCGGGCAGGTTGGACATCAAAGTCTGGGTGCGCCGGTGGCTGGTGTTGAGCGCGTCCAGCGTCTTTTTCCGTTCGGTGGCCTCAAGCGCCAACGCGGTAAAGTCAGCCAGGGAACTGGCGAAGTTCTGTTCTTCCACAGTCCAGGGACGGATGAAATGATTTTGTTCTATACATACCACCGCCACCAGGTCGCCGCCCATACGGACAGGCGCGTCCAAAAGAGAGCATACGGTAGCTTCGTATGTTTCCTTGAGGTCAGGCAGTACATTGTCGGTGGCTATGTCATTTATAACGATGAGCCGTTCGGTAGACAACAGCTGCATGTAGTAAGGGCGCGAGTCGAAGGGAAAATCCTCCTGGACGCCAAAATCTCCTGTTTCGCACTCGTATACGGTTACATTACGCAAGACATTCTTTTGTTTGTCTACCATCCAGATGCCTATACGCGAAGTGCACAGAGCGATACAGCCTTCCCTGGCTACCATGGACAGGGCGGCGTGGGTATCGCCGGCCGTAAGGACCGGGTTTCTGGTTATTTTTGCCAGCGCATTGCTCAGGTTTGTAGCTGTCGTCAAATTGGAACGGGTTTCCTTGTCCATAATTTACTCCTTGCCTGATCTGTATTCAGGTATACAAAAAGCCCCCGCAGGGAGGATAACGCGCTTGTTGCCTCTGCGCACAGCCGATATGCTTGTATTAATTTATAAGAATATTTTAATATTATATATACCATTCTGTAAATAGTTTTAAGGCTAATTTGCCGGAAAAGTTGAAAGCAAGTTAAAAAATACTATTCACCCAGCTTTTTTGCGTTTTTTATTTGACAAACACCATGTTAGTTTGGTATAACTTTATTGCATAGAACAATAATTATTATCAAAATAATATGCTATTTTTTATTTATTTTGGAGGAGCTGTACCGTGAGTATAGGCAGGTTGTCAGAACGATATGGAGACGGGTATTCCAGCGCGTTGTACAGCGCTTTTGTAGGCAAGAAGACCAAGCATTCCCGTATGGCCGACCTTGCTTTGCCTAAAGAGCGCTGGCAGGATGTGTGGCGGGAAGAAACAGGCAAACAAGGTACGGCAAAAGACCGCGCCCTTTATATACACATACCGTTTTGCCGTTTGCAATGCGTATACTGCGGATTTTTCAAAAATTTCCAGGATGTGTCGCGTCAGGCGCAATATGTGGAATACCTGTTGCAGGATATAGAGGAAACCGGAAAAGCTGTTTATTGCCAAAGTGAACCATTAAAAGCGGCCTATTTTGGCGGCGGCACGCCGGGGGTACTGTCGCCGGACGAGATCAGGCGGTTGCTTGGAGCGCTTCAGGACAATTTCAATTTGGCCAAAGATTGTGAAATAACTTTTGAGACAGGCATTTGCGACCTTGACGACCAGCAACTCCAGGCTTGCCTGGACGGCGGCGTAACGCGGTTTTCTTTTGGCGTACAGACTTTCGATACCAAGATACGCCGTTCTTTAGGTCGCCCTGACGACGAACGCCGGCTGGTCTCGCGCCTTGAGGAACTCAACCGCTGTCAGGGACAGGCGGCGATAGTGATAGACCTTATTTATGGGCTGCCCGGGCAGACTTTGGCTCAGTGGCGTTATGACCTCGATATGGCTCTGGCTTCAAAAGTACACGGCCTCGACACATACGCTTTGAGTGTTTTTCCCGGCGGACGTTTGGATAACATGATCAAGGAAGGGAAAATGCCGCCGGTGGCGACGCGTCAAGAGCAGGCGGACTTTTTCGTCGAGGCTGTGCATACTCTCGAAAAAGCTGGCCTGCGCCGCCTCAGTATTTGCCACTGGGGCGGGTTTGACCTTAAAGAAAAAAACATATACAACCGCCTGGGTAAAGGATATTCCGGGCGCATACCGCTGGGCGCCGGCGGGGGCGGCAGCATCGACGGCTACCGTTTCCGACTGGACTCGGATGTAAATATTTATGAAAAAATGATCAGGGAAGGGAAGAAACCCCTGGCGGCGGCTTTTGCGCCGCTGCCTTACCACAAGCTGGTGGCCAGGATAAAAGGCGGCATGGACCAGGGCCAGGTCGTTTTTGACAGCTTGCCGGGCGTCGAGGCGGCTATGGCGGCCGAGACGCTGGCGCCGCTTCTCGACAGGTGGGAGAGCCGCGGCCTGTTGAACCGGGCGCGGAGCCGGGCGGAACTTACTTTAGCCGGGCAGTTTTGGCAGGCGGAATTGACACAGGAACTGGTGGATTTTTTGCAAGAGCGCCTTTTTGCCTTGCCGGGAGGAAAATAAATCATGCGTACAGCGGTTTTTGGCATGCTTACCGCGCTTTGCTTAGGGGCGGTTCTGCTTTTTTGCCTGCCTGACAACAAAACGACTTTAAGTAAAAGCGTAACTACGGTAACAGTAAAAAACGGCGGCGGAGCGGGCAAAGACCTGAATGTACCGGCACGCCCGCAGCGGGTAGTATTTTTGACAGCGTCAAGTATGGAGCTGTGGCTGGGAGCCGGCGGTAAAGATACAGTAGTGGGACGACCGCAGGCCACCATGCTTCCCCAAGAGGTGCTGGACATGCTGCCGGACAAAGCCGTTGACTTAGGAAAACCTAATGTCATGAGCCTGGAGAAAGTGCTCTCACTCAAACCCGACCTGGTAGTCGGCGCGGGCATGGTGTCATCCCAGCAGCAGATGGAGGAGCCTTTAAGCGCTGTGGGCATACCGTTTTTAGTTATCCCAAAGCTTTCTATAGAAGATACTTTTAAGGAGTTGACCGCATTCGGACAGCTCACCGGCCAGCCGGAAAAAGCGGCGGCCGAAATACAGCGCATGCGCGGCAATATAGAACAAGAAGCGCAGAGAAGAGCCGGGCGGCCGCCGAAAAAAGTTCTGCTGGTCTGGGGCAGTTCGGAGGGTTTTTCCATAGCCCTGCCGGATAGCTTGCCGGGGGACATGCTGCGCCTGGCGGGTGGAGAGAATATTGCTCCTCAAATGAGCGGCGGCGTAAAGCTTATTCCTTTTTCGATGGAATTTGCCGTACAGGCCAATCCTGATATTGTATTATTCATCACGCACGGCGACCGTAAAAAAGTAAAACTGCAAATGGAAAGAACTCTGGCGGAAAACTCCGCCTGGCAAACGATAAAAGCCATACGCGAAGAACGCATGGAAGTGCTGCCGCCCGAGCTGTTCGCAGTAAATCCGGGCTTGCGTTCCGACCAGGCGGTCGTCTATTTGAGCAAACTTTTATATCCGGAGGAAAGATGACTACGATGGTGGATAGTGGGCGTGACCCGAGGGCGTTTAGGCGCGCGCTGATATTTGCGTCCGGCCTGGTATTTCTGGTGGCGTTCATTTTTTGCGGTGTGACTTTTGGTGTTGTCGAGGTAGACTGGGCGGCGTTCACTGCCGGTTCTGTCGCGGAAGAGACGCGCCTCATAATACAAAACATACGCCTGCCTCGGGTAGTGGCCGGCGCGCTTGTCGGCATGAACCTGGCCCTGGCTGGCGCTATAATGCAGGGTGTGCTGAAAAACCCTCTGGCGGCGCCCAATACTCTCGGCGTGACCTTTGGCGCTGGTTTTGCTGCGATGGTCATACTCATACTCTTCCCGCACCAAGTGTATTATGTGCCGCTGGTAGCTTTTATCGGCGCGATGGCCGCAATGTTCGCGGCCTACAGCCTGGCCTGGCAGGGCGGCAGTATCAAGCCGATGCGGCTGATACTGGCCGGCGTCGCTTTGTCGGCGCTGTTTAGCGGCGGTATAACCGCTATGATGGTTTTTCACTCCGACAAGGTACAGGGCGCCATCCAATGGATGGCCGGCGGTTTCCAGGGCCGTTCCTGGAGCCATGTGCGCATGATCATTCCCTATACCATCCTGGGTTTTGCCGGCGCAGTCTGGTCCAGCCGCGCGCTCAACATATTGGCGCTCGGCGACGAGGCGGCGACCAGCCTCGGGATGCAGGTGCAAAGGACAAGGCTGGCGCTCATGACTATAGCGGGCATACTTACCGCCTCCGCCGTAAGCGTGGCCGGACTGCTGGGTTTTGTTGGCCTGGTCGTGCCGCATATAACCCGTATTTTGGTGGGGTCGGACTATGAAGTGCTGCTGCCTACCGCAGCCGTCTTCGGTGCGGTGCTGGTGGTAGGCGCTGATACTGGGGCCAGGCTGATCATGCAGCCGGCAGAAATACCGGTGGGCGTATTCATGTCTTTTATCGGCGGGCCGTTTTTCCTCTATCTTTTGCGTAATAAAGGGGTGCATTAAATGCAGGCGGCGCATACTTTACAGGCCCGGGACATAACTTTGGCTTACGGCAAGAGCATTATAGTAGAAAATCTCACATTAGATATAGAAAAACCGCAGGTGATATCCATCATCGGCCCCAACGGGGCGGGAAAATCGACGGTGCTAAAAGCGCTGGCCCGCATCCTGCCGCCGCAAAAAGGGCAAGTGCTGCTTGACGGCAAGGCGATCAACAAATTGCCGGGCAAGGCTGTGGCGCAGGTGCTGGCCATGCTACCGCAATCGGCTACCGCGCCGGCGGACTTTTTGGTCAAAGACCTGGTCGCTTGCGGGCGCGCGCCTTACCGTGGCCGTTTTAGCGGCTTGACGGCGGAAGACCTGGCGATAATCGATAAGGTGATGAAACAGACAGGTATAGAGGCTTTCACCTACCGGCCGGTCTCCGGCCTTTCGGGCGGCGAACGGCAACGGGTATGGCTGGCTATGGCGCTGGCCCAGCAGCCTAAGATACTCTTGCTGGACGAGCCGACCACTTTTCTCGACATCCACCACCAATTGGAAATAATGGAGCTCATCCGCTCTTTACACCGGGAACTTGGCCTGACGGTGGTGACCGTGCTGCACGACCTCAATCATGCCGCGCGCTACAGCCAGCGCATCATCGCCATAAAAGACGGCGGCGTGTTCGCCGATGGCCCGGCTAAAGAAGTACTCACAGAAGAAAATTTCGAACTTATCTACGGCGTTAAAGCGACCCGTGTGCAGTTGTCCGAGAATAAGGAGGAATACTGTGTCTTCATCCCCCACACAGTTTGCAAGCCTTGATGTAGAAAATATATGCAAAAATTACGCGGGAAAACCGGTACTGGAAAGTGTGTCGTTGCGGGTGGAAAAAGGTGAAGTGGTAGGTCTGCTCGGCCCTAACGGCGCCGGCAAGACTACGCTCATGAAAGTGATATCCGGCCTGGCGCGTGAAGAATCCGGGCGGATACTGCTGGACGGGCGCCCGGCCGGCGAAGACCGGGAAGGATCGCGTCGGCGCGTCGGCGTCATACCGCAGGAAAACAACCTTGAACGCGAGCTGACGGTAAGGCAGGCGCTGCATTGTTACTCCATGCTGTTCGGCGTCAGGGATTTCGAGCGGCGGCGCGCGGAAATAGGTAAAATAATCAACCTTGACGGCGTATGGGAAAAAAGAGTGCGCCACCTGTCCGGCGGTTACGCCAGAAGGGCGATGATCGCCAGGGCGCTGTTGCCCGACCCCGGCCTGTTGCTCTTAGATGAGCCGTCGGTCGGTCTCGACCCTGACGTCAGAGAGCAACTGTGGGCATTGATACGGTCACTGAGCGAAGCCGGTAAAGGCGTGCTGATAACCACCCACTATATGGAAGAAGCCGCGCAACTGTGCGACCGCATATATTTCCTGCAAAACGGCAAAATGGCCTGGCACGGTACGCCGCAGGAACTCAAAGAGGCCGATAGTAGCTTGGAGCACCTTTTTTTACAACTGGCCAGGGGAGAGCTGTCATGATGGGCTGGTGGGCGGTGTTTTTACGTGAACTTATCATCGTCAGGCGGCGGTTTCTGACACGCGGCTATGTACTGGCTTCGGTTTTCCACCCGCTTATTTATCTCTTTGCTTTTGGCCTTGGCCTCGGAAGGGTGATCGAGGTGGAAGGCGGTTATGGCGCTTTTTTGTGCGCAGGCATGGCCGGGATATCGGTCATTACCAATTCTTTCCAGCAGACCTCGTTTGCTGTGAGTGTCAGCCGTCTGTATTTCAAGACTTTCCAAAATTTGATACTATCGCCGATACCGCCGGGCCAGGTGGCTATAGGTATAATGCTGGCCGGCGTTGTCCGCGGCCTGTTGGCTGCTGTCGTAGTGTACGGCATCGGCGCGATGTTTTTCGGCGGCTGGAAGCTGACTTGGCTTGGCTTTAGCGGCCTGGCGCTGGGCGCGGCGATATTTTCCGCCATCGGCATCATAGCCGGCATGCTGGCCGACGCCGAAGACGGCCTATCGGTGATACAGAATTTCGTCATAACGCCCATGATATTTTTTTCCGGCTCCTTCTTTCCGGTAAAAAACCTGCCCTGGGGGCTGGATTATGTAGTGGGGGCGCTGCCGCTCGGTATGATAAACCAGCTGCTGCACGCCAAAAGCTTTGGCCTCATACACCTCAAGTACATCCTGGCGCTGGCCGTTATGGCGGCGGGGTGCTGGTGGTGGGGCAAAAGGATAATAGAAAACTATGAAGAATGACCTGTATTTTGTACTTTTTTGCAGGAGGAGATAATATGCAAAGTATAATGGAAGCCGCGCAGCTTTTTCAAAAAGGCGGGCTTGTCATGTATGCCCTGTTGTTTTGTTCTTTATTTGCCGTGACCGTAACGGTGGAGCGTTGGCTGTTTTTTAAAACATGCGATTCTGGCGGCAGTTTCGCCCAAGAGGCGTGCAATCTTTTAAAGAAAAGCGATTTTTCCGGCGCCCGGGAACTGGCCTTGTCGGCCAAAGGCTCCAATGCCCAGATACTGGCAAATGCCCTTGAAATGCGCCGCTTCGGCGTAGATTATCTGGAGAAATACCTCGAGAGCGAGGCGGGACTCAAAGTCGCCGAAATGCGAAAACGCATACCCTACCTGGGCATCATCGTTACCATGTCGCCTCTTTTGGGCCTTTTGGGGACGGTAGTGGGCATGATATCTTCGTTCAACGTGTTTGCCGCGCAGAGCGGGCAGCCGCACGCCATCACCGGCGGCGTAGGCGAGGCGCTCATTGCGACCGCCAGCGGCCTGATAGTAGCGCTGGTCGCGCTTACGGCGCACAGCTATTTTGCCCAGCGGATAGATTCCATCCTGACCGATATGGAAAAAAGTTTTTCCATACTCATAGAAGCCATGTACAGGAGTGAGGGCGTATGAAACTGCGCGACCGGAGGGAGTTCCAGCCGCCGGAGCTGATGATAATACCCATGATTGACATAATGTTTTTTTTGTTGGTGTTTTTCATGCTGGGCACGCTCTATATGGTGGAACAAAAAAGCCTGCCGGTAAAGCTGCCCCAGGCTCAACACGCGGCTGTCGACATGACCAATAATTTTGTCGTCACCATGAAAAAAGACGGCACTTTATACCTTGAAGACAAACAGGCTGAAATTGGCGGCCTGCTCCGCCAGGCGCAGGCTGAAAGCAAAGCCAAGCCCCAGATGGCGATCATCATCAGAGCGGACAAAGACGTGGATTACGGCAAGGTCATAGCGCTGATGGACGGCTTTAAAAAGGCGGGCGTCACAAGATTTGGCCTGGCTACGGACAAGGCGGTACAGGGCGATGGATAGCAAGGGGCGCTGGAAGAAAGGGCTTTTTTCTTCGCTGTTTTTCCATGCGGCAATGTTTTTCTTTATAGCCTTTGCCGTCGCGAGCGGCGCATTGACGCCTACAACCCCGCCGGGCGTCGTAGAGATAGATGTGGTGGCGGAAGTTGGCGGCGGTGGTGGAGGCGGCGGCGGGCCAAGGCCCAATGTCACGGAAGTCGATGCCAGCCGGCTGGAAACCATGTCCAGCCGGCCGGATAATGTGCAGCAGGCGGACCGCGAGCAAAATCTGTCCGACCCTGACGCGATAGCCGATAAAAATACGGACAAAGAACGGCCTAAAAGCGGTCCGGTAAAAGTGCCGCACGGCACGGACATGGACGGGCCTAATAGCGGAACGGGAGGCGGTTACGGCGCCGGCAGCGGCGACGGTATCGGGAGAGGCCAGGGCCCAGGTACGGGCAGCGGTTCGGGCGGCGGCCATGGCAGCGGCCAGGGAGGCGGCGTGGGCAGCGGGAAAGGCGGGGTCAAAGTACCGCCCCGTCCGCTCAACGAGCCCAGGCTCAACTACCCGGAAGAAGCCCGGCGCAATAATATTTCCGGTACGGCAATAGTGAGGGTAGTAGTAAATGCAGACGGCAGTATCGGGGGCGTTTCCATAACAAAGTCCAGCGGTTCGGCTATTTTAGACCAGGAGGCGCTAAATTACGCGCAAAAAATCAGGTTCAGTGCGGCGCGGGACATGCTAGGGCAGCCGATGGCATGCGCTACAAAACAAACAGTGGATTTTAACTTAAAATGAGGGGTGTTTATAAATGAAAAAACCTTGGTTAGTGGTATATTCCAGCCTGACCGGCAACACAAAAATGATCGCCGAAGCGATATACGCCGTTTTGCCTGAAGGCAGCGAGATATTTCCGGTGGAGGCGGCGCCGTCGGCCGACGGTTATGAAAAAGTGGCGGTAGGGTATTGGGCGGACAGGGGCACTGCTGACCTGAAAGCCATGGCTTACATGAAAGAGATGAAGAATGCCCAGGTATTCATTTTCGCGACACTGGGCGCTTACCCGGACAGCCCGGCTGCTGAACGCTGCCTCAATAACGGCGCCGCCCTCCTCGATAGCAGCTGTAAGCTTCTCGGCCGCTTCATCTGCCAGGGCAAACTATCGAAAGAAGTGATAGAGCGCGGACTAAAACGCCCGCCCGACCACCCACACGCCCCGACGCCCGAACGGCTCAAGCGTTGGCAGCATGCATCTACCCATCCGGATGAGGCGGACTGCGCACGGGCGCAGGCGGCGCTGCGCATTGCTTTATAGATGGCTGCAAGCAGCCATGGGCTCGGCCTGGGGCTGTTTTTTTACACAATATAGTTAGCTGGGGCTAATTATTTGCAAAAATAGAAAATATCATGAAGGGGTGTACAAACGCATGCAGGTTAACAACAGGAAGAAACAACGGTTGAAAGGTAAAATAATGGCGGCGGGAGTGGCGGCGCTGTTGCTGGCCTCACCGGCCAGCGCTGAAGAAATGGAAGAATTTTCTCTCGACCCGGTATCGGTAACCGCGACAAGAAGCGCCAAAAGAGACCTTGATATACCGGCGACCGTCAATGTTTACACAGGTAAGGAACTGGAGGCCACAGGCGCCACTACAGTCATTGAAGCGTTAAAATACGCCGAGGGCATAGTCTACCATTCGCAGGGGCCGGCCGGCCAGTCCATGTCCACTATGACCAGCAAAGTGGTCATCCGCGGCCAGGACAGGGGGACGCTCGTCATGATAAACGGCGTGCCCATCAACCTCAGGGGCGGCTATAGCATAGAAAACATGCCCATCGTCGGCATAGAGCGCATCGAGATTGTAAAAGGAACCGGCTCGGTGCTCTATGGCTCGGATGCCACAGGCGGCGTGATAAACATCATAACCAAAGACAAAATGGATAAAACAGTATTTGCCTCTTTTGGCAACTATGAAAAGCGCGACGCCGGCATGAGCTGGCAAGAGGGCAAGCTGGGCTTTGCCTATCAGAACAGCCATATGGCCAATGTCGACCACTATGGCGAGAGCTATACCAGCAACATCTGGTATAATCTGATAAAAAGCGATAAAGACATGTACACCTGGAATTATAAATTCAACGACCACCTGAGCATCAGCCAGGTATACGCCCGTAACCGCTACCTGCGATCGTCGGAAAGGTTTTCCAACGGCACAATCTCCGGCAAAAACGACTACGACGCCTACCAGAACTTAATGAACATGAAATATGAAAACAAAGGTTTCAAAGGCAACCTTTTCTACAATTACCGCACCATCTACAACCAGGCGATAACCGCCAGCGGCGCAAAAGGGTCGCAAAGCACCAACAAAGACAGCATGGCCGGGCTGGACATCCAGCAGGCTTTTGATCTGCCAAAAGGCAAACTGACAGTCGGCGGCAATGCGCAAAGAGAATATACCGCCAGCCGCAGCAACGCCAACAACCCGCTGGTAGACCGTGACCGCATGGATTACGCCTTGTTCGCGCAGTGGGAAGTCCCCTTTAACGACAGGTGGGAAATGATCCTCGGAGCGCGCGAGACTTGGACCGGCGGCGCGGACAATGATCATAATTTTAGCAACTTCTCGCCGCAGGTACAGTTTCTCTATAAAGCCAACGCCAATACCAGCTTTTATGCCAGCGCGGCCAAGACCTTCATCATGCCGACCCTTACCCAGATGTACGGCAGCGGCTCGATAGTGGGCAACCCCAATATCAAACCGCAGACAGGCTACCAATATGAAATAGGCATGAAACACACCAAAGGCATACACTCCTGGCGAGTGGCTGTTTTCAACCTCGACATCAAAAACTATATCTCGCCGCAGACCGTCATGGGCGGTAACGTCGACACCACTTATACCAATGAAGACCGGCGCAACACCGGCCTCGAGATATCTTACGGTCTGGCGCTGAAAAATGGCTTTGACGTCACGCTGGGCGCGGTGCTTTCCGACCCGCAGTATAAAGAAATGGACGCCGCCGGCAACGTAATGCCTTGGGAAAGGCAGTATGGGCGCTTGCAGTTTAATTTCGGCCTCAATTACAACAAGGATAAATGGGCGGCCAGCCTGTATGGTAGTTACATGGGCGACAGGAAAATAGTAGCCTACAACTACACTAACGGCGTAATAACCGGCCGGACGGAACGCGAACCGGAGCCACTCATTGCCACCGGCATGCGCATTGCCTACAAACCGGCCCAGCACCATGAATTTTACTGCAATATCGACAACCTTCTAAACCGTGACGGCATAACTACCAACACAGCCAATACATCTTCCTTCTACCAGATGGGCAGGAACTTTGAAATAGGCTACCGCTATAACTTTTAAACGCTTCTAGAAGTTAAAGCCCTTATACTTAGATTAATACCCATTGACTCTTAAGATTCCTCCTTCTTGGGCATTGCCAAAAGCAATTCCCAAGGGGAGGGATCTTTATTCGCCTCACAGACTGCCTTCGTTTGCCTTATCCATTTGCCTAAAACTCCGGGCTTTAGTAATATAAAAGAAAGGGGTTTTGAGGGAGGACAAAGGTGGAACCCATCCAATGGTTTTTTGATATTTTAGGTAATCTAGATATTCACATGGCCGGACTCTTCCAGGAATATGGGCTGGCTGTCTACATCGTGCTGTTCATATTGGTTTTTTGCGAGACCGGGCTGGTAGTGGCGCCATTCCTGCCGGGCGATTCGCTTCTTTTTACTGCCGGGGCGGTGGCCGCGCTTGGTCATGCCGGTATTGCGGGGCTGTTTTTTCTTTTTTTAGGGGCGGCGGTGCTGGGGAATGTCGCCAACTACACAATAGGCCGTTTTGTCGGGAAAAAAATCTGTGAAGGTAAATGGCAGATATTCATAAAAAGAGAAAATATCAATGCGGCTACTGGTTTTTTTGAGCGTTATGGAGGTATGTTTTTGGTATTCAGCCGCTTTATGCCGGTCATACGTACTATAGCGCCTTTTAGCACAGGGATGGCCGGCATGTGTTTTGGGGAATTTTTCCTCTATAACTTCATCGGTTCGCTTTTCTGGGTGCTGGTATTTTTATTTGCCGGCTACTTTTTCGGCCAGCAGCCGCTGGTTAAAGAGCACCTGTCTCTGGTCATCGTGGGCATCCTTTTGGTATCTTTCCTGCCGGTAGTCATCGCCAGGCTGTACTCAGCATACTGCGCAAGGAAAAAATGATAAGCCCGGCAAAGCATAGCGCACAAGGCAGTCCGGCTTTGCGCGCGGCTATTTGAAGAGCAATTGGCTGGACTGAGTTTTACGGGCATAATATCATAAAGATGCACAACACATTATATGTACGCCATAATGATAAAAATCGGGCGGATAATTTGAGGAGGTAGTATTTTGCTAACTTTTGCCGACATAAAGGAAAACAGTTGTGTAAACGCCTATATCGAGCATGCGGCCGCCACGTTGGCCGTTTTGGGCTATACAGACCACTCCCAGGCCCATGCGACGATAGTGGCGGTGAATGCCGCCGAGATACTGGCTAAACTTGGCTATAGCGAAAGAGAGGCCGAGCTGGCCAAGATCGCCGGCTATATGCACGACATCGGCAACGTGGTCAATAGGGAATGCCACTCGCAGTCCGGCGCGGTCATGGCCTTTCAGATATTGAGTTCTCTCGGCATGCCGCCCGCCGAAACGGCGGTAATCATGAGCGCTATCGGCAACCACGACGAAGGCTGCGGCCTGGCCGTCACCCCTGTAGCGGCCGCCCTCATCATAGCCGACAAGACAGATGTCCGGCGCAGCAGGGTGCGGGAACAAGACCCGCAAAACTTTGATGAACACGACCGCGTTAACTACTCGGTCATAAAATCTGAGCTGGTAGTAAATAAAGAAGCAAAACTGATCGAATTTGTCGTGGCTATAGATACCGAAATCTGTTCTATCATGAACTATTTTGAACTCTTTATCACCAGGATGGTCATGTGCCGCAATGCGGCGGAATTTTTGGGCGTGAAATTCTCCATCGTATCCAATGGGATGAAGCTGCTGTGAGTGGTAGTAAAGGGCTGTTTATCATTTGCATTAATATATTTTTATTATTATAAATAGTTTTATCTGTGTTGTATTGTTATAATATTTATATAAAATATATTCGATAATATTTTTAGATATTATATTATTACACTAAGGACTGATAAAATGAGCAAACGTAAATCTGCCCTGGCAAGCATGCCTTTTTCAGAAGAAGTACGGATGTTGCTTGATGCGAGCCCACTGGCAGCTCTTTGCCTGAACCGCTTGCACGATATAATTTATTTTAATTCTCAGGCGGCAGACTTGTTTGGTTTGCAGGGCGGGCACAATTCTTTTGTTTTTCTGTCGCCGTTTATTCAACCGGACGGTATGATGTCTACAGAGAAAGCCAGCCAGAAAATTATTGAAGCGTTTGCTTTGGGCTCGGCCCGATTCAGTTGGCTGCATACTAATGCCAACGGTGCGCTCATACCTTCTACTGTATGGTTACAGCGCATGAAAAATGGTAAGGAGAACTGCCTGTTGGCTTATGTGCAGCCGGCGGCGCCGCAAACGGATGAGCAAACGGCCGGTGTGGACGAGTCGAGCAAATTTTTGCGCCCGATAATTGATTCGGCGCCGCTGGCCGTTATGCTGTGGGATGAAAAATTTAACTTCATGTACTGCAACAAGGCAACACTGGCTTTGTTTGGCGTGGATACCGCCGAAGAGTTTGGCCGCAGATTTTTTGACTTTATGCCGGAATGCCAGCCGGATGGCCGGCTGTCTGAAGAACTGGTCAGGGAGTATTGCCAGAAGGTGTTTGAAGACGGTTTTTTGACTTTCGAATGGTTGTATAAAAAGAGCAACGGCGAATTGCTGCCTGCGAAGGTAACGCTTACACTGATCAAGATAAACGATGCATGGAAGATGGTAGCGTATACCAAGGATCTTACTGAGCAGAAGGCCTTTATTCAGCGTATCAAGGAGGCGGACGAACGTACGCAGATAATGTTGGATGCGACGCCTTTGGCTTGCGACTTTTGGGATGAAAACCTTAACATGGTAGACTGTAATAAAGAGGCGTTGAAGCTGTTTGGCCTGCCGAGCAAGGAAGCATATTGCGAGAATTTCTTCCGGCTGTCTCCGGAATACCAGCCTAACGGCAAGAAAACCTCAGAGGTCGCGATGGAAAAGGTAAATGAGGCTTTTGAAAATGGCTTTTCTGAATTTGAGTGGATGCATTGTACTTTGGACGGAGAATTGATCCCGGCGGAAGTAAAGCTGGTGCGTGTGAAGTATAATAACGTATATAACCTGGCCGGTTATATACGGGATGTAAGAAGTTTGAAGCAGGCTCGCGAAGAACTGGTAACGGCCAAGGAAGCGGCGGAGGCTGCCAGCCTTGCCAAGAGCCGCTTTTTGTCCAATATGAGCCATGAAATAAGAACGCCGATGAACGCCATCATCGGCATATCCGATATACTTTTGTTGAAACAACTGCCCGCAGATATACAAAAGGCCGTCACAGACATCAAGATCTCGTCCACGGCGCTGCTGGGCATTATAAACGAGATATTGGATTTTTCCAAAATAGAAGCGGGAAGAATGGAAATAGTCCCGGTATCTTTCGACCTTTTGGAACTGCTGGGCAATCTGGAATCAGTTTTTACCCATACGGCGCAAGAAAAGAACCTGTTTTTCAGTGTGGATATCGCGCCGGATTTACCTCGCTGCGTCTACAGCGACGATATAAGGATACGGCAAGTGCTGGTCAATATCATCGGTAACGCTATAAAATTCACCCACGACGGCTATGTCAGGCTGACGGCTTCTTGTGCGGCGGACAGACTGCTCTTTTCAGTGCAAGACAGCGGTATAGGCATAAAGCAAGAAGATATAGCCAAGACTTTTGACGACTTTCAGCAGCTTGATTCAAGCAATAACCGCAAGATAGGCGGCTCCGGCCTGGGGCTGTCCATATCTAAAAGCCTCATTGAGATGATGGGCGGCGAGATAACGCTAGAGAGCGAGTACGGCACAGGGACTACTTTTCTCATTTCGCTGCCGCTTTTACCGGGCGATGAAAACGCCGTTGTCTGTAAGGACGTCGCGGCCGCTGTTTTTGAAGCGCCAGATGCGCAGGTGCTGGTCGTTGATGATAACGAAATAAATTTGAGTGTTGCTTCGGGTATTTTGCAGTCTTTCGGCATAGAGTGTGATACGGCGTCGAGTGGGATGGAGGCAGTCGGGAAGATAGAGAAAAAGGATTACGATATAGTATTTATGGATCATATGATGCCGGAAATGGACGGAGTAGAGACTACAAGATTGCTGAGGGAAAAGGGGTATGGCCATGACAGGCTTACGGTAGTCGCCCTTACTGCGAACGCCATCACAGGAGTACGCGAGACGCTTTTGTCGGCCGGGATGGATGACTATCTGACCAAGCCAATAGACCGGGAGCTGCTGGCTAATCTTCTTTTGAAGCGGCTGCCGCCGGAAAAAATCAGTCTTGTCACAGTCGCGCCGGAACATCCTTCGGAAACGGGCGCCCTGGCGGATAAAATGCGCGGAAAGATAGACGGGCTTGATGTGGATATGGCGCTGAGCCTGGTAAACGGTATGAAGCATATTTTCGAAAAAGCAATACAACTCACCTTTCGGCGTATACCGCAGGCCATGGAACGGCTGGCAGGTTTCCTGGAAAAAGGCGACGGCAGAGCCTTTATCATAGAAGTGCATGGGACTAAAGGGGCGTTGGCCAGCATCGGAGCCACGGCCATGTCGGAACTGGCGCAGCGCCTGGAGACGAGTGCTAAGGAGGATGAGTGGGGCTTTTGCCGGGAGTATCTGCCGGACTTGCTCAATAGGTTGCAGGATTTTTACGAAAAACTGGCGCCTTTTATGGATGTTGAAACCGCGGTTCCGAAAAGCACGAAAGAAGGGGAACTGTCTGACTTGAAGCGAAAGCTTTCACTGGTAAAAATACTTCTAAAACAGTTTGAAGAAGAGCAGGCTATTGAAATACTAAAAGAAGCCATGAATCACGAATACAAAGATCAATTCAACCAACAACTGCTAAAAATTCTGGAACTAGTAGAAGCTTTTGATTTTGACAAAGCAGTCTTAGAAATAGACTCACTAAACGAAAATTTTTAGAGAAGGTGGGAAACGCGTGGATACCTCGGAAAAAAGCTATAACCTGCAAAACCTGACCAAGAATACTGGAATAAACGCCAGGGAGGCGATAGAAAAACACGGATCGCGCCGCGCCTATTTTAAAGAACTGAGCGAGTTTGAGGACAATATTCACAAATTGGTGAAAAAGCTGACGGAAAAGAAAGAGCGGAAAGACCTGCTCATCGATCTGGACTCCTTGCGTGGCCAATTGCTGAAAATAAACGATGCCCCTTTAGCTGCGTCAGTGGCCGAAGTAATGGAAACCGCCAGGGAGAATGCAGATGAAAAAGACCTGCGTGAGCAACTGCTGGGTGTACAAAAGAATATTCTGAGCTTGTGCCAGAAAATAAATGAGGCCGATTTTTCCTATAAAGAGACGCAAACGCCGGGCATACATGCGCCGAAACTTGGCGAAAGCGCTGTCAAGCCTGACCGGGCAAAAATGAAAATACACTCCACGCTTTTTTCCAATCTGCTCTCACTCATAGATAAATTTGAATACGATCTGGCTATACAGGAAGCAACCGCGCTCACGACCTATTCTTACGACGATAACATCGATAATATGCTGGAAGACATAGCTGCCTCTTTGAACATATTTGACGATGCCAAAGCTTCGGCAGTGGCCCGGCGGCTTTTGCAATATGCTGTTGCTCAAGAAGGCAAAACCGGCGTCTCCAAGGAGAAAAAGAAGGTGCTGGCAGTAGATGACATGCCGGACGTACTGAGTACGGTTAAAATGATGCTCAAAGAGGATTTTCAGGTATATTGCGTAAACAGCTATCTGGCGGCTCTTCGCTTCTTGGCGGAAAACACTGCGGACATCATATTGCTTGATATCGAGATGCCAGATATGGATGGTTTTGAACTACTGAAAATAATTCGCCAGATGGATGCCTGTAAAAATACCCCGGTAATATACCTGACAGGCAACGCCAGTGTGGAGAACATAAAAACCTCGGTGAAATATGGCGGTGATGACTTTATCCGCAAGCCTGTAGCCTATGATGTCCTCATCGGTAAAATAAGTAAACACTTAAACAAAAAATAGGCGGCGGCTGTTTAAGCTGATGTCGTCAATAAAAATTATCTTGAAATCGTGAAAAGATTGCCGGCAAACAGTTTTGGTATAGAAAAAGATGTCTTTTGGCAATATAATGCAGAATAAAGATGATTTTATTTGTGAAATAATGGAGGTATGCAGAGTGAATGTTTTGGTTGTTGTTGTGGGAGCGGCTATTGTATTTATTATCGCTTATTTTACCTATGGCAGTTTTTTGACCAAAAAAGTATTCAAACTTGACGACAAGAAGGTCACTCCGGCGACCGAGATAAACGACGGGCAGGACTTTGTCCCCGCCTCCAAAGGCATGCTGATGAGCCAGCACCTGTCTGCCATCGCGGCAGCCGGGCCGATAAACGGGCCTATCCTGGCGGCAGTCATTTTCGGCTGGGCGCCGGCTATGCTTTGGGTCATCATCGGCTCGATTTTCGTCGGCGGCGTGCACGACATGGGTTCCTTGGTCGCCTCGGTGCGCATGAAAGCCCGCTCGATAACCGAAGTCATCCGGAAAAACGTCTCCAACCGGGCCTGGGTGCTCTTCATGATGTTCATCTGGATAGCGCTCATCTACGTCATCGTGGCCTTTACCGATATTACCGCCAGCTCCTTTGTCGGCAAGGTAACGCTGGAGTCGGGCGAAGTAGTGTCCGGCGGCGCTATTGCCTCCTCCTCCATACTCTATCTCATACTGCCGCTCATCATGGGCTGCCTGCTGCGCTATACCAAGCTTAAAGAAAATACCGCGCTTATGATCTTCCTCCCCATGATCGGCGTGGCCATATGGGCCGGGCGCTTCATCCCGTTCGACCTGCCGATAGCCGACCTGGTGACCGCGCAAAAAGCCTGGAGCCTCATCATCCTGGCCTACTGCTTTGCTGCTGCGGCCGCGCCGATGTGGCTGATACTCCAGCCACGGGGAGCGATAGGCGGCTACTTCCTCTATGCGGCGCTCTTGGTGGCGGCCATAGGCCTGGTCTTTGGCGGCTTTACCATCCAATATCCGGCCTTTACCAAGCTGAGCGTCGAGAACGGCATCGGCCAGGGCTTCTGGTACCCGATGTTCCCCGTGCTATTTATCACCATCGCCTGCGGCGCCTGCTCAGGCTTTCACTCCCTGGTATCCTCCGGCACCACCAGCAAACAGCTGGCAAAAGAAACTGACGCGCAGGCTGTCGGCTACGGCGCCATGCTGCTCGAAGGCCTAGTCGCCATGATATCTATCGCCTGCGTCATGATACTGGCGAAAAACTCGCCCATGCTCGGCAAAGCGCCCAACTTCATCTACGCCGCCGGCATCGGCAACTTTATGGAACTCATCGGCATACCGGCCGTATACGGCATAAGCTTCGGCCTCATGGCCTTTACCACCTTCGTGTACGATACGCTTGACGTCTGTACCCGCCTCGGCCGCTACATCATCGAAGAACTGACCGGTTGGAACGGCATAAAAGGCAAAATCTTCGGCACTCTTTTGACTGCCGGCGTGCCCATCTTCTTTATCTTTCAGACCTCACAGACCGCCACCGGCAAAGTCATACCGGCCTGGATGCTCTTTTGGAATACCTTTGGCGCTTCCAACCAGCTGCTGGCCGCACTTTCGCTCATCGGCGTGGCCGTCTGGCTGATATCCAGCCCGGAAACCCGTAAATACTGGCTGGTGGCCTTTGTGCCGGCAGTATTGATGTTCGCCATGTCCAACTGGGCGCTGGTCGTCGCCGTCATTGACGGCTGGGTGCTTGGCAAAGGGCATCCTGCCATACCATTTGTCTCCATGGTGCTTATAGTCCTCTCCGTGCTGGTCGCGGTGGAAACAACCGCCGCCATATCGAAAACCCTGGCTAAAAGCAAACAGGAAGGGCTGGCAGTGCAAACGCAAAAAGTCATAAAGTAGATAAAGGCGGCGGTATTTAAACCGCCGCTATCTTTTTTACTGAAAAGTCTTGACACTGCGGGCGGTACGTGCTAAAATTCTCATGTCGTCCAAATAAAGTGGTGGCTGTGGTGAAGTGGTTAACACGGTGGATTGTGGTTCCATTATGCGAGGGTTCGATCCCCTCCAGTCACCCCACCTAAATTTAGACGCGATTTTTTTGGGGCGTAGCCAAGTCGGTAAGGCACGGGACTTTGACTCCCGCATGCGTTGGTTCGAGTCCAGCCGCCCCAGCCAAACGTGATCCACTAGCTCAGTTGGTAGAGCACCTGACTTTTAATCAGGGTGTCCCGCGTTCGAGTCGCGGGTGGATCACCATTTTATTTAATCCTGCGGAAGTGGCGGAATGGCAGACGCACCAGACTTAGGATCTGGCGCCGCAAGGCGTGGGGGTTCAAGTCCCTTCTTCCGCACCATGTTAGTAGACTTTCCAGGGTTTTGGGAAATTACATAAAATTAAAATACTCGCAAGACTATTTGGCCATTATGGCGGAGTCTTACGAGTATTTTTTAGTTTGCGGGAGTGGGAGGGGGGATATAGAGGACTTGTTTGGAAAGCTTTATTTTTGTTTGAAAAATCGTTTTGCATCTTCCATTGTTGAAAGTGTACAAATCACTTCTGTTGGAGCATTAGTATACTCCATAGTGATTTCTACCTTACCACCTTTATTGATTACTTCTTTTGCCGTTTTGTAAATTTCATCCATTCCAAATTGTCCTTGATGCTTCTTAATACCATCTAAAGTAAAAAATTCAATAGATAATTTAGCCATGTTACAACCTCCTAAAGTAATTTAATGAAAAACTTAAATTTATATTGTATTAAACATAAAATGACATGTAATTGAATTACTAAATTCTCTTTAATTCTGAAGAGATAAAGGATTCTTGACCAATATATTATTTATATATGTACATTTTTATAATGTTTGACTATAAATTAATTTAGTCGTCATCGTGAGTAAATCCACATTTAGGACACACATTATCAAAACGTGCAGGGCCAGAATATTTGCATCTAGGACAGATGCAATACCTTAATTCGGTATATGCTTTTTTTAGCTCAATTATTACTTGAGGATAGGCAGTTTCAACAAAAGAAATATATTCATTACTTATGATTTCACCATGTACTCCGCGGCTTGTAATTTTAGAGATTTGCTGGATTAAATCCGCAGTTGTACCATAAATAATTTCACATTGCCCTAGATGACGAAGCATTCGAAAAATTGTTTTTGGTCCATCATAACCAGTTTTTTCACATAATCCATACAATTCATTTTCTATGCTTGCACGGACTTTAAATAAGTAAACTGACTGTTCTGGAATTGAGAAACTATCATTAGAAATTGGTGTTCCAGATTGTTGATAATTTGCCCGCATTTCTTCAACTTTTTTATTAAGCTCTCCAATTTTTTCTTCTGGTGGTAATGGAGCATTGTTAATGTTTATGTGGTTTGCAATAGAGTTAGAAGAATATAGGATAGATTTAATATCTATCAGCTTGTATTCTATGTCATTTATAGTTTCTTTAATTTCTGTTTTGGTTTTCTCTAACTCTTTTTTGAATCGGACACCCCAAAATTCAATTTCAGAAAATAAAGGCAATAATAAGAGTGCAAGCCAAACAATAAAAATCAAATGCCCGAGATTAAACGCATTTAGCGAGTAAATTTCTTCAAATTTCCGAAATACATATAGTGAACTAAAGATTAACAGTATAATATACCAAATGCGTCCAATATACCACTTGTTTTGCTCTGAAAATTCACGAACATTCATTCAATCACCGCTTTCAAAAATAGTATATCATATTGATTCAATGATCTTTGCCACAGTTTTCCAGTCATTTGCAGCTCTATTTTTATTCCCTCGGTTCCTATTTGCTGTACCCATACCGCCAGTATGGGCAATAGGAATAATAGGTATCGTTTTGTCCTTAATCCTATAGTAAAAAGAGTTGTTAAAGCCAGCATCAATAATACTATTAAAAGAGGTTTTTGATAGGGCAATATTATTTGCATTTTTAAAGCTATCGTCTCGTGAAAGTGCCATTAATACACTTCTACCAAGCGTTATTATTACTTTTGGTTGAATTATTTCCAAAAGTTCATTAAAAAAATTTGTTCTGCAATTATCATAATAACAGGCAGGTATTTTGGCAGATATACCCCCTTCTTTATAACATAAAATAAGATTTGTGAAAAAATACTTATGCTTTCCGGTGTTACCTTTAGAAAGATGGCTTGCTGGATCAATTTCTTTTAGTAGTTTTTCGAGATTATCATCAGTTATGCCATAAGGCTCTTTATTTAAGCCATATTCCTTATATTCTTTTATGCTACCCCAGTCTTGACCCAAAACTAAAATATCAGCATCAAGTGAATTTACTTTCCATACTTCAAGCCAAGGTCCTATTTCTTGACTGTCTTTATCACCTAAAATCTCTTGTCCATTATGCATTTTAGGTTTCTTGTTTAAATCGGAACAGGCCGAGCACGCTTTTCTCTTAGTAACTAGCTGTAAATATTGTTGATAATCTCTCACTCCGAACACCTACCCGCATAAATATTATAAATTTTATTATATCGGTTTTTCTTATTTAAAGGAGAAAGCCATGCTCTAAACAGATTTACTTTTTCTGAAATCTTAGACATAATTAAATTGTAAAAAAGCAGATATAGTCTGCTTATGTAAGTAAAACAAGGGAGGTATCTTAAATGGTTGAAGATAAGTGGGAAAAATACCGTAACATGACCAGAGATGAGCTCCAGGCTGCACTTGACAGCGGAGACGATGATGCTGCTGAATACGCCTACCAGGAATATGAAGGTGATGATGTTCGTAATCCTCTGGAAGACGACATATATCGCAATAGTCTAAAAGAACGAGGCTATACTGACGAAGAAATAGAAGAAGAGATGAATGAAGATGATGAAGATTAAACTATGATGAGATAGGCTGCATTTAGCTGCTTTCACATTTCACGCACGCGACAAAGCCCTAAAAAGGGGCAATGTCTGATGCGTGATTTTTTATTTTCCCAACTCCCACGCCTGTTTTCCAACATACTAGCTTAATAATAAATCTGCTTTACTTTTTTATAAAAGTTAGACATAATTAATTCGCAAGATTGTTAAAACACGAAAAAGCAGATGTAGTCTGCCTATATAAGGAGTTGGTAATAGTGGAAGAGTTGCAAAAAATGGATTTTATCCAGCGGGAAAACATAACCATAAAAGAATATCACCAGCATTATTTAATCAACTGCAAAGTAAGAAACCTCACCGAAAACAGCATCAGAAGCTATAAAGAACACTTTGACATGTTTGTAAGATACCTGGAATACGAAAAAGAAATGGACGATATACTGCTATCCTCTGTCAATTCAAAACTTATCGATGGCTTTATCCTGTTCCTCCGGGAAAGAGGCATAAGAGATACCACTGTTAACTCCTATATGCGGGATATAAGAAGCTTTTTCTACTACTGCATGGAAGATGGCCAGCTAGCTCGCTTTAAAATAAAACTACCTAAAGCCGATAAGAAGATAAAAGAAACCTATACAGACGCAGAACTGTCGCTACTGCTTAAAAAGCCTGATATAAAGAAGGTTGATTTTACCGAATATAAAATATGGGTTTTCTCTAACTACCTTTTAGCAACTGGCAATCGCATATCATCCATACTGGAGCTTAAAATTGGTAGCTTGGATTTTGAAAATAACTTAATTCAGGTCGACAGAACCAAAAACAGGAAAGCACAGATCATTCCTATGTCAAAGACCCTATCTGGTGTATTGAAAGAATATCTGCTGTATAGAAAAGGGGAGCCTGATGATTACCTGTTCTGCAACTGCTACGGTAAAAAAGCAGAGCTTAGAACCTATCAAAACATGCTTTATAAATATAACCGCAGCCGTGGCGTGAAAAAGACTTCTGCCCATCTACATAGGCACACTTTCGCTAAAAAGTGGATTTTAAACGGTGGCGATATCTTTCGCCTGCAAAGGATGCTTGGTCACAGTGATTTAACTGCTTGTACAACTAAGTCTCTTGTCTAACAACATTTAAAAATCCCAACAAAGTATCAATAGGTCGTTTACCCATATTACGGTACCCTCTATGTGGCCGCTCTGTGTTGTAATGGTTAAGCCACAAATCCATATCTTGCTGCAAGG
>JAVBME010000028.1:0-4281 GCA_031552765.1 Acidaminococcales bacterium | reverse complement strand
CATTTTAAAGAGGAACTTCAAAGACGGCTATCCTTTGGCGCACGCTTATAAAGACCTGGTGAGCGGGGCTGAGATATCGGCGCACCTGGGCATACCTTTGCCTGTTATGCATGCGGCCACGACTACTTACCAGATGGCGCTCCTCGAGGGCCTCGGCGAAAAGGACAAGGGCGCCATGACCTGCGTCTTCGAACGACTACTCGGCGTTGAATGCAAGATTTAACAATCGTCTGACTGGCCGGTTTGTTTAAACCGCAACCCATATTTTAGAAACTTTTTATTGTTTTTAGACATATAGAGAAAAATTGCTAACTCTTAAGTAAAGTTATTCTTTCCATCTAAAGCCTCCCGCAAAACCAATGCAGGGTTTGCGGGAGACATACGAAGGTCAAGGGGGGCTCTTATGTCTACGAAAATGCGTGACGGTTTAATAACCGTTGCAGTAGGCGCCATACTTTGGTTTTTACCAGCGCCTGCGGGCCTAAAACCTATAGCCTGGCAAATGTTTGCGTTATTTGTCGCTACCATTGTCGGTTTCATTCTGCAGCCTCTTCCCATGGGCGCTATGGCCATCATCGGCATGACGCTCACCGGCCTGTTTAAATTTGGCACGACCGCCAATATTCTGTCTGGCTTTTCCAACAGTACGGTATGGCTGGTGGTTTCGGCTTTCATGCTTTCCCGCGGTTTCGCCAAGACAGGTCTTGGCCGCCGCGTGTCTTACATGCTCATTGAACGTTTCGGGCAAAATACTCTGACTCTTGGTTACGCCATAGCAGCCAGTGAAGCCATTTTCTCGCCGGCCACACCGTCAAGCGCAGCCCGCGGCGGCGCCATAATATTTCCGATCATCCGCAGCCTGGCCAGCGCCTTTGGCTCCGAACCCGGTGATACCGCGAAAAAAATCGGCGCCTACCTCATGCATGTGGGTTTTCATTCCAACTGTATGAGCGGCGCGTTGTTTTTGACCGCGATGGTAGGCAATCCGCTTACCGCCAACTTTGCCAAGGAAATCCTGAAAGTGGATATTACCTGGGCGCAATGGGGAATAGCAGCAGTAGTTCCCGGGTTTTTGTCCATGTTTTTAATTCCGTTAGGTTTGTACTATATGAGTAAACCTGAAATAAGAAGAACCCCGGAAGCTAAACAAATTGCTCGTATGGAACTGGAAAAACAAGGCCCTATGACTCGCAGCGAAAAAATCATGTGCGGAGTGTTTGTCGGTTGTATAGCCTTGTGGGCTACTTCCCAGTATAGCAAGCTTGACGCCACTTTAGTCGCCTTGTTAGGCGCGTCCTGCCTGCTATTGACAATGGTCGTTACCTGGCAGGACATCCTAGAAGAAAAAGGCGCCTGGGACACTATGATCTGGATCGGCGTACTGGTAATGATGGCCGGCCGCTTGTCACAGCATGGTTTCATAAAATGGATCAGCGAAAACGTTGCCGCCAAATTAGTAGGGTTCGACTGGCTGACCACGCTTGTGATAATACTGCTCTTTTATTTTTACAGTCACTACATGTTCGCCTCTTTGACCGCGCACACCACGGCTATGTGCCCGGTGCTGATGGCTGTCGCGCTCGGGGCAGGCTGCCCCCCGCTTCTGACCGCTTTGACCATGGGCTTTTTCGGTAATTTCTGCGCCTGCCTCACTCACTATGGCAATGGAGTCGCGCCTATTTACTACGGCGCTGGCTTTGTCAAACAGGGGACGTGGTGGCGAATAAACTTCCAGATGTCTATCGTTTATATAGCCGTTTGGCTGGTAATTGGTCTTGCTTGGTGGAAAACAATAGGTTTGCTGTAAAATAGTGCTGATAGAAAGCTGCGCCCCAAAAGTTAAATAATTTAACTTTTGGGGCGCAGCTTATTTTTTTCCAAAATTCATAACTTGCTATATACGCTCATTATGCTATTATAAAATCAAGTATTTAATTTTTTAAAGGTGTGATAGTAATGCACATGGCTGACGCCTTGGTTTCCCCTGCGGTAGGGTTATCTTTTTGGGGAGTAAGCGCAGGAGCGGTCGCTTACTCGGCAAGAACGCTTACCGACTTGCAGGATGAAAAAAAAGCCCCTTTGATGGGTGCTTTGGGCGCTTTTGTTTTTGCCGCCCAAATGATCAATTTTGCCATACCAGGTACCGGTTCCAGCGGGCACATCGGCGGCGGCATACTTTTAGCGGCGCTTCTCGGCCCTCATGCCGCTTTTTTGACCATAGCCTCTATCCTTACCATACAGGCGCTGTTTTTTGCCGATGGCGGCCTTTTAGCATTAGGCTGCAACATTTTCAATATGGGCATCATCACCTGTTACCTCGCCTACCCGCTTGTTTTTAAAACTATTGCAAAAAGCTCGCCTACCCGACGCCGTTTGTTTTGGGGATCTGTACTGTCATGCGTTTTGGGGTTACAGTTAGGAGCGCTGGGCGTAGTACTCGAGGTTTTCGCCTCTGGCATCACCAGCCTGCCTCTTTCCGTATTCCTGCTGTTTATGCAGCCGATACATCTTGCCATCGGTTTTGCCGAAGGTTTGCTTACAGCCACCGTCATACTGTACATATGGCGTGAACGCCCGGAAATAATAGATGCCGGACTTGCCGGCAGCCGCTTTGGCAGCTTTTCCCTGCGCCCGCTTTTGTTCAAACTGGCGCTAGCGGGCCTGATAACCGCAGGCTGTTTATCCTGGTTTGCTTCCGCTTACCCAGATGGCCTCGAGTGGTCCATCATCAAAGTCACAGGGCAAGAGCAACTGGCGGCGCCGGAAAACAGCCTGCACAACCAGCTTTCTTCTTTACAGGAAAAGCTCTCTTTTTTCCCCGATTATTCCTTAGCCGGACAAAAAGCAGGCGCTGTACCGGAAAATATCAGCACCACCATCGCAGGCGTCTCCGGAGCGCTCATATCTTTCCTGGCCGCAATAGGCGCTGGGAAATTGCTTGCCATCATCTACAGAAAAAATGTTTGTCTAGGTAAAAAAATTTAAAGCAAGGTGATCATTATGCTGACAGAAGTTTATCAAGGTATTTTCCTCAATGAAGTCTTTCTACCCGATAGTCCGCTCAAATATTTAAACAGCTATATAATAATGGACAAAGGACGGCCGCTCATAGTCGATACCGGCTTTAACCGCCCCGAGTGCCGCGAGAACTTTTTTGCAGGCATAGAAGAGCTCAAGCTTGACCTCACTAAATGCGACGTGCTCTCTACCCACCTTCATTCCGACCACTGCGGCCTTATCGGAGAACTGCAAGCGCTGGGCGCCTCAATACTGGTAGGAGAACGCGAAATAAGCAGCATGAGAAAATTGAATGATCCCAAACATGCCGATGAAATAAACCGCTGGGAACAGCTATTCGATCTAAAAAAATACGATATAAAAGTAACCGACCACCCTGGCTATCATTTCCGCTCTCGACCTTTTGGCGATTGCCGGCTGCTAAAAAACGGCGATATCCTCAAAGCCGGCGGTTATTCGCTCGCGGTAATGGACGTGCCCGGCCACACTAAGGGGCATATCGCCCTGTACGAAAAAGAACACAAACTCTTCTTTGGCGGCGATCTTATTTTAACCAAAATAACCCCTACCGTTACCTTCTGGGGCTTTGAGCAGGATATTTTGGCCATATACCTAGACACCCTGCAAAAAATACGCACATTGGACATAGACGTCATATTCACCGGCCACCGGGCTTTGATCAAAGACGCGCGCCAGCGTATCGACGAACTGACCGGGCATCACGCCAAGCGCCTCGCCGAAATAAGAATCATACTCGCGGCCGGGGAACACAGTGTATCAGATACCGCCAGCAAAATGACCTGGGATATAAGAGCCAAAAGCTGGGAAGATTTCCCTAAAGCGCAAAAATGGTTTGCCAGTGGCGAAGCTATGTCGCATCTGGAGCATTTGTATTGCACCGGCGAACTTAACCGCCGGGAGGAAAACGCTACCGTTTACTATAGTCTGCGCTGACCTTTAGCATCATACAAAAAAATACTCCTTTATATAAGGAGTGTTCAGACTGTAGACAAACAGGCACTTTACGCGCTGCGTAGAGTGCCTGTTTTAGTAAAACTAAAGTATCTATTCTCACAATCTTCAACTTTTGCTCTGAAACAGCCAAAACAACAAAAAAGCAAGCCCTTCTTCCACTTCATCTTCGCCAGCTTCTTTAAATTCATGCATAGGAAAGTCAGCCCTACCTGCATCGCGACTTTCTTTAGCCCGCGCAGTTGGGTGTATCTCATCGCATGCCGCTCTTTGGCCTCGGCAAATACTCGC
>JAVBME010000001.1:0-62339 GCA_031552765.1 Acidaminococcales bacterium | reverse complement strand
CGCCAGGACCAGCCAAATGGTTAGTTATGCCGACTTGGCCAAAGATATTGGTATCAGTGCGCCTACGGCAAAACAATGGCTGTCTATTCTTGTATCCTCGGGAATAGTATTCTTGGTAACCCCTTATTTTAGAAGCACTTTAAAAAGGATCATCAAAGCTCCGAATATGTACTTCATGGACACAGGGCTATGCGCCTACCTGACCAGATGGACCGATCCCGACACTTTGGAGGTGGGGGCTATGTCCGGCGCGTTTTTTGAAACATGGGTGGTGAGCGAGATAATAAAAAGCTGGTATAATGACGCTAAACAGCCTCCCATCTATTATTACCGCGACACTGACAAAAAAGAAATCGACTTGATCATAGAACAAGACGGAACTTTATACCCCATAGAGATAAAAAAATCTGCCAATCCTGGTAAAGGCGCTATAAAACATTTTCCCGTACTGGAAAAAACCGGCAAAAAAATAGGAACAGGCAGTGTAATATGCCTTTATGACAAGCTTTTACCTATAGATAAAAACAACTGGCTAGTTCCCGCCTGGCTAATTTGATCTTGTTGCTAACCTTTAAATCACCGAAAAACGACTTAAGGGCAGAAAGAGTGTATAGCTCTTTCTGCCCTTTGCTTTGTCCGCCGATGCGTCCGACGACTAAAAAAGCGCCCTATTTTACTGGCATATACCCACTATTTTCTTTTTTGGACGTGTTTTTCGGACGCTTTTGAGGACACCGGCAGGGATAGCACCTGCCCCATCACATACACGGCGGCGTTACCTTCCAATTTATCATCCTACTGTATCAAAAGCTTTTTTAACCTTGGCAGCCAATCCGTTCATCTGTTTTAAAGGTATCGAACAAACAGCTATTCTGACACCTTTGGCCAAAGGCACGGCAAAGACATTGTCTTCTTTCAATTTTTCGCATACCGCATCAGGGTCTTTGCTGTCCATGGTGATAAAGAAACCTGCTATGTAAGGCAACATATTCAGCCCGACTTCTTTCGCCTCTTTAGCAAAAATATCAGCCCGGGCCTTTATCATTTGATAAAGGGTATCCCGTTCCTTGCTTACGGCAGCCAACAATGCGTGGTCTTTACATATATTGGCCAGTGTTTTCATGCAAGGCCTATTGATGTTTGACCAGGTCGCGCGCGAAGTAAATGTATTTGTTTCTTTAAATTCTGCTATAACGCCTGCGTCGGAAGATATGCCAATCATCGCACCGGTTCTTTGTCCATAAAACGTAAATCCTTTGGACATGCTGTAACCCAAAATTATTAATAATTCTTTAGGAAGATTCTCAAATTTCTTTATAAAGCTTCTTACCTCTTCACGTTCGCCGGCATAATCTAGGTAAGCCAAATCGACAAACAAAACTATATTTTTGCCTGTTTCTCTAATGATATCTTGCATTCTTGCTAAAATATCGTCCCACTCTTCATTCGTCACCGTGTAACCGACAGGGTTGTGCGCGGGGGTATTGATAATAACTACCACATTGTCCTGCTTGGCCGCAAGTTCACGTATTTTGGCGTCCAGCGCTTTAATATTGTATTTTTTGTTCGCATCAAACATTTCATAAGTTTCCAAAACGCGCAGCATATCTTTGCAGATAGACGCGTAGGCGCCCCAGCACCAGTCGGAAGTAAGTACTCTATCTCCCTCGCTGGTGTAATTCCAGACTGTATGGTGGAGGCCTCCGGTACCGCCGGCCGTTGCAATCGCCTCGATATATCCTTCAGGTCTCGCTTTGCCGCAGGCTTCATCAATTACCGCATCGAGAAAATCCGGCAGACCTGCTATACTGGCATACTGCACCAAATCCACGGTAGGAAGGGCGCGGAAGACTTTTTCTACAGTGGGCAAGCAGCTTAATTGCCCATCATCGTCATATATGGCGCCTAATGTGGCATTGACCACATAGTCTTTTCCGTATTTCTCGCCTGCTTTATTAGCCGCGTCACTGGCGGCAAAAACTTTATCTTTGGCCGCCTTGTTTCTGGCATGCTGGGCAACGATATTGTATCCCATATATTATCCTCCTAAAACAACGTTCTTGCGAAAATTTACCGGCTTCGGTCAACCTTTCCGGGGTATTAGAACCAATTTCTTTTGTATCTGCATCTTTTATCAATGATGTCTTTATAATCGTCAACCATCTACACACTCTCATATATGCAAAAAACAATATTGGAATTCATTAAGTGAAAATCTGCTTGAACTGTGTGTCTTTGAAAGATATCTTTAGCCGGGTTGCCTTAACCGACCAAGGAATAGCCCAGTTTGATGGCTTTTTCATTCAACTCTTCGGTTCCTTTCGGCACACGGCTGAGTACAGCTTTTGTCAGCGATTCAAGTGTTACACATTTAGTTATACTGACAAGTGCGCCCAAAGCAATAATATTGGCAAATAGGGCTTTACCCAGATCCTCCTTGGCAGTATGGGTAATAGGCAACTGGTAACTCCCTTTGTATTTTGTTGCAGGCAGCTTTTGTACAAACAGTTTGTCGGTAATTAATATGCCTTCACTTCCCATGTCGGTAGTGTATTTGTTGCAGGCCTCCTGGCTCATAGCCAGCACCACGTCAGGTACTGTTATCTTGGGATAGTAGATAGGCTCATTGTCTATGAGAACTTCGGATTTGGAAGAACCACCTCTAGCCTCCGGTCCGTATGACTGTGACTGGATAGCCAGTTTGTTGTCCAAAAGGGCGGCTTCGGCCAGAATTATACCAGCCAGGATCAGCCCCTGACCGCCGGTTCCTGATAGTCTTATTTGTTGCATGTCAGTTGCCCCCCTTTTGCGCTGCCTGAATTATTTTAGCGTATTCTTCAGTATATTCCGGGCATTCCGCTTTATATAAGACACCTATTGGGAATTTGCCTTTCCTCTTTTCTTCATCAAGGCTATCCCAGGCCGTTATAGGTACGGCGTGTTCTTTCTGCCATTTCATCATGGCCGGTGCATCGCCAAGTTTGTTTTGCCTGCCGTAAGAGATTGGGCAGCAGCATATCGCCTCTACGATGCTGAATCCTTTATGCTGAATGCCCTGGACAATAATATCTGACAGTTGCTGCACATGAAAAGCCGTGCCCCTGGCGACAAAAGTCGCCCCGGCACCCTTGGCCAGCGCAGGAAGGTCGAAGGCCGGATCTACTGTCCGGTAAGGTGCGGTGGAGGCTTTGGAATGTGTCGGTGTAAGAGGAGAGTACTGGCCTCCCGTCATGCCGTAGATATTATTGTTAAATACTATAACGGTCAGATCGATGTTTCTTCTTGCCGCATGTATCAAATGATTGCCGCCTATAGCCGTACAATCGCCGTCGCCTGTAACTACGATGACTTTCATATCGGGTTTGGCAAGTTTGATGCCCGTGGCAAAAGGTAAGGCCCGGCCGTGCGCGCTGTGTACGGTATTGAAATCCAGATAGCCGGGAGCGCGGCTGGAACAGCCGATACCAGAGACTATAGTTGTTTCGTCTTTACCGAGGCCGATTTTGTCTATCGCTTTGACGATCGCACCGGTGACGATACCGTTACTGCAGCCGGGACACCAAATATGCGGCAATCTGCCAGGACGGAAATATTGTTCTATAAGTTGTTCCATACCCATGTTTATTTACCCCCCAGATCAATAACAGTATTTAACAACTCGGCAGGCGTTATTGCTTCGTTGTTGTATTTCGCATGTAAAGTGACCGGGCATTTTCCCGCTACCGCTCTTTCAACCTCAAGAACATATTGACCCATATTCATTTCCGCCACTACGATGTGCTTTACTTGGGCGGCTAAGTCACGTATCTGCTTTTCAGCGAAAGGCCATATGGTGACAGGGCGGAGGAGTCCTACCTTAAGGCCTTTTGCCCTTGCCAGCTCCACTGTCGCATAAGCGGTGCGGGCGCTGCCGCCATAAGCGACTATGACAATATCCGCATCGGCAAGCTTATATTCATCAACCTGAATGATGTCTTCAAGGTTGTTGTTTATTTTAGCGAACAGCCTGTCCATCGAAGTCTGTGTGGCGTTGGACGAACCGTTGGGAAATCCGTATTCGTCATGAATAAGGCCGGTAATGTGCCAGCGGTAACCGCTGCCAAAGGGAGCCATTGCCGGTACAAGATCGGTAGCTGAGGCGTCATATGCCCTGTACTCGGCTGGAGGAACAGCTGGCAGTTTACGCTGGGGCTGTTTTATTGTGCTGTAATCCGGCAGCTCTATTTTTTCACGCATATGCCCTATTACTTCATCCAGCATGAGCAGTACCGGAATACGGTATTTCTCGGATAGTTCATATGCTCTGACGGTTAGGCTGAAACATTCAGGAACGCTGGCCGGCGTTAAGGCAATGATAGGGTGGTCACCGTGTGTACCCCAACGCGCCTGCATGATGTCACCCTGGGACGGCGAGGTCGGTTGACCGGTCGAAGGGCCAACACGCTGTACATTGACTATAACCATGGGCACTTCGGCCAATACGGCATAGCCAATCAGTTCTTGTTTCAGGGAAAAACCGGGGCCGCTTGTTGCCGTCATTACTTTTTTTCCTGTTAAAGAGGCGCCGATCACTACGCCGATACCGGCTATTTCATCTTCCATCTGTATAAAAGAACCGCCAACTGTAGGCAGTAATGCCGCCAGCTCTTCTGCTATTTCCGTTGACGGCGTTATGGGATAACCGCCGAAAAATTTTACCCCTGCTGCAATTGCGCCTTCGGCAACCGCTTTGTTGCCTTGCATTAAGCTTATTTTCCCCACTTGCTTCACTCCCTCTGTTTGCTCTGTTATTTTTCTACAAAGATTGCGTAATCCGGGCAACGCAGCTCACACTGTCCGCAACTGATGCAGTCTTCAGGTTTATTTACTTGGATTTTTTCTATTTCATTGACGCCGAGTACTTTTTTAGGGCAAAACTCCACACATATCCCACAGCCTTTACAGCGCACTTCAATTACTTTTAGGCTCATTTTCCTGACACTTCCTTTTTAGTTTTTCTATCACGGACGCCCCACTAAGGAGCCTTTGGAAATTGAATATACATCGTCTATAGTCATCTGGAAGCTTGGCTCCCTGCCCTCAAATTTGCCGCGTGCCAAAAGTTTTTCTTTGTGGAAATCAAGTATTTCCTTATTAAACGGCAAATTGCCTATCTCCATGAACCTTACTGCCCCTTCGTTATCCCGGGCGGGGAACATAGCGTTTTGTGTGTATCTGCTTGGTGAAAAAGGAACATCAAGGACACCTGATTCAAACGCTTTGACAGAACCTACGGCAAAGTCCCCTTTACCCAGCTCCAGCACTTTGTCTAATATACAACGCGTCTCGAGTTTAATAATCCTGACTTCCTCTTCCAGTTCTTTAGATTGTGGCATTTTTTGGTCTTTAAGCATGCTCAGCATTTGTTTAGTAGCTCTAAGACCCTGCGCATTGGCCTCTTTTGTCGGTATGCCAAGGGCTTCATGAGGAGTTTTGGTTATTACCTTGGTAACTCCTGAAAAAGCAGCTGTAACAGCTCCCCAAGATATAACGGCAAAAGATTTGGCTTCATCCTGGGGGAAACCGCCCATCCACTGATGCAATGCCGTTGTTACCACGCATTTTTCAAAACCGTAAGTTTTAAAATATTCTTCGCACATTTCTTTTAACGCAGATATTGCCGCGACATCCTGGACAAGATTACCACATTGGCCATAGCCTACGGTAATACTTTTGACGCCTTGTTCGGCAGCCAGCAATCCTTCTATAATGGCAATGGCGTTGGAGATGGAGGGCGGTACAAGCGTGCCGGTGAGGGGACCAAAAGGCTCCCGGTTCAGCTCAATGCCATGCTCTGCATAATATCCGGCCAGCCTGTCGCAGTACTGCCAGTCATAAATTGTCTGCTCTAAAGATACTTTTTTGGCATAGGGGATATTATAAGATATACCGCCGCCTTCGTAAGCGGTAAACCCACCGGCAAAAGCGATTTCCGAAAGAAGTCGGCCGTCGGGGGTGCCGTGGCGTACTTGCAGCGGTGCTCGGACATTTTCCACAACATTGCGACAGCCGGATACACCATGATTCACTCCCGGGAAGCCGTTAAGCAGAGATCTGCCGGCGGATTTGCTCTCTTCTATGCCTTTTTCGGCTTCTTTATACTGGTTTTGCCTTGTATAGCTGTCTATGGTGGTTGGCAAAAGGTCTGCTTCCCCTTCGTTGAACAAAAAATTCAAAAGTTCGACGTGTTTATCTATCAAAGCAACGCCCGCCCTAGGCTGGGTGAGGGTGGCACCCTGTTTTTTGGCGGTTTCTAGGCGCTTGGAAAAGCGTATGGAGTCAGGGATGTTTTTTTGATACTTTATGCTTTCTTCTAGATCGACATCTTTGCCGGTAGGCCATTGTCTAAGAACTTCTTTTCTGAGTTCAAAAAATTTATCTTCACTCCATTTTTTGTTTTTCAGTTCCACTTCTAATTCCTCCGCACAACATATTTTTTCATGATACGCAACGCTATATCAGGATATTCCTCAGCTAAAAGTCCCATTGAAGCCATGATATAAAGTTCATCTATATAAACTGCCGGCTTTACAGGTTTGAGTATCATGGGGTTCGCGTTTTCAAAAAAAGCTCCTGACAGGATCTTTTCAGGCGCCTGGCTTCGTATGACAACCCCTCCTGTGCCGATAACAGACGGCACAGCGGTAAGGTCTTTGCCGAACTGCATTAGAGCTTCTCCCTGTGGCGCATAATATGTTTCCAGGTAGCCGGCATGACGGTCAAGGCCGATCTTTGTGCAAGCTTTTGCCATAGCTACTTCAAGTTGTTTTTCTCTTTGTGTCTGCGGTATATAGTCTGTTTTTTGGGCAACTTTGTCGGTATAATCTAATATCGCCTGTTCGGCTTCTGCTCTGTCGGAAAAAGATTCCTGCAGATATCCCGCAATTTCCTGAACACTTGCTGCTTTGACCAAGGCTATGGCGCTATAGCGCATCCCCAGATCACCTTCCACTGTACGCTTAGCAAAAGGTTCTTTCAAACCACGCCAGGCTACACCGCCTCTTGTCGGTTCGCCTTTACCGACTGAATAAATATCAGTCGTTGCGCCGCCAATATCTACCGCAACCAGATCACCCAAACCGGCCTCGTTATTTGTCCCCTTGCCAAGGATTTCTACCGCTTTCAGCACAGCTGCGGGGGTCGGCATGACCAAGCGATCAACAAATTCATTTGCTTTGTTCAAGCCTTTTGCCTCGGTTATCTTTTTAAGAAAAATGTCTCTTATTACCGCTCTAGCAGGATCGATATTCAAATCGTTGAGCTTTGGCATGACATTTTCAGTATGGTAAACCTGACTCTTGTTTTCCGAAAGAAGTTTAACAACTTCTGGCGCTACAGACTTATTTCCGGCAACAACCACCGGTACGTCGGCATTGAGCGTGGTCAACATTTTGGCGTTGTGCAATATTACATTTTTGTTGCCGCCATTAGTTCCGCCTGCCAGAAGGATGATATCAGGTTTTAGTTCCTCGATTTCACTTATTTCATATTCACTTAATTCATGGCAATAAACGCCGAGTACTTTTGCACCGGCGCCAAGCGCCGCTCTTTTTGCGGCTTCTGCCGTAAGTTCAGGCACCAGGCCGATAGCGATCATTTTCAACCCGCCGGCTGCGCTTGAACAGCCAAGCACCCGGCTGAACTCCATCTGGCCGGTTGGGGCAAAAAGTTGCTCCAGTGCCTGTTGCAAACCGTCCATAATATTTGTTTCCACAGTTGTCCAACCATTGGCAGTACCTAGTATCTCTTCTTTTTCAAGATCTACCGCAACAACTTTCGTGTATGTGCTGCCAAAATCAATCAGGAGCACTTTGCTCATACTAATTCCCCCGTACTTGCAAATCCTCTTTTAAATCATTTATAACTACATCGGGAAGCGTTCCCGGTGCATAGACCCGATCAAAACCCATCTTTAAAAACTTTTCTTCGACAGAAGCGAAGTCCGTTTTACCTACTACAAGATTGCCGCCGATATACAGCAGTATCTTATCAAGGCCGGCTTCAACGCAGCGTTCCCGCAGTCCACGCGCGTCTATTTCTCCATGCCCATAAAGCGATGCGACCAAAATGGCCTTGGCATCTGTTTCAATGGCTGCGTTGACCATTTCTTCCTGCGGTACCAGAACGCCGAGGTTAACAACGTCAAAACCGGCTTTGGATATTGAATGGTCCAGTATTCTATTGCCTACAGCATGGCAGTCTGCGCCGATAACACCCAAAATGATTTTTGTTTTATTGCTTTCCATCTTTTCAAAAGATCCTTTCTTTGAACAGTTTTATAATGGTCTCTGCCCTGGGAAAATATTTTCTCAGGACAGAGATTTGATTATTATTACCAAAGACCGATGACTTTCCACCAAATGGCGCCCAGACCAACCCAAATAATCATATTTATTATTGAAACCATAAACCCGAGTTTCCACCATGTACCCTGTTCGACATAGCCGGCGCCAAAATAGATTGGCGCAGGACCGGCCGCATAGTGGGTCAGCGACATACAAAGATTGGCGACAAAAGCCAGTACCAAAACAGTAAGATAAGGCGGGGCTCCGGCTGCTATCGCGACTGTCAGGAAGGCTACATACATAGCGGCGACATGGGCAACCAAACTGGCGAACCCGTAATGGGAATACATGTACACCAAGGCGAGGATTAACAAAGCAACAGGCCAAGATATGCCGGCAACGCTAACGCTCATAGTTTTGGCAAACCAGCCGATAAAGCCCGATTTGACCATCTGATTGGCAAGCGCGATGATGCTGCCCATCCAGATCATGGTATCCCATGCTCCGGTTTCACCAAGAATATCTTTCCAGTCCAGCGCTTTGGTAGCCAGCATTATGCAGACACCCAAGAGGGCAACGATCATCGTGTCTATGCCTGTATATTGCGCACTCGCCCACAACGCAAGAGCGCCGGCAAAAACTATAGCGACTATTTTTTCCTGCGCGCTGGCAGGGCCCATCTTGATTAATTCTTGTGTGGCAATGCCCTTGGCTTCAGGAGTATCTTTCAGTTCAGGCGGATAGAATTTGTAAAGAAAATACGGAACGGCTATAAGCGACACTAAGCCGGGAACGACAGCGGCCATAAGCCAACCGCCCCAAGTAAGTTTTATACCGGCCGCACTGGCGGCAAAAGTAACTATCATCGGGTTTGCGGTCATGGCAGTCATAAACATGGCCGACACCGCGGCATCAGACTGGTAAACCGTTGTCATGAGGAAAGAACCTACACGGCGGGGATTTTTATCCGGCTCCGAATCAAATGCGGAGCTTAAGCTGCGAACTATCGGATACAAAATACCACCGATACGCGCCGTATTTGAAGGCATCGCCGGGCTCATGATCAGGTCGCTGATCACGAAGGTATAACCGAGTTTTAAAGTGCTATCGCCAAAAAGTTTGATCATAGTATAGGCAATGCGTTTGCCCAATCCGGTTTTTATGAACCCTTTGGCATAAAGAAACGCCGCCACGATCAGCCAAATTGTCGTACTGCCGAAACCGGACAATACTTCGCCGGGTTTTAGTACGCCAAGAAATGCCGTCAAGGTTATTGATGTCAAAGCTACCGCGCCTATAGGCATTGGCTGCAAAATAAAGCCCAGTATTGTTGCCACAAAAATAGCCATCAGATGCCATGCTTGGGGTTTGAGCCCTTGCGGTACGGGAATAAACCATAAAATAACGCCAACGGCGATAACTATCAATCCACGGATAAGATTTTTTGACATATGCATTCTCCTCACTTTTTTATTGCGCAATATCCCGAAACAACATGGATAGAGCAGTAGAAGTGATAGATAATTGGCAGAATGTTCCGCTGCCCTATACAGCGTTTTATTTGCCTATTGCTCCCAGTTTGCGCTGCATCATCGGCATAACTCCGCCGTTAAGGAAAATATTCATAACAAATTCTGATAACGGCTCTCCTTGGAATTCTTTGCCTGTACTGGTGTTTTTTATTACCCCTGAAGCAAGATCGACTTCCAGCGCTTCGCCTTCTTTTATCTCGTCAGCGGCATTGTTGCAAATGATAACAGGAAGCGCCAGATTAATCGCATTCCTATACCAGATGCGGCCTGCCGATTTGGCCACAACAACATCCACTCCGCATGCCTTCAGCGAAAGCACCGCCTGTTCCCGGCTTGAGCCACAGCCAAAATTGTTGCCGGTAATCAAAATATTGCCGCCGTTGCGAATACGATCTTTCAAGGTTTTGTCCGCTCCGGTAAGTACATAATTGGCCATTTTTTCCGGTTCTGTTTCGTTAATGTAGCCGCCTGGGTAAATTTGGTCTGTACTTACATCGTCATAGTTGTATACAACTGCTTTTCCGCTAATCTTACTCATAACACGCACCTCGCTTTACTTGCTTGCAGTTTCCGGTGCGGTAAGCACACCGTTTATTGCCGTCAACGCTGCAACAATGGGAGAAACCAGATAAAGTTCCGCCTGGTCGCTGCCCATTCGTCCTATGAAGTTACGATTTGAAGTCGACACACAAACTTCTCCATCGGCTAAAAGTCCCGAATGGCCTCCGAAGCAGGCTCCGCAACCTGGTGTGGTAATAGCCGCACCGGCATCAAGTAATATCTGGTAGTAGCCGTTTTCGATGGCTTTTCTTAAAATTTCTTCCGAGCCCATCGTTACTATCATGCGTGTGCCGGCAGCAAGTTTTTTACCTCGCATAATTTTGGCTGCCGTTTCGATGTCTTCAAATTTGCCGCCGGTGCATGAACCCAAGAATACCTGGTCGACTTTCTTTTTGTCCGTTACTTCAGAAATGGGTTTTACATTGTCTACAGCATGCGGTAAAGCCACTTGAGGCTGCAAATCCGAAACATCAAATGTGAAGGTATTTACGTATTCGTAATCACGGTCTGTTTCATACGTTTTAAAAGGTTTGTCAGTGCGTTCTTTCACATAATCGACGGTCTTTTTGTCCGGCTTGATGTAGGTTGTTTTGGCACCCATTTCAACAGCCATATTGGTAAGTACAAAACGCTCGTCAAGCGACATTTCGTCAACTGCTGTACCGGAAAATTCTATTACTTTGTAATTGGCAAAATCCGTTCCTAGTTGCCCCAAAACCATCAGTGCAGCATCTTTGGCCATTACCCCCGGTTTTAGTTTGCCGTTCAATACAACATTAACTACATCGGGCACCCTGATCCAAAGTTCCCCTTCCAGCAGGATCATCGCCATGTCCGTCGAGCCAACACCAGTACTGAAAGCCCCGAAAGCTCCGTGTGTTGTTGTGTGTGAATCCGTGATAATTACGATGTCGCTTGGCTTGATCAAACCATTTTCGCGCAGAGCCAGATGACAAATACCACGGTTGATTTCGTAGACATTGGGGATATTGTACTTTTTGGCAAACTCTCTGAATTTTTTTTGGTTATCTGCTCCCTTTATAGTCGGACTGGGAGCGTTGTGGTCCATAAAAATGAAAACTTTTTCCGGATCCCACACTTGTTTTCCGCCCATTTCTTCGAATACATTGGCGACCATTAAATAAATGTCATTAATTCCTGCCAAATCAACTTTAGCTTTGACAATTTCTCCCGGCTGGACTTTGTCAACGCCAGCAGCCGCTGCAAGTATCTTGTGCGTTGCATGCATTGCCACTAACTAGCACCTCCGTTTTGCTCAATCAAGTATTTCCTTATAAGAAAATGCCGCTCTCAATTTGAATGCCGATATTTTCAGCAGTGATGCCTTTTCTTCAAACCTCCTCATAAATTTTTTCAAAGAGAAGACATTCTCTTTTGGCACGATTTACTTGTCGGTTTCTAAATAAGCAAAATGGATGCCAAATTTGAACCATTAAAAAAGCGTGCAATTATCTGAATATTTCAACATATGCGTTGCGAAAAAATGTGCATAAAAAAATAAACGCATCAATCAGACGCAAAAAGTTGCAACATTGATGCATTTACAATGTGATTCACATCACTTTATAAATAAAAACATTAATATTTAGGGTTTTTTTCTTTGTTTTGTGCATCAAAAAAAGAACTGCTTGCACAGTTCTTTTTGTCATGTATCAAATTCCCAGCCGCTGCATTTTTCGCCACAGTGTGGACCTGTTTATGCCTAGTATTTTTGCGGCTTCGCTTTGTTTTCCCTTAGCTTTTTTGAGCGCCTCCAATATTTCGTCAATCTCTTGCGCCAAGCTGGTTTTGTTGGTTTTTGTTTCGATCATGTCAAGGCATTGGGCAACCTCCGCTTCACTGATCATTTTATTTTTACTTAGAACGGACACCCGCTGGATCGTGTTTTGCAACTGCCGTATGTTGCCAGGCCAGTCGAAACGTTCTAAAAGTTTGACCGCCCCTTTAGAAAAATTTTTCCCCGTATCAAATGTTGTGTAGTATTCCATATATTTGTTGGCATATTCTTTTATATCACTCTTGCGTTCGCGCAGAGGCGGCAAGGCTAGTTTTAATACATTCAGACGGTAGAACAGGTCGTCTCGGAAGGTTTTTTCACTGACCGCCATGTTCAAATCTTTATTGGTCGCCGCAATTATCCGTACATTCACCGGTACTACCGTATCACTGCCCAGCCGCACAACCGTCCGCTCCTGCAGCACCCTAAGCAGCCGTCCCTGGTTTACATAGTCAAGTTCCGCTATTTCATCGAGAAAAATCGTTCCTCCATGGGCCAACTCAAACAAACCTGGTTTGCCTTCTTTGTTTGCGCCGGTGAAGGCACCTTTTACGTAGCCGAACAATTCACTTTCCAGCAGTTGGCTGGGCAGTGCCGCACAATTGACGGCTACAAACGGACCTTTTTTTCTTATACTATGATTATGGATGCTTTGCGCAAATACTTCTTTACCAGTACCGGTTTCGCCAAGCAGCAAAATATTGGAATCAGTAATGGCATATTCTTTAGCCATTTCTATGGCCTTGTTTATTTGCAAGCTGTTGCCCCAGATATTTTCAAAAGTCATGCGTGCTATATGGCCTTTAGCATAAATTTCTTTGCGGATAGAAGCTTCTAGCTGCTGTATTCTGCTTATTTCCTGGAAATTTACAACCGCTCCCCCAAAATGTCCGTTTACCATTACTGGCAGTTTGCTGCAATAAACTTGTGTGCCATGTAGTTCCACTATCTGATTTAGCTCTGGTTGATGATTTTTCATCGTTTTATCTAGTTGTAATCCTGGCCACAATGTTTTGATATTGTAGCCAATGGCATTTTTAAATTTGGTGATTTTGCTTGCTCTTGGATTTATACTTGTAATAATTCCCTCCGTGTCCACTGTAATAATGCCGTCGCTTGCATAATCAACAACAGCAGCAAACATCTCTCGCTTATATTTTTCTTTTTCAATCGCCTTGCCTACCCGCAAAGCTTCATACGCAGCCTGCAGGATTGACTCTTTTCCACTTTCGATAAAAGCTGCCGGCACCTTTAAGGCTTTTGCAGCCGTAACGGTCAGTGTGCCGCCTAAAATGACATTATAGCCTTCGCTTATTGCTTTTGCGACTACGGCTTCGGTTTCTTCTCCTTTGTCGATAAAGAAAAAGCCAATATCCACACCCATTATTCGCGCAACAGATTCTATACCCAATACCATAGACTGAAAAGCGACTACGGCTACTTTATTGCCATAAACTTTTGCTTTGTCCATAGCATATAAAAGATCAAACGCAGTGATAGGCAACTCAACAACAGACACTCCGAGGTTGGCGTCAGTTACCGCGCGGCTGGTCTTGCCCCTGGCAACAACTACCTCTATACCTTTAGGCAAATACTCGCGGACCATTTCCACAGCGCTTTGCAGTATGCCGTGTTCAACGATGATGTCCAGTTTTTCAGCTTTCAGCACGCGCTTGGTATACTCAAGCATTGATAACGAAGGTACCAAATAAAGACAGCGCGAATTTTCCACCGTTACACGACCTCCTAAAAATTATGCACCACTATAAAACCATCGTAGCATCATCAAGCAACAAATTGCAATATATTATATGACTTCTTATGCCTATAGATAAAAACAACTTAAGGGCAGAAAGAGTGCATAACTCCTTCTGCCCTTTGCTATGTCCGCCGATGCGTCCGACACATAAAAAAGCGCCTTATTTTACTGGCATATACCCACTATTTTCTTTTTTGGACGTGTTTTGCGGACGCTTTTGAGGACGTCTCCTTTAATCGTCCGCAAGCAGTTTTGTTACCGCTCCGGTCAAAAGCTGCGCCGCTTCTTTTCTTTTCGCCTCAAGTGAGTGAAGATAAATGGCGGTTGTGGAAAGGCTGGCATGGCCGAGCATGTGCTGCACATCTGTCAGCGCAACTCCCGCCGTCAAGGCATAGGTTGCCGCCATATGCCGAAAAGAATGCACTGTTATACGCGGCAAGCCATGCCGGGGGCAAAATCTTTTGAGCCAGCTGTAAAAAGCCGACGGGTCGCCCTGCGTTACTTTTGTCTCCCCTACCGCCGGTTTGGCGATAAAAAGATAGCCGGCTGGATTGGTGTAGCCTTTTCTCGTCAGATAAGCGTCTTGGTACTTTTTATGCCGGGCAACGAACTCCAGCAACAAATCGTCAACATTGATGACACGGACCGAAGTTGCCGTCTTTGGCTTTTTTATGGAAAGCTTGTTGTTTTTCAGCACCTCGCCGGCTTTGTTTATGCTGACTGTTTTATTCAGGCCGTCTATGTCATTGTAAGTCAAAACCGACCATTCTCCCCTGCGGGCACCGGTCAAAAGCGCCAGATAGACCATGAGTTTGTATCTGATACTGGTCATATCGTCTTTTAGCGCATTGACTTTTTGCAAAAACAATCTCAAATGCTGCTCCTGATAGACGGGAAACCGCTTTGCGCTGCACCTGGGCAAATCTTCTTTGCCGATGTACATGCAGGGACTGACGCTTAAATAGTGCCAGCGCACCGCTTTATTAAAAATATTACGCAACAGGCCGTAATGCATTCTTACCGTGGTGTCGGACAATCCGTCCTGTGGCCTGTTATCAAGCCGCTGGCAGCTGTTTTTTAGTTCGTCGATAAACTGCAAGATGTTTTCTTTCTTCACTTTGTCGAGCTGAAAAGCCCTGAATGCCGGCAGTATACGGGCTGTAAGCATTTGTTCGTTACGTTCTTGCGTCTTGCCGCTGAGCGTGACCTGATGCCTGCGTCGCCACACCTGCACAAAGTCCTCAAACATCAGCCGTCCGCTGCGCATAACCGGCAGCCCGGTCACTTCGGTAAAAAATTTGGCCAATTCTTTGTCGGCGGCGGCCGGAGTGCGTACTAGTACCGTCTTGTATTTTCTTATCTGCCGGCCTTTCCTGTCATAGCCGTGGGATACGCACAGTTCCCACTTGCCGGGGCTCCTTTCTTTTTTGCTGCCTGCCATATTAAGTCACTCCTTTTATTTATGAGGCGGGGATAAAACCCCGCCCCAATCGGTCTGTTATCCCGCCCAATTAGGCGTTGTCAGACTCTTTTCTTTCCATTTTTCCAGCGCCTTGCGTGAAAAAAAGTATTTTATGCCGATTTTCTTGGCGGGCAATTCGCCGCGGCGCACCATGAGGAGCAAGGTGCCGTAGGCGACCTTGCCTTCAAAGATCTCGTCAACGACCTCCTGAGTCGTCAACAGTTCGTTGGCGATCGCCGTTTTTTCTGCTTCATTCATGTTTATTTCCTCCTTATTCATTTTTAAAACAGCAATCCCGGCGAATACCCGCCATAGATAGCCTTATACTCGTCGAGACGCTTCTGTATGGCACAGAGCAGTGCAGTGTCTTGTTTGTAAACATTGTTCATTACAATAGACGCCGGGAGCATGAAAAGATCTCCCTCCGGCAAACCTTGGGCCATATACAAAAAGCGAAGATTTTGCGTATACAGCCAGTGCTGCGCCCAAATTTCTTCTTGGAAACAGAACATCTGGGCAACGTGCATGTTATTGATCTTGGCTATATAGCACGCGTTGTCAAAAGAGTTGGTGTAGAATACGCCTTCATAACAAAGGCACGCATACACCTTGGGAAAATTTGGCAGCACCTCCGTTGCTGCTCCGTTGTTTGCTGTTTTTGTTACATTTTTGGTCATTTTAAATATCCTCCCTTAATGATTTTATTTTTCCCGCCTTTATAGCGAGCAGGTTCACCCTTTTATTGAGCGATCCTACCTTAAAACCGGTTTTTTTGATGTTGCTGTTGGCATCACATATAGTGATACCACGCTCTTTCAGCCTGGCATAAAGCGTGTTCTCGCTTTCGCTGAGGGCGATGCTTTGCCGGTTGCCTGCCGCAACCACTGCCGCGAAAATATCGCCCGATTTCAGCCAAAGGATGCCTTTTTCCTCTTCAAAATAACCAATATAGTGGCTATAGTTGCGGCTAAAATCAGTCTTGCTTTTCGTGAGCATGACCTTTTCCTGCTCGACAAGGCTGCCCAGCAGTGTAAGGAAGATGTCAACCGGATCCCGTTCGTTGCTGGCCATTTCGGTATCGGCAAATGCCGATTCTAGAGCAGCCATAAAGGTTTGCCTATGCCGGCCATAAGGCTCTATGTCTTCACCATCGAGCGCATAGTCGGCAAACTTGCCCACAACGTCGACAACAGTCATCATAATAGCCAAACTGCGGGCAAGCCTTGGTTTAGTTATGCCGCTACCGTAAGACCTCTGTTCCAACAGAGTCATGTTTTCTGCAAGCTTGGTTTGGACAAAACTGTTGACGGCATCATAATTGTTTTCAAGGAACTGGATGAACAGTGCAAAAAAGTTGCGCATGATCATGCGGTCATTTTGAAATGCGCTTAAAGCTTTTACATCGAAAGTCTGCTCATTTACACAAACCCAGAGTTGGCGGGTGCGAGTGGAAAAACTACCTTGCAGCAGTTCCGCTGTTATGACTGCCGTGCCTTCTACGGACGTAGCCGTATTTTCGCCCGTCACCCAGCTCTTACTTCGGGCTTTTCCAATCCCGTTACCGTACAGCCGGGATATGTGGGCGACTTTCTCCAGCGCGGCTTTGTATCGCTCTTTGCAACTCCCGTCAGGGGGCGCCACATCATCAATTATCAATGTTTCATGCCTGGTCTGCTTGGCAGCTGATTCCAATGCAGTCGGCGTACTATCAAATGAAAATAGTTTTTTTGCCTCGTCAGTTTCAAAAAGGTTGAACAGTTCTTTGCAAACGGATGTTTTCAAACTGTTGGAAGGACCAACAACCGTCAATACAGACTCTGGTACAACCCCAGATGCTGAAAAGAAAGGGAACAGGTACGGCAGAAAGGAAAACAAGAACATCACTTCCAGAGCACCGGAGGTTTTCCCAACAGCAAGAAAGGAAAAGCCACTGTTAAAAACCATTCGCTTGTCCAGATAGCTTACATCCGGCACTACCCGGCTGCTTTTTACGTAATCGTACCGCCCGCTGAGGTAGATTTTCCTGCCGTTGACATCAAACCACCCGGCGGTGAAAAACTCGTACTCCTGTTTCATCATGGCGGCGAATTTTTCCAATAAACCCGCAACCAATTTGTCGAAGTGCGGGTTACTGTTCTTGCCCGTTTCTTCCAGTTTGATCCATGGAATTTTTGCTATTTCTTTCCATAAGATCTGCACGTTGTCAGCCGGGCAGACAACTTCTTCTTCGCCAAAAGCGCTTGTCACCAAAAAGCGGATTTTGTTTGCTTTCGCGGGAATTGTGTTACCTGAAACCGAAAAAATCCACGCTACCGGATGAAGGTTGAAGTTACCCAATGGAACATACTGGGTTTTCTTTTTTTCAAGCCGCGCAACACCTCTCGGCGTATTCACAAACTCCTCAAGAGGCGCAAAGTTCTGGGGAAAACCTGGAACACCTCTGTTTTCCGCATACGGAACCACTGTACACCCCGAAGTTACGACAACAACACCCGAGGACGTTATGGTAGGCTTTAGGTAATCCGTCACGTTTGCGGGGATATCTACGCAAATCCCCTTTGATTGCCTGAATGGTACAGGTGAGTTTTCTGCCATTTTTTCACTCCTTGGGCCACGACCAGCACCCTCCGGAGGAATGCACAAGTGCGGTCACAGCGATAATGTTTGCGGGTTGACGTCTCTTCCCGCGCTTTTCTTCCGGCAGAAGGTACTGTTGCCAGCAATACGCCCCATGCCGTCAGGTGTAGGATTGATCAAATCCTGTGCTTTTATTGTAATATTGTGAGATGCTAAAAAATGGGGGGAAACGGAATGCATTTTTGTCCCCTTTGCCTCGCCGCCCTGTTTCTGAATTAAATTCAAAATAAGCGGTCAATAAGCGGTTTAGACACAAAAAAGCCTTCCGGCATAATGCCGAAAGGCTTGTAATCACTGGAGCCACCAACAGGAATTGAACCTGCGACCCACGCATTACGAATGCGTTGCTCTACCGGCTGAGCTATGGTGGCGTATGGAAATATTTTATCCTTCTGTATAGTGTTTGTCAACTTTTTGCCAACCGGACGCGCAACCTTTCACAATACTTGCCCAATATGGGCACTTGTGCGGCGTCAGACCAAGGCAAACCGCCTAAGAACAGGACCAGCGGTATATATATGCCCGCCCCCAGGACGACCGCCAACAAAAGCGACCAGCCTCCGAGGTAGCCGGCTCCGGACAGGGCCAGGAATATGCCCCCCGCCATCGCTAAAGCGGCGGCAAACACTTTGAGCGTTACTTTGACATCGAGGAAAAAGCCCGTATGCCGCCAGATGAAAAACATGTTTACCAGAGCCGCGGCGGCCATATCGGCGACAGTAGCATAAGCCGCCCCTTTTATGCCGAAAGCCGGTAAAGCTACCAGTTGCCAGTTTAAAACCACCTTGAGCGCCGCTGCCGCCAGCATAGCCAGCACAGGGATGCGCGTCAGGCCAAGGCCTTGCAGGATACCTGTACTTACCTGGTGCAAACCCAGAAAGACTACCGCTACACTGCTGGCCGCTATAGTTACCGCCGCCCCGGGCGAATTGTACACCACACGCGCTACTGGATCCGCCAACAGGTAAAGACCGACAGCGCAGGGCACTGTCGTAGCCATGGCAATGCGAAAAGCCGTTCCCGCTTTTTCGCAGATCTCTTCTGTTCCACCAGCCGCCCTTGAAGTCGCTATCGACGGCACCAGCGCAATGGAAAGCGCAACCGTCAAAATAGTAGCAAGATTTATCAACGGTAAAGCCATACCCGTCATATAGCCAAATAGCTCGGTCGCCTTGTGTATGTCAAAGCCGGCCACTTCCAGGCGCTGCGGCACGATCAGCATATCCAGGTTGGCCACTACCGGCAGCATCAGGCTGGCCATGGATATGGGCAGAGCCAATTTGAGCAGGCGGCGCAGCAGTTCTTTTGCGCTTTCGCGCGGCCCTTCATCTATTTGGGCAAACTTGTCGGCATACAAACCGTGCAGGCGGTTAACGCAAAAAGACAGCAGTACCAGTGCCATCAGCGCGCCTACCGCCGCGCCCATACTGGCGCCGGCCGCCCCGTACTGAAGGCCGAAGGGCAATAGCAGCCAGGCAAAAAATATCATGGTCACAACTCTAAAGAGCTGTTCTATTATCTCGGACGCCGCTGTCGGCGCCATCTTTTGCCATCCCTGCAAGTAACCGCGCATGCTGGACATAAAAGTAACCAAAAAGACTGCCGGCGCCAGGGCTATTATCGACCAAAAGGCCCGCTCGTCGCGTATCCAGTCATGCGCCACCAGCCAGCCAGCCCCTAGTGTCATAAAAAACATAAAAAAAGCTCCGGTAAAATAAAGCACCCGCCGCGACAAATCAAATACCCGCCGCGCGCCATTATAGTCTCCTGCGGCAAGTTTTTCCGCCGTTATTATGGATATGGCCACCGGAATACCGGCCGAAGACAAGGTCAGCGCCAAAAGGTAGATGGGAAAGCCCATCTGGTATAGACCAATGCCTTCGCCGCCCAATATACGGGAAAGAAATACCCAGTTTAGGGAACCTATGATTTTTACAACAATTCCCGATACCGTAAGTATAAGCGTTCCTTTTAACAATACTCCGCTTGAGCCGGATTTTTCCATCATTACCTCGTGCCTAGCCTAAAACATACTTTTTCTCTTATCTATATTACCAGCCCCGCGCTATTTTACCAAGAGTTTTATAAAAAATACGGACAATAGCAGGGGCGAAAAACCACGCATCCCATCTAGAACCTGCGAAAGCGCACCTAGTGCGCATGCGAGAAAAAATCCCGGCATCCCTCTCTTGACAGGTATAAAAAACCATGTTATATTTTACATATGAACGATTGCTCATATGTTCAATAATGGAGGCGTTATAATGCCGGTAGAAAAACTACGTTTGGAAGAGTTGTTTCAATTACAAAGCGGGCAACAACTCATCCAATCCGAGATACCAATCTTTTTAGCAGAAATATTCCGCGTGCTCGGCGACTCTACCCGTATCAAGATAATACTTGCCCTGCTAAGCGAGGAAAAGTGCGTATACCACCTGGCTGACGCGGTCGGCATGAGCCAGTCGGCAGTGTCGCACCAGTTGCGGGTGCTAAAAAGCGCACGGCTGGTCAAAGCGCGGCGTGAAGGAAAAAATATCGTATATTCGCTAGACGACGGCCATATCGAAGGACTGGTCGGCCAGGGGCTGGAGCACGTGGCACACAATATTTAAAGGAGGCTATACGATGTCAACAGACGCCCGTTACACACAACAAATCTTTCAAGTATCAGGCCTCGATTGCCCAGATTGCGCATCGTCCCTGGAGAAGATCATACGCAAAACTCCCGGCGTAAAGCAGGCCTCTTTGCAGTTTCCTTCCGGCAAGCTTACAGTAGAACACAATATAGACACTGCCGATATCATAGCCCTTGTAGAAAAACAAGGTTATGGCGCCATTGTCAAGTCCACCGCCAACACAGCCGTACATACTTTCAAAGTCGACGGCCTCGATTGCCCGGACTGCGCCGAAAGCCTAAAGAGCGTACTACTTAAAACGCCAGGCGTTAAGCAACTTACTCTCCGCTTCCCCGGCGGCAAATTGATGATAGAACATACCGGCTCGCCGAGCGAAATAATCCGTGCCGTAGAAGGGCAAGGATACAGCGCCAGTATCATGGGGCAGGCCACCACTAAAAAAGTGTGGTGGAAAAACGCCCCCACCTTATCTTTGGCGGCAGGCGTCTTTTTGCTTTTTGTCAGCCTGTTTTCCCGCAGCAACGGCCAAACCGCCATTGCCCACTATAGTTTTGCCGCTTGCATCATAGCCGCCGGCTGGCCGGTGTTCCGCGCCGCCTTCCATTCTCTTTTGGCAGGCGTCATGGATATGAACGTACTCATGACCGCCGCTGTCCTAGGCGCTGTTTTTCTTGACGACTGGCTGGAGGCTTCCGCCGTGGTCATTTTATTTGGCTTGGGACGCGTTTTGCAGGCTTATACACTGGCCCGCGCCGAGCGCTCGCTCAACGCGCTTTTGAGCGCCGCGCCCACGACCATGCTCAAGATAGTCTATGGCAAAACAATAGAAATAGACAGCTCTACTATAGAACAAGGCGACGAGCTGCTGGTGCGCACCGGCGAAGTGCTGGCGGTGGACGCTACGGTAAGAGAAGGACGCGCCGCCATCAACCAAGCCTCCATCACCGGAGAATCACTGCCGCGCGACGTGGGCCCAGGCGACAAAATATTTGCCGGCAGTTACCCTACCGACAGCCAGCTCGTAGTAGCCGCCGACGGCACAACCGAGACTTCCATGCTCAGCCGCATCCAGGAACTGGTGGAAAGCGCCCAGGCGCAAAAAACGCCCAGCCAGGAATTCGCCGAAAAATTTGCCCGCATCTACACTCCTCTTGTCATTGCCGCTACTTTTCTCATCGTCGCCGTACCCTGGTTATTTTACAACCAGCCCTTTGAAACCTGGCTGTACCGGGGCCTGGTGCTGCTGGTCATAGCTTGTCCCTGCGCCCTTATACTTGCCTCGCCGGTAGTAGCCGCCGCCGCTATCAGCACCGCCTCGCGCCTTGGCATATTGATCAAAGGCGGAGCGGCCTTGGAAAATGCCGGCAAGGCCAATGCGGTGGCCCTCGACAAGACCGGCACCCTGTCTACCGGGCAACTGGCTGTAGCCAACATCTACGCCCCCTATCCTTTTAGCAAAGAAGACGTCCTGCGCCTTACCGCCGCACTGGAAACCTCCTCCCGGCACCCAGCGGCTTTGGCAGTTTTGTTTGAAGCGCAAGGCCTTGACCTGCCGCCGGTATCCGATGTATACACCCAATCCGGCCTCGGCCTGTCAGGGACAGTCGAAGGCAAGAAGGTGGTAGCCGGCAGCCGCGCGTATCTGGAAAAAGAGGGTGTAAACATCGCTTTATTGCTCAAAAAATATGATGAATACCAAATGCTCGGCGCCAGCGCCGTATTTGTCGCTATAGACGGGCAAGAAGCCGGGTTGTTTGCCCTTATCGACAGTATCAGGCCTGACGCCGCCACTGCCGTGGAACAACTAAAAAAACTTGGTATCCGCCATATCATAATGCTCACCGGCGACCATGAAAAAGTAGCCGCCTCCGTTAAAGGCCGCCTCGGCCTCGACGAAGCGATCAGCGGCCTTTTGCCTCAAGGCAAAGCCGCTATCATCGGCAAGTTGAAAAATAAATACGGCAATGTCCTCATGGCCGGCGACGGGCTCAACGACGCCCCCGCGCTTGCCCGCGCCGACGTCGGCGTGGCCATGGGCGCGGCCGGAGCGACTGCGGCCATAGAAGTTGCCGACGTTGCATTGCTGAATGACAAGATAACAAGCCTACCTACGCTGATCGCTTTAAGTAAAAAAAGCCGCAAACTAATTAAACAAAACATCATCTTTGCGCTTGCCACCAAAGCCATTTTTCTTGTTTTAGCAGTTTTCAACCTGACTACGCTCTGGCTGGCTGTCTTTGCCGATACCGGAGCCGCTATGCTGGTGATACTTAACAGCATGCGCATGTTGAAAAACAGACAGACCGCTCAAAAATATTGAACAAAAGGTGTAGAAAATCATCACCACCCGTTCAACGGGTGGTTAGACTGTAGACAAAGTGTTTTCCTAATGATATTAAGAAAATACTTTGTCCTTTTTATATAAATAATACGCGCTATTTTTTCTTGTAATACCATAAACCGGCGCCAGCCGCTATCGCCGCTACAAGTAAAATATTTCCCCAGTGCCATACTTTGGCCGTAGCCTTGATATGAGTGTCCTCTACCATTTTCAGCTTCCACACAAGGTTTTTCCCGCCATTAAGAGCGCTGTCGGCATTGTTTGTCGCCGCCGCAACCGGCAGGTTGAGCGCAAAAGAGAAATCTACCGCGGAAAGTATCTTATCACGTTGTTTTTTCTCTTCCGGGTTTATCTTTGGGTCTTCTTTCGGCCCTTTATAAAGTATGTCAAAAATCTGTTCATCATAGAAAAAACCTTTTTCTATACGCGATTTGTTTAGCGTTTTTTCATCACTGTTGAAAAGTCCCAGTTTATCGAGTTCGTCAAGTCCGGCTAATTTCTTGCTGGCAATAAACCCGTTCTTGTCGCCTTCTTTTATCTCCTCTACGGTCATACCTTTGTCTTTTAACTTCTTTATCTCTTCTTTGGCCGGCTGTCCCATGATCGCCGCGACCAGCACCTTATACTTGAGCTGCGCCGAACCGTCCCGCGCCATATCTAGAGTGACTTCGCCTTTCATACAGCCGGTGAGCAAAAAAACAGCCAGCAGAAAACCACAAAGTAGCGTTCCTTTTATTTTTTTCATAGCCGCCCCTCGCTTACATCACAAAATCCTTTGTTATTATTTTACTTTTTCTCTTTGTAATTTACTACTAAAAAATAAAAAACCGCCTGGCTTTAACCAGGCGGCGTGTGTATTTATATAAAGTTTTAAGTTTAGAATACAACAAACCCGATGTTATATATTACAGAAAATACTATATAGAAAATTATGCAGTAACCCATGATGTCTTTCATCTTCATACCGGCCATCGCCAAAAGCGGGATGGCAAAAAACGGCTGAATAAGGTTGCTTATCTGCTCACCTACCATGAAGGGGCGCAATACTTCGGCGCCGGAAAGCCCCAGTTTCATACCTGCGTCGATCATGATCGGGCCCTGGATGAGCAGTATGCCGCCGGAGGAAGGAATAAACAGGTTGACGATGCTGGAGCTGATGTAAGTCCAGAAGGGAAAGGTCTCGGCTGTAGATATGGCAATAAACCAGCCGACCATGATGGGTACCAAGCCTGATGCATGCATCATGCCCTGGATACCGGCGTAAAAAGGATATTGCAGCGCTATGCCCCAGGTCAGTTTCACGCCTTCCTGGAAAGCCGACAAAAACTTGCGCGGCGTACCATGCAAAGCTATACCGGCAAACAGCATAAAGAAGTTAAAGAAGTTCAGCTGTATGTCAAAGCCCCTGGTAGCAAACCAGTGCACACAAAACGACAGGCCCATCAAACTTAAAAGTACGGTGATGATGACGCTGTTTTCTACAATGGTGGCAAAAGTTTTTTCTTCCTGTACCTCTTCTTGCTCGTTGTCAGCAGCGATAGCCTGGTCGAAACGCGCCCGTATTTTGGGGTCAAGTTCAGGGATATCTTTGTCTTCCGGGTGCAACAGCCACAAAAGTATTGGTGAAATGAGCAAAGTGCTTACTATTGTCATGACCAGCAATTCCGGATGCAATGAGGTCTGTGACAATGGTACGATGCCAATCTTTTTCTCCAGGAAATGCCCCGGCGAATTTACCAAGAGAGCTATAGATATGGATAACCCTATAGCGCCGACACACCAGCCCAGGTAGGAACTGGCGACCATAAACCTAAAATCCAGTTTGGGGATGCTTCTGCCCAGCCTTGGCGCCAAAAGCGCGCCGACGACCATGCCGAACCCCCAGTGTATGAAGGATAAGACCGCTGTCACGACAAAAATAAATATAGCTGCGGACAACGATGTTTTCGGAATGCTCAGGAGTTTTGTCAGAAACTTACTGACAAGCGGTGTAGTTGCAAGCGTATAACCGGTAACTATAATAAGTACCATTTGCATGGAAAAAGCAAGAAAACCCCAAAAGCCTTTATACCAATACTCGATCATGGAAAAAGGTTTTTGGCCGGCTAAAGTTATGCCCATTATGAAAATGACAAAAGTAAGAAGTACCGCAAAAATAAAAGAGTCTGGCGTGTATTTGTCCATACCCATGTTCAAAGATTGGCCCAAGCCTCTAAACCAACGTTTCATTTTTGTCCTCCTTTGCAAATTACGCGCGTGATAATCCTATAAAATAAACTTTTCCACCCTGGATACGCACTCAATCCAGCCGTAAAGAAACATAATATCCGCTCAAAGGGGCGTAAGAACATCATGCATATGGCACTAATCTTGCCCCCAAAAAGCAAATTATTTTTTTACACCCAACATTGCCCTTGCTTCATCAGGCGAAGCTATTTCCCGCTCTAGTGAAGCCAATATATCAACTATTTTTTTCACCGGTTCAGCATTGGATTTAGCCAAAACACCCTTCGAAATATAAAGGTTATCTTCAAGCCCCACTCTTACGTGGCCGCCAAGGAGCATAGCCATGGTAGTAATGTCAAACTGGTCTTTACCAGCCGCCGCGCATGACCATACATAATTCGTCCCCAGTACTTTCTGCGCAGTGTTATGCAAAAACAAAAGGTTATCCGCTGTCGCCGGGATGCCTCCCATAATGCCCATAACGAATTGAATATATACAGGACCTTTGAGTATGCCTTTTTGCACAAAATAGGCTATATTACTAAGCATGCCTACATCATATACTTCAAATTCCGGCTTCACGCCGTTCTCGTTCATGGTAACGATATAGTGCTCCATATCGCGGAAAGTGTTAGCAAACGGGATACCATAAGTGTTTTTTACAAACGGGATCTCCCAGTCAAATTTTGGTTCTTTTATTTTGTCTGCAATGTGGGAAAAACAAAAATTCACCGAGCCGGCATTACACGAAGCCAGTTCTGTTTTGCAAAGGGGGACAGCCGCCAGACGCTCTTCCACTGTCATACCAAGAGCGCCGCCTGTGGTGACTCCTATAACCACATCGCACTCTTTGCGGATAGCGTCGACGATTTCTTTTACGAGCATTGGGTCACTCATGGGTTTACCGGTTTTTTCATCTCTGGCATGGATATGCACTATTGCCGCACCCGCCTTGTTCGCCGCTATCGCCTCTTTGACGATTGCATCCGGCGTTACCGGCAGAAACTCGGACATACTTGGGATATGGACGGAACCTGTGATTGCTGCTGTAACAATGACTTTTCGGCTCATAAAAAACCTCCTTATTTTTTATATTTTTGAAATAAACGGGATAAACCCGTTTATTTCAATGGCAAACCGATGAGTTTCCTATAATCGTTGGGCGTAGCCACTTCACGGCCCAAAAGCGCGCACAACTGCTTAAATTCCAGGAAATGCTGGGCATTACTTACGATTTTTTCATCTTTGTGTGGCCACTTCCAAACTGTATCTTCCATGCCTACACGGATGTGCAAGCCCAAAATGATAGCCAAAGTCGCCAGATAGCTTGACGCGCGGCCTGCGGCGCATACCATTATGACCGCGTCTTTATCTATCTCTTTAATGCGGTTATGAATGTGCATAAACGTTTCGACCATGGCTACCGGCGAATTCATCGGGCTGCCGCCGGGAAGGGCCGGCAGTACGCACCAATGGGTCGGCTTGCCGGGAATACCGGTCTCGATGATGCCGGTTTTGATTAGCCAGCGGTCGGCATTATCGATATCGCCGTCAGAGTATACCGCTATCTGCGGTATCATGCCGTTTTGTTGGATCAAACGCGCTTTTTGTACGCAAATGTGCGGTGCTTTGGTCAACAGCATATCGCCGCAATACGCAGCAGCTGTGTTTACAGGCGTCACATCTATCAAACCGGATTCCAGCATTTCGATCATGCGTTCCCAGTCGCCTTCATAGCGAGGTACCAGACAGCAGTCAAACATAACATCAGGGAATTCTTTTTTCAGCGGTGTCAAAATCTCCCTGTATAACTTGGGATCCAAGCGGTTATAGCCGTCTTCGTTACGCACATGCAAGTGTAGAACTGGCGCGCCCGCCAGGCATGCTTCACGCGCGGAATTGTATATTTCTTCCGGTGTTATCGGATGGTTTGGATTGCCTCTTTTGCTGTAGAAAGAACCGACTATGGTCGTAGAAACAAAAATCTTGTCTGAAACGTTCCACTTTGGCTGCACAATGACATCATCTGTAGCGATTGCCGTATGCACCGGATCTGTTACTTCCGGCAAGCCATAGAAAAAGGTTTTTGACAACAAACCTTGCTCTTTATTGAGTTTTTCAATTACATCCCATTTGATTTTACTTTCAATCATTTTCCCTCATCCTTTCTTTTGCCAATCACATGATTGTTCTTCCACCATCTATATCCAAATGTGTACCGGTTATATAGCCCGCCATATCTGAACTCAAAAACAGCACTCCGCCCACTATATCTTCCGGTTGCGCCAGACGTTTCATAACTGTTTTCATAGCGATCTGATCTTGCCGCTCTTTACTTATAGAAGAGATCAGGTTGGTCACAACAAAAAACGGATTTACGGCATTTACACGGATATTGTGCTCCGCCCACTCGGCGGCCAGCGCCTTGGTCATTTGCAAAGTCGAAGCTTTGCTTACACCGTAAGCGACCGCGCAAGGCACGCCAAAATGCGCGGCCGTAGACGACAGGAATACAATACTTCCTTTTTTAGCTGGTATCATGAATTGCTTGGCTATTTTAGCGGTAAGGAAAAAATGTGAACGCACATTGACCGCGGCCGTTTTATCCCAGTCTTCATAACTGTAATCAACGGACGGGCCTGTACGGTAAATACCGGCATTGTTGATAAGTATATCCAAACCGGCAAGCTCATTTTTCAGCTCCGCCAGCATAGCGTCTACCTTGGCGTCGTCAGTCAGATCGCAAAATTTTAAGATCGGCTTACCGCCGGCAGCCTCAATCTCTTTAGCGGTCTTTAACATATTTTCCTTATTAAATTCAAGGTCTACCACTACTACAGTTGCTCCCAATGAAGCATATCCTAAAGCCACGGCTTTCCCGATTCCCTCCGCAGCCCCAGTTACTAAAACAGTTTTTCCGGTAAAATTCATTTGGTAATTCACTATCCACAACCTTTCCGCTTTAACTCGCCTTATTTTTTGTCTTGAAATTTTTTTATATTATTAGTATAATTTAAATGATAATTTTTACTTAAATTTTAACTTATATTTAAATCATAAACCTATTTTCAGAATTGTCAATATTTATTTGCTGTTTTTCGCCAAAAAAATTTTTTAAACCTCTGTGTCTAAATATTCCAAATCCTTAATTTAACAAATAATTAATATATGGTAGAATGTAGAAAAAAGTAATACTTATAAAATAATCCTTACAAAAGGAATGTTGCTTTATGAATAATTGGCTCTTAGGCTTCAAATTAAAACAAATGCGCCAAAAAAACGGCTTGAGTTTGCAGGAAGTAGCAGAAAAAGTCGGCATAACCGCAGCATTTTTAAGCCTGGTGGAAAACGGCCATTCCGGTATCAGTATCGGCAATCTGCAAAGTACGCTTACTGTATACGGCAACAAACTGGCCGACCTTTATGAAACCGAAGGAGAGGACGACCGGGTGCTGCATTTGGAGCAATGCGAGCATCTAGGCTTTGACGTTGACGGCCTGGAGTCTTATATACTCATCAATGACCCGCAAAATGCTCCTATCTTCCCGGTGCATTTTCGCCTTAAACCAGGCGCCGCCATTGGCCCGATCTCACATACCGGCAACGAGATATGTTTTATTATCGAAGGAACTTTGGAATTTTTGATCCAAAATCCTAAAACAGGTGAAATGGACCGCCATGTCGCCGAAAAATGGGACACTATCACCTACTCCGGCTCCGGCCTGCATACGGTAACCAATATATCCAATACCACCGCTATTTTATATTCGGTAATATACTATACGGACGAAAAAAATCCCCGGCGCTGCAAGGCCCCAAAAAATGGCGGCATTTCCGTCACCAGGAACGATAAATATAAACATAAAAAAATACCTACCGCATGAAATTGCTCCTTGCACTAAGCAATAAAAATAAATTAGCCGCCATTGGCGGCTAGTTTTGTTTTACATGGCGGTTTTTATCTTTTTTAAAGTTTCGAGCGTATATTCTACGCCTTCGTCGTCCACATTATAGTGTGTTACCAGGCGGAATTTATCCGGACCAAACTGGTTGGCGAAAACTCCGTTTTCTTTAAGTGAGGCCACAACTTTGGCTGGGTCAGCTGTCTTGACCACAAGTATATTCGTTTCTACACTATCCGGGTCGATATCAAAACCGATGTCGTTGCAGCCCCGGGCCAATACCTTGGCGCGGCGGTGGTCTTCCGCCAGGCAGTCAACCATCTCATTAAAGGCGATGAGCCCGGCGGCGGCAAGTACTCCTGCCTGTCGCATGCCGCCGCCTAAGCGCTTTCTCATGCGGCGCGCCTTGGAAATAAAATCTTTTGTCCCGGCCACTACGGCGCCTACAGGAGCGCCCAGTCCTTTGGAAATGCATATGGAAATACTGTCTACACAATCGCAGATGGCAGACAGCTTGTCACCGGTCGCCACTACAGCATTCATAACGCGCGCCCCGTCCATATGGACCGCCGCGCCGCTCTTTTCGGCCAAAACCCTGATTTCCTGAAGCTGTTTGAGGCTGTAACAGGTCCCGCCGGCGCGGTTGTGGGTATTTTCGAGGCAAATAAGGCGCGTATAAGGCTGGTGGATATCTGTGGTAGGACGGATATAGGGCGCAATAAGTTCCGGCGTCAATATGCCGCGGTCACCTTTTATCGGCCGGGCTTGTGCGCCGGAAAGAGCGGCGATGCCCGCTACTTCATAATAGAATATGTGCGCTTCGTCTTCGCAGATAAGTTCATCCCCACGGTCGACATGAGCCATGATAGCCACCTGGTTGCCCATAGTGCCGCTGGCGGTAAAAAGCGCCGCTTCCATGCCGCAAGCGGCGGCAATCGTTTCTTCCAATTTATTGATACTGGGATCTTCGCCGTAAACGTCGTCGCCCACCGGGGCGGCGGCCATAGCCAGGCGCATTTTTTCAGTAGGAAGCGTCACTGTATCGCTTCTTAAGTCTACCTTTTTCATCCTTAAAACCTTCTCTCTTCTTTATTGATAAAGCATGTATAAAGCAGCCTTATTAAGCTGTTGTCTCCTTGTTCGCCAGTCCGGCATGACTTTTGCCAGTAAATCCCAGAAAAGCGGGCTGTGGTCAGCCTGTTTTAGGTGGCATATCTCATGCGCTACGATGTAATCAAAACACTCTGGCGGCAAGTGAGCCAAACGGCTTGACAGCGTTATCTTCCTCTTTTGCGGCAGGCATGAGCCCCAGCGGCTGGTCATGCGGCGTACTTTCAGTTCCGGCATAGCGCCTTCACCTAAAAACGCAGAAAATAAGACAAAAAAGTGCTCTAGAGCCAGCGCGCCTAAAACAGCGGTCCGGCTGCGGAAAAAATCATCCAGCAGGCGGCGCCTGTTTTCCCGGTCAAGCTCTTCTTTTTGGTATAGCACCAGTTCTTGGCCCTGTATCAGCACTTGTGAACGCGCACCCGCATCAATGCGAAAAGTCAGCGGGAGTCCTTGGTAATAAAAAACCTCGCCATTGTCAAAAGAATATTTTTTTACATGAGGCAATACTTCCCGCAGTTTATCCTCCAGCCAGGGGAGGCGCTTTTCTAAGAATGCGCGTGCGTAAGCGACTGGAGTATTCACGGGCAAAGACAATAGCGCCCGGCCGCTCTCTGGAAAAACGCGCAATACCAGTGTTTTTCGCCGCTTACGTTCCACTTCTATCTCTATGGTTTTGCCATCAACCGTTATTTCAAGTTTATCCATGATTACCTCAGCTTATCTTGCGGCTGAGCATAAAACGAAGCAGCAGTCTTTTGTCCGCCGACATGGCGCTGCCTTCCCGTTCAAAGCCTATTTTCTTAAACAGCGCGACAGACGCGCCGTTATTTTCTTCTACGTTGGCAATAAGGTCATATAGCGCCAATTCGCCAAAAGAATAGTGGATCAACTCCAAAAGGGCCTCGGTCATATAGCCCTGGCGCTGTTTTGCCGGAAAGATCTCACAGCCTACATCCGCCCGGCGCTCTTCGGCGCGAAAATTGTGCAATTCGCAGGTACCGATAACCTCGCCGCTGTATTTACACAGCAGCACCCAGCACATACCCTGGCGGTTGAAAAAAAGGTTCTCCAGCAGCATATATATGGTACGGGCCCGCGCATCAGCCAGCGGCTGGCCTAAAGTAGCGGCCCAAAGCCCGTGCAGGCTGGGAAAGTACTCTTCCTCCAGCGGACGCAGCACCAGGCGGTCTGTTAAAAAAGACGGTATCTCATCAGGAAATATTGCCATAAAAATCACCTGCATCAATATTAACACAAAAGCCGCCCCGGTAACAGATGCGGCAACTTATAAAAAATCGCCTCCGGCACGTTTGCTTGCGGGCAGGAGGCGATTACTACGTCGAAAAATTATTTTAATGTGCCAAGAGCTGCCGCAATTCGGCCAGACCCTCCGGCGACAGCGGCGCCTGCGGCGGCAGCGGCGCTCCGACGTCATAGCCCTGTAAAGTAAGTCCACCCTTAACACAAGCCGCCAGGTTATATTTATTAAAGGCCTGGTTTACCTGCCAGAGCTTCGCCTGCAATCCCATGGCCTCTTCCCATTTTTTCGCCCGGCACAACTCATAAAGCTCTACACTTTGTCGTGGAATAAGACAGGCCGGGCCCGCCATCCAGCCTTTCCCACCGATCAGCATCACACAAGCCGGGATATGCGCTGATGCGGCAAACACTTCAAGCTGGTCACCACATTCGTTCATGATAGACAACAGCCGCCCGGTATTCGTCGACGCGTCCTTTATGCCACGGATATTATCTATTTGCGCCAGGCGTTTGATAACCGGCAACGTCAGGTCTGTCCGCTGGAAACTGGGATTGGTGTATAAAACTACCGGCAGGGAAACCGCCTTGGCGATAGCGGCAAAATATGAATAAACATCATCATCGCGCAAAGGAAAATACGACTCCAGCGTCGCCAGTATGCCGTCACAGCCAAGCCGCTGCCATTCTTTGGCCATATCTACCGCTTCGGCTATCGTGGTCGCGGCAACGCCCGCTATGACCGGAGCCTTTTTGGCGGCGGCCTGTACTACGGTCTCTACTATCGCCCGTTTTTGCGCGCGCGTCAAATAAGCAAACTCCCCGGTCGAGCCGAGCGGCGCAAACCCGTGCACTCCAGATGCCAGAAGATCCCGGCAAAGCCTCATCAATACTTCCGTTTTTACTTGCCCTTGTTCATCGACCGGCGACACCAGATAAGGAATAACTCCGTGAAATGACGTCATAAAAACCTCCAAAGCGTTTTTTCTCTATATAATAAGGAAAATTTCGCCAAAAAAAGTTTTCTACCTTTTTTCACAAAAATCATTCAAAAACCGCCCGGCTGTTATCAGCCGGGCGGCTCACGCTATTAACCTTTTCTTTTGTTCACTTCTTTGGTGAGTATGGGCAGCACTTCATGCAGGTCGCCCACAATGCCGTAGTCGGCTACAGTAAATATCGGCGCGTCCGGGTCTTTGTTTATGGCGATGATGATATCCGAAGAGTTCATACCGGCCAAATGCTGTATCGCACCGGATATACCGCAAGCGATATAGACTTTGGGGCCGACGGTCTTACCGCTCTGGCCGACCTGGTGCAGGTGGTTTATCCAGCCGGCGTCAACTGCCGCGCGAGAAGAACCCACCACGCCGCCAAAGGCATTGGCCAGGTCTTCGATCAGCTTGAAGTTTTCCGGGGTCCCGAGGCCGCGGCCGCCGGATACGATGAATTCCGCTTCTTCCAGATTGCACACTACGCCTTCGGGTATCTCTTCACGGAGAAATTCCGTCCGCATGGTACCGGCCGGCATTTTCGGGTCGAAACGCACGACTTCGCCTGTACGGCTGGCGTCCATTTCGGGTTTTTTAAATACTTTCGGCCTTACCGTGCCCATTTGCGGTCGGGCGTCCGGGCAGATGATAGTCGCCATTATATTGCCGCCGAAAGTCGGGCGGGTCCAGGCGATAAGGCCTTTTTCTTCTTCCACGCCGATACCGGTGCAATCGGCGCACAGGCCGGTGGCAAGCCTTGCCGCCACACGCGGAGCCATGTCGCGCCCGTCTACGGTCGCACCCAGCAAAAAGCCTTCCGGCTTGTATTCTTTTACCAATTCTGTTACCGCATATACATAAGCGTCTGTGTTGTAGCGTTCGTAATCTTTGCCTTCTACCATGTACACCTTATCGGCGCCGCCCTGGAAAGCCTGTGCGGCAAGCTTTTCGCCGTTTTCGCCGGTAACGACGACCGCAGCCAGCTCGCAGCCGAATTTATCGGCCAGCATGCGGCCCTGCCCCAAAAGTTCGAAGCCTACATTTCTAAAGGCGCCGAAGTTTTGCTCCATATATACCAAAATGCCTTTTGCTTCTTCGATAGCTATGCCCATTTCCTTCGCCCCTCCTTATACCAAACCGTGTTCGCTGAGTTTTTCCAGGAGTTTTTCTACCGCGACCTGCGCGTTCTCTTCCCGGATGATCTCGCCTTGCGACTTGCGAACAGGGTTGAATATTTTTACAACACGGGTGGGGGAGGCTTTGAGGCCTACATCTTCTTTAGTTACGCCGATATAGTCGGCTTTCCATACAGGTATCTCGGCGCGGTTGGCTTTCATGCGCCCTTTGATACTGGGCAGCCTCGGTTCGTTTATTATTTTTGTAACAGAAACAAGAAGCGGCAGCGGCGCTTTGATAATAGCATAGCCGCATTCTTCTTCGCGTTTTATCGTAGCCACTCCGTCGTTTATTTCCATAGCGGCTATATTGGTCACCTGCGGTATACCGAGGATTTCAGCCGTTTCCGGGCCGACCTGGGCGGTATCGCCGTCGGTAGCCTGCTTGCCGCAAATAATAAGGTCAAATTTGCCGATTTTCCTTACGGCCGCAGCCAGAACACGGCTGGTAGCCAAAGTGTCTGAGCCGCCAAAAGTCATGTCGCTAAGATGAATCACTTCGTCCGCGCCTACTGCCAAGCATTCTTTCAAAGCTTCGGCTGCCTGCGGCGGGCCCATCGTAAGAACCGTCACCTTGCCGCCATGCTTTTCACGCTGCAATAACGCTTCTTCTACCGCGTTCTTGTCAAAAGGGTTGACAACAGACGGTATGCCCTGACGAATCAGAGTCTTGGTTTCCGGATCGATTTTTACCTCACCGATATCCGGTACCTGTTTGATAAAAACTAAGATATCCATTTCTCCGCCCCTCTCAGAATATTGTGCTAAAGATATTAGTAAATACCCTATAGCAAGATGATTTATCACATTTTACATTATACCAGAAAAATTGCTACGGCAACAATGATAAAATAATCATGCCGCCGTATGCCTGAGATATCAAGAGGCGGGGCGGCGTCGGCCGCCCCGCTCCCTATTAAACTCCCCTGAGTTTTCTTGCTTGCACTACGCTTTTTATGGCGACCATGTACGCCGCCATACGCATAGGGACTTTCTTTTCCTTGCTCAGTTGCCATACGTTGTCGAAAGCTTTTTTCATTATTTTGGTAAGTTTATCGTTTACATATTCTTCTTCCCAGTAGAAGTTTTCAAGATTCTGCACCCATTCGAAATAAGATACGACCACGCCGCCGGCATTGGCTAGGATATCGGGCAGGACGACCACGCCTTTTTTGGCGAGGATAGCGTCGCCTTCAAGACTGGTCGGGCCGTTGGCGCCTTCTACGATGATCTTTGCTTTTATGTCTTTGGCATTCGTTTCATTTATCTGGTTTTCCAGGGCGGCCGGGAAAATAACGTCTACCGGCAACGCCCAGAAATCTTTAACGGCTATATTCTCAAGTCCCGGTTCAGTATAACCTTTAAGAGATTTGCCGTTGATTTTGGCGTAAGCCATAGCCTTTTCGATATTGATGCCTTTTTTATTATAAAAGCTGCCGCCCACATCGCTGATGGCGACGACTTTAAAACCTTGGTCTTGCATCAGCTTGGCGCCAATGCTGCCGACATTGCCGAAACCCTGCACGGCAACAGTCATTTTTTTCGGGTCAAGTTTTGCTTCTTTTACATAGTTCATCAGTGTGAGCATAGCGCCGCGGCCTGTAGCTTCCACTCGGCCGAGCGAGCCGCCCAGTTCGATAGGTTTGCCGGTGACGATGCCCGGTACATTTTCACCGCGCAGTTTGCTGTAGGCGTCTACCATCCAGGCCATGACCTGGCCGTCAGTGTTGACGTCGGGCGCGGGGATATCGCGTTTTTCGCCAATAATTGGCGCGATTTGGGTTATATAACTTTTGGTCAGGCGCATACGTTCGTTTTGCGAAAGTTTGCTAGGCTCTACCTTGATACCGCCTTTTGCCCCGCCGTAAGGAATGTTGACGACCGCGCATTTTATCGTCATCCAGGCAGCCAAAGCCTTTACTTCATCAATATCGGCGTCAGGGTGAAAACGAACCCCGCCCTTGGCCGGGCCGCGCACACTGCTGTGCTGCACACGGTAACCTTCGAAAACCTCTGTTTCACCATTGTCCATCATGACTGGAACTGCCACAGTGAGCTCTTTTTCCGGATAGCGCATTTCCACATAATCGCTCGTTTTCATGCCCAGTTTTTTGCCTGCTTCGTCCAACACCGCTAACATGGTTTGATAAGGACTATACTTTTTTGTCATGATTTTCCTCCTGTTATCCGATTTATGCATTGTATATTGTATACACTTATATGATAAAACTTTTCCTATGAAAATACTATACCCGCATGATTTATTTTATGAGGCCTAATTACTAAGCAAAATTTTGAAAAGTACTAAAAACAGTTTTGTGTCTTTTTATATGACAAGCGCGCGGGGTGTGGGAGGTCTATATTTATTGCTATGTTTATGCTGCATATCTTTGTGCCGCACCCCGCACGTCGAGCCGCTGTTACATACCGGCCAATTCTTTTTCGAAGTCTTTAAAGCCGGCTACCATTTTTTCCATCATTTCGTCGCACTGGTCTTTAGTGATTATGAGCGGCGGAGCCAGAAGGAACTGGTCGCCATTTTCACCGTCGGCGTTGCCCTGGCCGGGGTAAACTATGACGCCGCGTTTGACAAGAGCTACAGTCAATTTTTCCGCCAAGCCTTTAGCAGCCGGATATGCTTCTTTTGTAGCTTTATCTTTGACGATCTCTACACCCAAGAGTAGGCCTTTGCCGCGTACGTCGCCGACAAATTTGAAGGGCAGCAGTTTTTCCTGCATTTGTTTTATGAGGTACTCGCCCATCTTCTTGGAGTTCTCTACTATATTTTCTCTGATAAGGATTTTTATTACAGCCAGAGCGGCCGAAGCGGCAAGCGGGTTGCCGGCATAAGTATGGCCGTGTACGAACACGCCGGAGCCGTTTTTGAAAGTATTGTATATCCTATCGGATGCGATGACTGCGCCAAACGGAGCATAACCGGCGCTCATGCCTTTGGCTGCGCACATAATGTCAGGAATGACGCCATAATCGTCTATGCTGAACATGGTGCCGGTACGGCCGAAGCCTGCCATTACTTCATCGTCAATAAAGAGGATATCATAATGGTCACAAATCTGGCGTATGACCTTATAGTAATCTTTGTGCGGTACTATCGCGCCGCAGGCCGCGCCGCCCACTGGTTCGCCAATAAAAGCCGCCACATATTCGGCGCCTTCCATTTTCAGGCATCTCTCGAGGTCATGCGCGCATTCTACTCCGCAGTTTTCAGGTTTTTTATCAAACGGACAGCGGTAGCAATAGGCCGGCGCGATGTGCGGAAAGTTCAACAGGAGCGGGGTATATTTCTTGCGGCGTTTGTCTCCGGTCATGGACAGCGCGCCGATAGTATTGCCGTGGAAGCTCTTCCAGCGGGAAATGATCCTGTATTTAGAACTTTGCTTGTCGCGTTCCACATAGTATTGCCTTGCCATTTTGAGCGCGGCTTCGGTAGCTTCCGAACCGCCCGATACCGGATACAGCTTGTTGAGATCGCCCGGCGAGATGGAAGCCACAAGGTCGGCGAGCTCCTCGAGCGATTGCGGGCTCCAGCGTGACAAATGGCTGAAGGCCAGTCTTTGCGCCTGCGCGCCGACCGCCTCGGCCACTTCTTTGTTGCCGTGCCCGAGGTTGGAAACAGCCGCTCCGGATGCGCCGTCTATGTATTTATTGCCGTCTACGTCATAGATGTATATGCCCTCTCCGCGGTCTGCGATCATTAATTTTTTGTTCGGCGCCCTGTAAAATACGTTTGTCGCTTTGTTATCACTCATGATTCATTACCCCCAATTTTTATGATTTATCCTGTCGTTTTTACAGTTAAACTTGCAAAAGCACCTCCTTGGAATATTCGCCGGCCAGAAAGTCGCAGGCAGTAAAAAACAAGGTATTTTTCAATAAATTGACAATTTTCAGTTTTTTATTTTTGTATGTAGACAAACTCTTTCCTATAATATATCATGTAATTACACATAAATATAATGATAAAACGAGATGCGAACTATCATTATTTGTGATTATCGTTGTAAGGAAGTGAGTAGCGTGGAACTCAGGCAGTTAGTGATATTTTGCAAAGCCGCAGAAATGCTCAACTTTACAAAAGCAGGCCAGCATCTTGATTATGCCCAATCAAATATCACCGGGCAAATACGCCTTTTAGAAGAAGAGCTGAAAGTAAAATTGTTTGAACGTCTAGGCCGCAATATCAAACTGACCAACGAGGGACGCGAGTTTTACGATTATGCCCGCCAGATACTTGATTTAAGCGAAGAAGCTAAAAACCACTTTTCTACTACTGATTTCAAGGGTACTCTCAATATTGGGGCCGCCGAAACGGTTTGCGTCTACTACCTGCCAAAAATACTTGCTAAATACCGCGCGCTCTATCCTAACGTCAAAATCTCCATACACATGGACGAATGCGATAAGTTCATCGAACGCCTGAAAAGCAATAGTATAGACGTGGCCCTAGTATTGACCGACACGATAAAAGCACATGAAATGGCTGTACAAGAACTGCACAGCGAAGAAATAGTCGCCGTGGTCAGCCCGGAGCACTACCTAGCTGCCAAAGGCAGCGTCAAACCGGCAGATTTCGAAGGCGAATCACTCGTCATAACGCCACCCGGCTGCGGTTACCGCCCGCTGATACTTTCCTTCTTCGAAGAAAACAAGTTGACTTTGCGTTCCATCATCGAGCTGGCCAGCGTGGCCTCAATAAAGCAATGTACCATGGCCGGCTTGGGCATAGCCTTTTTGCCCAAGATATCGATAAAAAATGAGCTGGCCCAATGTACGCTCAAAGAGCTGCCGCTAAAAAAGACGCAAATAGAAGTGAAGAATTTTCTCGTCTATCATCAAAAAAAATGGTTGTCGCCCGCCATACGCGGCTTTATCGCTCTGTGTGACGGAGTTTGAATTTCTTAAGCAAAAAACCTCCTGCGATGTTAAAGCAGGAGGTTTTCTGTTGTAGTAAGGGCATCAGTATAGAAGGATTATCATGGCTACAATAACAGCGATAAACATACCGGGCAGGCTGCGCTTGGCGATTTCCATCGGGCTTACTTTCGCTAGACCCGCTACCACCAGGCAAGCTCCTGATATAGGTGACGCCGTACGGCCAAGAGCGCCGCCGAGGGCTGCCATACTGCCCATTTTTGGTATTTCAAGGCCGAAATTAGCGGCGTGCGGTGTGACCGCTTCATTGAAGGCAAGCGCAGCAGCATCACCCGATCCGGATACCAGGCCGAGAAGGAAAGGACCAAAAGCGGAGGCCACTTTAGCGATGGCGGGAGTATGGGTAAGGAATTCATTGAAGGCTTTTATCAAGCCTATGGAAGCCATGCCGCTGACAAAGACCGCGGCGGCGATGATGATACCGAGTATATTGCCATATGACCAGGCCATGCCTTCAAAAAAGGCTTTGGAAACTTCGCCGGGGTTCTTGCGGGTAACCAGGACAGCCACAACTATACTGATAAGCATAGCGTGCGATACCATCATGTTATACTTGCCGAAGACTTTGAAGTAATTGGCAATAAGAAGGGCTACTGGCAGTATAGGAATAATTGCTTTGATAAGGTTTACTTTGATCGCTTCCACTTTGTGTGATGCGTCTTCCGGTTCGTAGCCTTTGTCTTCTTTAAGCATGCGGGCGACGATAGTCAAAGATATGGCGCCGACCAGTGCGCAGGCGATATCTGCGTACATATGAATAGCTATGACATCAAAAGGCGTCTTTTTTATCATAGCGGCAATAAAGGCGTTATGCGAAAGGCCGGGGCTGAGCATACTGCCGTAAGTGCCGGCAAATACCGCCGATGCGGCAATCGCCGGGTGGATACCAGTGGAAATGAGGAGTGGTACCATGACTGCGCCCACCGCCGCCGCACAGCTCGAGGCAGCCGGCAGAGCGATATTGATAGTGAAAGTAGAAAGTACTGCCAACGGTATCAAAAGCGGGCGGATCTTCTTCATGAAATTCAGCACCAAATGTATGAGATGTTTGTCGCATTCGGTGTATTTCATGACATAGGCAAAACCCATAACTGAGAGTATCGGCTCAATCAAAGAACCCGTGACCATACGCGTGGAAAATGCCTTGAACGCTTCTACCGGCATACCGGCGATAAGCGCCATGAGAAGCCCGGAACAAAAGAGTACCATCCTGGTTTCATACTGTTTGATCAAAAGATAGATCGTCGCTATTATGATGACAACACCCAATATTATTAACATCGCATCATCTCCCCCAAGTTTAAATATTTACCTTCATGGAATTACGGTTTTTATTCGGATGAGGCCCTACCTCATCATCTAAAAAAAGCCTTGTGTCCTTATATTACCTGCCCGCATACATCATGGATTGTTCCATGTCGACTACATATGGCGTAAGGCCGGCCGCTTTGACCGCATCTTTGCCTCTAGCGGTACAGATGACGGCGCCTTTGTCTTCATTGGTCAAAACGCCGTTGACGCAAACTATTTTGCCATTTACTATGGTCATTACCGCCTGACGTTTTATCGGATCGAATATAGTGATATCGGCATCCGCGCCGGCCGACAGGTGGCCCTTGTTGACAAGACCGAGCATTTTCGCCGGAATCGTGCTGCTCTTTCTGACAAAGTCGCTCACCGACCATACGCCCCATTCGACAAGCTGGTAGCCATGGTAGAGGATGAAGTTCCTCGGGATGCCGCCGCCGTCAGTGGAAAGCGCGTCGATGATAAATTCGCCGTTTTCATCTTTGGAAGAAGCGCACAGGAAAGCGACTTCGCGGTTGTTGACTGGGAAGCAGGTAGTGCAGTTTCCGCCCATCATGCGCCAGTATTCGAGAGCTTTTTCAGTCTGCACATAACGGTTTTCGCCGTCGAGGTTTTCCCAGGAAGCTTGCGCGTAGCCGTCTTTGAAAGCTTTGATAAGCCCTTCCTCAGTTATCTCATAGCCGCCCATTTTGAGGCAATTCCTCACGATATGGCTCTCCGGCACGCCGTCTATGCATTTGCCGTTGGCGCCATTTAAAGGAGCGCAATGGAATTCAGAGATGATCTGGCGGTTGTCCGTCAGCAGTTTCAGTACTTTATTCAGCTCGTCCTTGGCGTCGCCGGTCACCATACCGCGACAGTAGGCGTTGATATGGGCCAGGTGGAAAGGACGGCCTTCGGCAAACTCTACGGTGTCAAAAACGCCGTTGATATTCGAGCCATTTTTCTCGCTGCCGGCATGCCAGGCGGCATAGACCCGTTCTTCATTAGCCGCTTTTATAGCGTTGCGGCAAGCATCGGCAGTATAAGGATAGTGCCCGCCGATGAGTTTTATACCGATAGCGCCGCCGGCCATAGATTTTTTTACCAGTTCCCGGCACTCGTCCAGAGTCGGGTCCATGTTCTTTATAGTAACGTTAGGCCACAGCGCATTCAAAACAGCCATATTTATACCGGCGCCAGCTTTGTTCATATAGTCCATGACCACATTTACCGGGCCGGCCATATCGAGAGCCGTAGTAACACCGGCGCGCGCCATCATGCCAAAGCTCAGTTCGCCGCCCAGCAAATCAGAGGCGTGTACGTGTGAATCCACGATGCCCGGCATCAATACTGTGCCCGGCAAAGCTACTACCTGCTTGGCCTCAGAGCCGTCCATAGACTGACCGACCTCGGTTATCTTGCCGTCTTTCACACCTACTGAACATACGGATTTAACAGCATTCACCGGGTCTACGACCAGGCAATCCCTTATTATAAGATCATATTTCATTTTTCTCATGCCTCCATTCCTAAATACAATGGTACCTTTATTGTTGTAAAAACCACTGTTTCTCGTCAGTACAAAAGCAATTATGTTTATTATTGCATATAAAAAGACTTACAACCGCTCTTGTACTTCTATCACCTGCCTTTCCGGCCCACTAAGCGCCGCAGAATTCAATTTGGCAAACTATTTATTGAAAAATTCAGATAATTATTCCAGGCTTTTATATTTTAACATCCTAGCAAGATATTTAATAATTGTTGTTATTGATGGCGACTATCAGCCGGGCAGATTGTTTTTCCTTTATAGGCAGTACTAAAAAGCCGGCGTATAAAACGCCGGCCCTAGATAGAGCTGATTATTTATTATGCATAAAACTTATTCAATTAGATCATTCAACTCGCTACGGCTTCCCTTGAGTTCACCCCAGGCGTCGCGCGCCATTTCAAAGATACGCCGTTCAGTTTTGGTTTTAGGGTTTGATACCAGCCGGCTGAAAGAAATGGCCGCCTGGTCTTTCTTGCCCGTACGCCGCTGCAACTCGGCGATCAGATACTCGGCTGTTATATCGTTCATATTGCCGATGGGAAATTTTTCTTTATAAAGAGCGTTTTCATAATGTTCTAGGGCCTTTTCCAAAGCATAGTCTTCCATGCTTGCGTCTTGCGCTTCACGGTACAGCCAGGCCAGACGAAGGTATAGCCCGGCTAGGCGGCTGTCGGGCGCTTCGGTAAGTTCCGCCAGAAATATGGCTACTTTAAATACAATTATCGCCTGCTCGCGAGTACGCGTGCCGCTAAAATCTACATTTACTTTTTGCCTGTTGAGAAAAGCCTTGATCTTTTCCGCCGAACGCTCCGGCAGCTCGGAAAAAAAAGTATCCTGCGCCGCATAGCCGCAATGCGGGCAAATCCAAATAGCATAATAAAGGGGATTGATATCTTCAAATACCATATTAAAATCAGTATCCTGTTTTACCATCTTCAGGCGGGAGCGTACCTTGGTGGCTTCAAAGTTTTGCTTGCACACAGGGCACATTTTTCCCGTGGTATATATAAGCTCAGGCGCAGCCATAGTATTTGTGACCCCCTCTTTCATTTATAGCGGCAAACGTCCGCCCAGTTTGACCAGTTCATACATTTTCGCCCGTATATCACTGTTAAGAGCGCCGGGCGGCAAACGCCAGCACCAGTTACAGGAAACCGTCCCCGGCGTATTCATGCGCGCTCCGCTGCCGAGCCCCAAAATATCCTGCATGGGGGTCATCAACCAAACCGCGTCATTGGCGTAAGCATACCGTAAAATATATTCTACCATCTTTTCCGCTTCCAGTATAGCTGGCGCTCCGGCGGCAGCCGATAAAGCAGTGAAGTGTTGGCTGCCCCGCTCTTTTTCGCACCAGCCCAAAAGCGTGTCGTTGTCGTGCGTACCGCTATACAGTATCTTGTCCTGGTCGCGGGGAAGGCCAAATTGCAAAATATTCATCCCCGGCAGGGAAAAACGGTCGCGCAACTTGCCCACGCTTGGCGTGACGTCGCCCAAATCTTCCACTATAAACGGCAAACCGGAAAATTCTTTTTGCACCGCTAGCAAAAAAGCGTCGCCCGGCCCTTTTTGCCAGTTGCCATGCATGGCGGTTTCACTGCCTTTGGGCACCCGCCAGTAACTGTCTATCGCCCGGAAATGATCTATCCGCAAGATATCGCACATTTGCAAGTTACGGCGCAGCCGCCGCAGCCACCATTTATACTGCTCCGCCTGACAGGCCGGCCAATTATAGACAGGATTGCCCCATAACTGTCCGCTATCGGAGAAATAATCCGGCGGTACACCTGCCATACCGGCGGCATAGCCTTTACTGTCGAGGTCGAATAAACCGCGGTGCGCCCAGGCGTCCGCGCTGTCGGCCGCAAGGTAAAAAGGCATGTCGCCGATGATGGTTATGCCTTTTTCTTTCGCTTTCTCACATACTTTACGCCACTGCCGGTCGAAAACATACTGCAAAAAAGCATGATAGGCAATATCCTCAGCCAATATCTCCTGCCATTTTACAATCTCTTCCGGATTCCTGGCGGCAATGCCCTGCGGCCACCGCTGCCAGGGTTTTCCGTCAAAATAGTCTTTTAATGATGCGTATAAACAATAATCAGCCAGCCAGTATTTATTTTCCCGGTAAAAATCAGCGTAATCAGCCGGACGTTTTTCTTTAAACCGTTCGTAGGCCATTTTGCACAGACGGTCTTTCCTGGCCGCTGCCCGCCTGAAGTCCACACCGGAGGCTTCCGCGGCGCCGGCACAAGCATGTGCCAGTTCCTGGCATGTTAACAACCCGTCTTCACAAAGAGCGTCCGGCGACAGCAAAAGCACATTACCGGCAAAAGCGCTGTTGCCGGCATACGGGGAGCCTTCTTCGTCGACCGGTCCCAGAGGCAGCACCTGCCAAACGGTATGTCCGCTTTCCGCCAGAAAATCGATAAACGCCAGACTGATCGGCCCGATATCCCCTATCCCATAATTGGAGGGCAAACTGGAGGGATGTAGTAAAATTCCGGCACGCCGCCGCCGGTCAGGGAAAATGACCGTTTTTTGCAAAATACGCGCGCCGCCGCCCGGTATCTTAACCGCCAGCCGGCCTTCCTGCGGCTGGTAGCCGTCGCCGCTGAGGACATCCACCACAGTAAAATCACAAGAAGCAGTAAAGAATTTTTCGTTGTCCGCACGGTTTATGGCGATAATGCTAAAGTCATCTTCCTGCCAGCGCATATAAGCCACTATGTCCGGATCAGACAACAGCGGCCGCCACTGCCCGCCCAGCAGCCAGGGGTAGCGCCGGCGCAAACGGGAGAATTTCCAATAGTATTTATAGACAGCGCCATTTTCCCTGCCCCAGGGATAGGCGGCGCGGTTATAAGGATCGGCAAAGCCTTCAAGACCTGCCTCGTCGCCATAGTAAACAGAGGGCAGGCCGGCAAAAGTCATCTGCCATAAAACCGCCTGTTTGAGCCGCCTGAAGGCCAGCTCTTTTTGTTCGGCCCGCAGTCGGAATTTGCGTTTTTTGCTGTCGCTCAGCCCGTCAGGAACGCTGCCTGACAATGCAGTAAGAAGCCGCACCGTGTCATGCGTACCCAAAAGGTTCATTAAAATAGCAAAGTTGTCCGGCGGATAGTTTTCATACAAACTGTACAGGTCGGCCATTACCTTGCGAGAAGTCTCCTGACCCAAAAGAAAATCCAATACACTCTGCCGGAAAGGATAATTCATCACCGAATCCAAGAGGCCACCGGCGAAATAATTCCTCAGTTCGCCGTAACTTATTTTATGTGACGCATCTTCCCATACTTCGCCCAATAAAAAGCTGTCTTTATCTATTTCCTTCATGCGCCGGCGCAAACGCCAAATAAATTCCAAAGGCAACTCGTCCGCCACATCCAGCCGCCAGCCCGTGGCTCCCGCCTCCAGCCAGCGCGCTGTTACACTGCGGCGGTTTTCGATTATATAGTCAAGATAGTCCGGGTTAAGCTCGTCCACATTAGGCAGGTTGCCTATACCCCACCAACTTTCATATTCTTCCGGATATTCGCTGAAACGGTACCAGCTATAATAAGGCGAGTCTTTGGACTGGAAGGCTCCCAGCTCTTTGTAACAGCCTTCTTTGTTGAAATACCGGCTGTCGCTGCCGGTATGGCTAAACACCCCGTCGAGAATCACCCGCATCCCGCGTTTGCCCGCTTCCCGGCACAAACGGTTGAAAGCCGCCATATCGCCAAGCACCGGGTCTACTTTTTCGTAGTCGCCGGTATCAAAGCGGTGGTTGCTCACAGACTGGAAGATCGGGTTAAGATATATGACTTTGACGCCAAAATCCGCCAGGTAATCCAGCTTAGCCGTTATACCGTCAAGGTTGCCGCCGTAAAAATCATAGGCCATGATCTCGCCGGTCTGCCGGTCGCGCGCATAAAGCGGCGTCCTGTACCAGTCGTCATGGTAAATACTGTCAGGTTTTACCGACAGCGGCTGCCGGTAAGGGTTGAAAAAACGGTCGGGGAATATATGATAGATAAGCCCGCCTTCCATCCATTTAGGTGTATCTTGCGGCTGGTAGACGGTTATCTGGTAGGCAGGCGGCTCGCTGCTGTATATCTTGCCGCGCCCGCCTATTTTTTCCGGGTTGTTGCCGTAAAACAGGCGCCGCCCCGGCAAAGTGACGATAAAGTAATACCAGACAAGCCCCGGCTCTGCCGGCAAATCAAACTCGGCCTGATAAACGCTCGACCCTTCTTCCGCCGTCATTTTAAAAATCTGCTCGCGGCCGGACCATACGCGCAGCAATACATCCGATGGCCGCCCGCCTCTTACATCTAAAGAAAGGCGCACCCTGTCGCCTGCCGGGCGGGCCCCGAAAGGGCGCCGGTAGACCAGGTTGCGCGAATCGTGCATGATAGAGATCATCTGCCGTCTCCTTATTTTTTGGCAAAGGTCCTTGCTTCCACCTGCCATATTCCGACAGTATAGTCATGTATAGTGCGGTCGGTAGAAAATCTTCCCGCTTTTGCCACATTCATGGCCGACATATGCAGCCAGCGGTCGCGGTCTTTGTACAGTTCGCCGATATGGGCTTGCGCGGCCACATAAGCGTCAAAATCCTTGAGTACATAAAATTCGTCATTGCCCTGATAGATATAGTTATTTATCCACATCAGTTCGTCGCGCGACATGGGCAGAAAGCCTCCTGCCAGTTGCTCTACTATCGCGCCCAGCCTTGGGTCGGCGGCAATGGTATCAAAAGCGGAGTATTCATGGCTCTGATTGAGGCGCAAGACTTCATCCGCAGTAAGGCCAAAGGAGACAAAATTATCTTCGCCCGCTTCTTCCCGTATCTCTATATTCGCACCGTCCAAAGTCCCCAGCGTTACCGCGCCGTTCATCATCATCTTCATATTGCCGGTCCCAGAAGCTTCCTTGCTGGCCGTGGATATCTGTTCACTGACTTCGGCCGCCGGCACGATACTTTCCGCCAGCGATACACTGTAGTTTTCCAAAAAGCAGATTTTTATCCGGCCGTCGATGGACTTGTCCTCATTTATCCTTTTTGCCAGGGTATTTATGAATTTGATTATGGCTTTAGCCAAGTGGTAGCTGGGCGCGGCCTTGCCGGCAAATAAAAAGGTGCGGGCCGGAACGTCCAGCGCGGGGTTCGCTTTTATCGAGTTATAAAGGTGGAGTATGTGCAAAGCGTTTAGCAACTGACGCTTGTAGGCGTGTATACGTTTGATGTGGACGTCGAATATCGAAGAGGTATCGACAGCGATACCGTATTTATTGTGTATCAGTTTAGCCAGGCGTTCTTTATTGTCCTGTTTGACATCGCCCAGTTTATGGAGAAAATCATCTGTTCTTACATACGGCATAAGGTTTACCAAGTCTTCCGGGTGTGACGCCCAACTGTCGCCGATATATTCGGTTATCAAAGAAGACAGCCGGGGATTGGCGTTGAGCAGCCAGCGTCTGTGGGTTATGCCGTTGGTTTTGTTGTTGAATTTATAGCCGCAGTATTCATAAAAGTTGCGCAAAACATCTTTCTTCAATATTTCGGTATGTATGCGCGCCACACCGTTGACGCTGTAGCTGCCGTGAACAGCCAGATGGGCCATGTGCACCTGCCCGTTATTGATGACGGCCATCGAGTTTATCCTGTCCCAGTTGCCGGGATAGGCCGCCTCGAGGCTGATACGCACCCGGCGGTCTATCTCTTCGATGATCTGGTAGATCCTCGGAAGCAGGTCCTGCATTATCCCGACCGGCCACTTTTCCATCGCTTCAGGCATGATGGTATGGTTAGTGTAGGAGACGGCGTTGGTCACCAATCGCCATGACTCATCCCAGCTCAATCCTTCCACGTCCATGAAAATACGCATCAGTTCCGGGATGACCAGGGTCGGATGGGTATCGTTGATATGTATGGCGATATAATCGTCAAAATCTTCCAGCGGGCAGCCGTATTTTCTCTTATAATACCTTACTATGCTCTGGATGCCGGCAGACACGAAAAAATACTGCTGTTTCAGCCGGAACAGCTGCCCCTGATAATTGGAATCGTCCGGGTACAGCACTTCACTGATGGATTCCACCGAGTATTTGTATTCCACCGCCCGGCGGTACTCCTGGCGGTTGTTTATTTGAAAGTCGTCGCTCCCCGGCATTATTTCCGCGCTCCACAGGCGCATGGTATTGACAGTCTCGTTCCCATAACCGACAATTGGCACATCATAAGGAACCGCCAGGACGGACTCGTAGTCCGTATGTACAAAACCCAGTTGGCCGCCTTCTTTTTGCATGTGTATCTTGCCGCCGAACCGCACCTCCAGCGCCTTATCGCGTTTGGGGAATTGCCAGGCGTTATAGGTAGCCAGCCAACGGTCGGGCAGTTCCACCTGGTTGCCGTCGATTATCTGTTGTTGGAACAAACCGTATTTATAGCGTATGCCGCAACCGTGTCCTGGTATACCGCAAGACGCCATGGAATCGAGCAGGCAGGAGGCCAATCGCCCCAGACCGCCGCTGCCCAGAGCGACGTCGCGCTCTTCTTCTTCCAGCTCTTCGAGGTTAAGCCCCAGGTCGCCCAGAGCCTCCTTTACTTCTTTTCTTATGCCCATATTGATAAGGTAGCTGTCGAGCAGACGGCCAGGCAAAAACTCTATGCAAAAATAATACACCTGTTTGAGCTTTTTCTCCCGGTAGTCATTATTGGTACGTATCCAATCGGTAACGATCAATTCCCGCAAAGCGACGACAAGAGCGTTGAATTTTTGCACGACGGTGCCTTCGTCTATGTCTTTGCCGAACAAACTGCGGAAACTATCCAAATACTGTTTGCTAAATTCTTTTTTGAACCGTTCCCTATCTTCCGCCATCAGTCCTTACCCCCTAAATGCTCATACAGGTCTATATACTGGCGTACGGATTTTTTCCAGCTGAAATCACTGTCCATAGCCTGCCTAGTCAAATTTGCCCAGGCTGTTTTATCTTTATATACGCCAACAGCTTCGTCATAGACGCGCAATAGGCTTTCAGGGAACATCTGGCTAAAGCCAAACCCTGTTCCTTCCTTGGTGAATTTGTTATAAGGCACGACGGTATCTTTCAAGCCGCCTGTCTCGCGTACCAGCGGCACCGCACCATAGCGCATGGCGATCATCTGGCTGATGCCGCAAGGCTCGAACTGCGAAGGCATCAAAAAGATATCGCTGCCGCCATAAATGACCCGGGCCAGTTTGTCGTCAAACTGCGTTTGCACCGATAGTAGCCCTTTATAGCCGTCGGTCAAGTACCTCAGGTAGCTTTCATAACCGCGGTCGCCAGTGCCTAATATGGCGATACGCGCGCCCCGCCTGATAAGTTCCGGTATAACTTCGCACAATAGGTCAAAGCCTTTCGCCTGCACCATGCGCGACACTACGCCGATAAGCGGCGCGTCCATATTTTTATCCAATCCCAGGCGCTCGTGCAGCCATTCTTTGTTTCTGACGCGTTTGGCCAGGCTGCTTTTATCAAACGTCTGCGGCAAGGCTGTATCTTTAGACGGATTATAACTGTCATAATCAAGACCGTTGACTATACCGCGCAGCTTCACCGAACAGGCGCGCAACACCCCGTCGAGGCCTTCGCCAAACGCAGGCGTCTGTATCTCAGCGGCATAAGAAGCGCTGACTGTTGTCACGGCATTGGCGTACAGGATGCCGCCTTTCATGAAGTTCACCGCGTTGTTGAATTCCAGCTTGTCATTGGTAAAATAGCCCCAATTAAGACCGAGCACGTCTTCGATGATGGAAGAGGAAAATACTCCCTGATAGGCAATATTATGGATGGTAAACACCGTTTTTATATCTTCAAAAACTTCGTCATAACGGTAAAAATGCTCAAGGTAAAGAGGAACCAGCGCACTGTGCCAATCATTGGCATGTATGATGTCCGGGTCGAAATCAAGTTTGCCCAAGACTGCCAGCACGGCCTGCGAGAAAAAAGCAAACCGTTCCGCGTCGTCAAAATAACCGTAATAACCGCTGCGGTCAAAATAATACGGCTGGTCGACAAAATAGAAGGTGACTCCATTATGTTCAAGCTGCCATACCACCGCATGCTGGCTGCGCCAGGCGATTTTCACAATGCATTCGGCCACCGGCACGGCCTTAGCTTTAAAATGTTCCGGTATATCGCGGTACCAGGGCATTATCACCCTGGCGTCCACGCCCTGTTTTACCAGTTCTACCGGCAAAGAACCTATAACATCGCCCAATCCCCCGGTTTTAGCAAAAGGAGCCGCTTCGCCCGCCACAAATAAAACCCTTTTCATGTCAAATCACTGTCCCCTTTCTTATGACCAATGGGTAACCCGGATCTCCCTTCAGCACACGCCCAGGGGTAATGACCACGTCTTTGTCGCAAATGACGCACTCCAGGCACGCATTGGCGCCGATACGCGTGTCCTGCATGAGTATGGAGTCTTTTACCTCGGCCCCGCTATCTATACACACAGAGCGGAAAATGACGCTGCTCTCAACCTTGCCGACTATGCGGCAGTTGTTGGCAATCAGGCAGTCCCTGACGTCGCCGCCTGCCAGATACTGTGCCGGAGCCGAATCTTTGGTAAGAGTGTGGATGTGCCCGTTGGCAAAAAACAAATCCTCCCACACGTCGGGCCGCAAAAGATCCATGCTGCATTTGTAGTAATCGTTTATAGTAGCCATATTGGCCACATAACCGGTAAAACGGACCGCGTTGATTTTCAAAAGCGGCACATTGCGCTGTACCTCGCGCACAAAGTCGCCGCCGCCCCGGCTCATAGCGTGCGATATGATGTTAGTCAAAAGCTCGCGCCGGATGATACACATGCGCATATTCATATTGCGGCTTTCGCTGGCCGGCGGATCTATCTCCATATCTTTGACCCAGCCCTTTTCGTCAAGCGTTAGCATGACCGAACCGGGCGGGCGCGTCTCAGCCCGTTCCATGCGCCGGTAGATCAGTGTGATATCAGCGTTCGTCTTGACATGGTGCTCCAATACCGGACGGTAATTTATATTGCAGACCATCTGGCTGGTACTGACCACAACATAATCTTTTTGTGATTCTTGCAAAAAATCAAGGTGCTGGGAGAAATAGTCTATGTCGCCCGTACCGGCCAGCGGCGTCCGCTTACCGGCGATCGGCGTCAACAAAAACAGTCCGTCGCGCTTTCTGTCAAGGTCCCATTCCTTGCCCGCCCGCAGGTGGCCGATGAGCGTGCTGGATTCTTCCGGCATTAGTACGCCGACATTGTATATGCCTGAATTTACCATGTTGGACAGTACAAAATCCACTGCGCGGTATTTGCCGGCAAACGGGACTGTGGCCAGAGGCCTGATCGTGGTAAGCTCCTGCAAATGCTGCGGATTTTCGTGTAGGTTTATCAAACCCATAACCTTAAACATCGCTTTGCCTCCCCGTTACATATCTTTACCGGTATTGTCGCCGGCCCCGCCTTCGGCAAACACCGTGACCTCGGCGTCCGGCGATTCCGAGCCTATTTCCGCACCCTGCATGGCATAAGTCTTATAGCCCATGACCGCTTTTTCCACTTTGGCCCCCCGCCCTACCCGGGCGCGGGCCATGATGACGGAATTGCGCACTATAGCGTCTTTTTCCACTATAACATAAGGGAAGAGGACACTGTTTTCTACCTTGCCATATATCTGGCAGCCTTCGCTGACCAAAGAACGCGCTACATTTGCTTCTTTGCTTATATAGTGCGGCGGCAGGGAAAGGTTGACCGAGCCTATGATCCAGTCGGGATCATATAAGTCAAATTCCGGGTTGTCTGTCAGAAGATCCATGCTGGCCTGCCAATAACTTTCCACTGTACCGACATCCCGCCAGTAACCGTTGAAGGAGCAGGCAAATAGCTTTTCTTTGCGCTCTAGCATAGCTGGGATCAAGTTTTTACCGAAATCGTGTTCACTGTCGTTGTGTTGGCTATCCTCTAAAAGGTAACGCCGAAGCACCTGCCAGTGGAAAATATAAACACCCATGGAAGCCAGTGTACTTTTAGGCTTTTTGGGCTTTTCGGCAAATTCGGTTATCCTGCCATTTTTATCGGCGCTCATGATGCCAAAACGCGAAGCTTCTTCCAGTGGAACGTCCAACACTGCAATAGTAGCGTCGGCTTTTTTCTCCTTGTGAAAAGCCAGCATCTTGGCATAGTTCATCTTATAGATATGGTCGCCGGAAAGTATCGCCACATGCTCCGGGCTCATACTGTCGATAAAGTTGATGTTTTGATAAATAGCGTCCGCCGTCCCTTTATACCAATCGGCCCCGCCTTCCCTGGCATAGGGCGGCAGTATATACACCCCGCCGTTCCTGCGGTCAAGATCCCAGGCGCTGCCTATGCCGATGTAGGTGTGCAGTTCCAGCGGCTTATATTGTGTAAGAACGCCCACCGTATAAATACCTGAATTATAGCAGTTGCTCAGCGCAAAATCTATTATCCGGTATTTCCCGCCAAACGGCACCGCCGGCTTGGCCACATTCCTCGTCAAAGCCCCCAGACGGCTGCCCTGCCCTCCCGCCAACAGCATCGCTATACAAGATTGTTTTTGCATGGACGAACACCTTCCTTAGCATCCACTGGTTTTGGATTTTCCAGTAGAATATTTACCTTTGACTATATTCTTAAAGCGACAGGTACAATACGGACAGGGGCGGCACTCTTACCACCAAAGAATGGCTGTGCCCGTGCCAGGGGATGAGATGTGGTATCAGCACTTTCCGGCTGTGCGCGCCGGAACCGCCGAACCGCGCCTCGTCGCTATTGAAAACTTCATGGTAAGCTCTCTCATCCGGAACGCCTACCCGGTAGCCTTCGTTGATTATTTCGGTAAAATTGCACACTACTACTAAATGACGCCCTTTTTTATCAAAACGCAGAAAACTTATCACGCTGTGTTCGCTGTCATCCGCGTCCAGCCAGCGAAAACCGCTCCAATCGCTATCTATTTCCCACAGACGCCTGTCGGCAAGATAAAAATGGTTGAGCGACTGTACGTACTGGCAGAAAACCGCGTGCATGCTATAACCCAAAAGAAACCAATCCAGTTCCCGTTTTTCATCCCATTCAATGAACTGGCCCAATTCCTGCCCCATAAACAGGAGCTTCTTCCCGGGATGCGCCATCATATAACCCAGCAGCAGGCGCAAATTGGCAAATTTTTGCCAGTAATCGCCCGGCATTTTATCGAGGAGGGATTTTTTCCCGTGCACCACTTCGTCATGTGAAAACGGCAGGATAAAATTCTCCGAAAAAGCGTACATGAAAGAAAAGGTTATCTTATGATGGCGCCAGCGCCGGTGTACAGTCTCTTCTTCCATGTATTCGAGGACGTCGTTCATCCAACCCATATTCCATTTGTAGTTAAAACCAAGACCGCCGTCGTGTACCGGCCAGGTGACCATAGGGTAAGAGGTCGACTCTTCCGCCATCATTAAAACAGATGGGTCGCGGCCAAAAACTATTACATTCAAATCCTGTAAAAATTTTCTGGCGTCAGGGTTTTCCCGTCCGCCGTCAGCGTTAGGCAGCCACTGTCCGGCCGGCTTGGTGTAGTCGTAATAAAGCATGCTGGCTACAGCGTCCACCCTGAGTCCGTCCATATGAAAGACTTCAAGCCAGTAGCAGGCGCTTGAGATAAGAAAACTCCTCACCTGCCCTTTAGCCAAATCAAAATACGCCGTTCCCCAGCCCGGGTTGTCCCGCCGGAGCGGATGCTGCGGCTCATAGCAGTAGCTGCCGTCAAATTCCCTCAAGCCATGATCGTCCTTGCAAAAATGAGCCGGCGCCCAATCCATAATGACGCCTATCCCCGCATTATGGCAGGCGCCTACAAACTCTGCCAGATCCTCGGCGCTCCCATAACGACTGGTCGGCGCAAAATAACCTGTAGCCTGATAACCCCAGGAAGCGTCCAGCGGATGTTCGGTAAGCGGCATCATTTCTATGTGCGTATAACCCATATCTTGGGCATACTTTGGCAAAAGGCCGCCTAATTCACGGTAAGTAAGAAAACGTCCCTCCTCGCCATGCCGCCAGGAACCCATATGCACTTCGTAAATATTAAGGGGCCGCGCGCGCGAATCGGCCGTACGCCTTTTGCGCCATTCCTGATCCGACCAGGCCAGCCTGTCTAAAACAGCGCTTATTACTGACGCGGTTTTGGGCCGCAGTTCCGCCGCAAAAGCAAACGGGTCCGCTTTGTAAAATTTTTGCCCTCTATTTCCTGTGATACCGTATTTATAACAATGACCCGCCGCAGCGCCCGGGATAAAAACTTCCCATATACCGTCGCCGGTATCTTGCATAACGCCCTGTTCGTCCTGCCAGCCATTAAAGTCTCCTACCACCGTTACTTTTTGCGCCCCGGGCGCCCATACCATGAATCTGGCGCCAAAAGCGCCATTTTCACTTACAAGATGCGCGCCAAAATAACGGTATAACTCGCAATGCTTGCCTTCGGCAAACAAATGGCGGTCAAATCCGCTAAAACACGAATGCACCGGCGCACCTCCTCACGGTATGTATTTTGGTATTTTACCTCTCCCACACTTTTATAGTATTAATTCGATATTTTAGCTGAATATTCCTGCCATATAGCAAATTGCAAGAAATACTTGCTGCTTTTTCCGCACCTCGAAACAAAAAAGCTGGGACGCCAAAGAGTCCCAGCTTTTCTCACTATTTAGCCGGAGTAGCGACATCATCTGCCCACAGCGCCAGGCCGCTTACATACCTTCCGGCCAACTCCATAACATTCTTTGCACCGCTTCCCGGCACATCTGACGGATACACTGTAAATAAGTGTATCTCGTTATAATACACGTCTGCCCGTTTATCAGCCGCTTCTGCCCTAAAGCCGGCCGCAATCGGCGACTCTTCGCCGACCAGCATGTATAGTCGGCCGGCCAACAGCCAGGCTCGATACAACGGCTTGTAGCCCGCCGTCCCTTTCGCTATCTCCAACCGCCAATCGCCCTGAAAAAGCACGCCTTTATCTCCGTCTTCACGCACCTGAGGAAAGACGCCTGCTTGCCGGGCCGCCCCGGATAAACGCGCCATACGCTCCACCCCGGCCGGGTGGCTCGTACTGCCTTTAGGCTTGTCTGTCAATAGCCTTATTCGGTCCACTGCAACAAAGATCCCATAAGGATTAAAGCCCGCCGCCCGCGCCAATTCAAATCCCTTCGCATCGGCCGCGTATTCTTCGCGCCAGCTATAGCCATCATTCGCCGCGCCTTTTGCCGGCGTCTTTACTGCGGGAGGTTTCCCCTGCGCCGCCCTGCTGACAATATGCGCTATTTCATGAGCCAAAACACCGGCCAGTTCATCATCTGAAGGCATGCGATCGACAAGCCCTTTAAACAAATATATTTGTCCGTCAGGACAGGCAATAGCATTCACTTGCCTGGAAGCCAGTACCTTAAAAGAAAAAGGCAAGTCCGGCCGTTCGCAAACCGCGGCCAGCCGCAGGCCTATACCTGTTACACGCCTGTTGATAACCTCATTGTGCACTAATCCGTATTGCTTTTCCAGTCCAACGGCAATTTTCCCACCCAATTCTATTTCCTGGCGTACATCGACAATTTCAGCCGCATAAAGAGGCGCACAAAAAAGCAGCCAAAAAGCCAAAAAGATTTTACACGTCCTTTTTAGCGCCATACCACTCCTTAACACGCAGCCCTGCTAACTTTTCACCGACCTATTCAAAACTCCGGCCCGTCCCCGGGCCCATGCGCGCAATTTTTCCACATATACAGCGGCACGGTTGGCTGGCGTCGCGCCCGCCTCTGCCATAGCGTCCAGCTCGCCTACGCTGTAAACCAGGCGGTCCCCATAATATATATCGGCGCCTGCCGGCTGTTCAAGCACGATAAATTTATCCGCGTCCGGCGTCTCCATCCTGGCAATACAATAAAGATTTCCTGCTAAAAGCCAGGCCCGGTATAGCGGCTTATCCGGTCCGTCCGGCAGGGAAACTACAAACTCCCAGCCGCCGTCGGCAACTTTGGCCTGTTTCCCTTCGTCCGTTACCACAGGCGTTATCTTTTGTTGTTGTATATATTTTTGGATGCGGCCCGCCCGCACCGCAGGCTGCGGATGCTGGGCAAAGTTGCTCTCTATCCCCGCATGCTCGGTATCGCCAAGTTTGTTCATGACGACCAATACGGCATAGGGATTCATCCCAGCAGCCAGAACATACTTAAAGCCACTGTCGTCCGCTTCCCGCTCGTCACGCTGATTGTAGGCAGGCAAAGACGCCAGGGCGGCGTTCATCGCCATAGCTCCTTGCGGCCCGCCCAGCACCGCTCCCAGTATAGCGCTCAGAAGCTGTTCGCGTTCACGGCGGGCAATATGGTTGCCCATGACATGCCCCATCTCATGGCCAATAACGCCGGCCAGTTCATCATCTGTCGGCATAAAGTCGATCAGCCCTTTAAAAACATATATATAGCCGCCAGGCAAAGTCACGGCATTTATCTCACTGGAATTTATCACGCCGAAGCTGAAATCCGCCGGATTAAGATTGTTAGCGGCGACAAGTTTCTGCCCAATGTCGTTTATGCGTTTTTGCACCGCTTCGTCCGGTAAAACGCCATAGTAGCGGGCAAATTCTTCCGCCCGTTTTGCATCGGCAGGGGAACGGCCGGCCTGTGCGACAGGTATAGCAAAAAAACAAAGCGCCAGCATCAGTACCGTTAGTTTTTTTAACATACTCTCTCCTCTCTATAGGCAAAAAGCAGGCGGAGTTTCCGCCTGCCCTTTTATCTTAGCATAATATTTTATGTTTTAGGTTGGGCGGCTGTTGCGCCGGGGCCCTGGTTATGAGTAGGGTTAATCAAAGAATCGCCCACTTTTTCACCCCGTACATAACTTCTTTGTATGAGTATTTCTACGCGGCGGTTTTTCGAACGCCCTTCTTCGATATTATTGGGCGCGATAGGCCGGTATTCACCAAACCCGATAGCGCTCATCCGGTTAGGATTGAAGCCCGGAGTCGCGGCCAGCATAGCTTTCATCAAATTTATGGCGCGGGCCGAGCTGAGTTCCCAGTTGGAAGGATATTGCACAGTATTTATTGGCACATTATCCGTGTGTCCGGAAATCAGCACATTCTGCGGTATTTTAGCCAAAACCCCTGCTACCATTTGGGCCAGTTTAACCGAATCCTGATAAAGCTGCGCGCTGCCTGAAGCAAACAAAGCGTTATCTTTTACCCTTATCATCAACCCTTGGTCTGTTACAGTCGACTCCAACTCTAGCTCTAGGTGTTCTGTTTTAATAAAATCGTCTATTTGTTTTTTAGCGTTGGTCAGTTGTGCGCTTTCCAGCTCCGCCGGGCTCATGCCGCCGGCAGCGCCGCCGGCGCCCGGTATAACCCCGACTCCCGCTCCGCTGTTTAATATGGAGCTGCCACTGCCCATGCTGATGGGACTAGCCAAAGCCTGCTGCAAAGCATAGGCGACCTGGGCGAATTTTTGCGAGTCGACTTTGGAAGTAGCAAACAAAACTATAAACAACGCCAGCAAAAGCGTCAAAAGGTCGGCATAAGGAACCAGCCAGGTTTCGTCCGCATGCTCTTCGTGCGGCGGGTGATGTTCTTTTCTGGCCATTCAAATCACTCCTTACCGGCGCTAGAGGTCTTGCGGTCTTTTTGTGGCAGAAAAGCGTTAAGCTTGGCTTCTACGGCAATCGGGGAATCTCCGGCCTGCAAAGACAGGATGCCTTCAATAATGATCCTTTTTATTGCCGCCTCTTCTTCACTGAGTACTTTAAGCTTGGTCGCTATAGGATGGAAAACTACATAACCAAAAAATATACCATACATAGTCGCGATAAAAGCAGCCGCTATGGAATGACCCAGTTGGTCGATATCACTGAGGTTACCGAGCGCGGCCACCAGGCCGATAACGGCGCCCAAAACGCCGAGGGTCGGCGAATACATGCCGCCCTGGGAAAATACGGTGGCATTGTGCCGGTGCCGCTCTTGCATGGCGGCGACTTCGGCATCCATGACGTCGCGTATAAATTCAGCATCCAGACCGTCTATCATCATACCCATGCCGCCACGCATAAACGGGTCGCTTATTTCGCCCAGCCGTCCTTCCAGCGCCAGCAGGCCTTCACGCCTCGCTACCTGAGAGAAATCCACAAAGGTAGCCGCCAAAACAGATACCGGCATAAGATCTTGTTTTTTTATTACTTTCTTGACAAAAGCCGGCACATTTTTAAGTACGTGCATAGGCATAGCATTCAATACAGCGCCAGAGGTGCCTACGATAATGATCAATATAGATGCCGGATTGAGCAGCATGCCTGGGCTGGCGCCCTTGTATATCATACCTGCAAGAACAGCAAATAATGCTAAAGGTACGCCTAATAGTGTTGAAAGCTCCAAAAAATCATCCCTTTCTTAATGGCCCCAAAAATTCCCTGCCTGTGCTTATTACGTTCCCTTTTTGTCAATTACGACAATTCTGTTTATAATTCTATCATTTTTCATTATTTAAGTCCAGCATCGCTTGGTCGCGATAGCCGCCGCTACCGCAGCGCCGCAAAGCGAGGCTCCATGCGCCGGCAAAACAAGCGGCACAGGGCTAAAAAGCTCGGCCAGAGCGCTATTTAAATATGCCTGAAATAATGGCAGTTTATTATATACCGAGCCGTCGATAGCGATATTTTCCAGCTTGCCGCCTGTGCGCGCAAGATGCAAATTTATACCGAAATATTCTGCCGCCAACAAACGGGCCGCTCTTGCTAAAATACAAGCGGCCAAGGGGTATATAGGCTCGTCCGGATTTAAGCAAACTGCCATTTCCTCCGCCGTCGCGGGGGCACTGTCAGGCATACCTGCTTCTTTAGCGGCCAGAGTAGCCAATTTCGCCAGATAATTTCCTGCGGTCATCTTCTCCAGCCACTGCTCACCTGGGTAATTGCTCTCCCCGTCCAGTTGTTCGTCAAAAAGATTGCGCGCCAGCGGGCGGTAATTGCCGCTCTCTATATTTACTACCATGCCGAGCGCCGGTTCATAATAGCAGCTATTGTGGCCGGTGCCGCATATACTGCCGACAGACGCTGCGCCGGTATCATAAGAAGCAGCCAGCAGTACCGCCGTAGTATCGTTAAGTATAACTACCGGTTTTATATCAGCCCGTCCTAACAAGGACAGCTTACTGGCTAAAAGCCCGTTTACCTCCAGTTGTTCTTTCTCCGGCAAATGCAGCTCTTTTGTCCATCGTTTCAGTACCGCGCTGTTGGGCCCAGTTTGCTTAACCGGGTAAGAAAAGGTATGGCCCAAAAAACCACCGGTTTTACCGGCAAATTCATTTATAAAAGAAGCAATGTCATAAAAAAGCCTTTCGTTGTCCATTTGCCCGCCGGCCAGCAACGAAGACAGGCTACGCCTTTCCTGCTTTAAAACCTCACATTTTCGGCCTTTTACTTTTATTGCCGCGATGCGTACATTGCTGCCGCCAAAGTCTAGCGCCAGGAAGGTTCCCCCTTCCGTGCCATCAGGCAAAGGTAAATAAGACGGCAACATAGGCAGGCTTGTCTCAGCGCCGGCCAGCTTTTCAGCCATGGCCTGCGCAAAAGACTCCGCCTCTGCCAGCATAGCCGTCGTTGGCAAAGAAAACGCATGAACTATGTCCGTCATTTTTTGCATAGTACTACACACCTTATATTTTTCTTATCGAAAAAATAGCTGTTTTCATTAATAACAGTAAATAAAAATCCCGTTGTTAAAACAAACGGGATTTTCAAGCTTTATTACTGCGAGCTCTTGCGATCTTTGTCCACTATCTGCCAGCTGAGGTAACCTCCGCTCAAATTATAAACATTGAACCCTTCTTGCCGCAATATGCGCGAAGAAACATAGCTTCTCAGGCCAGACTGACAGAAAATATAGATGTCTTTATCGCGGGGAAATTCATCCAGGCGTTTTCTTATTTCCGGCAATGGTATATTTACGGCCTTGCCTATCGTGCCTCTTTTATACTCGGACGGGAAGCGTGAATCGACTAAAAATACTTTGTCGTAATCGATATTCTCTAAATCATTCCAGAAAAATTGGCAATAAGAGCTTTTTACCACTTCGACCGCCACGTCGCCGGCATAATTGACCGGGTCGCGCGCGGAAGAATATGGCGGCGCATAGGCCAGTTCCAAAGAGCCTAATTCATATATGGAAAGATGGGCAAACATGGCTGTCGATATAACGTCTATGCGCTTGTCAGCGCCCTCTTTTCCTATTATCTGACAACCGAGGATACAGCCGCTGTCGCGCGAAAATAGCAGTTTTATACTCAAAGGGCTGCCGCCCGGGTAATAGGCGGCATGGCTGGCCGGGTGTAAATAAACCTTGTCATAGCAGACATTATTATCTTTAAGCACCTTTTCGCTGCTACCGGTAATAGCGGCCGTCAGGTCAAAAACTTTTACAACCGACGTGCCCTGAACAGGACGCACGGTACGGGCCCTGCCGTTTATATGAAAGGCCGCCGCCCGGGCTTGCTTATTAGCAATGCCGGCCAGAGGGATCAGCTGCTGCTTGCCGGTGACAAAATGTTGCACTTCTACCGCGTCGCCCGCGGCGTAAATATCCGGGTCGGAAGTCTGCATGTACTGATTGGTCTTGATGCCGCCCGTCGCCCCAATTTCCAGCCCCGCTTCGTGGGCAAGTTTGCTCAGGGGGCGTACGCCTATGGCCATAAGCACGAAATCGGTAGCCACAGCACCTTTATCCAGCTCCAATTCCAAACCTTTTGCCGCTTTCTTTATACTTTTTAAAGTGCTGCTGAGGCGCAGGTCTATCCCTTTATCCCGCAAATGGTTGTGCAAGATCGCAGCCATTTCATAGTCAAAAGGCGGCATCGCCTGGCGCGTTGCCTCTACCAGAGCGACCTTTATCCCCAGCGCATGGAAATTCTCCGCCATCTCAAGGCCGATAAAGCCGCCGCCGATCACAGTGGCATGCGCGGGTTTTTTATCGTCAATAAATTTTTTTATATTCACGGTATCTGTAACATCTTTTATCGTAAAAACTTCCGGAAGTTCCATTCCCTGGATATTCGGCCTTATCGCCACGCCGCCGGGCGCCAGCATCAATTTATCGTAGGCGTATTCTTTTTCTTCGCCGGTAGTAAGATCTTTCGCCGTAACGCTCTTATACGCCCTGTTGATGGAAAGCACCTCTGTATTTACCAGCACCTGGGCGTTGATCCGACCATGGAGCGACTCTGGCGTATGCAGCAAAAGTTCCGCTTCTTCTTTTATGACATCGCCGATATAGTAGGGCAAGCCACAATTAGCATAGGAAACATGCGGTCCTTTTTCAAAAATGATTATTTCGGCACGTTCGTCCAAACGGCGCATTTTTGCCGCAAAAGCAGCTCCGGCCGCCACACCGCCTACTACTAGATATCTAGCCAATACTATCACCTCTTTTTACTTATCTTCTGCCAAGCCTTTATCCACCAGGAACTGCCCCAACAGATCCGCTGTAGATACGACCAGTTTCAAACAGTTTATATTTTGCTCCCTGGCGCCAAAGTCAAAATTGCGCAAATCGTCGCAATCGGTCGCGTTATTGACCGCCATAAAGCGCGCATGGAACTCCTTGCTCAAAGGGTATATATCTTTGCGCTCACCCTCCGGCGGATTGGGCCGTCCTTTAAAAGCGCCCAGCACCATGACGGCGCCGGCTAAAGCTCCGCACAAATCACCGGCCTGTCCCATACCGGCGCCAAAACCTGTCGCAAGGCGGACATCTTTGCCAATCCCCAAAGAACACAAGTCGTCAAATGTTTTTACTAACGTTTCAGCGCAATTTATAGACCGTTTAAAATTATTCCCCGCCGCTTCAGCCGCCTTTTGTGCAAATACCCCCATACATAACGCCTCCCCTTAGAAATAGACTGCTACGTTTAAGAAAATATATTCAACATATTACCGGGAAATCCTTTTTTACTATCTTGTCAATGCCTATAGTCAAACAACCCAAAAACTAGAGCAAAGGTCGTCGGCATTTCCCCTTCCTTCGAAAATCAGGCGACCAAGTGCTGCGAGTGACAGAAAGTCGCAAAAGCAGCAGCCGCGTGAAGTGAAAAATATCTTCGCAATTCTGTACTTGTTTTCAGATTGTTTGACTATAAATAATGAAAAAGAGCTATAATATAAATGTTGATATTTTTATTTTGAGCGAGGAGTATGTATGGTAGATCAAATACTTTCCCAAACGCTTTACGTCCTGGGCAGTTTTATTTTCGCCCTGTCCGCCTGCCGCTATACAGTCATCGCCATACGCAGTTCCCGCAGGCAGCTTGCCCAGCGCAATAAACAGCAGGCCGCTGTTTACGCTGCCGCCGCCATTTTACTTATTGCTTTTACCTGGGTGGCCTTGCCGCTCTTCATATACAGCCGCAGCCAGGTCGGCGGCTTTATCTTTATAGCCTCTCTTTTGTTTTTTTTCAGCCGCGCCCATCGGGACGGGCACCTGAAACCTTGATATAAAACCGGCGCATAAAGCGCCGGCCAGACTGTAGACATAAACGTCACTTTACGCAACGCGTAGAGTGACGTTTTTCGTGAAAACAAGGTATTTATCCCAAAAATCTTCAACTTTTGCTCTGAAACAGCCAAAACAACAAAAAAGTAGACCCTTCTTCCACTTCATCTTCGCCAGCTTCTTTAAATTCATGCATAGGAAAGTCAGCCCTACCTGCATCGCGACTTTCTTTAGCCCGCGCAGTTGGGTGTATCTCATCGCATGCCGCTCTTTGGCCTCGGCAAATACTCGC